>JBBQWW010000031.1:0-33629 GCA_038210245.1 Acidimicrobiales bacterium
GGGAAGCGGACCACCGCTCCGTCAGGACCGAGGCCAACGCAGTTGAGTCCACTGCCGCACACAACCCCTACGCCCCAACCGGACCGCACCCCAGCTCGGAGCACGGCGAAGGTGTCGTTGAGGACTGAAGGAGTCCCGGCCCATCCTCGGGAGCTGATGGCCTCGGTCAGGCGCTGCTCGTCCACCGGGAGGTCCAGCCCGGCCATACAGAACACGGCGATCCCGCTGATCGGGTGGACCGTCCCGGCCAGGCCGGCCACCGTAGCCGCCCCGGCCACGGTGTCCCCCACCAAGTCCATGGCCCCGTCCAGGCCCGAGAGCTGATGGTTGGACCCACCTCCTCGCGCCATGCCAACGACGGTGCCGTCGGCAGTGAGCAGCCACACGTCAGTCTTCGAGGCACCACCGTCGACGGCCAGGAGCAGGTCGACGGGCCGGAGCTCGCGGGCTGGCCCGATCATCGGGTTCAGCGGCATCATCCTGGTGTCCGTCCCATCTCACCTGCGCGTTGGTCCACAGGGGGATGTTACGTTCAGCCCGTGGGAACCAAGGTGGCCGTGGTCGGGGGTGGGAGTACCTACACACCCGAGCTGGTGGACAGCCTCTGCGATCACGAAGACCGCATGATCGTGGACGAACTAGTTCTGCTCGACCCCGACCAGGACCGGCTCGAGGTGGTGGGGGGCCTGGCCGGCCGCATGCTGCGACGTCGCGGATGGGCCGGTGATCTGGTCACCACGGACGACCGCCATCGAGCCATCGACGGTGCCGATTTCGTGATCATCCAGCTCCGGGTGGGCGGTCAGGCTGCCCGGCACACCGACGAGACGTTGCCAGTCGGCTTCGGGTGCCTGGGGCAGGAGACCACCGGTCCGGGCGGGTTGGCCAAGGCCCTGCGAACCGTGCCCCTGGTCCTCGACATCGCCGAGGAGACGGCCAAGCGGGGTGCCCCCGGTGCCTGGGTGGTGGACTTCACCAATCCCGTCGGGATCGTGACCCAGGCCTTGGCCGACGAAGGCCACCGGGCGCTCGGCCTCTGCAATGTCGCCATCCACGTCCAGCGCCGCCTCGGCCACTACCTGGCCGTCGATCCGGACCGGGTGGTACTCGAGCACGTGGGACTCAACCACCTCACCTGGGTCCGATCGGCCCGCGTCGATGGCGTGGACCGACTGCCCGAGCTGCTCGACCGGTTCAGCCCGGAACTCGAACTCGAGAGCGGCGTGCCTGCCGGGCTCCTCCACCTACTCGGCGCGCTGCCCTCCTACTACCTCCACTACTACTACTGCCTCGACCACGACCTGGCCGAACAGTCGGCACCGGGATGGCGGTCCCGGGCTCAGGTGGTGGCGGAGCTCGAATCCGAACTGCTGGCCCAATACCGCGACCCCTCCCTCGATACCAAGCCCACCAAACTCTCCTACCGAGGGGGTGCCTTCTACTCGGAGGCCGCAGTGCGACTCATCTCCTCGCTCCACGCCGGGACCGGTGACGTCCAGGTAGTCGATATCCGCAATGACGGCAGCATCCCCGGATTGCCCGACGATGCCGTGGTCGAGGTGCCCTGCACGGTCGACCGAGACGGGGCCCACCCCCTGGCCCAGCGGGACCTCCCTCCAGACATGGCCGGCCTGGTGTCCCACGTGAAGGCCTATGAACGGCTCGCCGTCGAAGCTGCGATGACCGGTAGCCGGGAGACCATGATCCGGGCCCTGGTGACCAATCCCCTGGTCGGTCAGTTCCCCCTGGCCGAACGGTTGACCGACACCCTCCTCGATGCCAATCGCCACTTTTTGCCGAGATTCTTCCCCCCTCGCCACTAGGACAGCCCTCTGGGGCGGGAGTTGCGCTCCTCGTTGGGCCTCGACCCCAGGGGTTTCGCGCTCTGCGACACCTGAGCGGCACCGGTAGTGACCACCCTGGCCGAGGCGGCCAGGACGTGTCAGCATCAGTGAAGTTCCGGCGGTATCCACCCACCATGAAGGTCGTCCGCGGTCGTTTCTGGGTCGCGGGGGGACGGTCTGTACCATCACCCCGAACGAGGGTGGTTGGGCAGCGGCTCGGCCCGGAACCCGGCACCACCCTCATCGGGACCGGTGACCGACAAGGGTAGGCACCGGAACCACCAGACCGGCGTCCCGTAGAACTCGTAGTCGTGAGGAGGAAGTGAAGTGGCTGTGGCCGAAGAAACAAGTGGGGACGAGACCTTCTGGCGCTGGTCGATCATCATCGCCGGCGTGGTCATCATCGCCGGCATCAGTGCGCTGCTCATCGGCAAGGGCTCGAGTGCGAAGACCTCGGCCTCAGCGACTACATCACCCCTCCAGAGTGGCCTTCCGTTCGTCACCGGCACCACGCCGTCCACCGCGCCCCCCAGCACCTCCACCACGCCGACCTCGACGCCGACCACCTCGACACTGCCGTCGCCCTTTCCGTTCCTCATCTCCCAGGCCAACAAAGCCAAAGGCAAGACGAACCCACAGGCCACCACCTCCCTGCCCTCCTTCGTGACGCTGCCCTTCACCTTCGGCACACCGGCAGCACCTGTGACCACCACGACCTCGTCCAACCCCTCGGCACCACCCGTGGTGACGACCCCGACCACGGTGCCTCCGACGACCACGACGACGACCAGTCCTCCGCCGCCTACGACGACCACCACGACCACCACGGTGCCGCCGACCACGACCACCACGACCACCACGGTGCCGCCGACGACGACTACGACCACCACGGTGCCCCCGACGACGACCACGTCGACGACCGACACGTCGACGACCACGACGGCGCCTCCCGGGCCCTGATCTCCTTCGGTCTCTACGGCGCCCAGCAATCGTGGATTGCAAACCCCAGGACGGTCGGCACGCCATCCGCTGTCCCCGTGCGGTTCTCATCCGGTCTTTGCCGGAGCCGATCAGATCCCACAGAGTGCACCCATCCCCTCGAGCGATCAGGGTCAGCTGTGAAATCCGGGGCCCGAAGACCGCTGAACACGCAGATCTGACAAGATCAGCCCGTGGGTATCCGTAATCAGCCCCTACGCATCGTCGTGGTCATCGGTCTGTGGGCCATGTGGGTCCTCTGGACCATCAATCGCTTCACGAGCACGGTGATCACGGCGATCCCGTCCACCACCACGTGTCCGAGTTATCAGACCTGCTCCGACGCCTCCGCCGTGGCGGTGAACCGGCAGTTCAACTGGAGTTGGTGGCACTTCGTGTTCTCGGTCATCGGTGCCGGGCTACTGGTGGCGGCATCGATGATGATCCTGCGCACACCGAGGACGGTCGACGAGATCTGATTTGAACCCAGCCCGGTCCCACGCACATTCGGTGCCTAGTGCCACTCATGCCCTCTCGCCAAACCTCCTCCAAGAGTCTGGAATGGGCCGGCCCTCCGCGTCACTCGCCCGCCGCACGCCTCTGGTCCCCTGCGCCCCCAGTCCTGTGGGACTCACGGGTACGCTGCGCACCCAGAACATCATGCGTACCCAGTGCACCGGAACCACCGGCCCAACCGGCTCCGGTCCCCACTGTCTGGGCCCAAGCCGAACTGCCCCCGGCTGTGGTCTCACCCCACCCGATGGCCCCCTGGCCGACCCCCACGCCCTCGGACCGTCGGTGTACCGCCGCCCAGCGCCGGAACGCCGACGGCGGGGCGCCGAACTCAGGGGTGCGCCAGGCCAGGAAGACGATGAGGAGCCAACCGGCTACCGCGATCAGATGGGGAGCTTCGTCGAAGGCCGTCGTCCGGTGATGGACCAGGTCCAAGAGGGCTGAGGCCACCAGCAGGAGGGCGGCGGTCCCGACAATGGACCGCATGCCCGCAGCTCGACGCGGCAGCGCTGCTGCCACGAGGTAGCCGACCCCCAGGGCCACCTCCAACGCACCGAGGTCCCGGAAGCTATCGATGTCTCCAGACAGCAGCAGTCGACTCGTCACCAGGAGTTGGGCGATGCCGGCGGCTACCAACGCGGCCCGGGCCACTACGACCTGGGAAGGCCGGCGTCTGGACGCGGTTCCGACCACGTCAGCCCGAAGGGGAGCCGGAACCGAGGCCAGATCTTCGGCGGCCTGGAGCCTGAACTGCCGGGTGACCTCGTGGGCCGCCTCCTGCCAGGCGCGGCAGGCGTCACAGCCGGCCAGGTGGCGATCGATGTCGTCGGAGGGAAGACCGGTGCTCTCTGCGTCGAGGGCGGCAGAGATCGACTCCCGGATGACCTCGCAACTCACCTGCATGGTCTGGTAGTCGCCGGGGGGTCCCTGGTTCTTCCCGTCCGCTCGGATTTGTCCGCCGAGCACAAGCGGGTTGGCGCCCCACTGGGGCACCGATTCCGCGGTAGGGACCAACCAGGGATCGGCCCCCGCCTGGTTTGGGGTTGTGATGCATCGTGGTCAGCGCATCACTCTCCGCGAAATAGCGTGACCTACCACCACCCTGATCGGTATGTTCGATCAATGGACCGGTGGACAGAGCTGGCGCTCGGAGCGCAGCGCGGAAACCAGGAGGACCTGGGAACACTGGTCGATGCGGCCTACGGGCCGACCCACCGCCTCTGTGCGTCTCTGGTCGATACCCAGAGTGCGGACGACCTCGCCCAGGAGACATTCCTGAGGGTGGCCAAGGGGATCCGGAGCTTTCGCGGCGAATCCTCCGCGAAGACCTGGCTCTTCTCCATCGCATACCACGTGTGCGCGTCCGAGCTCAGGAGCCGGGTCCGCCGGCGTGACCACACCGAGCCTCGTGGTGAACTGTTGCTCTCCCAACTACAGGTCGGTGACGACGGCACCGGCCAGGTGGCGGTGGACAACCTGCTCCATCGACTCGAGCCGGACCGGCGTGCTGCCTTCACACTCACCCAGCTGTACGGTCTGAGTTACGAAGAGACGGCGGCCATCTGTGGCTGCGCTCCGGGGACGGTGGCCTCCCGGGTGGCCAGAGCACGAGGTGACCTGATCGGGCTCCTGCGGGTGGACGACCGCTCCGACGATCCCGGGGACGACCGGCCGGCGGCACCCCGGACGTTTCGTCCGCTCGGCGGCTAGGACACCTCACGCCAGTTTCCGGCTACTCGGGCTGTGGGCGCTCTGCGCTTCGACGCTCGAGACACTGCGGGACTCAACAGTGCCTCGGAGTTCGGAAGAGAGGGTTGGGCCCGGAGCTTGGACGGCGGTTCCTCGCCCCGTAGGCCCAACAAGTGCGAAGCTAATCATCCATTCTGAGATTGACCTGAGAATGGGCCCGATTCACTCGGTGCACCTTGCATCGTCACGGAAACGCAACGCTGCACACTGCCGTAACGGGGCCGGAGCAACGATACTTGTCGTATGGGCTGCTCCGACGTTTCGAGAATCGCGTTGAAGCGATCCTCGTTGACCATGGCGTCCACCCACGGCTCCCCCGGGTGAGCGCCGACCGCGTCGAGCGGCTGATCATCTCCTATGAGGCCACCACTCCGTCGGTGTTCTCACTTCGCGATGCCACTCGCGGCCTGTGCGAGATCATCTGGATGATCGACCTGTCCGAGCCGGGCATGACCAACTCGGCGCGGCTGCTGTCGCGCGTCGGCCGGGTGGTCGACGTGTCCGATCTCACGGAAGATCAGATGGTCGAGGCCCTGCGGGCCCAACGACCCACGGGAATGGTGGCCCTCAACGACCGACGCCTCATCCGACTGGCTGCCATCGGCGCCGGTCTCGGTCTCACCTTCCACTCTCCCGAGGTGGCCGGTCGCCTCGCCGACAAGCTCCGGCAACGGCAGACCATGCAGGTTGCGGGAGTTCCGGTGCCGCCCTTCTGGGAGGTCCCCGCCGGACTCTCCGAGACCGAGGCCGATCGACTGGCGCAATCGGTGCTCCTCCCCGCCGTGCTCAAGCCTCGATCCGGCGACGGGAGCCGGAATGTCCACCATGTACACACGACTGACCAACTCGTCGCGCTCCTGGCTCGGTCCACTGAGCCTGACGGGTGGATCCTGGAGGGGTACCTCGAGAGCGCCGGCCGACCGGTGTCCCGCTTCTCCGATGTGGTCTCGGTCGAGAGCTTCGTGCGCGACGGTACCGTCGAGCACCTGGCTGTCACCGGTAGGTTCCGGTTTGCCGAGCCCTTTCGAGAGACCGGCAGCGTCCTACCCAGCGATCTCTCCCCATCCGACACCCAGGCTGCGTGTGAGCTGGCCACAGCGGCCGTCACCGCTCTCGGTATCCAGTGGGGCTGTCAGCACACGGAACTCAAGTTCACCCCGGACGGGCCGGCCGTAGTGGAGGTCAATGGTCGGGTGGGCGGTGGGGTTCCCGAACTGATGACACTGGCCGGCGGGGACGTGTCGCTGTACCGGGTGGCCGTGGAGTTGGCCCTGGGAATGGTGCCTTCTGTCCACCTCCCCCTTATGTTCCCTCGGGTGGCATACCGGCGAATCGCCACACCACCCGTCACTGCCCACCGTGTGATCAGTATGGCGGGCCAGGAACTACTCCAAGAGGTACCGGGCGTGGACGAGATCACCATCAACCGGGTGCCCGGCGATCTGGTCGACTGGCGACTCGGGCTCGGGGACTTCATCTACAGCGCCTTCGGCTCCGCCGGCGACTACGACGAGGTGGAGCAGCGCTGCGCGCTGATCGACCGCACGGTAGAGATCGGCTACGAGTCCGAGGCCTACGCCCCCTCGGCGCGCTAGGCATGGCCAAGTCATCAGGCCCACACGGTGACCTGGTCCACGGACCGGGAGTGGGGCTCGACTACCGGGGCCAGGTGGGGCAGGTAATCCGGCCCACCCTGAGTAGGCCGGTAGTCTTCCGGGCGCGATCGGACCCGGAACTACCAGGCCGAGGGGAGGGACATGCCCACCATCGAGGAACTGTCGGACCAGGTGGCGGGGTTGCGCCGCCGGGTGGAGTCCACCGAGGCCGTCCTGGAGCTGCAGGCCCTCAAGGCCCGCTACGGCGATCTGGTGGACCAACGGTTCTCCCAGGGCCAGCAGGTCGAACCGGACAGATTGAAACAGGTGGCCCGGGCCGCCGCCGACCTGTTCACTCCGGACGGGATCTGGGACGGAGGGCCTGGCCTCGGCCGCAGCGAAGGTCGATCGGCCATCGCCGCCCGGCTGGCTGAGCCGACCCTCACCTTCTCCAGGCATCTGTTCCTCAAGCCCCGGATCGAGGTGGACGGGGACCGCGCCCGGGGCCGATGGGACCTCCTCAGCCCGTGTCGGCGGCTCGACGGCTCGTCGTGGTGGATGTGCGGCTTCGAGGACGACGAGTACCTCCGGGTGGACGGCGTGTGGCTCCACCGGGCCATGACGCTGACCACCGTCTTCATGGCCCGAGTGGGCCAGGGGTGGGAGAAGATCCTGGCCTGACGGGGTGACGAGCCTGAACCGACCTCGGGCCTGACCGGGACCACGGCACTACGATGCTCGGTCAGACCGGATCGGTGCACCCGGAGAACCAGGAGCGAGGGGCGGAATGCCAACCACACGTCGGGATCAGTCACGACCGTGAGCGACCAGGACCAACTCACCGCACTGGAGATCGCCCGCCGGGCCACGCTCGTCCCGATCACCTCGGTGGCCCGCGACATCGGGATCTCCGAGGACCTGCTGCAGCCCTACGGGGAGTTCGTGGCCAAGGTCAAGCTCGGAGCCATCGAGACGCTGTCCGATCGGCCCAAGGCCCGCTACGTGGTGGTGACGGCGGTCACCCCCACGCCGCTGGGTGAGGGTAAGACCACCACCACCCTGGGGTTGGCCCAGGGAATGGGCCACATCGGGAAGCGGGCCACAGCGGCCATCCGCCAGGCCTCCATGGGGCCGACCTTCGGGATCAAGGGCGGGGCGGCGGGTGGGGGCTACAGCCAGGCGGCACCCTTCGAAGCCCTCAATCTCCACCTCACCGGGGACATGCATGCGGTGACCGCCGCCCACAACACCCTGTCCGCCATGGTCGACAACCACCTCTACCAGGGGAACGAGCTCGAACTCGACCCGTCCACCATCACGTGGCGTCGGGCGCTGGACGTCAACGACCGGGCCCTACGCAACATCGTGGTGGGTCTGGGTTCACGGGAGGACGGCGTGCCCCGTCAGGCCGGCTTCGACATCACCGCAGCCAGCGAGGTGATGGCCATCCTGGCCCTCTCCACGTCGTTGTCGGACATGCGCCGCCGGTTGGGCCAGATCGTGGTGGGCTTCACCTCCGACGGCACTCCGGTGACCGCTGAGCAGATCCGGGCGGCCGGAGCCATGGCCGTCATCATGCGGGACGCCATCCAACCCAACCTCCTCCAGACCCTGGAGAACACACCGGTCCTGGTTCACGCCGGACCGTTCGGCAACATCGCCCACGGCAACTCGTCGGTCATCGCCGACCTGATCGGAATCCACACCGGTGACTACCTCATCACCGAGGCCGGCTTCGGCGCCGACATGGGCGCCGAGCGCTTCTTCAACATCAAGTGCCGGGTCTCCGGCCTGGTTCCCGACGCCGCCGTGATCGTCACCACGGTCCGGGCCCTCAAGGCCCACTCGGGAGTGCACCGGATCGTGGCCGGGAAGCCACTTCCCGACGCTCTGCTGCGAGAGAACCCCGACGAGGTACACGCCGGCGGAGCCAACCTGCGCAAACAGATCGAGAACGTTCAGATCCACGGCGTAACTCCGGTGGTAGCTATCAACGCATTCCCCGGGGACTTCGATTCCGAGTACGCCGCCATCATCGAGATCGCCGAGTCCATGGGCGTGCGCTGTGCCGTGTCCACTCACTTCCAGGACGGGGGCGCCGGAGCTACCGAACTGGCCGAGGCCGTGGTGGCCGCCGCCGACGAGCCCAGTCAATTTCGCTTCCTCTATCGTTCGGAGGCCTCGCTACGGGACAAGATCGAGACCATCGCCACCGAGGTCTACGGGGCGGACGGCGTCGACTACCTGCTGCCAGCGTCCCGGAGCCTTGATCTGTTCGAAGCCAACGGCCTCGGTGGTTTTCCGATCTGCATAGCCAAGACCCACCTGTCCATCTCGTCCAACGCCTCCCTGAAGGGCGCCCCCACCGGATGGCGTCTCCCGGTACGCGAGGTCCGAGCCTCGGCCGGAGCCGGATTCATCTACGCCATCTGCGGCGACATGCGCACCATGCCCGGGCTGAGTCGGCATCCGGCGGCCGAGGACATCGATCTCGACGAGAACGGGGACATCGTCGGCCTGTACTGACGGGATCGGTGGCCCACTCGGGTCCCGCCACTGCTCACCGATCCTTCGGCACCGGATCGGGCGAAGCAGTGGCCGCCGGGGTGCCTGATATCGTCCGCCGGTGGAGCGCCTGATGCACAACCCCCTCCCCGCCTCGAGCCACCGTCGCCTCGGTGGCCTCCGCCTCCACTTCGGCAGTGACCGTTCTCCCCTGTTCTGCCCACGGCCCGGGCCGGCGGTCACCCTGGCCGCACTCATTCCGCTCCTCGCCCTGGCCCTCGCCCTGACTGTCGGCGGTCCGGCTTCGGCCACCCCGGCCACCCCGGCGACCCCGGCGACCCCGGCGACCCCGGCGACCCTCGGCAGCGTGGTGGTGGCGGCCGCCACCAAAACATCCCAGTCGCGCAGCGCCTTCACCGTGTCGTTCCACCACTCCACACCCACGACGGGATCGGCGACACCGTTGGGGGCCCACGGTCTGGTCGACTTCAAGGCCCCGACGGGCACCATCACCCTCGAGCTTCCCGGTGGATCCTCGGCCCAGGAGCAGATGGTCTTCCTGCCCGGGTCGGTCTTCGTGCGACCCCCCTCGTCGAGCCCTCCCCTGCAGCGCGGTCGGCCCTGGATCTTCGCCAACTTTGCCGACATAGCCAAGTTCAAGGTCATGTTCCCCCCGTACATCGTGCAGACCGAATCGGTGAATCCGGCCCTGGCTTTGTCGACGCTGGCCTGGGGGACCACCGGCGCCACCTCCATGGGCATGGCGGCGTTCAACGGGGTTCGAACCCACCACTACCGGGCCCGGGTGAACCTCAACACGGCGCTGGCCCATGCCACCGGACCGGCAGCGGCGGTGTTCTCCCAGGCCATCACGTCGCAGATCACAGCGTCGGGAGGTAACCCGTTCACATCGGCGGTGGCCATGGCGATGGACGTATGGGTGGACGGATCGGGTCGCCTGGTAGGTCTCCGCTGGACCCCCCCGGGGGCCGGCATCGGGACGATGGCCATCGCCCTCCACGGCTTCGGTACTCCTGTCCACACCGCCAAGCCCCCGCGGGCCAAGGTGGTAGACATCGCGGCCATGATCCCCGGGGGCGAACAGGAAGCCCTGAACGGCGGGGACTCCGATGGAGCCTGAACCAGCAGTCGGGTCTGATCCACCAGCCCGATCTACCGCCTCGCCCACCGGAGCGTCACCCGACCGGCCGGCGGCCATCCGCATCGAGCACCTGACCAAGACCCTCCGCAACGGCATCACCGCGGTGGACGACCTCAGCTTGACTGTGGAGGTGGGCCAGATCCTCGGCCTGGTCGGTCCCAACGGTTCCGGGAAGACCATCACCCTGAAAATCCTCCTCGGCCTGGTTCGACCCACATCCGGACGGGCTTCGCTCTTCGGGGAGCCCGTCCGACCGGGTGCGCCGGTGCTGGGGCGGGTGGGGGCCCTGGTGGACGGCCCCGGCTTCGTCCCCCACCTGTCCGGACGCACGAACCTCGACCTGGCCTGTCGCCAGATCCGCCAGAGTGGAGGCCGTCCCGACCTGGATACGGCGATCGCCATGACCGGCCTGGGGGATGCCGTCGACCGACCCTTCGCCGGCTACTCCCACGGCATGCGCTACCGGCTGGCCATGGCCCAGGCCCTCCTCGGAGCACCGGATCTGCTCATTCTCGACGAACCGACCACGGGGATGGACCCGGCCCAGGTGGTCGAGGTACGGGAGGCCATCACGGCCAGTGTCGCCGCCGGGGCCACCGTGGTGCTCTCCAGCCACCACTTCTCCGAGATCGAGCGGCTCTGTACCCACGCCGCCGTGCTGCGGGAGGGTCACCTGGTCGCCGCCGGGGCCATGGCCGAGCTGGTCGGACGGGTCCCCCGGATCCGGATGCGGGTCGACCTTCCCACCCGGGCCGCTGCCGTGCTCCGGGGGGCCCCCGGAGTGACGCGAGCCGACACGGTGGACCCGGGAACCGTACTCGTGGAAGGGGTTGGTCTTCGCCCCGTGGACCTGGTCGACACGCTGGAGGCCGGCGGCGTCACCGTGATCGAGCTTCGTGGCACCACGTTCGAGGACTCCTATCTGGCCCTGTTCGAGTACCGGTCCGGATCCAGCGGCGAGACGTCCGGAGCGGTCTCCGAACTCCCTTGATCGGCGTCGAGTGGACCAAGCAGTTCCGGCGGACCAGGACCTACGCCACCTTGGGCATCGTGGCCGGATTCCCGTTGGTGCTTTCCGTGGCCCTGGCCGCCACCGGATCGGGTCAGGTGGAGTACGTCGGGGATGTACCCCTCGTCATGGTGCCCAGAACCTCAGGATTCAGCGTGCCCATCATCGCCCTGGCCAGCACCATGAAGTTCTTCCTTCCCCTGGCCGTCTCGCTCTTCGCCGGCGAGGCGGTGGCCGGCGAGGCCGGGTGGGGAAGCCTCCGCTATGTGCTGGCCCGACCGGTGTCCCGCACCCGGGTGCTGTGGTCCAAGGCCTCGGTGGCGGCCCTCCTGTCGGGGGCGGCCGTGGCCACACTGGCGGTGGCGGGGGTCGTCGTGGGGATCCTGTGCTTCGGCTGGCACCCCCTCTATGTCATCGACGGGGGTGCCTCATCGCCGGGCCACCCGGTGGCGGCCACCCTGTCGCCCGCTGTCCTGCTGGGCGAACTCGGCCTGTCCACGTTGTACGTGACAGCCGGGATGGCCAGCATCTTCGCCGTGGCCTTCTTCCTGTCCACCACCACCAGACGCCCGCTGGTCGCCGTGGCCGGTGGGGTGGGCCTGACCATCATCTCGCGGGTCTTCAACGCCGACTACCTTCCCGGGGTGTCGGTGGTCAACAACTACATGCCCAACAACGACATCGACCTGTGGAACCACCTGTTCGTCCGACCGCTGCCCACCGAGGGGATCCCCCACTTCCTGATCCTTCAGGCCGTCTACTTCGTGGTCTTCATGGGACTGGCCCAGTGGTGGTTCACCCGGAAGGACATCCTCGATTGATCACCGTCGAGTTGATCAAACAGATCCGCCGGCCCCGGGCCTGGATCGTCTTCGGCGTACTGGCCGGGGTGGCCGTGATCGTCACGTTGATCATCGGCCTGACCAGTGCGTCCACACCAGAGCGCATCGGGAACTGGGGCTCGGTGGTACCCAACTCGTCCGGCTTCACCATGGGACTGATCGGCCTCAACGCCCTGCTGCTGTTTCTCATCCCCCTGGCCGTGGCCATCTTCGCCGGCGAGTCGGTGGCCGGGGAGGCCGGGTGGGGAACCCTCCGCTACCTCCTGGCCCGGCCGGTGTCGAGGGAGCGGATCCTGACCAGCAAGGCCGTCGTGGCCGCCCTGTTCTCACTGGCGGCGGTGGCCGTGGTGGTGGTAGCCGGCGTGCTCTCGGGACTGGTGGCCTTCGGGTGGCATCCGCTGTCCGTCCTCGACCTCCAACACGCCACGGCGTTCTCCACCGGCCAGTCGACGGTCTCCCCGGTGGCCGCGCTGGGACGGTTGGGACTGGCCGTGGTGGTGGTATCCGGAACGATGCTGAGCACCTTCGCCTTCGCCTTTTTCTGCTCCACCCTCACCGACCGCGCCTTCAGCGCCGTGGCCGGAGGGGTGCTGTTCGGACTGGTATCCCGGTCGCTGGACAACATTCCGGGGCTGCACACCCTGACTCCCTGGCTCCCCCTGACCGACAAGGGGACCGACGTGTGGAACGGCATCTTCTTCCGGCCCACCGACTGGAGCGGTCTCCCCCACCTGGCCCTCGTCCAAGGGCTGTATGCGGCGGTGCTGCTGTCGATCGCCGCCGTGGTCTTTCACCGACGGGATGTGCTCAGCTGACCGTACCCCCCGGCGGCAGGGTCCGGGATGGAGGCGGGGACAGCGCGACGAGGCCCTGTACCCATCCTCAGGTAGCCAGCGGTTCGCCGGCGTTCTCGATCTCGACCGCACGAAGGGACTCGGCGTCCATTCGCTCGTCCCCGCCATCCTTGAGTAGGACGATCGCCATCACTGTGCCCACCCCCAGGATGACCGCCGCCGCCAAGAAGGACAGTCGGAAGCCACCACTCAGGGCACTGGCCGTCGACCGGCCTGCCGCTTCCAGTGCCTTGGTGCGCTCGGTGGCGATCGTCCCGAGGACAGCCAGCCCGAGGGCTCCCCCCATCTGCATGGACACGTTGACGATGCCCGAACCGAGCCCAGCGTCGGCGTTGGGCACGTCAGCCATGGCGATGGACAGGAGAGGCATGAACGATGACCCTGCCCCCAATCCGATGAGCACCAGGGCCGGGAAGACCACGGTGAGATAGGACGACCCAGGGCCGATCCTGGTGAGCAGCAGGAGCCCGGCGGTGGCCGCGATCATCCCGGGGACGAGCACCCGCTTGGCTCCGAAGCGGGTGACCAGCCGGGCGGTGATGCCGACGGACAAGAGCCCCATGACCAAGGAGATGGGCAGGAAGCCCAGACCCGTCATGATCGGGCTGAAGCCCAGCACGTTCTCCAGGTAGATGGAGCCGAGGAACAGAGTGGTGCCCATGCCGGCCATGAGGAAGGCCCGGATGAGGCTCGAGTTCACCAGGGTCGGGATCCGCAGGATACGGGGGGGAAGGATCGGGTTGGCCAGGCGCGACTCCAGCAGGACGAATCCGGCCAGCAGGGCCAGTGACGCCCCCCCGAAGGCGAAGGTGTGCACCGACACCCAGCCGTACTGGGTGGCCTCGATGATGGCGAAAGTACCCAGCATCAACGACAGCGTGATCATGACCGAGCCAGTGATGTCGACACCATTGCGGATGCCCAGGCCCACGTTCTCGTGGATGAGAGCCCGACCCAGGAGGAAGGTGGCCACTCCGATGGGCACGTTGATGAAGAAGATCCAGTGCCAGGAGATGGCCTGGGTCAACACACCTCCCACCAGCAGGCCGATCGAGCCACCCCCGACGGCCACGAAGATGTACGCGCTCATGGCCTTGGCCCGCTCGGCCGGCTCCGGGAACTCGGTGACGATGATGGCGATGATCACCGAAGCCGAGAGGGCCCCCCCGATCCCCTGGACGAAGCGTCCGATGACCAGCATGGCCGGACTGACGGCCACCCCGCACACGATGGAGGACGCGGTGAAGGTGGCGATGCCGGTCAGGAAGACCAGCCTGCGACCGACCAGGTCCCCCAGTCGTCCGGCCATCAACAGGACACTGGCGAAGGTGATCAAGAAGGCGTCCACCACCCAGATGAGGCTGGACTGGCTGAAGTGCAGGTCCCGTTGGATGTCGGGCAGGGCCACGTTCACGATCGAGGCGTCCAGGGAGTTCATGAACATGCCCAGGCACACCACGACCAGGGCCCACCACCGGCGCCGGCTGCTCCGGGCCTCCATCGGGGGGCTGGACGCAACGGTCATCGACCAGGTAGTAGTTCGCCAGGGGCCACGGCATCAAATTGCCGGGCATTCCTGCAGTTCGAAGGGGTGCCGCGGCCCCAGGTCCAGACCCGACCCTGGCGGCGTCGCTGGCCCGCCCGACGATGATCGGGAGGATGCCGATTGCTTGGCGTGGTTCCAGATGCCACACTGCGCCGGTGCACGGGGAGGGGTGGGGAGGACGGAGGCGCCGGACGGCGTGGATCGGGCCCCTGCTGGTCGTGGCCGCGCTGCTGGCCGGCTGTTCGAGCTCATCCGACCCGGCCCCAGGCATCGTGGGCGCGGGCCACGCCGCATCGGCCAACGCCGCCACCTGTCACCCGGCGACCACGGCGGTGCCGGCTTCGACCCCGGTCGCCGGCATCCCGAGCGACTGGGTGGTGACCTCGTTCGATGGGACCCCGATCCGGGTCCACTGGTTCCCGGTCAGTCCGTCCCCTGGAGACGGGACCACCGCACCCACGGTCCTGATGGGTCCGGGGTGGAGCTTGGCCGGGGATACCGACACCCAGGGGACGGGGATCCTCGGTGCGGTGCCCATCAAGTCGCTGTGGACCGCCGGCTACAACGTGCTCACCTGGGACCCGAGGGGCTTCGGGAAGTCCGGTGGGGTGGCCGAGGTGGACAGCCCCCACTTCGAGGCCCGTGACGTCAGCACCCTGATCAGCTGGGTAGCGGGTCGGCCCGGGGTCGAGCTCGACACCAAGGGTGACCCCCGGATGGGCATGGTGGGCGGCTCCTACGGAGGGGGCATCCAACTGGTCACCGCAGCCACCGACTGCCGAGTCGATGCCATCGTGCCCGGCATCGCCTGGCACTCGCTCGTCACCAGCCTGGACAAAGCCGACACGGTCAAGAGCGGCTGGTCCAACCTGCTCACCGCCCTGAGCGCTACGGACCGGGTCGACCCCGAGGTCATCGCCTCCCACGCGGCCGGCGAGCAGAACGGCGTGATCACCCCGGCCCAACAGCATTGGTTCGCCGAACGAGGCCCCGGAACACTGGTGGCGCATATCCACGTCCCGACTCTGATCGTCCAGGGAACCGTTGACACGCTCTTCACGCTCCAGGAGGGCGTGGACAACTACCACGTGCTGCGGGGGAAGGGTGTGCCTACCTCGATGGTGTGGTTCTGCGGCGGACACGGCGTGTGCCTGACTCCTCCGGGGAACCCGGACCTGGTGCTCGGGGCCACCCTGGCCTGGCTCGACCGCTACGTGAAACAGGACACCGCTGTCCACACCGGACCGGGCTTCCGCTTCGTCGACCAGAACGGCACCCAGTACTCGGCCCCCAGCTACCCGCCGACGCCCGGGCGTCCGGTGACGGCTTCGGGACGCGGCACGCTGCCTCTGGTGGCCGCGGGCGGATCCGGTCCCGTCGACGTCTCGCGTACCAACCAGATTCTGGCCGGCCTGGTGGCGTCCATCACCCCGGGTCCGGCCACGACGGCCGTCACCCTCCCCATCCCCTTCGGGAGTCGCTCGGCCGTCGTGGTCGGAGCCCCCCGACTGGTCCTCTCCTACCAAGGCACCGCGTCGGCCGGCACCCGACCCACCCGGGTATTCGCCCAGTTGGTCGACCCCAGCACCGGACTGGTGCTGGGCAACCAGGTCACCCCCATCGCCGTGACCCTGGACGGGCGCCCCCACGCCACCGCCGTGCCACTGGAGATGGTGGCCTACACCGGACACGCCCACACATCCCTCGAGCTGCAGGTGGTGGCCACCACCGTGGCCTACGCCCAACCTCAGCTGGGCGGGTCCGTCCACTTCACCCACATCGAGGTGACCCTGCCCGTGGCCACCATCGCCCCCCGATAGTCGGACGAGGAACCGGGGCGGAACGCGGTCGGCAGGGCGAGGCGAGAATCGACCGGTCGCTGGTCTCCCCGACCGACCCCTTCAGGCCGGCAGGACGGCCAGGAAGTCGAGAATGGCCCGGTTGACCGGTTCGGGGTGGGTGAGATTGGCCGAATGGGTCCCGCCCTCGATGACCACCACCTCCCCGCCGTGGGGCAGTCCGGCCACCAGTCTCTGGGCCTTCTCCATGGCGATGGAGAGATCGGCGGTGCCGTGCACCACGAGGGCCGGGGCCTCGATCTCCCCGAGCCGGTCGGTGACGTCGTCCCGGGTGATGAGGGCCTGACCGGGCATGGCGATGGAGGCATGGGGTCGAGCCCTCCAGCGTGGCACCCAGGCCGCGGTCAGGTCGGGCTCGCCGAGGATCAGGCCCGCCACGACCTCGGCGATCTCGTCAGACGGTCCCACGGACACCCACTCGGCCAACATGGCCTCGTACAGCGGGACCACCTCAGGGTCTTCGGTGCCGGCCTGGGTGTCGAGCAGGATCAGGCCCCGCACCCGAGCCGGATCGGTGAGGGCCACCCGCAGGGCTACGAAGCCTCCCTGCGACATCCCTCCGACCACCGCCCGCTCCACGCCCAGGTGGTCGAGGAGGGCGATGCAGTCCGAGGCCAGGTCCCAGTAGGTGAAGGGTTGGCCGTCGTCGCCCGTGTCGCCGTGTCCCCGGCTGTCCCAGGTGATGACCCGGAAGTGCGGTCGCAACGCCTCCACCTGGGGCGCGAACATGGTGCGATCCATGAGGAAGCCGTGGGACAGCACCACCGGCGGCCCGTCGCCCCCTGTGTCGTCGTAGCTCAGCTGCACACCGTTCACGGACGCACTACTCATGGATACTCCTGGTCACGGGACTCCTTTGGCGGATCCGGCGCGGTGCCGGCGGACGGTGATCGTTGGCTGGCCCCGTCGCTGAGCGTAGGCCAGCGGCGAGCGGTCCGCCCCGGTCTGATCCTTGGCTCGGCCCGACCCGTCGCAGCCTCGCCCCGGCCTACTGCCGGTAACCCTCCACCGTGCCCTCGGGGCGGAGGGCGGCATCGTCGGGACTGCGACCGGCGCTGCGGAGGGCTCGGCGCTGGCGGAGCAGATCCCACATCCGATCCAGCGTGACCTCGATGGACTTCAGCCGAGCGGTATCATCGGCGGAGAGCCCCTCGCCCACGTGCTGCTCCTCGAGGCGCTGCTCCTCCTCGGCCAGGCTTCCGATCCGGGCGATGATCTCGTGGTCGTCCACTGCTGCCTCCTTGGTCGCCGGGCGTTCCGGTCCGGTCGCCTCAGGATAGGGGCCGTCGACCCCTACCGGCCCGACCGGGTCGGGGCCACGGGTCTCCCGGGGCGGCAAACGCTGTCGGTTCGAGCCCGTCCTAGCGTGGCGCCCGGGGCATGCCCAGCCCGACCATGGCGATGATGTCGCGTTGGACTTCATTGGTCCCGCCCCCGAAGGTGAAGATGGTCTGGCTGCGGGAGGCCCGCTCGAGCCGGCCCCGGAGTACCGCACCGGGCGAACCTTCCGGCAGGTATCCCGCCTGACCCACAACCTCCAACAGGAGGCGGTAGGCCTCAAGAGCGAACTCTGTCCCGAACACCTTGGTGGCGGAGGCGTCCGCCGGGTTGAGCCCCTTGTCGGCGGCCCAGGCCACCTTCCAGTTGAGGAGCTTGAGGAATTCGGCCCGGGCTCCGATTCGGGCCAGGTGGATCTGCACCCACTGGCGGTCGATGACCCGGCTGCCGTCGGCCCGCTTCTCGGCGCGGGCCCAGGCCTCCACATCGGCGATGCTGCGCAGGATCCCCGATACCGGGCAGATGGCCACCCGTTCGTGGTTGAGTTGGTTGGTGATCAGCTTCCAGCCCTCGTTCACCCCACCCACCAGGTTCTCCGCCGACACCCGTACCCCGTCGTAGAAGGTGGCGCTGGTGAACTCGCCGGCCGTGGTGCGCAGCGGCGTCCAATGGAACCCGGGGCTGTCGGTGGGAACGATGAACACCGAGAGGCCCTTGTGTTTGGGAGCGTCGGGATCGGTGCGGGCGGCCAGCCACACGTAGTCGGCGTACTGGATGGCGCTGGTGTAGAGCTTCTCGCCGGTGATGACCCACTCGTCGCCGTCTCGTTCACCCCGGGTGCGCAACGCGGCCAAGTCGGTACCGGCGGTGGGCTCGGTGTAGCCGATGGAGAAGTGAACCTCGCCGCGCAGGATCCCGGGGAGGATCCGTGCCTTCTGCTCGTCGGTACCCAGAGTCATCAGGGTCGGTCCCACGCTGTTGAGGGTGAGGAGCGGCAGGGGCACCCCCGCCCAGTGGGACTCCTCCACGAAGATCATCTGGTCGATGGGCCCCCGTCCCTGTCCGCCGAACTCGACGGGCCAACCCAGGCCCAGCCAACCATCGTGACCCATACGTCGGATCAGCCTCGTGTACGAAGTGGCTGGATCCCCGACCCCCTCCTCCTCTTCGACCAGCCCGGCGAAGTAGGCGCGGAGCGTGTCCTGCAGTTCCTGCTGCTCGTCGGTCAGTGCCAGGCGCATCATCACCCTCCCGTGTCCGCCCGCACCCTAACAATCGGAGTCGGCGATACGGGCCCTGGCCCGGTCCACCGTTCGGGTCCCCTACCCTGAGCACCTTCCCCCGCTGCGGGGACCGGACCCGCGAGGAGATGGCCATGGAAGTCGTGCTGTTCGGAGCCACCGGGAACATCGGCCGGGCCATCGCCTCCGAATTGGTGGCCCGCGACCACACGGTGACCGGGGTGACCCGGTCGGGAGGATCCGGCACCGGGTCAACCAGGGCGGTGGAGGGCCTCACCATCCGGACGGGCGACGTGACCGACCCGAACAGCGTGGCGGAGGTGATCCGGGGTACCGATGCCGTCATCTCGGCCATCGGCCCTCCGTTCGGCTCCGACCAACCCCAGCCCTTCGTGGCCGCGTCCCGGGGGCTGGTGGAGGGACTCCGCCAGGCGGGGGTTCATCGACTGCTGGTGGTGGGTGGGGCCGGCAGCCTCGAGGTGGCCCCCGGTGTACAGGCCGTCGACTCCCCGACCTTTGCGGACGCCTATCGTCCCAATGCCCTGGCCCAGCGGGAGGCTCTCGAGTTCTACCGGACGGTGGACGACCTCGACTGGACCTATCTGTCCCCCGCCGCCGAGATCGGCCCCGGGCCGCATCACCAGGACTATCAACTGGACCACCACCGGATGCTCTTCGCCGAAGACGGCAAGAGCCACATCAGCTATGCCGACTTCGCTGACGGGATGGTGGACTGCCTCGAACAGGGCACCCACCTGCGGGAGCGGATCACCCTGGCCGACTGAGCCGACCCGCAGCGCCCGGCTGCACTACCGTCACCACCCATGAGCGACCCCTCCCCTCCCGCACCTCCCACCCCTCCTGGGCAGCTGTTCTCCGTCGCCGGCAAGACCGTGGTGGTGACCGGCGGGACCCGCGGCATCGGCCGAATGATCGCCGGCGGCTTCGTCGCCGCCGGAGCCGACGTGGTGGTGGCGTCCCGCAAGCCGGACGCCGTAGCGGCCACAGCAGCCGAGCTCTCGTCCTACGGCACGTGCACCGGGGTGGCCGCCGACCTGTCCACCGAAGACGGCGCCCGTCGGTTCGCCGAGCAGGTCAGTGCCGACCATGCGTCCGTCGACGTCCTGGTCAACAACGCCGGGGCTACCTGGGGGGCGCCCCTGGCCGAGCACGACACCGCGTCCTGGGACCGGGTCCTCAACCTCAATGTCCAGGGGATCTTCCACACCACCAAGTTCTTCCTACCTCTCCTCGAGGCCAGGGCCACCGCCGACTCGCCGTCCCGGGTCATCAACATCGGATCCATCGACGGCATCCACGTCCCCGTCCTCGAGTCCTATTCGTATTCGGCGTCCAAGGCGGCCGTCCACCAGCTCACCCGGCACCTGGCCAAGCGGCTGGCCCCGACCATCACGGTGAACGCTGTGGCCCCGGGCCCGTTCGAGTCCAAGATGATGGCCGCCACCCTCGAAGCCTTCGGCGAGCAGATCGCCGCCTCGGCGCCGCTCAAGCGCATCGGTCGTGCCGACGACATGGCCGGTGTGGCGATCTTTCTGGCCTCCTCGGCCGGTTCCTACCTGACCGGGGCCATCATCCCCGTCGACGGAGGTATCGCCACGACGGCCTGAATCGGGACCGGCCGTCAGTCGAAGTCGGGAATCTCCGGCAGTCGACGATCCACCAGGGCCCCGGTCCGGACCACCAGCTTCGGAGCGTAGGTCTCGTGGGTCAGGATGAGGAACTGCTCGGCCCGGATTCCGTCGATCACCTTCTGGGCCACGTCGGACGGCTCCATGCCGGCCGCCACCGCCTGGGCCAGAAAACCAGAGACGAACTTCTGGTCCTCGGTGACGTCAGTGGCCAGTCGGTCGGGCCGGTGGCGTTCGGAGTCCAGGATGTTGGTGTGGATCATCCCCGGGCACAGCGCCGATGCCCGCAGTTTCGAACCCGAGGCCACGAGATCGTTGGCCAGCGATTCCGTGGCGGCAAAGGCGGCGAACTTGGAGATGGCGTAGGGCGCCTCGAAGGGGGCGCCGAAGAGGCCGGCCACCGAGGCGGTGTTGACGATGTGGCCCTCGGTGTCCTGGGCCAGCATCCGGGGCACGAAGGCCCGGATGCCGTGGAGGATGCCCCACAGGTTGGCCCCCAAGACGAACTCGAAGTCTTCGGCCGGCCGCTCCCAGATCACTCCACCGACGAACACACCGGCGTTGTTGCACACCACATCCACCTGACCCCAGCGGTCGTATACCGCGTCGGCCAGGGCCTCGACCTGAGCGGCCTGGCTGACGTCGCACTCCTGGGCCAAGGGCTCCACCGACGGGAACCGCTCACCGACGAGGGAGGCGGTGCCGTCCAGCGCCTCACGGTCGAGATCGGCCAGACCCACGTGCATCCCCTCGGCCGCCAGGGCCAGGGCCAGGGCCCGCCCGATCCCGCTCCCCGCCCCGGTGACCACGGCGACCTTTCCTCGGAACTCCTGCATAGGTGTCGTCCTCCCTCTGGTGGTTTGCGTGGCGGTGTTCGGTGTTCGCTAACGGTGTTCAGCCGCGGTGACGGGGTGGTGGGAGGCGCCAGGCGGGCGCCACGGTCAAGAACCGGTGGGTGGGAAAGGGCCCGAACCCGCCCCGACCCCCAGTTGGTCGGCCAGAAACGAGCCCACGGCGGCGATGCTCTGGGCGGACTCGGGGATGATCTCGGCCGGAAACGCCTGGAAGACGTGGATGAGCTCCGGCCACACCGTGAGGGTGACCGCTCCTCCCGCGGTCCGAAGCCGTTCAGCCATGACCGTGGCGTCGTCGAGCAGCACCTCATGGGCCCCGACCTCCACGAGGACCGGCGGCAGCCCCGACAGATCCTCGGCGAACAGGGGCGAGGCCAGCTCGTCCCGTGGGTCGCTCTCCCCCAGGTAGCAGCGGGCCATCTCGTCGAGCCCGGCCCTCGACACCATGGGGTCGAGGGCGGCCTGGGTGTCGTAGGACGCAGCCGACTGGGTGAGATCGACCCAGGGGGAGAGACAGACCGCTGCCGCCGGCAGCCGGTCACCGGCCGATCGGAGGGCCAGCAGCAGGGCCAGGGTCAGCCCTCCTCCAGCCGAATCCCCGGCGACCGCCATCCGGGACGGATCGAGTCCGGAGGCCACCAGGTCCCGGTAGGCCTCGGTGGCATCGGTTACCGCGGCAGGAAAGGGATGCTCAGGGGCGAGGCGGTAGTCGAGCAGCACCACAGGGGTGCCCGACGCCACGGCGATGCGGGAGGCCAGTTGGCGGTGGCTGTCCAACGATCCGCTGCAGTAGCCACCGCCGTGCAGGTAGAGGACGACCGTTTCGGTGCCGGCGTCGGTGGGTGTTATCCGCTCGGCCGGCCGACCACCGAGCGTCTCCGCTTCGATACGGACGCCGTCGGGTGGCGGTGACCCCTGGGCCGACCGGTCCAGGGCTGCCCGCCGCTCGGCCACACTGCCGGTGGTCATGCCGGAATCCGCCAGGAAGGCACTGATCATCTCGACCCCGGAGTGACTCACGACTCATCAACTCCTCTCTGGAATTGGCCACGCACGGGTGATGGGCGCAGGTCCCGGCGCCGGTGCCGGCATCGGACCCTGAGTTTCGCAGGACTTCCGCCTCCGTGCCGTTCGACCCGATCGGCCGTCGTCAACCGGCTGTGGTAACACTGACCGCTGACCGTCGCCGGATGGCCGTCAGACACACGGTCGCCAGACCGTGCCGTCAGGGCGCCAGCGGAGCAATCAACAGGGGGGACGACATGCACCGACGAAGGACCGTAGCCAGCCTCATCTCGACGGTGGTGGCCTTGGTCGTGGCCACGGTCGGAGTGGTCGCCATCGTTGTGGTGGCCACACCCGATACCAGCCAGGCCGTGACGTCGGCCCGACCCTATGTACTCACCCTGGGCGACTCCTACTCCATTGGCTACCAGCCCGGCATGGGAGGGACCCCCGGCTATTCGAGCTACATCGCCCGTCGACTGAAGATGCAGGTGGCCAACTTCGGCTGTGGCGGCGCCACCACCTCCTCACTACTCCACTCCCTGGGCTGTGGCGACCCGGCCAGCCAGGACGCCGTCGCCTACACCGGCACCACCCAGGAGCAGGCGGTCCTGGCCTTCATCGCCGCCCATCCGGGAAAGGTCGCCCTCATCACCGTCTCCATCGGTGGCAACGACTTCGACGGCTGTTCCACGGCCGCGTGCGTGCAGGCAGCCATGCCGGCCATGGGCGCCAACATCTCCTCGTTGCTGGGGTCCCTCCACACCGCTCTGACCAACGCCGCCGACACGCTGGCCCCCATCATCGGCCTCACCTATCCCGATGTGAACCTCGGGCTCTTCGTCTTTCCGACCAACCCACCTACCGCGGCCAACGTGGCGTCGGCCCAACAGTCCGTGGCGGCCTTCGACGACCTGATCAACCCAACGTTGAGACAGGCTTACGGCTCTGTCGGCGGGGCCAGCTTCGTCAATGTGACCTCGGCGCCCTACAAGTGGGCCGCCCAGGGAGACGACACCCCCTTCACCACCACCCACTACTCCCCTCCTTACGGGAAGGTGCCGGCGGCTGTGGCCGAGGTATGCAAGCTCACCTGGTTCTGTACTCAGGGCAACATCCACGCCACCACCCAGGGGTACAACTTCATCGGCTCCCTGGTGGTGGCCCGGTACCACTCGCTCTGACCCGACCCGGCCGCCCCGCGTCCCGCGGCCCACGGAACTACTCGGGCTCGGTTGCCTAAGCTCACTCTACGTGGCACACTCATCACTTAGGGTGCTTAATGATCGGCACCGACGGGCACAGAGGGGCGTGGGGCATGAGGTTTCCGTGGAGAGTACGCCTGTCGGCCGGTGCCGTCGGGTTGATGGCCTGCGGGGCCTGGGCGACGGTGGCGGCGCCGGCCACCGCCGTAGCCGGGGTCACGGCTCCTACGGGCCTCTCCGGTCCCTCCAGCACCAGCGGGCCGGCGGTCGGGCACACCAACGGAGCCTCCCACGCCTCGGGCCTCCCCACCTCAGACAACTTCTGGCTGGCCACCCCCACCGGCGGCCTGTACGCCTTCGGGGTCCCCTCCTATGGTGCCCCGACCACCCATCTCAACCAGCCCATCGTGGGGGCAGCCGCCACCGGTGACCACCTGGGGTACTGGATGGTGGCCTCCGACGGTGGCGTGTTCAGCTACGGGGACGCCCACTTCTACGGGTCGACCGGGAACATCCACCTCAACCGCCCGATCGTCGGCCTGACCGCCACCCCGGACAACCAGGGGTACTGGATGGTGGCCTCGGACGGCGGGGTGTTCACCTTCGGGGCCGGCGCCTTCTACGGCTCGACGGGGAACATCCACCTCAACCAGCCCATCGTGGGCATGGCCCCGACCCCCGACGGCAAGGGGTACTGGCTGGTGGCCTCGGACGGCGGGGTGTTCACCTTCGGGGACGCCGTCTTCTACGGATCGACGGCCAGCACCCCCGGCGATCCCGCCGAACGGGTGGTGCCCACCCCCTCCGGCCACGGCTACTGGGTGGTCCAGCAGAACGGGACAGCCACCCCCTTCGGGGACGCCGGCTCGTCGGCCCCACCGGCCCAGGCCCTCCTGTTCAACCCGGCGACACCGGGCGACAGGGCCGTCCTCTTCGCCTTCCAACAGTTGGGCAAGCCCTACATCTGGGGTGGCAACGGTCCGGTGGGCTACGACTGCTCCGGGCTGGCCCTGGCCTCGTGGCGAAGCGGGGCTGGCGTGTCCTTCGCCCGGGTCGCCAATGACCAGTACCACACGGCCGGGACGGCGGTGCCGATGACCGACCTTCACACCGGGGACCTGGTGTTCTGGGGCTCGAACGCCACCGACTGGACCAGCGTTTACCACACGGCCATGTACGTGGGCGGAAACCGCATCGTCGAGGCCACCGGTGACCACGTCCAACTGAACGACCTGGGCCAGTGGGGCTCGGGCGACCTGATGCCCAACGGCCGGCACCCCTGACCGGAGCCGTCACGCCACCCCGGTCGCGCCCGCCGGGATGTCCGGGTTCGAGGCGCCCTACGCCACCGGGAAGTGCTCGGAGTGGTCAGCCACCGTCTCCACGCTCCGGGTGATCATCCTCTTGGGGTCTGGGGTGATGCGGCCCCGGGTGCCATGCGGGTCCGGACTCGCCTCGGCCACGAACGCCAGCAGGTCCTCCTCGATGAGCGGCTTGGCGAAGTGGTAGCCCTGCAGGAGGTCGATGCCCATGTCGCCCAGCAACGTGGCGATCTCACCGGTCTCCACCCCCTCGGCCACCACCTCGAGGCCCAGTCGGTGGCCCAGCTCTCCGACCGTGCGGACGATGGCCTGGTCGGCCGGTGACGTAGTGGAGCGCATCACGAAGCACTGGTCCACCTTCAGCTCGTCCAGCGGCAGGGTGGGAAGCGCGGCGAGCGAGGTGAATCCGGTACCGAAGTCGTCGATCGAGATCCGGATACCGTGGTCGTGTAGGGGGCGGAGCACGGAGGCGGCCTGCTCGGGATCGGCCACGGCGGTCTCGGTGACCTCGACGGTCAGGCAGGAGGCCGGCAGGCCTCGCACCGACAGCTGGTCCAGGATCCACGACGAGAGATCGGGCATGGGGAGGCTCTTGGGCGATACGTTGACCGACACGGGCAGCTCGAGCCCGGACTCCCGCCAGCGGACCTGGGCATCGAGGGCTTCGTGGACCACCCACTCGGTCAGTCGATCGATGAGACCGGTCCGTTCAGCCAACGGGATGAACTGCCCCGGGGACACGCGCCCGTGGACCGGGCTGTTCCACCGCAGCAGGGCCTCGACCGAGCGGGCCCGACCGGTGACCCGCTCCATCTGGGGTTGATAGGTCAAGAAGAGCTCACCGCGCTCAGGAGCCAGGCGGAGGTCCCCCAGCAGCACCAGATCCCCACCGGTCAGGGCCCCCTGGTCTCCGTCCCACGACAGGACGGCCACACCGCGCCCGGCCGCCAGGCGGGCGCTCAGGGACGCTCGACGGACCAGCTCGGCGACGTCCGTCCCGTCCCCGGGAGCCGTGGAGAGCCCCACGTGCGCCCGGAGGGATACCTCGACGGCCCCCACCAGGTACCGCCCGGCGCTCACCGCCCGTACCAGGGTGTCGGCCAGCTCCCAGCCGGCCCGGGCCACCCTGTCGGGCCCATCGGCCCCGGCCGACCCGGGGAGGGCGGCGGCGCCGACGCCCGGCTGGGCCGTGGCCCCGACGGCCGGGTCCATCGGGGCCAGAGGGCCGTTCGGGGCGTCGAGAGGCATGGTCACCACCAGTTCGTCGCCGTCCACCCGGCCGATCACGGCGTTGGTCGGGAGGACCTGGCCCAGGTCCTCCACGGCTCGGCGCAGGAGCTCCGTCCCTACCTGGTAGCCAAGAGCCTCACGGGCGGTGCCGATCCCCTCGAGGGCCACGGCCGCCACCACAAAGGTGGTGCGGTCCTGCGAGGCCAGCAGCTGGGCCAGGCCGAACCCATTGGGCAGGCCGGTGTCGGGGTCCACCGTGTCGTGACGTCGGGCCGATCGGCCGAGCAGGAGCACCGCAGCGGGAGCAGTGGCCAGAGCCAGGGCCCCGAGCATGGCCACCAGCACCGCCCGGCCCACTCCGTCCCACGACGCCAGGGCGGCACCGAGGACCACGGTGGAGCCGGCCAGCACCACCACCACCGAGCGGTTCCCGAGGTAGAGGGCCACGAACACGGTGACGGGCACGAGGAAGAGGGCGTAGGCCACACTCGCTCCTGTCCCGTGGCCGAGCCAGACCAGCACCCCGACCGCCACCGTCCACCAGCCCGCCAGCGTTCGGCTGGCCCGCAAGTCCACCTTTCTGACCAGGAGGAGTACCACCCAGATCAACGCAGTGGCGGCGCAGATCACCGCCACCCCGGTCGTGCGGACACCGGGGTGGGTCAGTCCGATCAGGGGCCAGGACACCGTGGCCACGGCGAACAGCACCCGGAGGATGGAGAGCGGGCTCAGCAGTTCGAGGGGGGCGTCCAGAGCGAACCACGACCGGGTCTTGGGGAAGAGCCGATTCTTGGGTTGGGCTGTGGAGGACAGTCGGGCACTGGTCACCGGCTGGGCAGCTCCGCTGCCGCGGTCCATCCATCCCCGCCAGGTGGTCACGCGTTCCGGACCCGACCCCATCCCTCCTCATCGGCAGAATCGGGGCCCAGCTGGAGCGGTCGTCCCCGCCGCGGACGGTGGCGACCTCACCGGGGCGGGTCCAGTATCCGAGGCGCCAGAAGGGACAGTGATGTGAGACGGTGTCGTGGTGACTCCGAGACCCGACGCGTCGGCCGGCTCCCGCCCGTCCGACGAACTGCGCTACCGCTCCGCCGGCGGACGCTGGGTGATCGCCGCCACCGTGCTGGGCTCGGGGATGGCGGCTATTGACGCCACGGTGATCGGTATCGCCCTCCCCACCATCGGCCGGGACTTCCATGCCTCCCTCGGCACCCTGCAGTGGGTGGTGACCGGCTACACACTGACCCTGGCCTCCCTCCTCCTCCTCGGAGGCTCGCTCGGCGACCGCTACGGTCGGAAGCGGGTCTTCGTCATCGGCGTGGCCTGGTTCGCCCTGGCCTCGGCGGCCTGCGCCTTGGCCGGCGGGTCCTCCCAGCTCATCGTGCTCCGGGTCCTCCAGGGCGTGGGTGGAGCCCTGCTCACCCCGGGCAGTCTCGCCATCCTGGAGGCGTCATTCACCCCTGAGGACCGGAGTGAGGCCATTGGGGCCTGGTCCGGTCTCGGCGGGGTAGCCACTGCGGCCGGACCCCTGGTGGGCGGGTATCTGATCAGCGCGGCGTCATGGCGGTGGATCTTTCTGATCAACATCCCCATCGGCGTGGTGGTCCTACTGGTCTCCGCCCGTCACGTCCCCGAGTCCCGTGACCCTTCCGCCACCGGGCGCATCGACGTGGCGGGAGCGGTGCTGGCCACGGTGTCGCTGGCCGGTGTGGCCTACGCCCTCATCGACGGTCCGGCCCGGGGGTGGGCGTCGCCGGCGGTGCTGGTCTCTCTGGTGGTGGGCGTGTCGGGCTCGGTGGCATTCCTCGCCGTCGAGGCCCGCTCCTCGTCCCCCATGCTCCCTCTGGGTATGTTCTCGAACCGGCAGTTCAGCGTGACCAACGGGGTGACGTTCGTGGTCTACGCCGGCTTGGGCGGCGTGCTCTTCCTCCTCCCCGTGGTGCTCCAGGTCGTGGATCACTACTCACCGCTCCAATCGGGACTGGCCTTGCTCCCGATGACCCTCGTCATGCTGGTGTTCTCGGCCCGCTCCGGCCGCCTGGCCGCCACCATCGGCCCGCGGCTCCAGATGGGGATGGGACCCGTGGTGGTGGGTGTCGGACTGGGCCTGTTGAGCCGTGCCCCCAACCACGGTGCGTACGTCACCGGAGTTCTGCCTGCCGTGCTGGTCATAGCCGGGGGTCTGGCCGTGACGGTGGCCCCGCTCACCTCCACCGCCCTCAACTCGGTCTCCGCCAGCCACGCCGGACTGGCCTCGGCGGTCAACAACGACGTGGCCCGCCTCGGGAGCCTCATCGCCGTGGCTGTGCTCCCCGCCCTGGGCGGCATCACCGGCCTCAGCTACCTCCACCCCCAGGCGCTGGCCCACGGATTCCAACGGGCCGTGATCATCGCCGGCTCATGGTGCGTGGTCGGCGGCATCGTGGCGGCCGTCGGCATCCGGAACCCGCCCCGCACCGGAGGACCCACCGGGACGGCCGGCGTCGACCGATTCACCCACTGCGCCCTCGAGGCCACTCCCCTGCTGGAGGCCGCTCAGCTTCGGGATGTCGGACCGTCAGGCCCGCACTCCTAACAGGTGGCGCCGAAGGAGTCGTAGGCCACTCCTCGGCTCCGGGCCAGGGCCCGGCCGGCCTCCCACTGGAACGGGCTGATGCCGCCGGGCTGCCACGGCCCAACCGATCCCTGGTCCACGGCCACGGGGGCCTTGGCCACCACGCCGAAGTGGGCACGGACCTGGTCGACCGGTTGATCGGCGAAGCCGAACCAGTCGACCCGCAGGAAGTCGATGCTGCCAGCGCACAACGCCCCCCGGCGCAGGGCATCACCCAACCGGGCGGCCACTCCGGCCTGGGACAGGTGGCCGGCGTCGGACTGAAACAGCCCGGCCCCCGTGGGCAGGTAGGCCGTCTCGAACAGGGACACCACCATGGCCAGTAGCGAGAAGGCCCGCATGTCGTCGTTGGCCCGGGCGATGAAGGCGAAGACCTCCAGCTCGGACTCGACGGTGGTGCCGTAGTCGGCCACTACGTGGACCCAGTCGTGCTGGGCCAGGAAGGGCGGGGCCGACTCGGGGGTGCCGGGGTAGGTGAATCCCCTCGCCCGATAGAAGTCGGCCACCCGCCGCCCCAGCGTTCCGATGGGGAGGGCCTCCAGGTCCCGCCACCGCCCGGCCAGCACCGCATCGTCCGCTACCGCCTCCCAGGCCCCGGTCAGGTGAGCCGAGAGGTGCAGGGTGGCCTCGTCCTCCTCGTTCCACGTCGATGTGTAGCCGTTTCGTTCGAAGTCCAGTGCGGCCAGGCCGAGGCTGCCGGTGGCGAACTCGCGGGCCACCGGGACCCCTTCTCGTCCACGCCGGATTCCCGGGCGAACCGGTCGACCCGGTCCACCACGTCGAGGGGTACGGGCTGCAGGACCAGGACGTAGAGGATCACCATCTGGACGATGCGGGTCCGGAAGCCCAGGTTGCGCCGGGCCATTCCGGCGGCGAACTCCTCGGGGGACACCGGGTCGGCCCCCAGGTCCGGGGCAAATCCGGTCATGGCCGATACCACCGCCCCGATGAGGACGCGCTGGAGTTCGGTGAGGCCGCCATCGGGGGCCACCACGCCCAGGATGCCGCGGCTGAGCGCCACCACCTCGGCGACGTAGGGGGGACTGAGGTTCTCGGCCGTCGGATCAGGGAGCGGCACCGGCACAATGGCGACGATATCCTCCATCCCTGTCCCATCCGCCGAGGGAGGCCCATCCCATGCCGGACCGTGCCGTGCCGTGAGATTCGGAGTCCTCGGGGCCGCCCGCATCACCCCGGCGGCCCTGCTCAAGCCGGCCGGCTCCCACCCCGAGGCCAGCGTGGACGTGGTGGCGGCCCGCAACCTGGCCCGGGCCGTCGACTACGCCACCAAGCATCGGATCCCCAAGGTGGTGAACGGGTACGAGGCCGTTCTGGCCGACCCGGCGGTCGACGCCGTCTACATCCCCCTGCCCAACGGCCTCCACGCCGAATGGACCCTGGCCGCATTGGAGGCCGGCAAGCACGTCCTGTGCGAGAAGCCCTTCACGGCCAACGCCGTGGAGGCCGAGCGGGTGTCGGCCGCCGCCGACCGGTCCGCCGAGCGGGACGGACTGGTGGTGATGGAGGCGTTCCACTACCGCTACCACCCCCTGGCCCACCGGATGCTCCAGATCGTGGAGAGCGGCGAGCTCGGGGAGATCCGCCACGTCGAGGCCTGGCTGTGCGCCCCTATCGCCAACCGATCGGACATCCGCTATCAGACCGATCTGGCCGGTGGCGCCATGATGGACATGGGGTCGTACGTGGTCCACTGGGCCCGGCTCCTCGGCGGGGAGGAGCCCACCGTGGTCTCGGCCTCTCCCACGCTCCACAACCCCGAGATCGACCGGGCCATGGACGCCGAGTTGGTGTTCCCGAGTGGCCACACCGGTACCGTGCACTGCTCGCTGTGGTCACGGTCGCTCCTCCATGTCGCCCTCCGGGTCATCGGCGATCGCGGGGAGCTGCGAGTGACCAATCCCATCGCCCCCCAGGCCATGAGCTGGCTGACCGTCTCAGTCGGCGGCCGTCGTCGGAGGGAGTCGGCCTCTCGGCGCGCCACCTACGACTACCAGCTCGAGGCGTTCTGCGATGCCGTCCTCCGCGGCGGACCGGTCCTGACCCCACCGGCCGACGCCGTGGCCAACATGACCGTCATCGATGCCGTGTACCGTGCAGCCAACATGCGCCCCCGAGGGACGTGAACCGTCAGGTAAGGAGTCAGTTCCATGAGTACGTTCCCCTACGAGGGCCGCTTCGCCGTCCATCGCACCCTCCCCGAGCACGGCACCCCCCGGTCCGAGATCCTGGAGGCCCTCCACGCCATGGCCACCGAGGAGGACGCCACGTGGGAGTCGGGCAAGTGCTCAGGCACCATGTACTGCGGTGACCACGACCACTACGCCTTCCTGACCGAGGCGTTCGGACGGTTCGCCCACGTGAACGCCCTGCAGCGGGACATGTGCCCGAGCGCCACAAAGTTCGAGGCCGAGATCATCGCTATGACCCTCGACCTCCTGCACGCAGAAGCGGTGAGCGACGGTGAGCCGGCCGGCCTTCTGTCCAGCGGGGGGACGGGCAGCATCTCGCACGCCATGCTGGCCTATCGCGAGTGGGCAGCCCAGCAGCGGGACGTGACCCGGCCCAACGTGATCAAGCCGGAGACCGCCCACCCGGCCTTCGACAAGGCCTGTCACCTGTTCGGTATCGAGCTGCGGGTGGCTCCGGTGGATCCAGTCACCACGCTGGTGGACACGGCCTGGGTCGACGCCCACATCGACGGTGACACGGTGGCCATCGTGGGCTCGGCCTGCAACTACGGCTACGGCACCATCGACCCGATCGAGACGCTCTCGGACATCGCACTGCGCCACGGCGTCGGACTGCACGTGGACAGCTGCCTCGGGGGATTCATCCTGCCCTTCGGCCAGGAGCTGGGCTACGACGTCCCTGTCTTCGACTTCCGGATCCCCGGGGTCACCTCCATCTCCGCCGACACCCACAAGTACGGGTACGCCCTGAAGGGCACCTCGGTGCTGACCTTCCGGGACAAGGGCCTCCGCGACGCCCAGTACTTCTTCCTCACCGGTTGGAGCGGTGGGAAGTACTGCTCGCCGGGCATGGACGGCTCTCGGTCGGGGGGGCTGCTGGCCGCCACCTGGGCATCGATGGTCCAGCTGGGCCGCCAGGGCTACCGCCACTACGCCCAGGCCATCTTCGAGACCGCCGCCGCCATGCAGGACGCAGTGCGCTCCCATCCTGAGCTGCGGATCCTGGGCCGTCCGACGTTCCTGTTCAGCTTCACCTCGGACCAGTTCGACATTTACCACGTCAACGACTTCATGCGGGGACGGGGCTGGCGGTTCAACGGCCAGCAGTATCCCAACGCGCTCCACATGGCCGTCACCCGCCCCCAGACCCAACCCGGTCTGGTCGACTCCTTCGCCACCGACCTGGCCGATGCCGTGGAGTACGCCCGGACGCACGCCGACGAGGTCCCCAAGTCGGGGGCCATCTACGGCGGGGTGGCCGGCGGGATGACCGACGAGGCCGACGATTTCATCAAGATGGTGATGGGCGACATGATGGACACCCAGCAGGCCATACCGGCCGACGCCTGACCAGCGGAAGAGCGGGCCCGATCGGGCCGGTGCCACGGTGTCCGACTACGTCTGGCTCATCACCCGGAGTTCGGCCGGGAAGGTGTCGGCCGGGCCGGGTCGACCCAGCAGGAAGCCCTGGACCTCGTCGCAGCCCATCTCGTTGACGGCAGCCAGCTCGGCCTCGGTCTCCACCCCTTCGGCCACCACCTGCAGGCCCAGCTTGTGGGCCAGGTCCACCACGGTGGAGATGATGGTGGGGTCCTGTCCGGCCGAGCCCAGGCCGGACACGAAGCTCCGGTCCACCTTCAGCCGGTCGATGGGCAGGCCCTTCAGATACAGGAGGGACGAGTACCCGGTCCCGAAGTCGTCAAGGGCGATGTGCACTCCGAGATCCCGTACCCTCTGCATGACCCTTCGGATCCGGGCCATGTCCATGACGAGGGCCGACTCGGTGACCTCGAGGATGAGGCAGTGGGGATCCAGCCCGGCCAGGGCCAAGGCGTGTTCCACGTCCTCGGCGAAGTCCGGATCCTGCAGTTGGCGGGCGGAGACGTTGACCGACACGGTGAGGGCGGTGTGGCCGTCGTCCTGCCAGGACCGGCACTGTCGGGTGGCCTCGTGGAGCACCCACCGCCCGATGGGCACGATCTCCCGGCTCCGTTCGAGGAGGGGGATGAACTCGTCGGGCGTCACCGAACCCAGCTCGGGATGACCCCACCGCAAGAGAGCCTCCATGCCCACGACCTCCCCGGCGAAGGTGAACACCGGCTGGTAGTGGACCGAGAGCTGGCCCTGCTCGTGGGCAACCCGCAGCTCATGGGTCAACTGGCTGCTCCGTCGCTTGTCCTCGCCGATGACCGGGTTGTAGGCCTCATAGCGGGCGGGGCCACCCCGCTTGGCCTGGTACATGGCCGCGTCGGCCTGGGCCAGGCACACTTCAGGATCGGTGCCGGGCACAACGGTGGCGATGCCGATGCTCACCGACGTGTGGAGCTGTCGCTCACCCACCGCCACCGGCTCCCGCATGGCCAGGTGAATCCGTTCGGCGAAGGACCGCGCCGCCGCCTCCGGATCGGAGAGATCGACGGCCAGCACCACGAACTCATCACCGCCCAGGCGGGCCACGGTGTCACCCGACCGGGCCAGGGCCTGCAGCCGCGAGGCCACTGTGACCAGCAGCACATCGCCGGCCGGGTGGCCGAACCGGTCGTTGATGGCCTTGAAATTGTCCAG
>JBBQWW010000032.1:0-33294 GCA_038210245.1 Acidimicrobiales bacterium
GGGGCTGGGGGCGGCGGCATTGGTGGTGTGCGGCTACACGGGCCGGGAGAGGGGGGGGCGGCGGGTGGGGCAGATCGCCGCATTCCTGGTCGCCGTCTACCCCAACCTCTGGATGACCGACGAGCTGGCCTTGTCCGAGACCATCGCCCCGGCGCTGGTGGGCGGGGTGCTGTGGTTCACCTACCGGTTCTGGAAGAGTCCGACGATCCCCCGGGCCATCTGGTTGGGGGCGGCGCTGGGGGTGGCCATGCTGGGCCGGGACGAGCTGGCTCTGTTGGTGGTGTTCATCTTCGTCCCCATCGTGCTGCTGGCCAAAGCCCTGACCTGGAAGCGTCGGTTCGCCACCCTCGGTATCGGGCTGGTGGTGGCGGCGCTGGTGGTGGCGCCCTGGGTGGGGTACAACCTCAGCCGGTTCGACAAGCCGGTGTTCATCAGCAGCGGGCTCGGGGTGACCCTGGCCTCGGCCGACTGCGCGGCCACCTTCTCGGGGGAGTACGAGGGGTACTGGTCGATGCCGTGCGCCCTGCACTACGCCAGCGATCCGTCGGTGAACATCCACGCCGACGAGTCGGTGGAGGGAGCCCAGCTCCAGCACCTGGCCCTCGACTATGTCCGGGCCCACGAGAATCGCCTCCTGCCCGTGACCATGGCCAAGCTGGGGCGGGCCTTCGGGTTCTTCCACCCCATGCAGCAGATCCACCTCGACTCGTACGTCGAGACCCGCCCCTACCGGTGGGCGGTGACCGGCCTGATCGGCTACTACGTCCTGCTGGCCCTGGCCATCGGGGGCACCGTCCTCCTCCGTCGGCGCCGGATCCCGTCCTTCCCCCTGTGGGCCGTGGGACTCGATGTGGTGGCCTCGGTGATCCTGACCTTCGGCCAGACCCGTTATCGGACCACCTTCGAGGTCTCGCTGGTACTATTGGCCGCCGTCCAGGTCGAGTGGTTCTGGTCCCGTGGACGACGGGGTCGGGACTCCAGGCCGGAGCCGGATCACCAACCCGACCAACCCGACACGGTCGACGAACCACCGGGTGACGCCCCGGGGATCGGGTCGGAGGACGGTACGACCGAACGACCGGGCGTGCCCGCCGTGACCACGTAGGACGACGAGACCAGATGCCGAACGACCCGAAGATGCTCGTGGTGCTCCCGGCCCTCAACGAGGAACGCTCGGTCGGCATCGTGGTCAAAGAGGTCCAGACGGCCGTGCCCGACTGCACGGTGCTGGTGGTCGACGACGGCTCGGTCGACGGCACGGCGGCCGAGGCCCGGGAAGCCGGTGCCGAGGTGATCTCGAACCCGTTCAACCTCGGGGTGGGCGGGGCCATGCGGGTGGGATTTCGGGTGGCCGAGGCCCACGGGTACGACGTGCTCATCCAGGTGGACGCGGACGGGCAGCACGACGCCCGGGACATCGGGCTGCTCGTGACGGAGTTCGACGACGAACCCGGTCCCCAGGTCATCATCGGGGCCCGCTTTGCCGGTCAGGGGGACATTGCCGTGCCCCGGGCCCGCCGGGCCGCCATGCGGCTGCTGGCCCGCTACCTCTCCCGCGTCACCCACACCAAACTCACCGACGTGACCTCGGGGTTCCGGGCCCACAACCGGGCCGGGATCGAGCTGTTCGCCCGGAGCTATCCGGCCGACTACCTCTCCGACACCGTCGAGTCCCTGATCATCGTGGCCGACGCCGGGGGCCGGGTCCACCAGGTCCCGGTGACCATGCGCCCCCGCCTGGCCGGCTCCCCCAGCCAGTCACCGTTCCGGGCCGCCCTGTACCTGCTCCGGGTGTTGATGGTCCTGGTCCTGTCGGTGTTCCGGCGCCACTCCAACCCCATCGCCAACTCCAACCGGCAACGAAGGACGGAGGCCCTGTGACCGGAGTCCACATCATCGCCCTGGTGAGCGCCCTCATCACCCTCACCATCATCATCGAGCTGTCCCGCCGCCGTCACCTGCACGAGAAGTACGCCATCATGTGGCTGGCCGTAGCCGTGGTGATCGCCTTCTTCGCCATCTTCCCCGGGCTGTTCAACTCCCTGGCCCACGCCTTCGGGGTCAAGAACCCACCGGACCTGCTCACGGTGACGGCGGCCCTGTTCCTACTGACGGTGTGCGTTCGCCTGAGCTGGGAGGTCGGCCGCCTCGAGGACCGCTCCCGGGTCCTGGCCGAAGAGGTGGCCCTGCTGCGCAAGGACCTCGACGACCGAACCCTGGAGAGCACCTGAGCCGGAGGCGTCGAGGGTTCAGCCGGCCCTTCGGGGCATGACCGGCGCATCCCGCCCGGTGCCGGTCCGAGACGTGAGGCGGGAGGCCCCCGGGCCCGATCGGTCCGAGCCCCCGCTGTCGTGCTCCTCGTGGTACTCCTCGTCCACGTTGACCGACCAGATGTCGTGGTGGGCACCGTGGATGTTCTCCACGGTCAGCATGGCCGTGTACATGGAGTGATCCTGGTTGTTGTACTTGTGCATGCCGTTCCGGCCCACCGGGTGGACGTTGGGGGCGTGCTGCTCGAACCACTGGCGGAGGACCTCGACATTGTCCCGGTAGACGTCGTCGTAGACCGGGTAGGCCTTGGGCATCCGCACCACATAGCCGGCCTCCACGTCGGAGGGCTCGACCAGTCCGATGGTGGCCAGCTCCTTGGTGCCCAGGGCCACCAATTCGTCGTCACTGCAGTTCCACAGCTCGTCGCCCTCGAAGACGAAGTACTCCATGCCCAGGCAGGTGCGGCCGTCCTTGACCAGGAAGGGCGACCACGATCCGAAGTTCTGGATCCGCCCCACCTGCACGTCGGGCGAGTGGATGTAGATCCAGTTGTCGGGAAAGCCGCACTCCTTGGGCACCACCAACGCCACGGTGAGGAAGTCGCGATAGTGGAGATCGTCGGCGGCCGCCAGGACCGTCTCGGGGACGGGTGGATCGACGATGCGGGCCAGGGCGGTGAAGGGCATGGACGAGATCACGTGGGACACGTCCAACCGCTCCTCGCTGTCGCCCGACGCCACCGTGACGGCCACGGCGGCACCGTCCTCCACGTGCACGGCGGTGGCGGCGGTCTCCATGCGGACCGTCGCCCCCGAGGCCTCGATCTGTTCGGCGCACCGCTCCCACATCATCCCCGGGCCGTACTTGGGGTACTGGAACTCCTCGATGAGGCTGGTCACCTGCTTGGACCGGTCACGGCGCTTTCCGGCCAACGAGGAGCGGACTGGCTCCCACACCGCGTTCCACAGGGACATCCCCTTGATCCGCTGGGCTCCCCAGTCAGCCGAGAGTTCGGAGGCGGGAACGCCCCACACCTTCTCGTTGTAGGTCTTGAAGAAGTGGTCATAAAGGCGCCAGCCGTAGTTGGAGACGATGTACCCCTCCAGCGTGGTCAGGTCCTTCGGGGGACGGATGCGGACCCACAGGAAGGAGAGGCCGCACCGGAACGCCTCGATCACTCCCAGGTTGGACAGGGCGTTCCCCAGTTTGATCGGGTAGTCGTAGAACTTGCCGCCGTAGTAGATGCGACTCATACGGGGTCGGAGCAGGAAGTCCTCGGGAGGGAGGACCTTGTGCCAGAACTCCTCGACCGGCTTGACCTTGGTGAAGAACCGGTGGCCACCGATGTCGAAGCGCCAGCCGTCGCGCTCCACAGTCCGGCTGATCCCGCCCACCACCGAGTCCTCCTCCACCACCACCACGGGATCACCCCGTTCGACCAACTGGTAGGCGGCGGTGAGCCCGGCGGGCCCCGCCCCGATCACCAGAACGGGGTTGGTGAAAGGATCGCTCTCCGGCGCTATCCCAGTCGTCGGGCTGGACTGTGTCATGGCTGGGTGGCTGTCATCGGCTGGGCTCTGTCATCTCCGTGCGGTCCTGGGCTGGGGTCCGGTCCTGTCGAAGGCGATCGACCGTCGTCGTCGACCGTCCATGTTCGTCTCGGGCGCACCCCTCATCCGGGACGGCGCGCCTCACTTCCAAAGCGCCGTCCGCCCGGCTATGCGACGTCCCGCAGGTTAGCGGCTGGTCCCTTCGAATCGTTGAACCCCTGGGTCCCTCCCCTGCCACCAGGTCGCCAGTCGACGGATACGGCGGTCGGAACGGTCATGGCGGGCCGGTCGACGGCGAGGCCGTGGGCGCATCGATGGTCGCCGAAAGGGGGGCCAGGTCGGGTCCGGTCCCGCCAACGAGCCCGGCGCCGATGCCGGCCCGGGCGGGCGGTGATCGCGGCCCGGACCGCCGAGGGGGGCGCCGTGACCAGGCCCTTCCCCACCATCCTGTCCGGTGTCGCCGTGGCTGTCAGGTAACCCCCCCTCGGGATAGTGCCGGCCAGCGCGGGATCCGAACCGGTCCCACACCCATTCGACCTGAACGGCGGCGGCCAGGATCAGGGCCACCTCGAAGGTGGTCCGGTAGCGGGTCTGGCCGAAGGTGAGGGCCACCGAGACGGCCACGTCGAGTCCCACGGCCACCAGCGGCAGGATGGGGATCCGGCGCCGGCGCAGGAGGATCAGGCCACCGACGGACAGGACCACCAGGAGGTAGTACGAGCCCAGGCCGACCAGCGCCCACCGGTACGGACGCGTCTCGACCGTGGAGTCCAGCCGCACCTGCTCCAGCGGGTGAAAGAGACCGAAGGCGCGGCCCTCCCGGGCCATCTCCACCGGGATGATCCGGTTGCGGTGCCGGCCGATGATGCGGAGGGCATAGGCCTGGGCCTCGGCTCCCTGGACCGACTCGTCGGCCCCCGGAGTGAAGGTGTCCTTGGCCAGGACCGCGCACTCCAACGACCAGTACCCCTCGTAGGGCCCCTGGTACAGCTCGGGGCAGTTGGACGAGGCCAGGGTCACGCCGAAGCCGGAGCTGATGAAGACGGGATCGTCGAAGCGACTCATGTTGTAGCCGACCCAGGGCCCCACGATCACCAGCATGGTCAGTCCGGCCATGGCCAGCAGACCGATCCGACGCCACCAACGCAGGGACGTGGCCATCAGGACCAGGGGGACCACGATGAACGCGGCCAGCAGTGAGAGTTCGTCTCGACCCAGGGCGGCCACGCCGACCGACCCGGCCAGGACGACCACGGACCAACCGCCGGGGCGTCTCCAGAACCGGTACGCGGCCCACAGGACCAGCGCCACCAGAACGGGTGAGAGGGCCTCGGACAGTCCCAGCTCGTCGCTCATCCACAGGTTGGGGTACACCGCCACCGCGAAGGCGGCGATGAGGCCCACCCGACGGCCGGCCATCTGGCGACCGGCGTAGCCTCCAACCACGACACCGGCGGCCCCGATGATGCAGCACCACACCCGGTGGGCGAAGAACGTCTTGAGTCCGACCAGTGACGGGATGGCCAGAACGAATACGAAGAGTGGTGGCCACGCCGCGGTCTGCACCTGATGATGGGCGCCCCCGGAGTAGTACACGAAGGGGTTGATGAACCCCTTCCCGGCCACCAACAAGTTGGCGGCGTAGTGGTAGTAGTAGGCGTCCCCACCAGGAGTTCTGTCCGACCGGTGGGGGCCGAACAGCGAGGCCAGGCGGATCCCCAGGCCGATGGCCGTCCACAGTCCGAGCCACGGCCACCAGGCGCGGGTGGAGTGCCTCCCCCTGCCTACCATGGACGACCACTCTATGCTGTGACCTCCGGGGTTTCGCGAACCGGGAAGGGGCGCTGCAGGTCGGGTGGAGGTACGGGTTCCCGACGCCAGCGGCTCCCCGGAAGCGACGGGCAGCAGTGGGCCGGGAGTCGACGCCGTGTCGGCACCTGAGGGGGGCAAGCGGTAGATGCTGACAGCGACGGGGCTCATCGAGTCCTGGGATCAATCCCCTACGGGGCTGACGGCCGACGAGCGGGAGTTGCTGCCCATCGACCTGTCGGGGCCGCACTGGGACACGCCACCGCTGCCCGAATGGATCGACCCCGCCCTCCGGCCACCGGCGCCTTACTCCCCCATCGACGGGACCCGGGTGGCCCCGCTCGACGGGATGCGGGCCTTCGCCGTGACCGCGGTGATCCTCTACCACGCCAATCCGAGCTGGGCGGTGGGCGGGTACTTCGGTGTCGACGTGTTCTTCGTCCTGTCGGGCTTCTTGATCACCACCCTGCTGCTCGGCGAGTGGCGGGGTTCGGGGGGCGTGGGACTGCGGGCCTTCTGGGGGCGCCGGGCCCGGCGCCTGCTGCCGGCCCTCTTCGTCATGCTGGCCGTGGTGGGCACGGTCTCTGTCCTCCTGCCGCGGGTGCTGGGTTCGCCGGGACTGCTCGGTGACACCTTGGCCACCGTGGGCTACGTGGCCAACTGGCACTTCATCTCGGTCCACACCGACTACTTCGCCACCGTGGCCAACCCGTCCCCGCTCCAGCACACCTGGACCCTGGCCATCGAGGAGCAGTTCTACCTGATCTGGCCGCTCATCCTCCTGGCCCTGGTGGGCGGGTACCGCCGACTGCGACGACCGTCGGGGCCGAGCGGCCGCCATCGACTGGCCCTGGTGGCCGCAGTGGCGTTGGTCGGGGCCGTGGCTTCGGCCCTGGCCATGGCCGTCCTGACGCCGGTTGGGGCGGCATCGGTGAACCGCTCCTACTACGGCAGCGACACCCGGGCCCAGGGTCTGCTCATCGGCGCGGCCCTGGCCGCGGTGTGCCTGTGGTGGGGACCGGTGCGGACGGCCACCGGTCGTCGACTGCTGGGTCTGTCCGGCCTGCTCGGGGCGGGGGTCGTGCTGGTGATGTGGAGGATGGTCCCCGAATCGTCGCCTCTGACCTTCCACGGAGGATTCGCCCTGCTGGCCGTGGCCACGGCGGGCGTGATCGCCGCGGTGACGCTGCTGTCCCGCCATCCCGTGGCCGGGCTGCTCTCCCTCCGGCCCCTCCCCTACCTCGGGAAGATCTCCTACGGCATGTACCTCTGGTACTGGCCGGTACTCCTGGTCATGACGGCCCAGCGGACCCATCTCGCCGGCGTGGCCCTGCTGGCCGCCCGCCTGGCTGTGATCGTGGCCATCGCCGCCGTCTCCTTCCACCTGATCGAGTCCCCCATCCACCGGGGCCGCCTGGCCGGCTGGAGGTCGCTGGTGGTGGTCCCCCTGGCCGCCCTGGCCGTCTCGCTGCTCCCCCTGCTGATGCCGTCGGCCTCCGCGGTGGTCCCGGCCGCCTCGTCGGCATCACTGCCCTTCACGGGAGCCGGGCCGGACGGTGCCGTCGGTGGTGGCACCGCGGCCGGTGAGGTCCGACGTGTCTCGGGCGGAGCCGGAGGAGCCGGGGCCGGAGTGGCCGGAGTGGTGGGGGCCACCACCCGGCCGGTGCGCGTCCTCCTGGTGGGCGACTCCATGGCCGGCTCCCTCGGCGTGGGTCTCAACGCCGTGGCGTCGCGGTACGGAGTGGAGATACTGAACGAGGGCTCCCCGGGGTGTTCGCTGGCCGAGGCCGATCAGGTGCGGGTTCTCTGGTACACCAATCCGCCGGGGACGCCGTGTCAGGCGGGGAACCCCATGGGCGTCATCGACACCTATCGCAGCCTGGTCCGCCAGTTCGCACCCGACGTGGTCGTCTACATGGCCCGGAGCGACACCCTCGACACGCAGCTCGACGGCACGTGGCAGCACATGGGCGAGGCCACCTTCGACTTCTGGGCCGAGGCCCGCTACGACCAGGCCATCACCGCCCTGAGCTCGGGAGGCGCCCATGTGGTGCTGCTCACCTCGCCCTACTACGACAGCGGCGAGCAGCCCGACGGGAGCTCGTGGCCGGAGAATCAGCCGGCCCGGGTGATCACCGAGAACAGTCTGCTGGTGGCCTCGGCCCGACAGGATCCCGGCAAGGCCTCGGTCTTCAACCTGGGCGCCCTCCTCTCGCCGGGGAACCAGTTCGACACCTCGGTGGGGGGCGTCACGGCCCGCTGTTCGGACGGGGTCCACATGACCGCTCCGGGCGGTGAGCTGGTGGCGGCCCACCTGCTGCCCAAGCTGGCCGCCCTCGGTCACGCCCACGCCCAACTGCCGGCGAGTGCGTCACGCCCGGTCCTGCCCGTGGTCTCCCAGCCGTGGTGGTACTCCGACCTGCCCTGTGGGACCTGAGCCGGACCGGACCGGCCGGTCTGGGGCTCGCCAGGTCAGGGTGTGGTCGGGGTGAAGCGGACCACCGACATGGGCTGGTAGAAGCTCACGTCGTTCGCCCCCACCAGCGGCTGGGCCTGGTAGTGAGGGTTGTCCTGCAGGGTCTGGACGATGCCCTCGCACTTCACGCCGAAGGTCTGGTAGCCCGGCGCCCACACCAGGAAGATCTGCTTTCCCGACGCGGCAGCCAGCGACTCGACATGGTCGGCGAAGGCCAACGGGTCGCCGGCAGCGGAGGCGGCCCCGTAGTCGACCCAGTCGACGAAAGCCGGTCCGGTGCCCCGGGGGAAGGTGGTCTGCTGGTAGCGACCGGCGGGGAGGAGTCGGTCGACCGCCGGACCCAGCTGATCGGGACAGTAGGCCACGACGTCGCCGGGATGGCCGTAGTGGGCGATGGCCGTCGCCACCTGACCCGCCTGGGTCCGGTTGGTGGTGATGTTGGTGACCGATCCGGCCAGCCCGGCCACCACGGCCAGAGTCAGGATGATGCTGCGGATCCTCCGATCCTGGAACGTGATGAGCCCGATCGAGACCATCAGGATGAGCGGGATGAACACCACGGAGGCGTAGCGGGAGTCGAAGGCACTGTTGGTCAAGAAGCCGCCGGTGATGGCCGCGGCCAGGGTGCCGATGACCACGAGAGCCAGGGGGCGGCCGAGCGGACGGGTCCGGATGTCGATGTTGATGTGCCGGCGGTTCGTGGCCACACCGAAGAGACCCAATCCGGCCAGGGCGAAGAAGATGAGGGCCAGGGCCCGGCCCTGACTGGTGCTCCCCCCGGCGAATGAGGACACGGCGTTGACCATGGCGGCGAAGTTGGCCGGGGTGGCCCAGGGCGTACCGGTGTGCTTGGACTGGAACAGGAAGGTGGGGAGCCAGGGCAGGAAGGTGAGGCATCCGACCACGGTGGCCACCAGGGCGGCGCGGGCGCCCTTCCTCCACTCGGATCGACCCCGCCAGGCCTCCCAGGCCAGCCACAGCACGGTGGTGCCGATCAGATACAGCGACCAGTAGTGGGTGTAGAGCAGCAGGCCGGCCACGGCTCCCACGGCGACCAGATTGCCGGGACGGGGACGCCCGAGGGCGCGGTCGAGGGCCAGAAAGCCGAGCACGGTGAGCAGCACCACCAGCGAGTACATCCGGGCCTCGGTGTCGTAGCGGGTGGCGAACGGCGAGGTGGCCACCAGCAGCATGGCCGCCCAGCCGACCTTGCGTCCGCCCAGACGATTGCCGGCCAGCCACGCCAGCGGCACCGTGACCACCCCTATGACCCCGGAGAGTGAGCGGACGGCCACATCGGAGGTGCCGAACCAACCCATCCAGTAGTGGAGCATCAGGTAGAAGAGCGGGGGCGCCCCGTCGCGCCGGAGGAAGGAGGGGATCTCGTGGACAGGCAGGCGGGCGATGTTGACGGTCAGCGCCTCGTCGAGCCAGAGGTCGGACCGGGTCCAGAACCGGAGCACCACGGCGGCCACCATGACCACCACGGTCCCGACCACGATGACCATCCTGGTGGAGGGCCGGAACGCCGGGCCTTCAGGATCCTCGGGCCCGGCCGAGCCGGAGGATCCAGGGGAATCGGAGGCGGACGGGTCGAAGGAGCCCGAGGCGGACCGGCCGGACGGTGCGGGCGGATCGACCGGGGGAGCCTCCGTCTCGGGCCCGACCACGGGGGCGGATCCAGACGGAGGCGCATCCATGGACCGCATGGTACCCAGGGTCCGCCGGCAGGTGGGATCTCCCGCCCCCCGACGGCGCCCGTCCGTGGACCCTGGGGCTACTTGGAAGTAACCTGCCTCCACGGCACACTGCGGCTGTGGCAGAGTGCATCCGTCCTTAGGGCGTCGACTGTGAACGGGGCCGGGGAAGAGATGGGGGAACTCTGTGACATCGGGTAACGAACTGAGCCGGCGGTCATTCCTGTCCCGAGGTGCGGCCACCGGTGGCCTGGTGATGCTCGGGGCAGCGGGGGCCAGCGTGCTGGCCGGCTGCTCGTCGAGCCCGTCGACGTCGTCGTCCACCACCGCCGCGTCCTCGTCGGGAGGCAAGCCCGGCGTCAACACCGGCACCCCGAAGAAGGGGGGCTCGGTGACCATCGGGACCCTGGCCGAGATCGACGGGTTCTTCCCACCGTCCAACCACTGGGACACCAACGGCTTCCTCTACGCCAACGCCGTCTACGACCCGCTGATGTGGGTGGCGGCCGACGGGACCGTGCAGCCGTACCTGGCCAAATCCCTCACCCCTAACGCCGACTTCACCGTCTGGACCATGACCCTGCGGTCGGGTGTGAAGTTCAGCGACGGCTCCGACCTCACCTCCACGGTGGTGAAGAACAACTTCACGGCACTGGCCGCCTCCGCCCTGACCGGCACGGCGCTCAAAGGGATCGCCTCGGTGGACACCCCGAACCCGCTGACCGTGGTCTACAACCTCTCGGCCCCCCGCCCGGCCTTCGCCGCCGGGCTGACCAGCCAGGTGGGCTACGTGGTGGGACAGGCCATGCTGGACCAGACGGCGGCCGGCAAGACGCCCACCCCGATCGGCACCGGTCCGTTCATCTACTCCTCGTGGCAACCCAACGACCACTTCACGGCGACCAAGAACCCCCACTACTGGCGGAGCGGCCTGCCCTATCTCGACCAGGTCACCTTCAAGCCCATTCCCGACGACACCCAACGGGCCGCCACCCTCAAGACCGGGGGGGTGGACCTCATCCTGACCAACGACCCGGTGACCATCAAGGCGTTCACCGGCTCCTCGCAGTACCAGTTGGTCGACAGTCTCACCGACTCGATCGGGGAGCCCACGGTGGCCTTCGTCATGCTGAACACCGCGGTGGCCCCGACCAACGACCTCCGTGTTCGCCAGGCCCTGGCCAAGAGCCTCGACGTCAAGCAGATCCTCAAGATCTTCGGTGGGGGGTACACCAAGGCCATCAACGGACTGTTCCAACCGGGATCGCCCTTCTACGTCAGTGACACCGGCTATCCGAAGTACGACCTGGCCGGGGCCAAGGCCCTGGTCAACCAGTACAAGGCCGAGCACGGCACGCCCACCCTGACCCTGACCACGGTGACCGATCCCCGGTTGGAGAGTCTGGTCCAGATCATTCAACAGATGTGGAACCAGGTCGGGTTCGATATCAGCGTGGCCAGCATCCAGCAGGCCACCTTGATCACCGACTTCATCACCGGCAAGTTCCAAGCCGCCACCTCCTACCAGTTCGGGGCCGTCGACCCCGACCTCAACTACGTGTGGTTCAGCACGACGACGGTGTCTCCGGTGGGCAGCATCGGCCTGAACTTCCCCCGAAACTCCGATCCCCAGATCGAGTTCTCCCTCCAGTCCGGTCGCACCTCGAGCAGCCAGTCCACCCGTGAGGTGGCGTACAAGAAGCTCAACCAGCGGTTGGCCGCCGACCTCCCCTACCTGTGGCTGGAGCAGTACCCCTTCGCCATGGTCGGCGATCAGCGTGTCCAGAACTTCGCCGGGCTCACCCTGCCCAGCGGCGCCGCCGGCTACGGATTCGACGAGGGCATCATCTTCCCGTCCCAGATCTGGTTGAACGGATAGCCGGTCGGGGTCTCCCGCACCGTCACTGACTCACCATGACCAAGTACTTCATCCGCCGATTCCTGCAGCTGGTGGTGGTGGCGTTCATCATCTCGGTGCTCTGCTTCATGCTGGTCCACCTGCTGCCCGGCGACCCGTCGGTGGTGATCCTCGGTCCCAACGACACCGCCCACAACCGGGCCGTGCTCTTTCAGGAGCTGGGACTGAACAAGCCGCTCTACCAGCAGTACTTCGTGTGGCTGGGCGCGGTGTTCCACGGCAACCTGGGCCAGTCGTATCTCAACCACGAGTCGGTGACCCACATCGTGGCCACCGGCTTCCCCATCGACCTGGAACTCATCATCATCTCCCAGGTCATCGCCTTTGGCGTGGCCATTCCGCTGGCCCTGGTGACATCCCGGCGGCCCAACCGGACCCTGGACAACGTGTCGACCACCAGCACCTTCGGACTACTGGCCCTCCCGCCCTTCGTCATCGCCCCGATCATGGTGGCCATCTTCGCCGTGGGGTTGCACTGGTTCCCGGCCACCGGATACGTGCCGTTCTCGCAGAACCCGGCTCAGAACCTCCACGACATGATCCTGCCGTCATTGGCCATCACCGCCGGCTCGATCGCCGTCTACTACCGCCTGCTGCGGTCGGACCTCATCAGCACGCTGCAGGAGGACTTCATCACCATGGCCCGCTCCAAGGGCCTGGGCAACCGGACCATCATGTGGCGCCACGCCTTCCGGCCTTCCTCGTTCTCGCTCCTGGCCGCGGCCGGGGTCAACATCGGGGCCCTGCTGGCCGGCACGTTCATCGTGGAGTACCTCTTCGCCATCGACGGTCTGGGCTACTCGCTGGTCCAGGCGGTGCAGCAGCGGGACTACCTGGTGGTCCAGGGCATCGCCCTGGTGGTGGCCATCGCCTACGTGGTGATCCAGTTCATCATCGACTTCCTCTTCACCGTGGTCGACCCGAGAGTGACGCGGGAGTGACCGATGCCTGACGACCGGGAGCTCGCCGACACCAGGAACTCGGGACGGCTGCTCAGCGACCAGGTGCCCGGCCTGGCCGCGGTGGACGAATTGGTGGTGTCGCGCCAGAGCGAGAGCCTCGACTCCGACGACATCATGGTGTCCAAGCCCATGGGCGTCCTCTTCTGGCTGGCCATCGGGTGGGTCGGCCTGGTGGTGGTCATGGCCGTCCTGGCCAATGTCCTCCCCCTCCCCAACCCCAACTTCCAGAACTACTCGGCCATCAACGCCCCGCCCTCCGTTCACCACCTGCTGGGCACCGACGACCTCGGCCGCGACCTGTTCAGCCGGCTGGTCTTCGGCGCCCGGGTGTCGCTCATCGTCGGCTTCGTATCCGTCACCATCGGCATGCTCATCGGGGGCACCCTGGGCCTGATCTCCGGGTACAAGGGCGGTCGACTGGACGTGGCCCTCAACGCCGGCTCCTTCGTGCTGTTGGCCTTTCCGGCCATCGTGGCCGTCATCGCCATCCTGGCCTTCTGGGGCCAGTCGCTGTTCAAGATCACCGTGATCCTCTCGATTGCCGTCGTCCCGCTCCTGTACCGGGTGGTGCGGGCCTCCAGCCTGGCCTTCGCCAACCGAGAGTTCGTCATCGCCGCCCGGACCCTCGGGGCCAAGTCGTCCCGGATCGTCTTCCGGGAGATCCTGCCCAACGTGATCCCGGTGGCGGTCACCTTCGGCCTCATCACCGTGGCCGGGGTCATCGTCATCGAGGGCTCCCTGGCCTTCCTGGGTCTGTCGGTGCCCGCCCCCACCGCCTCGTGGGGGAACATGATCTCCGAGGGCACCTCCAACGGCACCCTCAACATCAACCCCTACGTCATGCTCTGGCCGGTACTCTCTATGTTCCTGCTGCTGCTGTCCATCAACCTCATCGGGGACCGCCTCCGACAGCGATTCGATATCCGTGAGGGCCTGCTGTGAACCGGCGGTCACCGAAGAGTGCCAGCACCAGCCTCGACTTCCCGGACGCTGGCGGTTCGTCGGGTCCGCTGTTGGTGGTGGAGGACCTCCATACCGCCTTCCGGACCACCCGGGGCACGGTGCGGGCCGTGGACGGGGTCTCGCTCTCCGTGGACCGGGGCAAGACCCTGGGCATCGTCGGGGAGTCGGGCTCGGGCAAGACCGTGCTGTCCCGTTCGATCATGGGCCTGCTCCCACCTCGGGACGTCATCACGAGCGGCACGGTGCACTTCGCCGGCCATGAGCTGACAGCCATGGCCCCCCAGCAGCTCCGTCAGATCTGGGGGGCCGAGCTGAGCATGATCTTCCAAGATCCCATGACGGCGCTCAATCCGGTCAAACGGATCGGCAAGCAGATCACCGAGTCCCTCCGCCTCCACGTGGACATGGACCGGAAGGAGGCCGTGGCCACCGCCATCGAGCTGCTGCGCTCGGTGGGGATCCCCTCCCCCGAGGAGCGGATCCGCTGGTATCCGTTCCAGCTGTCGGGGGGCATGCGTCAGCGGGTGATGATCGCCATCGCCCTGGCCTGTGCTCCCCGCCTGGTCATGGCCGACGAGCCGACCACCGGACTCGATGTGACCGTCCAGGCCCAGATCCTCGACCTCCTGGGCGACCTGCAGCGTGAACGACACATGGCCGTCATCCTGGTGACCCACGACCTCGGGGTGGTGGCCAACCGGGCTGACGACATCGTGGTGATGTACGCCGGACGGATCGTCGAGCAGGCGCCGACCCGTACCCTCTTCCACGACACCCACATGCCCTACACCCGGGCCCTGATGGACTCCATCCCCCGCCTGGCCGACCCCAGCGGCGTCCGGCTCAACGCCATCGCCGGTCGCCCCCCCGATCTCATCCACCCGCCCACGGGCTGTCGATTCGCCCCCCGCTGCCCCTACGTCCAGGACAAGTGCCGGGAGAGTGATCCACCGCTTCGCACCGCCGGCTCACCCGACCACCTGTTCGCCTGCTGGTTCCCGCTGGTCAACGGGGTCTCGACCGCACCGGTGGCCTCCCCCACCCTTCGGGGTCCCGTAGCCACGGCCATGGCCTCGGTGGCCGCGCCCCCGGCGCCGGCCCCCGGTACTCCAGCGCCACCGGCCCCTCCGGTGGACCGGGACGGCACGGATCCTGCCACCGGGGAGCAACCGTCATGACCGACACCACGACCGCCTCGGCGGGATCAGGCTCCGTCTCCATTCCGACCCCGGACTCCGGAGGGGCGGAGGCCCCAGGGCCCGACGCCGAGATCGTCCTCACCGCCGACCGGTTGGTGGTGGAGTTCCGCAGCGGGCGCCAGACGGTACAGGCTGTGTCGGGTGTCTCCTTCACCGTGCGCAACGGCGAGACGCTGGGCCTGGTGGGCGAGTCCGGCTGCGGCAAGTCGACCACGGGCCGGGCCCTCGTGCAGGTCCAACCGCCCACCTCGGGTCGGGTCATCTACAAGGACCAGGACCTGACCACGCTCAACCCCCGTCAGCTCCGGAGGGTCCGAACCAAGATCCAGATGATCTTCCAGGATCCCATCTCGTCCCTCAACCCGCGGCGCCGGGTCCGGGACATCGTGGCCGAGCCCCTCAACATCTGGGGTCGGGGCACCAAGAAGGAGCGGGCGGAGAAGGTACGGGAGATGCTGGTGGCTGTCGGGATCGATCCCGACACCGCCGGTGATCGGCGGCCCCAGGAGTTCTCCGGTGGACAGTGTCAGCGCATCAGCATCGCCCGGGCCCTCATGGCCGAGCCCGATCTGCTGATCTGCGATGAACCGGTGTCCGCCCTCGACGTGTCGGTCCAGGCCCAGATCCTCAACCTGCTGGCCGACCTGAAGGAGCGGTTCGGGCTGACCATGGTGTTCATCGCCCACGACCTAGCTGTCGTCAAGAACGTGAGCGACCGGGTGGCCGTCATGTACCTGGGCAAGCTGGTGGAGATCGCCCAGTCCGACGAGCTCTACCGCGCCGCCGCCCATCCCTACACCGAAGCGCTGCTGGCGTCGATCCCGGAGCCGGACCCCGACCACACCAGTGACCACAAGGCCCTCACCGGTGAGCTGCCCTCGCCCCTCAACCCCCCCTCGGGGTGCCGCTTCCGCACCCGGTGCCCCTATGCCCAGGATCTCTGTGCCGAGCAGGAGCCACCTCTGCGGGATATCGCCCCTGGCCACCAGGTGGCCTGCCACTTCCCGCTGATCGAAGGAGAGTCGGGCACGGGAGGAACGGTCAGCCCCGTGGCCCTGACGGCGGCGGCGGGACTCCCGGCCTCATCGAGCCAACGCCCGACGGCGGTGCCTCCGAACCCGGGTCCGCCCCGGGCCACCACGTTGCCGGGGGTAGTCACCCCACCGCGGCCTCCCACTCCGCCGGCTCCACCGATTCCACCGGCTCCGGTAGCCCCGGCGCCCCTACCCCCACCATCAACTGCGCCATCGTCCGGTGCGGCCCCGGCCCCGCCGGCCGATGACGCGGTCACCTCCGACCCGGAGGCAGATGCCGGTGGCAGCGGCGGGCGCAAGAAGAAGAGGAAAAAGCAGTAGCCAGCACGCACTAGCCCGAGCGGTTGAGCCACCCGGGCCGACGAGTGTCGACGAGTGTCGACGGGAGGATGGGTACCCTCCCGTCGAGCGTGGGTCAGCTGCCCTCGATGACACCCTCCGTCGGAGCAGGCTCGACGGCGGGGGCCTCAGCTGCCGGCGCCTCGGGGGCCGGAGTAGCGGCCTCGGGGGCCGGTGTGGTCGCCTCGGGTGCGGCAGCCGCCTCCGGTGCCGGTGCTGCCTCGGCCACTGGTGCGTCGACCGACGCCTCGGGGGCCACGGGCACGTCTCCCGCCGGCATCTCCGGACCACCCTCACCGGTGCCGTGCTCGGCCACGTAGTCGGCCCAGGCCGCCTGGGCCTCGGTCTCCGGGGTGAACTCGGCTTCGGCGAAGACCGGTCCGACATAGTTGCCCTCGTCGTCGTAGGCGTGCTCGCCGAACGCCTCACGGTACTCCTCGGACACCTCGCCACCTTCGGCGGCCTGCTTGATGGACAGGCTGATCCGGCGGCGCTGGAGGTCGATGTCGATGATCTTCACCCACAGCTCCTCACCGGGGGTGACCACCTGCTCGGGCAGGTCCACGTGGTGACCGGCCATCTCCGAGATGTGCACCAGGCCCTCGATGCCGTCACCCACCTGGACGAACGACCCGAAGGGCACCAGTTTGGTGATCCGGCCGTAGACCAGCTCCCCTACCTGGTGAGAGTTGGCGAACTCCTGCCACGGGTCGGTCTGGGTGGCCTTGAGAGAGAGGCTGATGCGCTCCTTGGACAGATCGACATCGAGGACCTCGACGTCGATCTCGTCACCCACCGACACCACCGATGACGGGTGGTCGACGTGCTTCCAGGACAGCTCGGACACGTGGACGAGGCCGTCCATGCCGCCCAGGTCGACGAAGGCACCGAAGTTGACCACCGAGGAGACCACGCCCTTGCGTCGTTCTCCCGGCTTGAGGTTGACCAGGAACTCGCCCCGCTGCTCTTTCTGGGTCTCCTCCAGCCAGGCCCGGCGCGAGAGGACCACGTTGTTCCGGTTCCGGTCCAGCTCGATGATCTTGGCCTCGATGACACGGCCCACGTAGGGCTGGAGCTCGCGGACCCGGCGCAGCTCGACGAGTGAGGCGGGGAGGAAGCCACGTAGCCCGATGTCCACGATGAGACCACCCTTGACCACCTCGATGACCGGACCGGTGACGACCTCGTCGGACTCTTTGAGCTTCTCGATGGTGCCCCAGGCCCGCTCGTACTGGGCGCGCTTCTTCGAGAGGATCAGGCGCCCCTCCTTGTCCTCCTTCTGGAGCACGAGGGCCTCGATGGCCTCGCCCAGGGTGACGATCTCGGAGGGGTCGACATCGTTGCGGATGGACAGCTCCCGCACGGGGATCACGCCTTCGGACTTGAAGCCGATGTCGAGGAGCACCTCGTCCCGATCGATTTTGACCACGGTCCCTTCGACCAGGTCACCGTCTTCGAACTCGACGATGGTGCCGGCCATGGCGTCCTCGAGGGAGCCTCCGCCGAGGTCGTCCTCGGTGATCGAACGGGGCACATAGACCCCGTTCTCGTCGAAGGTGCCCATGGCCTCGGGCGACAGGAGGGCGGTGCCCTCGGGTACAACGTGGGTGTCAGACATGAAGGTAGGTAGCTCGCTTTCCGGACGGATCGCCGCGCCCCACGGGAGGACCGGCGGTGAAGGTAGGGGCCACACGGTCGTGACCGGGAGTCAATGGTACTCCACCGGTCCGCCCGGCTGAGCGGCGAGGGCCGGCCGCCGGTCACGGCCCGGCCGACGGGGATCCGCGACCGGCCCGGTCAGGCTCCTTTGGCCTCGGCCCACGAGGACCCCCAGGCCATGGCCACCTTGAGGGGGACGGTGAGGTCGGCCGCCCCGGTCAGGGCCTCTTCGGTCAGGGCAGCCACCTGATCCTCCTCATCCGGGTCCACGTCCAACAGGACCTCGTCGTGGACCTGGAGGACCAGGTCCGTTGCCAGCCCCTTCTCCTCCAGGTCCGAGTCGAGCCGGATGAGGGCCACCTTGAACAGGTCGGCAGCCAGACCCTGGATCCCGGCGTTCATGGCTTGCCGCTCGGCGGCCTGGCGGACCTGGTAGTTGGTGGAGACCAAGTCGGGAAGTGGGCGCCGTCGGCCGAAGGCGGTCACGGTGTAGCCGACCTGGCGGGCGTCGGCCACGGCCTGGTCCATGTAGGCGTGGACCGAAGGGAAGGCGGCGAAGAAGGCCTGCAGGATGCCCTGGGCTTCCTCCACCGGAACCCCCAGGCGCTGGGAGAGCCCGTAGGCCTCCATGCCGTAGGCCAGGCCGTACGAGACCATCTTGGCCGTCGAGCGCTGGGCGTGGGTCACCTCGTCGCGGTCTACCCCGAACACCTGGGATGCCACCGTCCGGTGGATGTCCTCGCCGGCGGCGAAGGCACCGGTCAACCCGGGGTCACCGGAGAGGTGGGCGATGGCCCGCAGCTCCACCTGGTCGTAGTCGGCCACCAGCAGGCGACGGCCGGGGGACGGGACGAAGGCCTGTCGGAACCGTCGCCCTTCCTCGGTGCGCACCGGGATGTTGTGGAGGTTGGGCCGGTCCGACGACAGGCGACCGGTACGGGCCACCGTCTGGCGGAAGGTGGCGTGGATGCGGCCGTCCTCGGCCACCTCGGCAGCCAGACTCTCGCCGTAGGTGGAGCGGAGCTTCTCGACCTCCCGGTAGCGGAGGAGGGCCTCGATGATGGGGTGCTGACCCCGGAGCTGCTCGAGCGTCCGGGCGTCGGTGGAGAAGCCCGTCTTGGTCTTGCGCAGCGGGGTCAGGGCCAGCTTCTCGTAGAGCACCGTCCGCAGCTGGGGCACGGAGTTGACCTTGAACGGCTCCCCGGCCAGGTCCTGGATGGTGACCTCGAGGGATCGGACCTCCTCGGCCAGCGAGGCGGCGATGGTCCGGAGCACGTCCCGGTCCACCGGGATCCCCACCACCTCCATGCGGGCCAGCACCCGCACCAGGGGCTGCTCGATGGCCTCGTTAAGGCCCGTCTCCTCCACCTCGGCCAGGGCCTCGAGCATCGGGGACCGGAGTCGGGCCACGACGGCGGCCAGGCGAACCGATTCCAAGGCGGTGACGTCGAGTCCGGATGGGGTGGCTTCACTCCCATCGGGAGTGTCGTCATCGCCCGGTGCCTCAAGGACGAAGGTGCCCTGACCCTTGGCCCCGGAGCCGTCGTCGACGTCCACGGCCAGGAAGCGGGCGGCCAGATCGCTGATCCGGTACCGGTCGGTGGAGGGGTCGAGCAGGTAGGCGGCCACCGCCGTGTCCAGGGTCAGCCGGCTGATGTCCACCCCCGCCGGAAGCAGCGTGCGCATCAGCTCCTTGGCGTCGTGGGCCACCACGGCCACACCATCCGGGCCGAGTCCGGCGGTCAACGCGCTGAGGACCCCGGGATCGGCCAGCAGCTCCTCGGACCCGAGGTGTACGGCCGTCGTGATGGCATCGGTGGAAGGGGACGCGTCTGACGCGGTCGATGACTCCACCACATCTTCGGGCTCGGGCATCAGGGTGAGCGACGTGAGCACGGAGCGGCCGGGATCCCCGGACCATCGGGCGTGGAGGGCCAGGACCCCGGTCCGGGCTCGGGCTGCGGCCACGGCGAGGTCCACCGCGGCCACGGCCGCATCGGCGTCGGCCGGCACCACTGCGTCGGGGTGCGACAGCCACCCCGGCTGGTCCGTCCGGGGATCGTCCATCGTGCCCAACCCACCGACTCCACCCGCCGCTCTGCTCGTGGCGGCCGAGTCGGGGGGGCCCGAGGGTGCCGAAGAGCCCGGAACCGGCTCACCGAAGGCCCCCTCCCCCATCAGGGGGGAGAGTCGGGTCCACACGGACCGCAACTCCAGTTCGTCGAAGGTGCGCCGAGCCTCCTCGTGGTCCCAACCGCCCAGCACCAGCTGGTCCACGTGGACGTTGAGGGGCACGTCCCGCACGAGGGGTATGACCTCGGCGTTCTTCTGAACGCGTTCGAGGTTGGCGGCCAGGTTCTCGCGCAGCTTGGGCGACAGGGCGTCGAGGTGGGCGTAGAGGGTGTCGAGGTCGCCGTACTCGTTGACCAGCTTGGCCGCCGTCTTCTCGCCGACCCCGGGAACCCCGGGCAGATTGTCCGACGGGTCGCCCCGCAGGGCGGCCAGCAGGGGGTACTTCTCGGGGCGCACACCGGTCCGCTCCGCGATGCCGGCCTCGTCGTAGAGGGCGTAGTCGCTCACCCCTCGGCGGTTGTACAGCACCCGGATGTAGGGGTCCTCCACCAACTGATAGGAGTCCCGGTCCCCGGTGACGATGATGACCGGATGGCCACGGTCCCGGGCCTCCGTGGCCAGGGTGGCCAGGACGTCATCGGCTTCGTACCCCTCGGAGGTGACGACCGGGATGGCCAGCGAGGCGAGCACCGAGCGGATCATGTCGAACTGGGGAGGGAGATCGGGTGGCGTCTCGGCGCGTCCCCCCTTGTACTCCTCGACGATGTCGTCCCGGAAGGTGCCCCCGGGGAGGTCGTAGGCCACAGCCACGCCGATCGGACGATGATCCCGCACCAGGTTCACGACCATGGAGGTGAAGCCGTGGACGGCGTTGGTCACCACGCCGGCACTGGTGGACAGGTCGGGCGGGAGGGCGAAGTAGGCCCGGAAGGCCAACGACATCCCGTCGAGCAGGAGCAGGGGTCGGGACGTCGGATCACGGGGCTGGTCGGGGCCTACGGCCAGGGACTCGCCGGCCGCACCGGAACCGGCGGAGTCAGCGGCCTGGTCGGGTGGTGTAGATGTGGCCATGATCGGTGCCGGACCCGCGCTAGGGAAGGGTGCCGTCGAGCACCTGTCGGGCCACATCGATCATCCGAGCCCGGGTACCCATGGCCGTCTTCTGGATATAGCCGAACGCTTCGGACTCCGACATGCCGGAGCGTTCCATGAGCACGCTCTTGGCCCCGTCGACCAGTCGCCGGGTCTCCAACTTGTCCTCCGCGCTGGAGTGCGGACCGTTGGTGCCCTCGGCCGCCGACTGGCGGGCCTCGGCATCGATGGCCCACTCCTGCTCGCAGCGGGCCATGGCCTGATCGATGGCGGGCATGAGCTCGATGCGCTGGAACGGCTTCACCAGGTACGCAGCCACCCCGGCCTCCCGGGCCTCGTCGATCAGGTTGCGCTGGCTGAAGGCGGTGAGGATCAGCACCGCCACTTTGAGCTCGAGGTCGCGGATGGACCGGGCCGCAGCCAGCCCATCGGAGCCGGGCATCTTCACGTCGAGGATGACCAGGTCCGGGTGGTGATCGCGCACCAGATCCACGGCCTCATCGCCGCGGCCGGTCTCCCCCACCACGTCATACCCCTCGTCCAACAGGATCTCCTTGAGATCCAGCCGGATGATCGCCTCGTCCTCGGCGATGACCACACGCCTGGTCATGTCTCAGGTCCTTCCGGCTCGGGGACCGGCCGGAGGCCTGGTCGATCGGGTGGGGCCACCGATCGGTGACCCGGGTGTGCTGTCGGGGGGATGGCCAGCAGGCGGCCCGGCATCAGGTGCACCCTAGAGGAGGGCGACGGGGTGTAGCCCGCGTGGACGCCGTCTCGTCTAGCAACCCGGGTCGACCACCAGTCGGTCGAGCAGGTCGTTCTGGCGGCGTTCGAGCTGGACGATCTGATCAGCGAGAGTGGCCCGGTTCTGCAGCATCACTGTGGCGTGCCGGTTGGCCTCGTCGGACTCCTTGGAGGCCAGAGGAGTCTCGGACACCATGGCCCGCAATCGGGTGTCGTCGGCGATCTCGTTGACCACCAGCAGCTGCTCGTCGAGCACGGCCAACTGGGCCCGCGCCCGCACCAGCTGGTCGTGGGCGTCACTCAGCCGGCGTTCGATGGTGGTCCGATGCATGGAGGGGCAATTCTACGCATGACGGGGACTCGATGAGGCCGGACCCAGCCCCGTCAGCCCCGGACACCCCCAATGACCTGGTGGCTCGTGCCGAGACGGGCAAGGGCGGCGGGTTCGGGCGGAGGACCCATCCCCGGCCCGGGGGGCAGCCCGACGACCAGTGCACCCCTCGGTCCGTCCCGGGTGGGCAGAACCTCGGGGACGAGATCGTCCTCGAGGTAGGTCCGGGCCGGGCTCAGGTCTCCGGGCCAGGCCATCCCGTCCAGGGCCCCGAGCACGGTGAGAACTCCCCGGGCGTATCCCGATTCGAACATCCCCCCCACCCACAGGGGGACGCCGGCCCCGGCACACCGGTCGATCACCGTGAGCGCGGCCCCGAGCCCGCCCAGTCGGGACGGCTTCACGCACACCACCGAGCAGGCCCCCATGGCGAGAGCCCGATCCACCGCCGCCGGGGAGTCAAGACTCTCGTCGAGGCAGATGGGAGTGGTCATCCTGGAGGACAGGTGGGCATGGGCGGCCAACTCCGACCGCTCGAAGGGCTGCTCGATGCACAGGAGTCCGAAGGGATCCAGCGCCATCAGCTCGGGCACGTCGGAGTGTGCGGCCAGATCGCCGAAGTCGGCCGGATCGATGGAGCCGCCGCCCGGGGCCGGACAGGTGGCGTCCGGGGGGTCGGCCTCGTCCCCGGGAGTGTAGGAACCGTTGGCGTCGACCTGGAGCAGCAGGTCGGGGAAGGCTGACGAGATGAGCGAGACGGGGTCGAGGTCTCGGTGGGGGCCGATCTTGAGTTTGACCCTCCGGTAGCCCTCCTCGACCAAAGTACCGACGGCGTCGAGCAGACGGTCGGTCGACTCGGCCTGACCCACTACCGCCCCGATCTCCACTCGGCGTTCCTGCACTCCGAGCAGGCCGGCCAGGGACCGCTGTTCCGCTCGCAGATGGGCATCGGCTACCGCCATCTCCAGGGCGGCGAAGGCCAGCGGGGCGTGAGGAGAGGCCAGGTGGAGGTCGTCGAGCTCGGATGGGGGAGGCAGGAGCCGCCCGGCCGGGATGGTCGCCCCGGGACGGTCGGTACGGGCCAGGAGGGCCGGGACCAGCACGTGACGGAGCACAGCCAGGGACCGCTCGACGTCCTCCGGGTCGAACGTGGGGTCGGCCAGCGCCGCACACTCCCCCCAACCGTCGATGACACCGGTGGCCGTGCCTGCGGCGTCGAGGGTCGCGCCCACCAGGTGGACCAGCACCACAGGACGGGTGCGGTGCACCCCCCGAGCCGTCCGTACCGGTCCCCGGAACGGCAACTCCACGGTCCACAGCTCGACGGAGGCAAGGGCGACGGACTGTCGTTGCCCCACCCCGGCCCAGCGCTCGGACAGCGTGACGGGATGGGAGTCGCTGACCATGGCGTGAGCCTACGGTCCTCGCGGGGTGCCATCGGGTGAAAGGTGGATGCGGGGTGGCGGCATCAGTCGGTCCGGGGCGGCATCCGTGCCGGCCCGTGGCCGGCGTCGAGGGGGGTCCGGGTCGGCCTGAACCAGGGCGATAGGCTGCGCCCCCACCGGCCCGGGTGACGGAATGGCAGACGTGGTGGACTCAAAATCCACTGTCCGAAAGGGCGTGCGGGTTCGAATCCCGCCCCGGGCACGTACCGACGCCGGGACGGCCCCGAGCCCGAGGAAGGGACGGCCACCAGTCGGAGCCGGTTCCCGGTATCGGGCCGGGCCGCCCGGACGGGGGGTGGCCGGACATCACCGGTGACCCACGGGTAAACACCGGAAACCGAGATTGCCGTGCCACACTTGTCCGGCCGTCGTGAACACGAGGGATGAGCCCCATCCCGGACAGGCATCGAGGACGTAGTCGAGAGGAGTCGGCAGGTGCTGGCCTTTACCTTCCCGGGACAGGGATCGCAGCGGTCTGGGATGGGCCATGCCTGGGTCGAGCATCCGTCGTGGGAGGTCATCGCCGAGGCTTCAGACATCGCCGGACGGGATCTCACCGGCCTACTCCTGGACGCTCCGATGGAGGAGCTGACCCTCACGGCCAACGCCCAGTTGGCCACCTTCGTGATGAGCCTGGTGGTCCTCGACGCCGTTGAGCGCCTCGGCCTGTTCCCGGCGGCCTGTGCCGGCCACAGCCTGGGTGAGTACACCGCGCTGGTGGCGTCAGGATCCCTCTCCCTCTCCGACGGGACCCGGCTCGTTGTGGAGCGCGGGAACGCCATGCAGGTGGCGGCGGACGAGCAGCCCGGCACCATGGCGGCGCTGATCGGCATCGCCGACGACGACGCCGAGGCCGCCTGTCAGCGGGCCGAGGACGAGGTCTGGGTAGCCAACTACAACGCCCCCGGACAGGTGGTCATCGCCGGCACGGTGGCCGGCGTGGCCGCGGCCACCGACCGGGCCAAGGAGTTGGGCGCCCGAAAAGTACTGCCCATCCCGGTGTCGGGGGCCTTCCATACCCAGCTGATGCTCCCGGCCCGTATCCGGCTCCGCCAGACCCTGGACTCGGTGACCTTCCACTCACCCGAGGTCCCGGTGGTGGCCAATGTGGACGCCCGGGTGCACACCGATCCGGGCGAGTGGCCCGGACTGCTCTCGGCCCAGCTCTGCAGTCCCGTCCGCTGGCGTCAGTCCCTCGAGGCCCTGAGCGGACGGGGCGCCACTGTCCTGGCCGAGCTGGGTCCCGGTGGGGTCCTCACCGGGATGGTCCGGCGCACCATCCCCGACGTGCGTGGCGTGGCCGTCTCCGTTCCCGCTGACCTGGACAAGCTGATGGACACCGTGGCCGGCACCGACGAGTGGACGGCCTCCTCCCCCGCCCACCAGGGTGAGCACCTCTACACGTCGGAGCGGGTCATCGTGAGCCCGGCGCCCGGAGTCTTCGAGCCCGACGTCCACCTGGCCGCCCTGGAGAGCACCGCCCTGGCCGAGGCCAACGCCGCCCCGGGAAGTGGTCAGGGCATCGAGCCCGGTTCGATCCTGGCCGTCGGCGATCGGGTGGGCACGGTAGGTCTGACCGATGTCCGCACCCCCTTTGCCGGCATCCTGGTCCGCTGGCTGGCCGTCCGTGGCGAGCGGGTGGTCGAGGGCCAGCCCGTGGCTTGGATCCGGACCCCGGGGAGCAGTTCGTGACCATGGGTCGGAGAGTGGAGCAACGGGACAGGACCAGGCCAGGCCGATCGCCGGTGGGTGGTCAGCCGTGAGTGATTCCGACCCGCCCGCCGACGCGGCCGTCAGTGCGTCCAGCCCGGGACCAGAGGGTGGGTCCGGCCCGGATGCTCCTCGGGGCGGCCGAGTGGTGATGGTCACCGGCGGGACCCGGGGTATCGGTCTGGCCTGCGCCAACTGGTTCGTAGCCCGCGGCGACCGGGTGGCGGTCACCTCCCGGTCCGGGGTGGTGGAGGAGGACGTCCTCGACGGCCCCGGCGAGCTGCTCTCATTGACCTGTGACGTCACCGATCCCGCCCAGGTCGATGCGGCCTTCGCCGCCGTCGAGGCGGCCTGGGCCCCCGTGGAGGTGCTGGTGGCCAACGCCGGCGTTACCCGGGACACCCTGGTCCTCCGCATGAAGGAGGACGCCTGGTCCGAGGTGATCGACACCAACCTCTCCGGGGCGTTCCGGGTCACCAAGCGGGCCCTGTCCAAGATGATTCGACTCCACCGGGGCCGGGTGATCCTGATCTCCTCGGTGGGGGCCTACATCGGGTCGGCCGGCCAGGCCAACTACGCCGCCTCCAAGGCCGGACTGGTGGGCATGGCCCGCTCCATGGCCCGTGAGGTGGCCAGCCGGTCGATCACCGTCAACGTGGTCGCCCCGGGCCTGGTCGAGACCAATATGCTCGCCGCTCTCGGGGAAGAGCGTATCCAGGCGTTCGGGGCCCAGGTCCCCTTGGGTAGGGTGGCCCGTCCCGAGGAGATCGCCGAGGCCGTAGGCTTTCTGGCTTCAGCCGGGGCCGCCTACATCACCGGTGCCGTGCTGCCGGTGGACGGTGGCCTAGGGATGGGCCTGTGAGGGCCCGGGACGACCGGAGCAGCCGTGACGGGTGTGACCACAGCGACGCTCGACCCAACGGGTCGGCCGGGCACGGAACGGGCGACGGGTCCGCCGGGTCGCCGGCCCACCATTCGATGACAACCATGACAAAAGGAGCAGATGCGTGAGTAACGACGAGGCATTCGAGAAGTTCACGGAGTGTGCGGTCGAGGTCCTCCAGGTGCCCGCCGACAAGGTGACGCGGGAGGCCAGGTTCGCCGAGGACCTCGATGCCGACAGCCTCGACCTGGTCGAGTTGGTCATGGCTCTGGAGGAGACCTTCGACGTGTCGGTGGACGAGACCGAGCTCGAGGGCATCGAGACCATCGGGCAGGCCTTCGACCTGATCGCCGCCAAGCTCTGATGCTGTTGGGTATCGGTCCCGACGGCCCGGTGGCCGGGCGCCGGGTCGCCATCACCGGACTCGGGGTGGTGTCGTGCTGCGGCATCGGGACCGACGCCCTGTGGACCGGGCTCAACGGATCGCCCCCCGAGGGTCCACGTCGGGTGCCCGAGTTCGATCCCGAACAGTGGTTCTCCACCAAGGAGGCCCGACAGGTGGACCGGTTCGCCCAGTTCGCCGTGGCCGTGGCCGACATGGCCCTGGCCGACGCCGGTGAGCTCGACGCCGATCCCGGTCGTTCGGGAGTGGTGATGGGGACCGGGGTCGGGGGTCTGGAGACCCTGGAGAAGCAGATCCTGATCTTCGGGGAGAAGGGCGCCCGCCGGGTCTCCCCCCGACTGGTGCCCATGATGATGTCCAACGCCGGTGCCGCCGCCGTGTCCATCCGCCTGGGCTGGCACGGTCCCTCGGAGACCATCACCACGGCGTGTGCCGCCGGGGCCCATAGCATCGGTCACGCCGCCCGCCTGGTGGCCTCGGGCCGCTGCGACGTGGCTATCGGAGGGGCGGCCGAGGCCGGGATGACCGGGGTGGGCATCGCCGCCTTCTCCAACATGACCGCCCTGTCGACGTCGGGCAACTCACGCCCATTCGACGTGAGGCGGGACGGATTCGTCATCACCGAAGGGGCCGGGGCCCTGGTCCTCGAGGAGTGGGACCGCGCCGTCGCCCGCGGTGCCCGCATCTACGGCGAACTCTCGGGCTCGGCCAGCACCGCCGACGCCCACCACATCACAGCGCCCATCCCGGGGGGGTCGGGCGCCGCGGCGTGCATGACCCTGGCCATGGAGGACGCCGTCATCACCCCCGCCCAGATCGGGCACATCAACGCCCACGGCACCTCCACCCCCCTCAACGACCAGGCCGAGTCGGACGCCATCACCAAGGTCTTCGGCGGCTCAGGCCCTCCGGTGACCTCGACCAAGGGCATCACCGGGCACGGACTCGGTGCCTGTGGGGCCATCGAAGCGGTGGCCGTCGTCCTCAGCATGGAGCATGCCCTCATCCCTCCCACCTGGGGCTACGAGCAGCCTGATCCCGACATCCACCTCGACATCGTCTCGGGCACCGCCCGTCCGTGGGATCCGGCACCGGTCCTGTCGAACTCGTTCGGGTTCGGCGGCCACAACGGCTGCTTGGTCATCTCCCCGGGGTGAGCACCGGCCCACACGGGCCGGAGGCCAGGCCGGCCACGGCTGAGGCCTGGGCCATTCGTAGGGTCCACGCCCGACTCTGGGCCCAGCCCCGACGGAGACCGGCCATTCGGTCCGGCCGGGGGCGGACCGTCAGCCGGGTACAGCCCCTAGCGTTGAGGATCCATGGTCGAGCACGCAGTTCCCACCCACTCTGAATCCACTGGTCCGTCGGGTCCGCCTGGATCCGTCAGCTCCGACGGTGGTTCCGGCTCCCGATCCCATCCGGGCAGCGCACGCAGCGATCTGGCCATCGGGGCGTTCACCCCGCACGGCCCGTGGACCGTCGATCCCGCCGCCATGGCCTGGCGGTTCCCATCTCCGACCTCCCCGGGTGTCGACGCCCTCCGGGAGGACGCCGCCCGGCTGGCCCGGGAGCTGGTCCGACCCCAACAGCTCCCTTCGGTCGGTCGCGTGGCCACGGTCGGCTACCGCCTGGGCTCTGCCCTGCTGGCCTGGGGACTCCGCGACCGGGGCACGCCGGCGTCGCGCTCGGGGTTGTCCCGCCGCCTGCGCCCGGCGTTCGAGCGGCTGGGGCCCACCTACATAAAACTGGGCCAGATCATCTCCTCGGGCGAAGGCATCTTCCCCGAGGAGCTGGTGGAGGAGTTCCGGCTGTTGCGGGATCGGGTGCCCCCTGAGCCATTTGCCACCGTCCGACGCACCGTGGAGGAGGATCTGGGCCGGCCGTTGGCCGAGGTCTTCGTCTCCTTCGACCGGGTACCCATCGCCTCGGCCTCGATCGCTCAGGTCCATGCGGCGACGCTCCGGTCCGGAGAGCGGGTGGTGGTCAAGGTCCAACGGCGCAGTGTGGCCTCCCTGGTGCGCTTGGACATCGCCGCCATGTCATGGATCGCTCCCCAGCTGGTCGGCCGGATCCCCATCGCCACCCTGACCAACCCGCCGGCCCTAGTCGACCTGTTCGCCGAGACCATCGTGGAGGAGCTCGATTTCCGGCTCGAGGCGCAGAACATGCTGGACATCGCCGCCGTGTTCGCCTCCAGTGGCCAGCGATCCATCGTGGTCCCCCGCCCCCATCCCGAGTTGGTCACCCGGCGAGTGCTGGTCATGGAGCACCTCCACGGATTCGCCTGGGGCGATGCGGCCGGCATGCGAGCCGCCGGCATCGACACCGCCGCGGTGCTGAGGTCCAGTCTCATCGCCTTTTTGGAGGGGGCCCTGCTCTATGGGGTGTTCCACGGTGACCTCCACGGCGGCAACCTCATGGTGCAGACCGACGGGACGGTGGCCCTGCTCGACTTCGGGATCACCGGCCGCCTCGACGAGGGCAAGCGCCTGGCCTTCCTGCGCCTGCAGATGGGGGCGACCGCCAACAATCTCACCGTCCAGGTCGAGGCCCTCCGGGATCTCGGGGCCCTGCCGGCCGACTCCGACGTGGAGGCGGTCATCCGAGACCTGGGACTCGATCGACCGGCTGTCGACCCCACCTCACTCACCGCCGACGAGATGGTGGCCGAGTTGCGGGACGTGACCAAGGCCCTGTTGGGCTACGGCGCCCGGATGCCCAAAGAGCTCATGCTCTTCGTCAAGGACATCCTGTTCCTCAACGGGGCCATGGCCACCATGGCCCCCGACGTGGACATCCTCGGCGAGATACTGGCCGTGGTCACCTATTTCACCGAACGCCACGGCGAACAGATCGCCCGCGAGGTAGGCGTCGAGCTGCTCGAGAAGCCGATCGACCTCGATGGCTACCGGGCGGCCATGGGATTTCCCGACGAGACCGATCCCATCACGTTCCAGGATCTCCAGGAGCGGCGCGAGCTCATCCGGCGTCGGCTGCAGGACCGGACCGAGCAGCGAAGCCGCCGGTCCTTCGTGCGGGCCGTCTACCGGCTGGTCCGACCCGAACGCAGCTGAGCGGCCCCCCACCGACGCACCCGGGCTGACCGGTACTGAACGGGGCCACCGGCCGGTGCCGGACCGTCAGGAGGTGCCTGTGGCATCGAGGGCCCGGCGCAGAGAGGCCACGAAGGCCGCTGCCCCCTCAGGACCCTCCCCCTCGAGCAGCCGGCGCACCAGGGCCGATCCCACCACGACGCCGTCGGCCACCTCGCACACCGTCACGGCCTGTTCGGGGGTGGAGACCCCGATGCCGACACAGACCGGGAGTTGCGTGGCCTCCACCACCCTGCCGGCCACCTGCCGGGCCGAGTCGGCCAGCACGGCCTGCTCCCCGGTCACCCCCATGCGGCCCACGGCGTAGACGAACCCTCGCGACCGGTGGCACACCGCCTCGATGCGGTTGGGTGGAGTCGAGGGCGCCACCAGCAGGACGGTGGCCACGTCGGCCCGGTCGGCGGCCTGGGCCCAGGGTCCCATCTCCTCCAGGGGCAGGTCCGGGATGATGGCCCCAGCCACGCCCGACTCGGCCATCAGGCCGGCCATGCGTTCGTGCCCAGCCCGGTAGATCACGTTGTAGTAGGTCATGACCACCAGGGGGATGCCCACCTCGATGCGACTCAGGTCGGCCAGGATCCCGTCCGGGGTTGTGCCCCGCTCCAGGGCGTGGAGGGACGCCTCCTGAATGGTCGAACCGTCGATCATGGGATCAGAGAACGGAATGCCCACCTCGATGGCATCGGCCCCAGCCCCGGCCAGGGCTTCGACGGTCAGCAGCCATTCGTCGTCCATCCCCCCGGTGACGTAGGGCACCAACAGCTTGTGGCCGGCGTCTCGCCGGGTGGTGAGCATCGATTCGAGGAACCCGGGACGGTAACCGTCACCGGCGGGACTTCCGACCATGCCCCCGGCGGCGCCCGGGCTGCGGCTCACGTCCACCGGACCGCCGGGAGGGCCGGGTGGCTCTGGCTGCGACCGGGACGACCGCTCATGGACGCAGCAGGTCCCGCACCTGGGCCACGTCCTTGTCGCCCCGACCGGACAGATTGACCAGAACGGTGGAGCCGGTCGGAAGGTCGGTGGTGCCGGCCCGGGCGATGACCCAGGCGATGGCGTGAGCCGATTCGAGGGCCGGGATGATGCCCTCGGTGCGGGCCAGACGCTGGAACGCGCTGAGCACCTGGGCGTCGTCGGCCGACTCGTAACGGGCCCGCCCGAGCTCACCGAGATGGGCGTGCTCGGGGCCGATACCCGGATAGTCGAGGCCGGCGGAGATGGAGTGGGCTTCGAGGATCTGGCCTTCCTCGTTCTGCATGAGCGCGCTCCGCATACCGTGCAGGACCCCGGGGATACCGGTGGCCATGGCCGCTCCCCCGGCCGCTTCCACGGCCACCAGCGCCGACGACGTGGTATCGGCGAAGCCAGCGAAGATTCCGGCCGCATTCGATCCGCCTCCCGCGCAGGCCACCACCACATCGGGATCCACACCGTCGAGCAGCTCACGGCACTGGACCCGGGCCTCGTCGCCGATGACCCGCTGAAACTCCCGCACCATCCACGGATAGGGGTGCGGTCCCATGACCGAGCCCAGGCAGTAGTGGGTGTCCCCCACGGAAGCCACCCAGTCCCGCAGGGCCTCGTTCACGGCGTCCTTCAGGGTCCGGCTCCCGCTGGACACCGGACGGACCTCGGCCCCGAGCAGCTCCATGCGGAAGACGTTGATCTCCTGGCGCTCGGTATCGACCTCGCCCATGTACACCAGGCACTCCATGCCGAACAGGGCCGCGGCCGTGGCTGTGGCCACACCGTGCTGACCCGCCCCGGTCTCGGCGATCAGGCGTTTCTTGCCCATGCGCCGGGCCAGGAGGCCCTGGCCGATGACGTTGTGGAGCTTGTGCGAACCGGTGTGGGCCAGGTCCTCACGTTTGAGCAGCAGGCGGACGCCGAGTTCGTCGGAGAGCCTGCCGCACTCGGTGACCGGGGTGGGTCGTCCGCCGTAGTGACGGAGGATGCCTTCGAACTCGGTATGGAACAGGGGGTCGGCCCACGCCGACCGGAACGCCGCTTCGAGTTCCATGCACGCCGGGACCAGCGATTCGGGCACGAAGCGACCGCCGAACTCGCCGAAACGCCCACTCGGGCCGGGATCACCCATGATGGGCCCGTCGGGGCCCGAGCCCGGCTCGCGTGTCGGTGGAGTGGTCGGCCCACCGGCGTGGTCGACACGTTCGGTCACGTGTCGTCCTGCCAGTCGAAGAGGGGGCTGTCCCGATCGGCCTCTGCGGTCGAGCCACTCCGGCCGTCACCGGCGTAGGTGGCGGCCACGACGCCACCGGCCGTGGCCGCCACCTCTCGGGCGGAGGCATGGGCCGCGGTGATGAAAAGGCGAAGCTTGCCCGGATCCTTCACGCCCGGAGCGCTCTCCACCCCGGTCGAGACGTCCACCCCCCAGGGATGGAGGTGGGCGATGGCCGCACCGACGTTCTCCGGCCGTAGACCGCCCGACACGATCAAGCGGGTGGGATCGACCACCCCTTCGGCCAGCCGCCAGTCGAAGAGCTCCCCGGATCCCGGGTTGGCCCCGTCGATCAACATCACCTGGGCCCCGTAGTCGGGGAATCGCTCGATATTCCGGTGACCCGCCGGGAACGCCTTGATGGTCAGCCGCGTACGGCTCCGGATCCACTGGGTGTCCTCGACGGACTCCATCCCGTGCAGCTGGACCGCCCCCAGGCCGATCTGATTGGCGATGTCGACCACCCGCTGGGGAGCCTCGTCTCGGAAGACGCCGACGGTCATGGTCTCGTAGGGCAGGCGCTTGACGATGTCGGCCACGGCGGTTGGAGCCATCTGGCGGGGAGAGGGAGCGAAGATGAAGCCGACGGCGGACGCCCCCATCCCGACGGCCAACAAGGCGTCGGCCTCCGACGTGATGCCACAGATCTTGACGAAGAGCCCTTCCGAGTCGATCCCGTCTCCCGGCGATCCGAGGTCGCTCATGCACCTGCTCCGAGCAGTTGGGCCACGGCGGTGCGGCGGTCCCCCGAGCGCACCAGCACTTCGCCGACCAGCACGGCCTGGTAGCCGGCGTCAGCCAGGCGCTGTACGTCGCCAGGCCCCTCGATGCCCGACTCGGCCACCGCCGTCACGTGATCGGGCATGGCCCCACCGAGCCGGAGCGCCCGCTGGTGGTCCACCTCGAAGGTGTGGAGGTCCCGCTGATTCACCCCGATTACGTCAGCGCCGACCTCGACGGCCCGGGCCAGCTCCACCTCGTCGTGCACCTCGACCAGGGCGTTCAGCGAACACCGGCGGGCCAGCTCGAGGAGGGATGCGAGTTGGGCATCGGTGAGGGCGGCCACGATGAGCAGCACGGCATCGGCACCCATCAGGCGGGCGTCGACCACGTCGAGCGGACCCACGGTGAAGTCCTTTCTCAGTACGGGAAGTGAGCACCCGGCCCGGGCCGCGGCCAGGTCCGCCGCACTGCCCCCGAAGAAGTCGGCATCGGTGAGGACCGAGAGGCACGAGGCTCCCCCGGCTTCGTACTCTTGGGCCACCGTGGTCGGGTCGAGCGTGGGGTCGAGGTCGCCCTTGGAGGGCGAGCGCCGCTTGATCTCCGAGATGATCGCCATGCCGTGGCCGGCGGCGTCCCTGGTGATGGCGGCACGGAACCCACG
>JBBQWW010000033.1:0-32369 GCA_038210245.1 Acidimicrobiales bacterium
CGGCCCACGAACACCAGGGCACCGGTGGAGAGCACCCGGGCCAGCGCCGAGGTGGGCACGGTGACCACGGTGACGATGACCGCTCCGGCCGCCACCGCCACCAGCAGGAAGCCACCGCGGTACAGGAACGGGTTGGTGCCGTTCAGGGCGTGCCACGCGAACACCAGGAGCGCCGCACCGACCAGGCCAGGCACGGCCCACAGCCGCCGGTGGCGCTCGGTGGCCGTCCAGCGCGCCGGGACGATGGAGAAGTCACGTCCCCCGTGGGCGCCCACCGCACCCAGAAACGAGCCGATGAGCAGCGACTGGGCCCGGGTGTCGGTGCCGAAGTAGAGACGGTCGACGGAGAATCCCAGGGCGAACAGCACCACCATCAGGGTGGCCGACGAGAGGGCACCTATGCCGGCGGTGACGGCGACCTTGCCGGCACCCCAGCGCCGGGCCACGAACAGGACGACCAGCGGCCAGATCAGGTAGTACTGCTCCTCGACGGCCAACGACCAAGTGTGGAGGAGCGGGGACGGGGCGGCGGCCTGGGCGAAGTAGCCCTGGTCCGAAAGGATGAAGTGCCAGTTGGCCACGTACAGCAGCGTGGCCACGGCGTCACCGCGCACCGCCGAGAGGTCGATGGTGCCCCGCACGAGGTAGGCGTAGGCCGCCACCCCTACCACCACCACGAGGAGCGCCGGCAGCAGGCGACGGGCCCGCTGGGCCCAGAACCGGCCGAGGCGGATGGTGGCCGAGGTGGCCAACTCGCGGCAGAGCAGGGAGGTGATCAGGAAGCCGGACAGGACGAAGAAGACGTCCACCCCGAGCAGCCCACCCCCCATCCACGAGATACCGGCGTGGTAGAAGAGGACGGCCAGGACGGCCAGGGCCCGGATTCCGTCCAGGGCCGAGAAGCGCCGGAGCGATCCGCCCGAGCGCTCCGCCTCCGGTGGAGGTGCGTCGACCATGGGGGCGGGCGCCGTGGGACCCTGGGCCCGGGGACCGAGCGGCCAGCTCACGGAGCCACGTGGGCGCCGCTGATCACCACCCATGTCGGTCCATGGTGCTCATGGTCGCCCCTCCCCTGCCCCGACGGATGCCGGGCCGGCCAGTCTCGAGTCGGGATCACGCCACTTCATCTCCGGACGCACGCTCCCAACCTCGGGAAACAAGCATATTGACCGGAGGGCCGGTTTGGCCAGTGCGAGGCCCTCAGGCACCCATCACAGGCTCGGGACGTACCCTCCGCGGCCGAGGGACTGGCTCTCGAAGGGGTCGGCCGACTCGTCGACACCCCCCCGTACCTCGGTCACCCAGGGCAGCCGCTCCCGGAGGATGCGGTCCACGCCACCCTGCAGGGTGGACGAGCTGACGGCGCAGGAACTGCAGGCCCCCTGCAGTTGGACCTCGACCACACCGGTGGCCACATCGGCGAAGAGCAGGGCCAGGTCCCCGCCGTCAGCCTGCACCGCCGGCCGCATGAGCTCCATGATGCTGTTGAGCTGGGCCAGGCGCTCCCCGCGCTCGGCGTCGGTGATGGCGGCGCCATCGGTCCCGGTGGCCTCGGCGACCTCCTCCGCCTCGGTACTCGGCCTGCTGGCGGTCTGCGACTGTTCGGAATCCACTGCTTGTCCTCTCTGCGCTACCGGCGTCTTTGCCGTAGCGATCCACTGGTCGTCCGCTCCCCAGTCTGCCGTGCCACCGGGCCCGCTCGTACACCGGTGGCCAGGGCCGTCCCGGGCCGGCCCCTGGCCCGGTGGATGATCGCTTGTGGCAACGGCGGAGGTTACGATGCATTGTGCCCTTGGAGCGATCCGCCACTGACCCGGGGCCGATCGGACTGATCCTGCCCACCTTCGTGCAGGACACGGTTCCCCCATGGGTCGCCCCGTCGACATCGACCGCCGGACGGCGCGCTGATCCCGCCGCCGATCTGGCCGCCGTGTGCCGCGCCGCCGAGGACGCCGGGGCCGGCGCCCTGTGGGCCTGTGACCACCTGTTTTGGCATGGTCCCTCCCTCGAGTGCCTGGTGGCCCTCACCGTGGCCGCCACCGCCACCAAGCGGGCCACCCTGGGCTCCTGTGTCATCCAGCTACCCCTGCGCTCGGCCCCCGCCGTGGCCAAACAGGCCGCCTCCCTCCAGACCCTGTCGGGGGGACGGCTGGTGCTCGGCGTGGGTGTGGGGAGCCACGCCGGCGAGTATGAGCAGTCCGGGGTGGACTACCACCGGAGAGGACGCCTGCTCGATACCGGCATCCTCGAGCTTCGTCGCTCGTGGGCCTCCGGGCAGGGGGTGACCCGCGGCGACGTCGATGACGCCGGAGGGGCCCGCTACCGCCAGCTCCCCGCACCCCTGCCGGTGCCGGTGTGGGCGGGCGGCTCCTCCGAGGCTGCCTTGGTCAGGGCGGCCACTCTGGCCGACGGGTGGATGCCCCTGTTCCTCAGTACCACCGAGTACGCCGCGGCCCTCGAGCGGCTGGCCAAGGAGGTCGACCGGGCCGGGCGACCGGGCGGATCGGTGACCCCGTCCATGGTCCTGTTCATCAGCATCGACGACGACACCGACCGGGCCCGCCAGCGCGGCGCCGGGTGGATGTCCTCCCTGTACGGCATCCCCGCCCGGGCCTTCGAGCGGCACCTAGTCCACGGCACGGCCGCCGAGGTGGCCGACACGGTGGCAGCGTACCGGGGTGCGGGCGCCGAGCACGTGGTGGTGTACGTCACCGCCGATCAACCGATGGACCAGTTCGAGCGCCTGGTCGCCGCCTTGCCGGCGGCCGGCGTACCCATCCGAGGGCACGAAGGATAAGAAGGTCACCCGTGGAGACAAGCGCGCACATCATCGGTACCGGCATCTTCCCCATGAACAGGAGGGACCGCTCCGCCGTGGAGATGGCCCACCAGGTGGTGGACGACGCCTTGGCCGACGCCCAGGTCGATCCGGTCGACGTCAATCTGGTGGTGTTCGGCAACGCCACCGCCGGACGCCTGTTGGACCAGGGGTGCATCCGGGGCCAGACGTTCCTGAAGCAGGCCGGACTGCGCAACGCCGGCATCGTCAACGTCGACAACTCCTGCGCGGGCGGCTCGTCCGCCCTCCACCTGGCCACCCTGGCCAGCCAGGCCGGCACGGGCACGGTGCTGGCCGTAGGGGTGGAGAAGATGTGGACCGGCGACCGGGGCCAGACCCTGGCCGGCATTGAGGACGGTGTGCCGCTGGCCGACCGGATCCGCATGCACGAGGAGCTGGAGAACGACTCCGGCTCCGTGCTCATGGCCCTCAACGCGGCGTGGGCCGTCGACCTCATGGAGGAGCGGGGGGCCACCGTGGAACAGTTCGCCGCCGCCGCGGCCAAGGCCCGCCGCCACGGCGCCCTCAACCCCAACGCCCAGTTCCAGAGCGAGGTCACCGTGGAGGAGGTGCTCGCCTCCCACTCCATCGTCTGGCCTCTCACCCGGCTCATGTGCTCGTCGTTCACCGACGGGGCCGCCGCCGTGGTGCTCTCCCCCACCCCCCGACGCGGTGCTCCCCGCATCCGCTCCACCACCATCCGGTCGGGGAACGGGGACATCGACTACCACGACCGTATGACCGAAGCCGGGGCGGCGGCCTGGGACGACGCCGGCATCGACCCGGCCGACGTGGACGTGGTCGAACTCCACGACGCCACGAGCCCCGAAGAGCTCTACGCCCTGGAGTCCCTGGGCTTCTACAAGCCCGGCGACGCAGGACCGGCCACCGTGGCGGGGGAGACCTCGCTCGGCGGCAAGGGCGTCACGGTCAACACCAGCGGCGGCCTGGTCTCACGCGGACACCCCCTCGGGGCCACCGGGATCGCCCAGGTGGTGGAGCTGGCCGCCCAGCTCCGGGACGAGGCCGGGGCCCGCCAGGTGCCGGGGGCCCGATTGGCGGTGGCAGCCAATACCGGTGGCATGATCGGGACCCAGACCGGTCGGGCTGACGCGGCCTTCATCGGTATCCACGTACTCGAAGCAGGCTGAGGCAAGCAATGGGGACCTCCACATCATGAACACCACTCGCGGCGGCATCGTCACTGGCTGGGGCATCTCGGTGCCCGACAAGGTGGTCACCAACGACGACCTGTCGGTGACCATGGACACCAACGACGCCTGGATCCGCGAGCGGACCGGTATCCGCGAGCGGCGGATCGGCGGGACTACCTCCCAGCTGGCCATCGAGGCCGGGCTGGCCGCGCTGGAGAAGGCCGGCCGACGGCCTGACGAGATCGACGCCGTGATCCTGGCCACCACCACCCCCGACCAGATCGTGCCGGGCACATCGGCCACCGTGCAGGACGGCATCGGGGTGCCCGGAGGGGCCTTCGACGTCAACGCGGCGTGCTCGGGGTTCGTCTACGCCCTCACTGTGGCCCACGGGATGCTGGCCATCGGGGCCGAGCGCCTCCTGGTCATCGGTTCGGAGACCCTTAGCCGGATCACCGACTGGGACGACCGGTCGGTGGCCGTGCTGGTGGGCGACGGCGCCGGTGCCGTGGTCCTGGAGGCGGTGGACGGTCCCGGTCAGCTGCTGTCGTGGGTGCTGGGCGCTGATGGCTCGCTCCGCCACCTGCTCAAGTGCGACCACGGCGGCTTCCTCTACATGGACGGCAAGGAGATCTTCCGCAAGGCGGTCCGGGTAGTGGTGGACTCGGCCGAGCAGGCCATCGCCGAGGCCGGCCTGACCGTGGACGACATCGACCTGATGGTGCCCCACCAGGCCAACCTCCGCATCATCAGCGCAGCGGCCCAGCGACTGGGCATCCCCGAGGAGAAGGCCGTGGTGGTCATCGACCGCTACGGCAACACCTCCTCGGCCTCCATCCCCCTGGCCCTGGTCGACGCGTTGGAGACGGGTCGCCTGGAGAAGGGCCACCATGTCCTGCTGACGGGGTTCGGCGGCGGCATGACGTGGGCCAGTGCCGTCCTGCGTTGGGGAGGATGAGCTCCGGCGTGGCCCCCTCGCTCCTGGTGCTGGCCGCCGGCATGGCCCGCCGCTACGGAGGGTGCAAGCCCCTGGCCCCCATCGGGCCCAACGGCGAGGCCGTCATCGATCTGCTGGTCAGCGACGCCGTGGCCGCCGGCTTTGGTCAGGTGGTGCTGGTCCTCCATCCCGAGACCGGCCCGGCCATCCGCTACCACGTGGCCCAGTGCTGGCCCGACCGGGTGCAGGTGGACTTCGCTGAGCAGCGCCTTCCCCTCGGGACGGTGCACGCGGTGCTGGCCGCCCGGGAGGCGCTCGGTGCCGACCGCAGCTTCGCCGTGGCCAACGCCGACGACGTCTACGGCGAGATGGCCATGGGCCTCCTGGCCGGGCACCTCGGGTCCGGGGCGGCCGAGCACGCCCTCATCGGCTACCACCTACGGGCCACCGTGGCCACCGACGACCCGGTCACCCGCGGTATCTGCGTGGTGGACGGCGACGGCACCCTGGTGGGGCTCACCGAGCGCCGGAACGTGTCGCGCCACGGCCCCGACGAGGACCTGACCTCGGCGGACGGCCTCGAGCCCACCGAGCTCGACGGGAGCCTGCCGGCATCGGTAAACCTGTGGGGGTTTCAGCCCGACATCTGGGAGGTCTTCGCCGCGGCCATGGACGCCTCCGGGCTCGACGAGGAGGCGCTGGTGGCGGCGGTGGCGGCGGGCGGTGAGGTCCCCAAGGCCGAGGTACTGCTCCCCGACGTGGTGGCCACCATGGTGGCTAATGGTCAGGGGCTCCCGGTCCGGGTGATCACCACCGACGCCAAACTCATCGGGGTGACCCACGCCGCCGACCTGCCGGTGGTCAGCGCCGAGCTGGCCCGCCAGGTGGCCTGGGGCGTGCGTCCCAGTCGCCTCTGGACCTGATCGCCCCGGACAGCCGGCGGCTCAGTCGCCCTCTGAACGGCCGACCTCACCGAAACTGCCCAGTACGGCGCGGGTCAGGAAGAGGAGGTAGCCGTCCGACATCACCTCGCGGTGACGGGCGAACAGTTCGGCCTCGGCCAGTTGACCGTGGAGGCGCTTCAGGCCCCGGTAGGGGATGGTCGGGACCACGTGGTGCTCGAAGTGGTACTCCATGCGGGCGCCCACCCAGTGGTTCTGGAGCCAGCTGGCACAGCTGGTCCGGGCCGTCCACCGCACGGCGTCGGGGTCACGCAGTCCGGGGTCGAAGTGCTCGGTGATGGTCTTCAACCGGAGGATCATCGGGTACATGCAGACGATGGGCACCAGCCAGAAGGCCACGTAGAAGGCCAGGCCGCGGACCCAGCCCTGGAGGAGCAGGAACTGGCCGAGGACCACCACCTGGGTGACGAACTTGCCGATGAGGAGTTGGGGGCGGGCCAGCAGGCTGGCCGGGGCGCCCGACTCCTGCGAGGTGCCCGAGATGCGAGAAGTGGCCCGACGGAACGCCGTGACCCCGAACAGGTCCTGCAGCAGGCGCCCGGTCAGCGCCCCGCGTCGGGCCGGCACCAGGTAGAAGGTGCGGTCGGGGTCGCGCTCCTGGCCCAGGTACCGGTGGTGGAGGCGGTGGGTGGGGCGGTACTCCTCCACCGAGTTGATGGTCCAGAAGGCCACCGTCCAGTTGCACAGCCGGTCGTTGACCGTGCGCGATCTGGCCAGCAGACCGTGCGACCCCTCGTGGAGGATCACCCCGAAGGCGTTCATGCGGAGCCCCATCAAGAGCACGATCACGATGCCGACCGGGACAGCCCAGCCGATCGGCAGGCGGGGGACCAGGTTGGCCGCAGCCAACAGCACGGCGACCTCGATCCAGAGCACGGCCACGGCACCGATGGAGTCGGCCAACGAGGGTTGAGACAGGGAGCGGAGGTTCTCGGCGCTCACCAGGGCGTCGAACTGCTCCCGCCAAATCTTCTCGTTGCTGGCCGATGCCTCGTTCTTGCCTTGCACCACCATCGTTCGAAGCCCTCCCCCGGCTGACTGTACAGTACCGATCGGCAAGGGATCAATCGGACAAAGGACCAGCATATGGAGTCGTCACCGGACGGCACGGCGGTTCAGGGGCAGCCGCAGGGGGTGCCGGGTAGGGGTCGGCCGGAGCTGCCCGTCTGTCCCATCTGCGGCTCTGACAAGACTTGGCTGTACCGCAATGACGTCGTTGACCTGGAGTATTTCGTCGAGCCTCCTCGACCCTTCGCCGTGGAGAAGTGCGCCCACTGCAGCTCCGAGTTCCTCAGCCCCCGTCCCACCGAGGCGGAACTGCCCCCCTTCTATCCCGACGACTACCACGCCTACAACGAGAACCACGGCGCCGTGGCCAAGCTGCTGGTCCAGGCCCGGGCCCGGTCGCGGGCCCGGTTCTACGGCAAGCTGATCCAGAGCCGTCCAGGCCGGCTGTTCGACGTGGGCACCGGGGACTGCCGGCACTTCGACGAGCTGCGCCACCACCTCGACCTCGAGTGTGCCGGGATCGAGATCCAGCCGGACATCGCCGCCAAGGGTCGGGCCCGGGGCTATGACGTGCTGGAGGGCACCTTGGAGACCGCCGACCTGACCGGCCACCTGGGGAAGTACGACGTGGTCTCCATGAACCACGTGCTGGAGCACGTGGTTCAACCGCGCACCATGCTGGAGCGGTCGTTCGACCTACTGCGCCCGGGGGGCTACGTGATCGGCCAGCTCCCCACGGTGACGTCGTGGGAGAACAAGATCTTCGGCCACAACTGGGGCGGGTACCACTACCCGCGCCATCTCCAGATCCCGTCCCGCTCCGGGTTGGCCGGACTGCTCGAGGAGATCGGTCTGCGCGACGTGACCATCAGGTCGGCACCCCACATCCAGACCACCATCTCCCTGCAGAACTCCCTGGTACGCCGGGGCTGGCATCCGGCCATGCACAACGGGAAGACCCCGATCTACTCGGGCCTCCTGGTGGCCGCCCTTCCCTACGAGTCGGTGGCCTGGGTGTTCGACGAGGGTGGCATCATCGACTTCCGGGGTCGCAAGCCGCTCGATTGACGGGGCCCGCTCCGGGGCCACGGCCATCCGGCGTTACTTGATCAGGCTCTGACACAGGGCTGGCTGCGGCGTCGACGCCGTGACGTCGGTCACCGTCAGAACACCCTCCGAACCGGCCGGCTGGGGGGCGACCACGACAGGCTGACCGTGGGCCAGGGTGGCGGCCATCACCACCGCGCCGTCCAGGGTCACCTGGGCGAGGTGCTTGACCGGATCGGTCACGGCCACCACCGTGTGCGAGGTACCCGGGCGGACCGCGGTGGCCAGGCCACCGGTGAACCCGGTCGGTCCCTGGAGTCCGAAGGACAGCTCCACCTCCCCGGACACCGACTTGGCCCGTGCGCTCAGAGTGTTGGGTCCGGTGGTCAGCAGAGGGACCACCTCACCCGGCGTCGAGCCGGTGGGGTGCACGGCGATGCGGAAGGTGTGCTGGAACGTGTGACCGAGCTCGACAGTCATCCAGGTGGTGCGGGTGTACTGCTGATTGGGGACGGTCGAGTAGTCCTCGCCGTTGGAGATGTACAGGCCGTCGCACCGTCCGATGACGTACAGCTGGTCGGCCGGCGCGTAGGCGGGCAACGACGCCCCCCGGGTCACCCGGCTGTTCAGCGGATGGCCGGTGACGTCACTGAAGGCCTTCTGGGTCTCCACGTACCGCAAGACCTGGGCCGAGTTGAACTCCTCGTTGGGGGTGACGGCGATACCCAGGTTGGCCACCACCGAGAAGACGGCCAGCACGGTGATGGCGCCCAGGACGCCGACGCGCGCCGACCGGCTACGGCCGTCCAGTCGGCGCCAGATGTCGACCACCGCTACCCCGCTGGCCAAGGTCAGCAATGGGATGAAGTCGGCCAGGTACCGAGGGGCGATGTACCCCCAGATGAACAGGGCGGCGCCGGCGATGAGCCCGGCCAGCAGCAGGAACCGGGTCAGTGCCACCCTCCCGATGGGCTTGGGCCGGAAGGCGGTGACCAGCCCCCAGCAGCTCAGCAGGAAGAGCAAAGGCATCGACGAGGGCAGGCTGGCCGTCCGGTATCGACGGTCGAAGAGCACCCCGGCCAGGGCCTTGGGTGGAGTGGAGGGCAGGGTGATGAAGGGGAAGACCGACGAGATCCGCAGCCCGTTGGGCCGGAGGTAGGCCAACAGGGTGCTGGGGATGAAGGTGGTGCCGTACTCGGAGTCGTGGTTGGCGGCCAGGAACGTGCGACGGTAGGCGTTGACATGGGTCCACACCTGGTCGAAGTTGGACACCCCGAAGGGCACTCCGAACTTGGCGTAGTTGATGGCGCACCCGATGACGAGGGGGATGAGCCCGGCCCCGAGGATGGGCAGCCACCACTTCCGCTGATCGGCCCCACCCCGGCCCAGTCGGAACCACACGGCCATCAGGACGGTGGCCACCACACAGGCCCACCCGGTGGTCACCCGGTCGAGGTTGGCCGCCAGGATCAGCAGACCGCTGGCCACGATCCCACCCCAGGTCGGACGTTCGAGCACCCCGATGAGCGTGAAGAAGGCCCCTACGGTGAGGGCCACGCTCCAGGCCAGGTCCTCGGCGAAGACGTACGGCGTCACGGCGACGAACAGGAACGTCGACCCACCGAGGATGGCCACCATCAGCACGCCGAACGTGGTGGCCTCGGCCCGGCCCATGGCGGCCTGGCCGCGGACGAGGAACCGGACGCGCCACAGCAGGAGGGAGGCGAACAGGGCGGTGAGCACCCAGGCCACCAGGACGAAGGGGGCGGTGAGCTTTCCGTCCAGGCTGTGGGTCACGGCCAGGATGGGCATGCGGACGAGCGAAGGGAAGAGCCCGAAGTACGTGTACTGGCGACCACCGTGCACGAAGCCCTCGATACCGATGGCCCCGTTGGCCAGCCACAGGTGACCGTGGAACATGGCCCGGGTCTGCAGGTCGTAGAAGTTGTTCTCGAAGGCCGTGGTGCGCAAGACGTCGGGCGACTGCCACGGGGACCACAGGGTCCACAGGAACGGGACGGCGGCCACGAGCGAACCGACCACCACGGCCACGGTGAACCGGCGACGGGCCGACGGGTCGTCAGTCGGCGACTCGGCCTTTTCGTTGCCTTCGGGCACCCCGGTGGCGCCATCCTCGTCCGGCCGAGGAGGAAGCACCGCGGTGCTCCCTACGGGTCCGCCCGTTCCCCCCGACTGCTCGGCTCCGTCCCCCATGGCGAGTGAGTGTAGCGAGGGCCGGATGCGGGCAACGGGCGCCACCGGGTCCGGGAGGCACGGTGCCCCCGGGGGCCGACCTCCGGCCGTCGGCTGGCCAGAGGGAGTAGTTTGGGCACGATGAGGGACACGGTGGGCAGACTGTGGCGCCTGGCCCACACGCCCGAGGGCCTGAAGGTCATCAAGTACACGATGGTCTCGGTGATCTCGGCGCTGACGTCGCTGACCATCCTCACCTTCGTCTACGGCGTACTGGGACTGTGGACCGAGGTGTGGAGCGCCCTGTTCGCCAACATCATGGCCGGCATCCCCTCCTACCTCCTCAATCGGCACTGGGTGTGGGGGAAGTCGGGCCGCTCCCACTGGTGGCGCGAAGTGCTGCCCTTCTGGGTCATGTCCCTCACCGGCATCGGGTTCGCCCTGTTCACGACCACCCTGGCCCACAACTTCGCCGACGCCCACCACCTGCACCACCTGGCCCGTACCGTGCTGGTGGTGGGAGCGAACATCGCCTCGTTCGGCATCCTGTGGTTCGTCAAGTTCCTGATCCTCAACCGGCTGTTCGCTCAGATTGCCGACGCCGAGGTGGGAGCCGAGGACGAGGCCGAGGTGGGAGCCGAGGACGACGAGACGGCCGAGCAGCAGGCCGAACGGTGACGTCAGGCCACATCCGCACCGCCGCCCCCCGCCCGACCTTTCGTATCGTCAATATTGACGATACGAGCCCCGGCGCAGGAGGGGGTAACCTTTGTGGCGCCCGCCACCGCCACCAGGGTCGGTGCAGCGAGGGGGCCGCGTGCCGGTACGGGGGAAGGACCACGGGGAGCAGCACCAGGGGGAAGTGGACCACGTAGTTGCCTCCGGGCACCACGGGGCGACCGCTGATCCGCACAGCAGCCGGTCCCGGACAGTCGGGTGGGACCACGAGGGCAAGTCAGGGTCACGATGACCACAGAGGCAACCAGTGACACGCACATGCCGGTACTGAACCTGTCGCGACTCGAAGGGCGCGTCGACCAACTCGCCGCCGAGTACCGGGAGGCCCGCCCCTACCCCCACATCGTGCTGGAGGACTTCCTGGAACCCGAGGCCCTGGCCGAGGCCATCCGCGAATTCCCCCCGCTCGACACCACCCGGTGGAACAACTACCTGCACACCAACGAGCGGAAGTTCTCCAACACCGACCCGACCACCTGGGGCCCCACCCTGCGGGAGATCCTGGATCAGCTCAACTCCCCGCGTTTCGTCGAGTTCGTGGGCCGCCTCATCGGCGTCGACAACCTGATCGCCGACCCGGCCCTGGAGGGTGGTGGACTCCATCAGTCGACCACCGGCGGCTTCCTCAACATCCACGCCGATTACACCGTCCATCCCCACAACCGGAAGTGGGAGCGTCGGGCCAACATCCTCCTGTACCTCAACGACGAGTGGAAGCCCGAGTACGGCGGCGACCTCGAACTGTGGAGTGCCGACATGAAGGAGTGCGTGAGGAAGGTGGCCCCGGTGGCTAACCGCGTGCTCATCTTCACCACTGACGCCACCTCCTTCCACGGCCATCCCGAGCCCATGCGCTGTCCCGAGGGCGTAGCCCGCCGGTCACTGGCCCTCTACTACTTCACCCTCGAGGAAGACCCGGTGGTGCGCTCCACCGAGTACCGGGCCCGACCCGGGGACGGGCTCCACTCGGTCATGATCTACGCCGACAAGCAGATGCTGCGGGGCTACGACTGGGCCAAACGCCGACTCGGCGTCTCGGACCATGCCGCCAGCCGGCTGCTGGCCTTCCGCGACCGCTTCCGGCGTAAGGGCCCGAAGGGCTAGTGGCCGACACCGCCACCCTCGAGCGGGAGCCGGCTGATCCCGAGGTCGAGCCGGACTCCACCGACCGCGACGTCCCGGCCCGACGCAGCCCGGCCGAGGTCAGCCGTCGACGGTTCACCGTCGCCGTCCTGGTGGGGACGGCCGTTGTGGTCCTGCCCATGCTGTGGCTGCTGTGGGACCTGTGGAACGGCACGGTCAACCCACTGCGCGGTGTCCCCTACGACAACTTCTACGACCTGCAGGCCCGGGCCATGTTCCACGGCCGGCTCAACCTCCCCACCGGCAACATGGGCATCGAGGCCTTCGTCCACGACGGCCGGCAGTACACGTACTTCGGGATCTTCCCCTCCCTCATCCGGATGCCGATCCTGTTGGTGACCCACAGCCTGGACGGGAAGATGACCGGTCCATCGATCCTGGTGGCCTGGGCCTGCACCTCCCTGTTCAGCTCCCTCATGGTCTGGCGGCTACGCATCCTGATGCGGGGCCAGGCGCTAGTGGGGCGGGCCGAGGCCGCCGCCTACGGGGGCCTGATAGCCACCATCCTGGGCGGGTCGGTGGTCCTCTACCTGTCGGCCACCCCCTTCATCTACAACGAGGACTTCGCCTGGAGCGTTCCCCTCACCGTGGCCAGTCTGTTCGCCCTCCTCGGGGTGCTCGAACGACCGAGCTGGGGTCGGGTGACGGCGAGCGGGGTGCTGATCCTGTGCACGGCCCTCAACCGGACACCCACCGGCTACGCCTGCATCATCGCCGCCGGCCTCATCGCCGTGTGGTTCTTCTTGGGCCGGGGCGGGCCCGAGGGCCGCCGGTGGACCGTGCCCCTGCTGGGCGTGGCCCTGGTGCCCTTCCTGGCCAGCTGTGCTGTCACCTACGCCAAGTTCGGCATCCCCGTCGGACTGCCCATGGCCGACCAGGTCTGGGCCACGGTGAACGCCCACCGCCGGTACTTCCTGGCCGCCAACGGAGGGAAGGCCTTCAGCTTCGCCTTCCTGCCCAGCACCCTGTGGGCCTACTTCCAGCCGTTCGGGCTGCATCTCACGTCCTTGTTCCCGTTCATCACGCCGCCCACGGCGCCGGCCGCCGCCCTGTCGGGGGCCGTCCTGGACCAGACCTACCCCACCGCCAGCATCCCGGCCACCATGCCCCTCCTCTTCCTGCTCAGCTGTTGGGGTGCGGTCACCGCCTTCCGACGCAAGGTGGTGGGCGACGTCCGCCTGACCCGCATCATCCTGCTGGCGGCGGCGGCCGGTTCGGCCGGGGTCCTCCTGTGGGGCTACATCTCCGAGCGGTACATGGCCGACTTCATGCCCCTCCTGATCATCGCCGGGGCCATCGGGCTCATCGACATCTGGCGACGGCTGGACGGACGCAGCCGGAGGGTGCGGGGACGGGTCCTTGGGGTCATGGTGGCCTTCGTCGCCTACGGGATCGTGGCCAACCTGGCCATCGCCGCATCGCCAGTGGGCCAGTGGTCGATCACCCAGAACGCCCGCTTCGTGACCGCCCAACGCACCCTGTCTCTCGGCTATCTGCCGGACGCAGTGCACACCGGGCCCACCCTCCCCTACTGGGCTCCGGCCGGACAGCTGTTCGCCGTCAACCACTGCTCAGGGCTCTACCTGTCGACCGGCAACAACCTGAAGGACGTGCCCGGCCAGCTGATCCAGCACTACACCTGGATGCCGGTGGAGCAGAGTCCCTCGTTCTCGCACACCGTCGGCTTCACCTTCAACGAGGCACCCGACCACTTCACCCAGCCGGTCACCCTCCTGACCTACGGCCAGGCCAGTGTGGTGCTGAAGCCCGACGGGCCAGGCCACGCCCGTGTGGTGGTCGAGCATGCTGGCACGTCGATCAACTGGCCGCCGGCCCGGGGCTGGCGCTTCCCGGACAACCTCACCCATCAGCAGTACCAGATCACCGCGGTCACGGACCCCAACCTCAACTCCATCAACATCTACTGGTACGGCCAGAAGTTGATTGGGCACTACCTGGCCGGCACCGGTCCGGCCGTGGTACAGGCCACCCCCATCTCGGCTGACGGCGTCCAGCCGGTGGTGACGGTGGCCTCCGTGCCCACGGTGATCACCCCGCCCACCACCACGCTCTGCCGCAGCCTGGTGGGGAACCGCTGACCCCGCCCGACCCCGTGCCCCCACCTGTCGGCCGGTTCACCTGCGTAGTGGACGACCACCCGCGCTTCCACCTCGACGTCCTCCGGTGGTTCGCCAGCCTCACCGAGGTGGCCGGCGTCGAACCTTCGGACCTGGTGGTCCACGTGGTCGGGCCCACCGAGACCAAGCCGCTCACCTACCTGGCCGCCCGAGGCGTCACCGTCACACCGGTGGAACGGTTCGACCCGCGCTCACCGCACTGCAACAAGATCGCCGGTGCCCTCGAGCTGGCCACTCGGGGCGTCGAGGGCTCCGCCGTGCTGTGCGACACCGACGTGGTCGTCCTGGAGGACCCGCGGGGGATCGACGTACCCGTGGACTCGGTGGCCGGCAAGCCGGTCGACGCTCCGGTGCCCCCGCTGGCCGTGCTGGTCCGGATCTTCGAGGCCGCCGGACTCCCGGTGCCACCGACGAGCCCCCTGCCCTGGGGCACCGACGAGGTCACGGTGTCGGGGAACAGCAACGGCGGCCTCTACGTGATCCCCGGACCGATCCTCTCCCGAGTGTCATCGGCCTGGGCCCAGTGGGCGCGTTGGCTGCTCGACCGGGCCGAGCTGCTGGAGGAGTGGCCGATCTACGTCGACCAGGTGGCCATGGCCCTCGGCCTGGCCGCCGAGAAGGTCGGCTCGCTCCCCCTCGGGGTGCGGTGGAACACCCCGACCCACGATCGGTCCCGCCTTCCGGACGACGCTCCGGTGCCAGCCATCATCCACTACCACCAGGAAGTCGACGACACCGGCCTCCTGGTGACCACCGGGGTGCCGGCCATCGACGACCGGATCGCCACAGCCAACACGGCCATCGCCGCGGTGTGGGCGACCGCCGCACCAGGAGAGACCCACCGGCGCTGGTTGGAGCTGCGCCACCCGTCTCCGGACGTGCCCCCTCAGAGAGCCCCGACCCTGTTGGTGCCGGATCCGGCCCGACCCCTGCTGGACCGTATCGTGGCCATCCTCCGGCCGGGATCGGTCTCCGACGTCGGCGCCGCGGCCGGAGCGCCGGACCAGGCCGACCTCGTCGTCTGCATCGACCGGTCCGAACGACCGTGGGACGCCGGCGAACCCGGCGAGAGCGCCGACTGGATGGCTCGGCTCTGGCTGGCCAGCGGGCAGGCCCTAGTCATCTCCGGACCGGCCGACGGGGACGGCCGTGGGTCCGAGACCTCCGGGCCCACGGTGGCCCTGGCCACCGTCATCGAACAGGTGGCACCAGATGCTGAGGTCTACCCGGTGGACCGGGACGGCGACCGGGTCACCCTGGTGGTGGTGCGTCCCCCGGACAGGCAGCATCCGCGGGACTTCACCGCCGAGACGCTGCGGCCGCTGGCCGGGCGGCTCCCCGATCCCCTCGCCCTGCTGGAGCTCCGACTGGCGTCGCGGGCATCGACCGGCTTCTACCCCGACCACGCACCTCGCCTGTGGGAGTACCCGGTGGCGGCCCGGCTGATCATGGACGACCTACCCCCGGGTAGCCGGCTGGTCGATGTCGGCGCCGGCGTGACGCCGTTGGCCCCGTTCCTCACCACCCGGGGTTACGTGGTCGACACCGTCGACCCGTCCCCCACCCGACGGGAGTGGCCCCCCCAACCGGAGTGGAACGAGTGGGACTACCTCGACTACGGCAGTGCCGGTCTGGCCCACCGATCGTGGAACACCACCCTCGACCGGTTGCCGCTGCGTCCCCGTTTCGACGGGGCCTACTCCATCAGTGTCATCGAGCACGTTCCCGCCGAGGCCCGTCGGTCCCTGTTGGCCGACATGGCGGCCCGGGTGCGGCCCGGCGGACTGGTGGTCGTGACCATCGACCTGGTGCGGGGCGGGGACGTCCTGTGGAACCGCAGCCGCGGCGAGGACGTGGAGGCGGTCGAGCTCCACGGCACCTTCGACGACGTCGTGGAGGAGGCCGCCGTCGTCGGCCTCCGGCTACTGCACCGGGAGTCGGTCCGGGAGTGGGGCGACGCCCATGTGGACATCGGTCTGGCCACCTTCCGTCGGGAGGCACCGGATGAGGTCCGTCCGGCGCCGGGCCTCATCCGGTCGGTCGCCCGCCGTCTGCGTCGCTGACCACTGCGCCGGGCGCGTCGGCCGGGAGCACCGAGGCCGTCCTGGTTGCCCGCGACCCCCGGTCCCACCAGCCGAGGCGGCCCTTCACCCGCAGTATCGGTCGCTCCACCACGAAGTAGCTGGCCGAGGCCACCACGATGGACAGCCCCAACACGGCCAGGGCCAGGATCCAGAACGGCTCCGACTTCCGCATCCACCCCATCCAGTTGAGGAAGCCGAAGATGATATTGAGGTGCCAGAGGTAGATCCCGTAGGAGATGACCCCGATGCTGGCCACCGGCCAGGCCCGGAGGAGGCCACGGATCCAGGTCCGGTCCTGGGGGCCGAAGACCGCCGGGAGGAGCAGAAAGAAGGCGAAGAGCCCATAGAGGGTCTGCTTCTCGAGATTCACCTGGGGCGTCACGAAGTACAGGATGTTCTTGTCCGGCACCACGTGGGCCACCGCCCAGAACATCACGGCGGCCGCCGTCCAGCTGATCCACGGCATGAACCGGCTCCGAAGCCAGGCCGGCTCGGTGTCGCGCTCCACGAACCACACGCTGAGCACGGCCAGAAGCATGCCGAAGCCGAAGAGGTCGAGATACGAGGGCAGCCAGTCCACCATGAGGGTGGCGAAGGTGGCGCTGGTCGAACAGTGGGGCGTGCACATGGCCACGAACTTGCCGTCTTCCACTTTCAGCAGCGGCATGTGCAGGACCCAGTAGCGGAACACGAAGCTGATCCCGAACAGCCCGGCGATGCCGGCCAGCTCCCAGGCCAGTTGTGCCGACTGGGCCCGGCGACGCAGGCCGACGAGGGCGGCGTAGAGCGGCAGGAAGAGGTAGAAGGTCATCTCCGTGCACAGGGACCATGCCTGGGTGATGCCGAAGAAGATCTGGGTGGGGAGGTAGATCTGCAGGAAGAGGTACTGGGACACCACTCCCTGCCAGCCCGGTCCCATGGTCACCGAATGGAAGACGTAGGCCAACAGGGTGAGGGCCAGCCAGTAGGCCGGCAGAATGCGCAGTAGGCGGCGTTCCCAGAACCGACGGGTGTTGGGACGCGGGATCCCGGTCAGGTGGGACACGGCGAACGGGCGGTAGAGGAGGAAGCCCGAGATCAGGAAGAAGACCGATACCCCGATCTCCAGTCGGCTGGTGTAGAGGCCGAGGGAGTTGCGCTCGGTGAATCCGGACACCCAGGCGGTGTGCAGCAGCAGCACCGACACGACGGCGATGGCCCGGAGCCCGTCGAAGCAGGCGAAATGGCGGGGGGTCCGGGCGGCGGCGACCGGTGTACCGATGGTCTCGTTACTGTCCTCGGGGGCGGGTTCGGAGCCCGTCGCCAACGGCTCCATCTGGTCGTCCATGGTGCGCCCCCGGTTCGAGGTCGGCGGCGGGCCGATCGCCGACCGTCCCACTGCTCGTACAGCCCTTACCCGGGCCCCGATTCGTCGGGGTCACGAGTGCGCCTCATTGTGTCACGCCGTGCCCTCTGGTGCACCGGTAGAGCTGCTCCGGTGCACCATCCGCTAGCACGTCCGGTGGGCAGCCGGTAGATTCGAGCACCGGCACATGGACGGGTACTTCCGTGGGCCCTCCACCACGGGCATGGGGCGTGATCAGTGAGTCAAGAGACCGAATGGGCTCCTACTGGGACGCCGGTCCCCTCCGACACCCCTCCCGACGACGCCGTTCCGGACGGGCCGGTGGTGGCCAAGCCGAGGCACTTCGACTGCTTCGACGGCCTCCGGGCCATCGCCGCGGTGTCGGTGCTGCTGCTGCATACCGCCTGGACGTCGGGCTTCACCTCCCGTTCGTCGCTGGGGATCTACACCAGCCGCCTCGAGATCGGCGTGTCCGTTTTTTTCCTCATCTCCGGCTTCCTCCTCTACCGCCCGTACGCGGTGTCCCACTTCGCCGGAGGCACCCAGCCCGACGCCGGCAAGTTCTGGGTGCGGCGGCTGCTGCGCATCGTGCCGGCCTACTGGCTGGCCCTGACCGTGCTGGCCTACGGCTTCCACGCAGTCACCGTGGGTCCCGGATGGCAGGGCGTGGTCTCGCTCTACTTCTTCCTTCAGATCTACTTTCCCGGCCAGGTCGTCCACGGCATCCCGCAGGCCTGGTCCCTGTGCACGGAGATGGCCTTCTACCTCTTCCTGCCCTTCTATGCCGCCGTGCTGGCTCGGCGAGCCCCTTCGCCCCGACGGCAGCTGCGACGGGAGGTCGTCGGGGCCGCCGTGCTGATCGTGATCAGCTTCGTCTTCCGATACTGGTGGCTGCACATTCCCCTGACCGTGATCCGGAACGGGCACCAGGTGCCGATCTGCGCCCCGAACTGCTTCACCGACCCCCCGCTATCCACCCTCATGGTGGCCTGGCTCCCCTCCTACCTCGACCTCTTCGCCCTAGGCATGCTGCTGGCCGTGGCCAGCGCGTGGTTCGTCGAGCACGGTGAGCCGGAGTGGCTGAGGCACCGGCTCATGCCGTGGGCGGCGTGGGTGGGGGCGGCGGTCGCCTTCTGGGCCGTGTCCAACGTGGTCGACAACCGGGAGATCATCTATGTGCTCACCCCAAGGGTCAACCTCGCCCGTCAGGAGCTCTACGGCGTCTTCGCCTTCCTGTTGTTGCTGCCGGCGGTCTTCGGCACACAGCAAGGCTCGTTGATCCGCCGGCTGCTCCGCTGGTGGCCCATGGTCAGCCTGGGGGTGATCTCGTATGGCATCTACCTGTGGCACCTCAACCTCATCGACGAGTTCCTCAAATGGACCGGGTGGCAAGCCGGTCACGAGCCGTTCGGGGTCCTCGCCATCTGCGTTCTGGGGGTGTCGGTGGCCTTCGCCTCGGCCAGCTACTTCGGGGTAGAGCGCCCCATCCTCCGGATCAAGAGCCGCATCGGCTGGTGGGACCGTCGCCCACCAGCGGCGGCCGTCGAGCCCAGCCCGGCTGATGGCCAAGACCCGGGAGTCCACTGAGGACGACGGGGATCACACCCTCCGCGCCCCTGGGCGTTCACCGGTCCGGTAGTGGGCGGCGCCGAACCATGGGCACGACGAGCAGGGCCAGGAGCATCACGACGGTCACCCCGGCCACTAGCAGCCCCACCGTGAACAGCGGGGGCCAGTAGCGCAGCTCCACCACGTGGCGGCCGGCCGGGACGCGGGCCTGCAGCATGACCTTGGCGTACGACTCCAGGGCCAGAGGGCGGCCGTCGAGAGTGGCGTGCCATCCGGGCTCGTCGGTGAGCCGCAGTCGCAGCACCTGGGACCCGGATCCGGTGGTGGTCACCCGCCACGAAGCCGGCGTGGGGTGGACCACCGGCACCGGGGTCCCCGCCTGGTCTACCGGAGGGAGCTCGCCGGATGTCGGCAGAGGCACCAGGGTGGCCGCCGATGCGCCGGGGATCCGGTAGAGGGTCTCATCGCCGAAGGTTCCAACCAGGACCGCCCCGGACGGTGCGGGGTCCCCGGGGTGGCCGAGGACGTAGCCCACCCCGAACCGCCGGGCTTCAGCCGCCGTGGTGAAGCGGGGACAGAACGAGTTGTAGATAGGCACGGCGGCCAGACTCGGACTCACCTCCTTCCATGCCTCGAGGTACGCCTTGGGCAGGATGGGGTCGTAGAAGTCGAACTCATGGAGACCGAAGAGGATGTTGGCCTCGGGCAGGACCCCCAGACCCGAGAGTCCGGGGCCGGCGTAACAGGTGATCGATCCGAAGCCCACGTTGGCCCCGCCCACAGCGCGCACCACGCCGGCCACCGGAGGGGTGACGGTGACCCCGTGGCTCGAGGCGGACCACAGCGGCGCGCCTGATGCCACCAGAAACGCTGTCTCCAGGACCAGGAGTACCACCCCGACCACCCGGCCGGGGTTGGGCCGTGGCCACCGTCCCTCCGCCCGTGTCGGCAGCGCTACCGTCTCTTCGGCCTCGGTCCCCCGCCGCCTCGTCCACAGGGCCAGCATTCCCACCGAGACCAGGGCCGCGGCCGTGGTGGCCAGAGGCCAGAGCAGGCTGCGGTGCCGGAGGTCGGCTTCGGCCGGCGACAGACCCGAGGTTCCGAACAACCACAAAGCGACCAGCACCACCAGTCCGCCAGCCAGGACGGTGGCCACCAATGTCTGCAGGGACCGCTCGGTGGCCCGGCGCACCACGGCGTCCACGCCCATGCCGGCCAGTGCGGCCACCCCCAGGCCCAGAATCATCAGATCACGGTGCCAGTCGATGGAGGACAGTCCCGGGACATGGAGGATGAGCGCCTGCACCGGGGAAAGGAACACGATGGCCAGCGTCACCGCCACCACCGCCACCAGTCCCACCACCTCGGGTCGGCGCCACCGTCTCACCACGCCGACCACGGCCAGGGCCAGGGCGATCACCCCGACATAAGACGCAGTGTCCCCGTAGACGGCATCACCGAACACCGAGCTGCCGGCCACCGGAAGTCCATTCCATCCCTGCACCAGCACGTGGACCAGATCGTGGGCCGGTAGCGATCGGCCCACTTCGGTCCGGGCCAGCAGGGTTCCGCTGTTGCGAGTGGAACCGGCCAGCACCTGCAGTCCGGGCAGGATAAGGGGAGCTCCGAGGGCCACTCCGGCCACTCCGGCCAGGGCCAGATCGAAGAGGGGACGGACGCGAAACTCCCGGTCGGGTGCGGACCGCCACCGGACGACCAGCACCGTCACCACGAACACCACCAACGAGCCGATCATCATGGCCATGATCTCCGGCTGGCCCGAGACGAGGGCCAGGCCCACCACGGCGGCGACGCCCACCACGCACCGAGCCCGATGGCGGCCACGGATGATGAGGACGGCCAGGGCAAAGATCCAGCCGGCCCAGGACATCACCGCGGCGTGGGGCCATCCCACCCAGCCGAAGAACGACCCGCTCAGCTCGTAGACGGTCCCGGCCGTGGCGCACCCGATCGCCCCGAGGCGGAGGACCCGACCCAGGGCGTAGGCCCCGGTGCCGCCCACGATGAGGGTGACCAGTACCTGCACGGTGTAGGACAGGTGCAGCGGGAACAGATAGCCCACCACGGTGGGCAAACTGAACACGGCGGACTGCCAGTTGAACGCCAGCGGCAGCCCCAGGCCGCTGAACGGGTTCCACAAGGGCAGGTGTCCGGCATGGACCTGGACCCAGGCCAGGTTCGACCACGGGATCATCTCGCCAATCTGATCGCCGGGATAGGTGTTGCGGACGATGACGCCAGAGCTGTGGGTCAGACCCGACTGGGTCAGAATGTCGTAGGGCCCGAGCGAGAGGCCGTGATGGAGAGCTGGGGCCAGGGCCACCACGGCGGCGCCAATCACCCAGGCCAGGCCCACGGCATGGGCCAGCAGCCGATGGGGCGGAGGCGCCCCAGAGACAGGAGGCGCTTCGTCAACCGATCCGGAGATCGTCACGGGTCCGGAAATCGTCACGGGGCCGAGGTGGAGGTGGTAGCGCCCGGCTCCGCCGACGTCAGCCCTACCAGTAGCTCGTCGATCCCACCACCCACCACGGTCCCCGTCCACGAGGCGGTGAGGGGTCCGGGCGGGGTGTCCAGCATCATGAGGCAGTTGGCTCCGGTGGTGTCGGACATGATCTGCTGCCACTCGGGCGCGCCGGGTCCCTCGGGGAAGACGTAGATGGAGGTTCGGAAGGCGAAGGCGACGTCCCCGGCCGACACCGGCTCCGGAGTCTGCAGCAGGGGCTGGTCGGTGCCGAAGGTACGACGGGCCAGGGTCTGCACGGTGAGGTGCGGGGGGAGGTCAGCGAACTCCAGCAGCAGGCAGGCCAGCTGCTGGCTGGCGTTGGAGAACGTGGGGGTCAGCACGGTGTGACCACCGACGGCTGACCGGCACATCCAACAGGAGATGTTGATGCCGGTGTGGTTGTCAGGCCCGGACTCTCCGATGAACTCCCACACCCCACCGGCGGTGTCGGTGACTGCGTCCACCGAGCCGCAGTCGATCGCCGGGTTATAGATCGAGCCGTTCATGAAGGCGATGAGGGTGTTGCCGGTCCGGGGGGGCACCGGGTAAGGCTGGGACCGCCACCTGGCATGGCCCGATCCGGCCGGCAGGATGGCCGAATCGGTGTAGCTGGACTGCACCAGCCTCGGGCTCCCCGACCTCACCCCTTTGGGCACGAAGGTGGCGACCACGGCGGCGCCGCCGGTTCCACCGGTCAGCCCGGTCCACTCCGCCGTCAAGGTTCGGCCCTGGCTCGACGGCCCGGTGTCCAGATTGTCAGCCACGTACCAGTGCTGGGTGGGGTCGGCCAGGCGCGAGTGCCACCCGGGGGGCACGGTTGCTGCGCTCATGTCCCCCACCACGGCCGACACGGCCAGTTCGTGGTCGGAACGGAGGGCGAAGTTGGTGGTGGCCTCGGCCTGGCCGTGTTTCACATCGGCTTGGCAGATCTGGTCGCACAGCTCGTACCCCGAGGCACCGGTGTACTCGAGCAGAGCCATCCGCATACCGGTGATCCCGGGGAGCACCGGATAGCCCAGGCCCACGGCCGTCACCGTGGGCCGCCTCCCCCCTCGGGCGGACTCGCAGTACCAGATGTCCACGCCGTAGTGGTCACCGGTGAAGAACTCCACCGCTTGCTTCCAGTGGTTGTGCTGGTCGTCGGAGACCTGCCCCACCGTGGGGGCCAGGGTGGTGGTCGACGTGCGGGACACCACCGCCACCAACAGACTGCCCTCGGCCACTGGGCCCGGGAAGCGCGCCGTGGCCGTCCGTCCTGACGTGACCCGGTGTCCGGTGCCCGACTGCCGCAGGAAGACCCCCGAGGCCGACGGGGCCGACGACGAACAGCCGGCCAAGATACCAGCGCCGGCCAGGCCGAGACCGGCCCCGAGTAGCTGGCGTCTGGTGAACTCCACACTCACCCCCCTCCGCACCTGCCTGTCCTCACGCGCACCACGGACCGACGACGGTACGGGAACGGTGGCATCGTAACCCACCGCCCGTGGTCGCAGTTGGCGAGCTACGCCCACGGTTGACTGCCGCCGGCAAAACGGAGAGCCCTACCACGGCTCCACGATATCTAGCGCCGGGAACAGGCGACGCTGCCGAACTACGCAGTGTCCCGGACCACAGGGGCGTACCCAGTACGTTCTTATTCAGCCTGACGCCGATCTCTAGTCGAGGATCAGGTCAGCGCTCACCGACTTGTCATCAGTCCACTCCGGCTGCTGGGATTTATCGAGCAAAAACGGGCCCAGAACGAGATGGTCCATCTCCGTCCGCATGAAACACCGATAGGCGTCTTCAGGCGTACAGACGATTGGTTCACCCCGAACATTAAACGAGGTGTTGATGATCACCGGGCAACCGGTGATCGCGTCGAAGGCGCTAATGATGGCGTGGAATTCAGGACTCTGCTCCCGATTCACGGTTTGGATTCGAGCCGAATAATCGACATGGGTTATAGCGGGAAGATCGGAACGAACCTCGTTGACCCAGTCGCGGATGTCGTCCGGGTGATCAGTCGCAACGCCACATCGGTGGTTCTGCCTCAGTGACGCAACCAACATCATGTACGGCGATTCGACGTCGATGTCGAAGAACTCTGCAGCCCGCTCAGCCAGTACGGCTGGAGCAAATGGCCGGAACGACTCACGGTATTTGATCTTAAGGTTCATCGTGGACTGCATGGCTCCCGACCTGGCGTCACCGATGATCGATCGATGTCCAAGGGCCCGTGGTCCGAACTCCATTCGACCGACGAACAGTCCAACCACTCTTTGTTCCGCCACAAGCGCTGCAATACCGTTGGCCCAAAGCTGCACGTCTTTGGCGGCCGTGTAGGGATAGCCGTGCGATCGGAGGTACTGCTCAATTTCCTCGTCAGAAAAGCCTGGTCCAATATAGGTACCAGCCATGGCGTCATGGACCCCGTCCGCGCTTCTGGGATGACCGTAGATCTCATACCACCCTGCTAGTGCAGCACCAACGGCCCCTCCTGCATCCCCCGCTGCGGGCTGAATCCACAGACGTTCGAACGGACCGTCCCGAAGGAGACGTCCGTTGGCCACGCAGTTCAGGGCCACGCCACCAGCCAGACAGGCATTCCGCTCACCAGTAATTTCTGCCGCGTGTGCGGCCATGCGGAGCACAATGTCCTCGGTGACAACCTGGATCGAGCGAGCAAGATCAAGCTCTCTCTGCGTGAGTTCAGACTCGGGTACTCGGGGTGGTCCACCGAACAGTTCGTCGAATCGGTGGTTCGTCATAGTCAGGCCACCCAGAAAGTCGAAGTAGCGCATGTTGAGCGTGAACGATCCGTCTGGACGAAGTTTGATCAGCTCATCGCGGATCTGCGACTCATAGCGCGGCTCCCCGTAGGGTGCCAGACCCATGAGCTTGTACTCGCCCGAATTGACTCGAAATCCACAGAAGTACGTGAAGGCGGAGTAGAGCAACCCCAGCGAATTCGGAAACAGCAACTGCTCCTTCAGCTCAATCGTGTTTTTGCGACCGACCCCGATACTCGCGGTGGCCCACTCTCCGACACCGTCAAACGTCAGGATGGCCGCTGACTCAAAGGGTGAGGCAAAAAACGCACTGGCAGCGTGGCTCTCGTGGTGCTCCATGAAGTACATCTTCCCGGGCCGCGTGTAGCCGAGTTCCCGAATTTCCTTTTCGATCAGATAAGGAATCCACAGCTTCTGTCTGAGCCAGACGGGCATTGCTTGATGAAATGTACGAAAGCCACGGGGGCCCACCCGAAGATACGTCCGTAGAAGTCGTGAAAAGGTAGTCAGAGGCTTGTCGTAGAAGACGACTGCGTCGATGTCCTTCTCCCCGACTTGCCCAGCATGGAGGCAGTAGGCCACTGCGTTCTTTGGAAAGTCCGCATCGTTCTTCTTGCGGGTGAATCGCTCCTCCTGAGCGGCCGCGGTAATCACACCGTCTTGAACCAGCGCGGCAGCAGAATCGTGGTAGAAGGCGCTTATCCCTAGGATGTTCATGCCTGGTGCTTGTCCAGATCAGTGGTCAGAACCGGCTTGAGATAGCCGTACATGGCCTTGGCCACGGCGAGACTTCCGAGTTCGTTAGTGTGCTCATAATCGATCATGACCGGTGCCTTGATGCCGTTGAGGGCGTCGCTCAGATCGATCACCGGCGGGCGCAGGTCCTTCCGGGCCTGCGCAGCCATGGCGAACCATGCTGGAGGAGATTCGCCTTCGAAGCCTTCTATGTTCTTCTCCGCTACTACCGGCATCTTCGAATAGAGGAAGGGCTGCCAGAAAGTTTTCACTTGGAAGCCGTAACCCGCTGCTAGTTCTCCAATCAACTGGACGGCACGGAGGTAGATAGACACTGCGTCGTTCGCCCGCGTGATCGCCGTCGGTATCGACTGATCGGGGCTTTGGGTGTTCCCCTGCAGAGGCGTCAGCTTCTTCGAAGATGCTGGCGCGTGACTGGTGAAGAGACTGGATACATCGCTTACACCCAAGGCAATGGCGCTCCGGTTCCGGTAGGCGTCAACGATTCGATTGACAAGAGGCTGCGTGCTCCCCGGGTGGAGATACTGGGCGATTGCCTGCGCATACTCTTGAGCCTTCAGGTGGCTGGGGATCGTGGTAGTACCTTCAGTGGACTGAATCGACAGGTCATTCACCCCGTCATAAAACACAACCACTCCGGGTCGGTAGCCGCTTGTAAGAAGCTCCTCCAGCAGCTCGACCTCCTGCCAGATGTCGTAGCCGTACTGCCCTCGATTCACCACATGAATGGGGATGTTATCGCCAGTGGCGAGTCGGGCGATGTCTGAGGGAATTGTGTAGTCGTCCCGCTGAAACGCTCCCTGAGTAGTCGAGCCACCGAGAAACAACACTTCGACGGGCTTCCGCGTCCCCAATGCCGGCGGTTCGTAGGAACGGCGGACTCCGTCCGTGACGTTCAGGTACGGACCCGAGAGGTTTCTGGGAAAGTCGAACCCCCGCAACGGCTCGAACTGCCCCACGTAAGCCTGCTGGAACGAGTCCAGTAGCACCGATGGCCACCACGGCGCCTTGGGCACGGCAGCGACCCCGCGGTAGTAGGACGTCAACGCCGTGGGCGATTCCGGGCTGGAACTCTTCATCGCATCGATGATGCTCCCCACTCCCAGATCGGCCAGGAGGAGCAGAATGACCGTGCCCACCACAAATGCCACTCGTCCCAGTGTCGATCGACGGCCGACAACCGGACGCGGAACCTCGTAAGTGAATTGGCGCCCGTAGAGCGGCGTACGACCGTCGGCAAAACTGGGGCGCCACAATGACAGATCGTTCGGTGATGATCCGAGAGCCAAAGGGTCTCGACGGACGAGCCACAGAACTGCCGCTACCGGCGTGAAGACCAGGATCTCTACGAGACCGAGAAGCAGGTAGCTCAGTCCGCGGCCAACGATGGAGGTCACCCAGGCGATGAGACGCTCCACACCATCTGCGGTACGTACCGAAAGGGCGCACGCAATGGCCACGGATCCAGCAATGAACACAATGACAATCGCCGCGGTGTGGCGACCCAACAGCCACAAAATGCCAAAGACAACGGCACCGAACCCGATCTGTCGCATGACGATTCGTCGACGCGACACCGGGTGCTCGATGATCAGAGGAAGTTCAGACCATGTGACGGCACCGCAAGAGACTGACTCGGCAGATCGGGGAACGGCGGTCACGAATAACTCGAAGACTCAGAAGAAGGAGTACAGCGTGAAGGGGGCAACCACCTGGCCGACCACGACAAGAAGAGTCGCCAGACCAAGCACGAAGATAAGGGGGATGATCCACCAGGCCCGATTGACGACCACATACGCGCCGATCTCAACGGGAAACCTTGCAAGGTAACGCACCCGACCCCCAATCATAGGTCAAATCCTAGCGTCTGTATCGAAATCAAGCCAGTGGGTCAGGGGACAGAGAATCTCCCAAGTACGCCATTAGGCAGCTCAGAAGCACTGGACGTAGATGCCCGTGGATTGACGCAGCACTACCTGTCAGGCCCTGGAGTGGTTGCCCACCGACGGAAGGACGTTCAGATGACCAGCGGCCACCGCCACGGAGAGTGGATTCAGCCAGCGCCCGGGACCGGAGCGGCTACTGTCACTTCATGTCTCGGGGGGTTGAGTCATGAGCAGTGAACAGTTGTGGGTGGTCAGCCCCAGCTACACCGACGTCCCCGCCTTCACCGTGCTTCGGCGTCGCGTCCTCGAGGTAGTGCGCGACGCACCGACGCTCGAGGCCCTACCCGTGCGGTTCGTGCTGGTCGATGACACCGCCGGTAACGACGTCGAGATGGACAGTGTGCGGGACATGGCGGATGTCACCGTCGTCACTCCTCCCTTCAATCTCGGCCACCAGCGGGCACTGGTCTTCGGACTCCGGCTGATCGCTCCCCAGCTGCACGATGCCGACCTCATCGTGACCATGGACGCCGACGGCGAAGACCAGCCCGAGGACCTCCCGCGCCTGCTGGCCCCGCTACTGGAGAGCCCGGATCGACACAACCTGCTCTGCGTGGCCCGCCGCACCGAGCGGCAGGAGTCGTTCAAGTTCCAGTTCCTCTACTTCTTCTTCCGGATCATGTTCCACACCCTCACCGGGGTGACTGTACGCAGTGGCAATTTCGCCGCCTACCGGGGTTGGCTGGCCTCGCGGATGCTGCTGCATCCCAACTTCGACATCTGCTACTCCTCCACCCTGGTCAGTCTGGACATGCCGGTGACACCCGTCCCGTGCGCCCGGGGACGTCGGTACGCCGGGCAGTCGCGAATGAACCTGCTCCGTCTGTTCATGCACGGCATCCGCATGCTGGTTCCGTTCACTGACCGGATCGCCGTGCGGGCTCTGTCCGCCTTCGCCGGCATGTTCGGGGTGGGGGTGATACTGGCCCTGGTTGCCATCGCCATCCGTGTGTTCACCTCGGTCGCCATCCCGGGATGGGCCACCTTCACCCTGCTCGGGATTCTGATCCTCTCGTTCGTCTCCCTGGGCAATTTCTTGGTGCTGTTCGCCGTGTTCTCGCACTCCCAGGGCATCTCGCTGGCCGGGTTGGAAGAGATGGTGGACCGGAATCCGAAGACCGCCCAGGTCCGGACGGACTGACCGAGCCGACTGCCGGGGGACTCGCCGGGCTCCGGGCACTTAGCCCGTTCGTTCAGGCTTTCTCCGGTTGGGCCCGACTGTTCCGGCTGCGCCCGTTCAGACCCTGTCGTCGGGACGCGCTCCGGGGTTGGGTGGCAGCCCGGACACCAGCTCCTCCACCGGGCCCGAGGGCGTCAAGGACACCTCGTTAGCTATGCCCGCGGACTTGGCCTTGACCGCGGCTGCCTCATCTAGCCGGACCTTCCTCCGCCCTTCCAGCTTGTGGCTCCAACGCATCAGTGGCCGCTCGAGGAGGAACCACGACAGGATGGTCAGTGCCAGAGTGACACTGAGGGCCACCACCACCCGCACCCAGTAGGGCCAGTGGGTGTCGTAGTAGCGCACGGCGAAGAACACGGGGAGGTGCCAGAGGTAGAAGGAGTACGACACCACGCCCAGGGCCACCAGCGGCTTCAGCTCCAGAAAGTGGCGCCCGGCCCACTTGCCGTCCAGGATCACCAGCAGTAGGACGGCGCAGGCGGCATCGATGGCCAGAAAGCCACCCCAATACACGAACTTGCCGTACTGGGTGGCGAAGGGCAGACAGGCCAGAAGGAAGGCGGCCGCCGCCCAACCGGCCACCTTAAGGCCGCGCGTGGGCTCGCGGCGTCGCATCCAGATGTGGCCCAGCAGTGCCCCCCAGAGGATGGAGTCCGCCCGGGTATCGGTGCGGTAGAAGATCGACCACCACCGGTGGGTGTCCTGGTAGAGGACGAACCGGTGGACGGCGATGATGCCGATCAACGAGAGCAGCACGATCACGACAGTGCGCAGCTTGACCCGGATGGTCAGCAGCACGATGGTGATCCAGGGCCATAGGAAGTAGAACTGCTCCTCGAACGAGAGCGACCACAGGTGCTGGAAGCCCGAGGCCAGCTTGGGGGCGAAGGGGCTGGCCGCCGAGGCCGTGTAGTAGTTGGCGTAGTAGAAGGACACCGAGAAGATGGACGGGACTTCGGTGTGCTCCCACTGGTGGGTGGCGTAGGCGAAGAGGGCGTTGGCCGCCACCACGACGTAGAGGATGGGCAGCAGGCGGAGCACCCGGCGTCGGTAGAAGGCGCCGATGCCGATACCGCCCCAGCGGGCTTGCTCCCGGAGGAGCAGCGCCGTGATGAGGAAACCAGACAGGACGAAGAACGAGTCGAGCGAGACGGTGGCGCCGGGAATGACCAGCAGGGTGGGGATGGGCAGGATCACGTCCATGTGAGCCACGACCACGATCAGGACGGCGATGCCCCGGAGGCCGTCGAAGCCCGGGATCTGCCCGAAGCTGCGTGGTGGCAGCAGGCCCTCCGCAGGCACGGGAGGGTCAGAGGGGACCGGCGACGTCGACACCTCGGTCATGGTCCCACCCATGTCATGGCCCTACCCACCCCACATCGGAGTCCAGACGTTCTGAGGTATCCATGCTACTGGAGCCCGGTCGGGCCGCTCCCTGGTCGGACCGACGCCGTGCCGTGCGGCACGCCCACGCCCCGGCAAGTACCAGCGCCAACGCCGACAGAGCAGCGAGACCGATCCCCAGGGTAAACAGGCGGGGCCAGTAGTGGAGCTCCACCCGGTGCCGGCCGGCCGGGACCTCGAGCCGAAGCATCACCCCAGCGGCCTGGTGCAGGGGAACCGCGCTCCCGTCGACGGTGGCGGTCCAGCCCGGCACGTCGGTGAGGCGAAGTTGGAGCGTGCCCGGCACCGGGGCCACCGTGGTCATCGACCAGGTGGCCGGATCAGGGTGGCTAACCGACACCGGTGACGACCGGGGGGCCGTCTCGTGGGTCCCGGCCGAGGGAGTGAAGGTGGCCGCGGCGGCACCCGGGATCCGGTAGAGGTCCTCATTGCCGATCCGGGCGGCCAGCACACTGCCTGTCGGTCCGGGAGTCCCGGCCAGTTCAAGCACGTAGCCCACTCCGTACAGGCGGGCCTGGGCCACGGTGGTGACCACCGGACAGTAGGCGTTGTCGTCTGGCAGCCCACCGACCTTGCCCGTGAGGTCGTGCCAACTAGAGAAGTACGTGGCCGGGATCAGTGGGTCGTACAGGGCCAGCTCCTGTACGCCGTAGGCCAGTTGGGCGTTGGGGGTGATACCCAGACCGGGGGGGAAGAAGCACAGTGGCGCACCGAAGCCCACGGCCGAGTTGCCCACCACGTGCCGCAGGGCCAGGGCCTGCGGGGTGGAATGGAACGGTTGGTTGGCCGAGGTCCACAGTGGCGACCCCGCAGCCACCAGGAAGGCCGACTCCCCCACCAGGAGCAGCAGACCCACCAGTACCGGGGTGCGCCGGGAGCGGGAGCGGTCGGAGGCGTGCCCCTCTCCGGCGCCCGAACGCCCGTGGGAGAGCAGGACGACGGCGACGGCGCCCACGGCCAACTCGACCACGGGCCAGACGAAGCTGCGGGACCGGATGGTGACGTCACCACCGGCCAGGTGGCCGCGCCCGAACAGCCACAGCAGAGCCACCAGGGCGGCGATGACAGCCAGGGCACCGCCCATCCAGCGGGAAGCGGTGCGCACCGTGACGCGGTCGAAGAGGGCGTCCATCCCGAATCCGGCCAGTATGGCCAGCCCGAAGGCCAGGGGCAGGAGGGCACGCTGCCACAACAGGGTGCCGATGCCAGGGAGGTGGGAGAGGATCCACACCAGCGGGGGCAGGAACGCCGTGGCCAGGGCGGCCAGGCTCAGGACGGCCAGGGCCAGGACCTCGGGCCGACGCCAGCGGACCGCCGCCCCGGTGACGGCCAGGGCCAGGGCCAGAACGCCTACATAGGCCGCCGTCTCCGAGTAGCCCCCGACATACCCGAACCAGTGATTGCCGGCGATGGGCAGTCCATCGAATCCCTGCAGGACGAGATGGGAGAGGTTGTGGGCCGGTATGGGCGGATTCCCCGCCACCAGCTCGCCGGGGTCCCCCCCGGCCACGGCCCGCTGGGAGCCGGTGATCAGCTGATAGCCCGGCAGCAGGAGCGGAGCGCCCAATGCTGCCCCGGCCACCACGCCCAGGCCGACGTCGATGACCGACCGTGTCGTCGGATCCGGGCCCCCGGCCCGGTGGGCCCGTACCGCGCCCAGGCCCACCACCACGACCAGGAAGATCACCAGGGCCAGGCCCATCAGGATCAGCACCTCGGCCTGGCCGGCGTAGACGGCGGCCGCTATGACCAGCGCGAAGAAGGTGATGGACCGGACCCGATGGTCACCCCGGACTACCAGGACCGCAGTGGCGAAGAGCCAGCCCGACCACGAGATCACGGCGGAATGGGGCCACCCCAGCCAGCCGAGGACCGGTCCGCTGAGCTCGAACACCGTGCCGGCGAAGACGGCCGAAAGCACCCGCAGACCCAGGACCCGGGCGAAGGCGTACACGCCGGTCCCGGCGATGACCAGGGTGAGCAGCACTCCGACGGTGAAGGACAGACGGAGGGGGAACAGATAGCCGACCAGCGTGGGCACGCTGAGGGCGGCGGTCTGCCAATTGAAGGCCAGCGGCATTCCGAGCGCACTGTAGGGATTCCACAGTGGGAGTTGGCCGTGATGGACTTGGGTCCAGGCCAGGGTGGACCACGGGATGATCTGGTCGGACTGGTCCCCGGCCTGGGTGTTGTGCAATGCCACCCCATGCTGGGCCAACACCCCGAACTGCGAGAGGAGGTCGAAAGAGCCGAAGGAGCCACCGTGAGAGAGAGCGGGCCCGGTCACGGCCAGGGCCAGGGCCAGGAACCACACCACTGCTACCACGTGCGCCCAACGACCCACCCGACCCCGTACGCCGGGAACGGCAGCCGCCGGATCGCGTCGGTCCCCGACGGTCGCTACTCCCTGCTCCAAGGTAAGCCTCTCCCCCTGCACGCGCTGCCGCGCCGACCCCGGCGAGATTACTCGCACTCTCCACCCGGGAGCACCGCCGGTGCGCTACCCCGGCCGCACCGGGCCGGCCCGTTGCCTCATGTCAAACCCTCCGCCAAGGGTGATTCGTTGCCTCACGTAAAACCCTCCGCCTGGAACTATCTGGTGAAGGCCCGATTGACCGCCCGTGGAGG
>JBBQWW010000034.1:0-32106 GCA_038210245.1 Acidimicrobiales bacterium
CCGCCCCCGCCGATGTGTTCCGGCCCTCCCCGTGGCGGGAACGCCGGGTCATCGCCTACGCCCATCAGGGGGGTGCCTGGGAGGCGCCCTCGTCCACGCTTCACGCCATCGGTGCCGCCCTCGAGGCCGGGGCCACCGGGATCGAGTTGGACGTCCACGGCACCGCCGACGGTCGCGTGGTGGTGGGGCACGACCCGACCGTCGACCGCACCACCGACCACTCGGGGGCCATCGCCGATCTGACCTACGCCGAGCTGTCGCGGTTGGACAACGCCTACTGGTGGGCCCCGGGGGCCGACGTCTCGCCCGGCCTGGCCGACGACCGGTACCCGTTCCGGGGCCGGGCCCCCGAGGACCACCGGTTCGGCATCGCCCTGCTGGAGGAGGTGCTGGCGGAGTTCCCGGGGGTGGTGCTCAACCTGGACATCAAACAGACCGCCCCGGTGGTCGCTCCCTACGAGGAGGCGCTGGCCGCGCTGCTCCGAAGGTTTGGCCGGGTCGACGATGTGATCGTGGCCTCCTTCCTCGACTCGGCCACCGACGCCTTCTCCACGTTCGCCCCGGAGATCCCGACCTCGGCCGGGACCGTGGCCGTGGCCGGCTTCTACCAGGCGGTGCAGGCCGGTGAGACCCCCGTCCCGCTGCGGCACGTGGCGCTGCAGGTGCCCACCCACTTCGGGCAGATGACCCTGGTGGATAGGCGGTTCGTCGATGTGGCCCACCAGCAGGGCCTGGCCGTCCACGTCTGGACCATCGAGGAGGAGTCCGAGATGCGTACGCTCTGCGACCTCGGGGTGGACGGCATCATCACCGACCGCCCGACCGCCCTGGTCGGGGTGCTCGACGAGCTCGGCCGGTCATGGCGTCCGCAGCGTTGACCGGAGGAGAACTGGGCCGAGGCGGCCGTGGAGGCACGGTATCCCTGAACCCGGACCGGACGCGACACCACTGCGGTGCGGGGGGAAGGATCCGGCGACCGGTGGGGCCGGTAAGGGTTCGACGGGAGGAGTCAGCGGTGGGCGTGGCTGCTCACCGGTCGGCGACCCGAAGGATCACCGAGCAGGCCTCAGCCTCGACCGCAGTTCGGCTTCTTGCCGTGGTTGGCCTTCTTCTTGGCCCGGAGCTTGCGCTTGTTGGTTCGTTTCGACACAGTTTGGAGATGCTACTCGCTGGCCCGGCGGTACGGCCAACGGGGGGCCGGCGCACCCGCTTCCAGGGCGGGACGGGCGGATGAGCTGGTTGCTCCGGGAGGGCGATGTCCTGGCCACCGCCGAGGTGGCCGAGACCTTCTCGCAGCGCTCCCGGGGCCTCCTCGGGAGGACCGGCTACGAAGGGGCCATGGTCCTGCCCCGGACCCGCTCGGTCCATACCTTCGGGATGAAGTTCGCCATCGACGTGGCTCTGTGCGACACCGAGCTCACCGTGCTGAAGGTGTGGACCGTCCGGCCCTACCGGATGACCTTCCCCCGCCGACGCGGCCGCTCGATCATCGAGGCGGAGGCCGGGGCCTTCGAGCGGTGGGGACTCCGGGTCGGGGACCACCTGGAGCTGCGGGGATGAGCGGCACCGCCGCCGACGGATCGACGCCCGGGCCGGGAGAGGGCGACGTCGACCCTGACGTGCTCGAGGAGCTCGAGTTCTGGGCGGGGCCGGCCGACGCGCCCGAGGACGAGCGCACGGCGGGGGACCAGGCAGAGGCCGGGGACACGGCGGAGCCCGGGGACGAAGTCGTATCCCGGAGTGCCGGATCCCTGGTGGTGGTGGGCACCCCTATCGGGAACCTGGGCGATCTCCCACCTCGGGCGGTGGCCGCCCTCGCCGGGGCGGACGTCATCTACTGCGAGGACACCCGGCACTCCCGCAAGCTGCTGACCCACGCCGGGATCACCGGGGCCTCGCTGCGCTCCCTCCACGAGCACAACGAGGACGACCGGGTGGAGGAGGTGGTGGCCGCCGTGCGCGACGGTCGGACCGTGGCCCTGGTGAGCGACGCCGGTATGCCCGGCATCTCCGACCCCGGATCCCGGGTGGTGCGGGCTGTGGCCGACGCCGGCCTGATCGTGTCGGTGGTGCCGGGCCCCTCGGCCGTGCTCACCGCCCTGGTGGGTAGCGGGCTGGCCACCGACCGGTTCTGCTTCGAGGGCTTCCTGCCCCGGTCGGGCAAGGATCGGCGGTCAGCGTTGGCCGCTCTGGCCGCCGAGCCCCGGACCACCGTCATGTTCGAGGCGCCCGGTCGGGTGGCCGCCACCCTGGCCGACCTGGCCGATGCCTGCGGGCCCGAGCGGCAGGTGGCGGTGGCCCGGGAGCTGACCAAGCTCCACGAGGAGTTCTGGCGAGGTCCGCTGGAAGGCGCCGTGGCCTGGGCCACCGAGGGACCGGTGCGAGGTGAGGTGGTGCTCGTGGTGGAGGGGGCATCGGTGGTCGACGAGCCGCCGGCGGGGGACGACGTGCTCCTGGTGGCCCTGCGGGAGCGACTCGATGCGGGGGAGCGGACCCGGGGGGCGGTGGACGAGGTGGCCTCGGCTTTCGGGGTACCCCGTCGCCGGGTCTACGAACTGGCTCTGGCGGCCCGGGAGGGCGGCCCGGGCGACGCCGGGTCGGGTGGGGGGACGGCGGTCCCGCCGTCGGACTGACGTAACGGCGCCGAGGGCATTGAGGACAGCAGAGGGCGAGACAGTGGGCCATCGCACCGGCCATCAGTCTGCCGCTGCCACCACCAGAGAGGACCCCCCATGTTCGGACGTACACCGTTGGACAAGACCCAGGCTCTGGGGATCGCCCCCGACGAGATTCCCGAGGGAATGGACCGGGCCGCGTTCGCCGCCGGCTGCTTCTGGGGGGTCGAGGAGTTCTTCCGGGCCGTGCCCGGGGTGGTCGACGCCATCTCGGGGTACGAGGGCGGGTTCGTGGCGCATCCCACCTATGAGCAGATCTGCTCTGGCTCCACCGGGCACGCCGAGGCGGTGCTGGTGACGTTCAATCCCGAACGGGTCTCCTTCGACCCTCTGTTGGAGGAGTTCTGGCGCCACCACGACCCCACCACCCTCAACCGCCAGGGCCCCGACCGGGGCTCCCAGTACCGCTCGGCCGTGTTCGTCCACGACGAGGCCCAGGCCAAGACGGCCCACGCCTCACTGGACGAGTACCAGGTCCGCTTCCGGCGGCCCATCGTCACCGAGGTGACCCCGGCCACCACCTTCTGGCCGGCCGAGGAGTACCACCAGCGTTACACCGGGCGCACCGGCCGGGGCGGCTGCCACGTGGCCAACTGGTAGTCGTTCGTCTTCTTGCTCAGGCGGTTGAGGGGATGGCCACGTCCCGGACGTCGAAGTTATACTGGTAAGTATGGCTTCCCGGGTGGGTCCGAAGGGCCAGGTGGTGATCCCGAGGTCGATGCGAGACGTCCTGGGCATCGTCCCCGGTGACGAGGTCGATTTCATCCTCGACGTTGACGTCGTGCGCGTGACACCGGTGCGTAATCGTCCAAGTCTCCGGGGAAGCATGGCCGGTCTGGCCCTCACCGAGGTGCTGGAGGCCGAGCACCGCAACGAGCGGGTCGGTGAAGGACTGCCTCGATTCGTGGGCCGTCCTCCGTTGGCTCGAGGGTACGGAGCCGGCCGCTGAGCGGGTGGAGAGGGCGTTGGCCTCTGGTCCCATCATGAGTTGGATCAATGGCGGTGAGGTGGCCTATGTAGTGGAGCGCATGGCCGGTAGCCCCCGAGCGCGGCAGGTCGTGCAACAGCTGCGCCACCAGCTGGTGTTGGAACTGCCCTCCGAATCCCGTGTCCTCGAAGCCGCTCGGATCCAAGCCACCTACCCGATGGCCTATGCCGATGCCTTCGCCGTGGCCACGGCACAGGCTCACGATGCAATGATCCTCACCGTCGATCCCGAGATCCTCGATGCCGGCGGTCCATGGCGGGCTGACGATCTGCGTTGGTGAGCGCTCGACCCTCGGGTCAACCGCCGTGCGGTCCGCCGTGCAGCTCGGTGAGGGCCCGTCGGACATAGGGGCGGAGGGGGAGGTCCATGGCTTCGTCGAAGGGTACCCATCGGGCGGTGTCCGATGAGCCACCGATCTCGTCCCGGAGCTGACCGGAGAATCCGTCTACGCCGTAGATGATCCGGAGCGAGTGCAGGCTGGTGTGGTCGGTGTCGGGCAGTATGAAGACGTCGGAGATGATCCCGAGGAGGGGCCCGGGCGTGATGTCGAGGCCGGTCTCCTCCTCGAACTCGCGGCGAAGTCCGTCGACCGGGTCCTCGCCGTGGTCCAGCCCCCCGCCCGGCAGGAACCACTGCCCGGCCACAGTCAGGTGGGGTGCGGCCCGCACCAGAAGGACCCGACCGCTCGATCTACCGTCCCCGTCGCCGGGTCCGCCGTCGTCGAGGCAGATGCCGTAGACGGCCACCCGCTGCTGGCGGGGCCCCGGCGGGGGTGGATCCGAAGGGTGGGCGGTGGCGGGCGTCGTCACGGCAGGCATCCTAGAGAGGGACGCGGTCGAGCTAGTGTCCTGAGTCAGAAATAGTTCGACTTGGAGGAATTTTCTGACGTCGTCCCGCGTTCTTCCCGTTGTAGGCGACGATGGGAGGCAGCGATGCGACGGTCAGTTCTGGAGCCGGTGGTGTTGAGTGACGACGAGCGGGAGACGCTCGAACGGTGGGCGCGGCGCCCGACGAGTGCCCAAGCGCTCGCGCTGCGGTGTCGGATCGTCCTCGCCTGTGCCGACGGCGGCCATAACAACGAGGTGGCCGAGCAGGTGGGGGTGTCCCGAGGGACTGTCGGGAAATGGCGTGGTCGATTTCTCGAGCTTCGACTCGAGGGACTGCACGACGAACCCCGCCCCGGGGCTCCCCGTCAGATTGGCGACGACGCCGTGGAGGCTGTGGTCGTCAAGACACTGGAAGAGACACCTCCCGACGCCACCCACTGGTCGACACGTTCGATGGCCAAGGCCACGGGGATGAGTCAGTCGGCCGTCTCTCGGATCTGGCGGGCCTTCGGCCTCAAGCCACACCTCGTCGATACCTTCAAGCTCAGCCCTGACCCGCTGTTCGTCGAAAAGGTCCGAGACGTGGTGGGGCTCTACATCAATCCACCCGAAGGTGCCCTCGTGCTCTGCGTCGACGAGAAGACCCAGATCCAGGCCCTCGACCGCACTGCACCGGTGCTCCCGCTGCGACCGGGGTTGCCCGAACGGCGCACCCACGACTACGTCCGAGGAGGCACCACCAACCTCTACGCGGCCCTCGATGTCGCCTCCAGTCACGTCATCGCCGACATGACCGACCGCCACCGGGCGGTCGAGTTCAAGAAGTTCTTGAACCTCATCAATCGATCCGTGCCCGACGACCTTGACGTCCACCTCGTCGTCGACAACGTCTCGACCCACAAGACACCCGAGATCAAGAAGTGGCTGGTGCGCCATCCGCGCTTCCACCTCCACTTCACGCCCACCTACAGCTCATGGATGAATCTTGTGGAGCGCTGGTTCGCCGAGCTGACGAACAAGTGGTTACGCCGGGGAACCCACCGCTCGACCAAAGAACTCGAGTCAGCGATCGCCGACTGGATCCATCAGTGGAACGACGAACCCAAGCCCTTCGTCTGGCACAAGAGCGCCGATGAGATCCTCGACACGCTGGCTACGTACTGCGCGCGGATCTCTGACTCAGGTCACTAGGTCGTCAGCGGCTCCGGCCGGGATCGTCTATCCGTCGTCGGGTGTCCGCCTCCCCGCCCTCGGGCCTCGTGCCGTGGGGGTCAGTCCCGGTCGGTACGCTACCGGGCAGTGTCCCGCTTCTACATCACCACCCCGATCTACTACGTCAACGACGCCCCCCACGTCGGCCACGCCTACACCACGGTCAACGCCGACGCCCTGGCCCGCTGGCACCGGCTGATCGGCGACGACGTCTTCTTCCTCACCGGGACCGACGAGCACGGCCAGAAGGTGGCCCGGGCGGCCGAGGAGCACGGGGTCACCCCGAAGGAGTGGACCGACCAGCTGGCCCCCCGGTTCGCCTCGGCCTGGGCCGACCTCGACATCGCCAACGACGACTTCATCCGCACCACCGAGCCCCGGCACCAGCGCACCGTTCAGCAGTTCCTGAGTCGGATCTACGACAACGGGTTCATCGTCAAGGACACTTACCGGGGCCTGTACTGCGTGTCCTGTGAGCAGTATTACGGCGAGGACGAGCTGCTCGAGGGGGGCCTCTGCCCCATCCACCGCACGCCAGTCGACCTGCTGGAGGAGGAGAACTACTTCTTCCGGCTGAGCGCCTTCGAGGACCGCCTCATCGAGTGGTACAAGTCGTCGCCCACCGTCGTGGTGCCCGAGGCCAAGCGCAACGAGGCCCTCAGCTTCATCCGAGGTGGCCTGCGGGACATCTCCATCACCCGGACCTCCATCGACTGGGGGGTGGCCGTCCCCTGGGACGAGAAGCACGTCTTCTACGTCTGGTACGACGCCCTCATCAACTACCTGACCGCCATCGGCTACGGCGAGGACGAGGGGCGGTTCGAGGCGTGGTGGCCCACCGTCCACCACCTGATCGGCAAGGAGATCATCCGGTTCCACTGCGTGTGGTGGCCGGCCATGTGCATGGCCGCCGGCATCGACCCGCCGGCCCACGTGCAGGTGCACGGGTGGCTGCTGGTGGGCGGCGAGAAGATGTCCAAGTCCAGCCTCAACCAGATCACCCCGGGAGAGCTGACGGCCGACTACGGGGTCGACCCGGTCCGCTACCACCTGCTGCGGGACATCCCGCTCGGGACGGACGGCGACTTCTCGGCGGAGGGGATCACCGCCCGGTACAACTCGGACCTGGCCAACAACCTGGGCAACCTGTTGTCCCGGGTGGCCACGGTGGTCGGTTCCAAGTGCGATGGGGTGGGGCCGGCCCCCGATCCGGACAGCCGCCTGGCCGGCGTGGCTGCCACCGTGCTCTCCGATGCGGTGGAGGCGTGGAATTCGGGCCTGCCCCACCTGGGACTCGAGGCCACCTGGCGGCTCATCCGGGAGACCAACGCCGAGTTGGAGACGGCCGAGCCGTGGAAGGCCGACCCCGGCCCGGCCGTGGACGCCGTGTTGGGCAGCGCCCTCGAGGTCCTGCGCATCGTGGCCATCCTGATCGTGCCGGCCATGCCCTCCACGGCCGAGGCCATCTGGGCCCGGATCGGCCTGACCGGTTCGGCCTCGGACCAGGCGCTGCCCGAGTCGGCGGCCTGGGGTGGGTACCCGGGCCGGCTCCCGGTGGAGAAGGGCGCCCCCCTCTTTCCCCGGCGCAAGGGCTGAGCGGAGCACCGGTGGACGACGCCGTGGTCGAGTGGTTCGACTCGCACTGCCACCTGCAGGGCGAGTTCACCGAGACGGACTCTGGGACTCGGATCGATGCCTCCGGCCCCCACGCCTCCCGGCTGGCCGGCGTGATGGCCCGGGCCTCGGAGGCCGGGGTGACCCGGATGGTCTGCGTGGGCACCGGAGCGGGCTCGTCGGCCGAGGCCGTGGCCCTGGTCCGCTCCATGCGCCAGCCCGGGTCCGCCGCCGTGGCCGAGGGGATCGAGCTGTGGGCCACCGTCGGCCTCCATCCCCACGACGCCAAGGACGGGGTGGACTCGTTGGACGGGTTGTTGGCCAGGGAGCTGGGTCCAGGACCGGGCCCAGGGCCGGCCCCGGCCGGGGGCGGGGTCCCCGAGGAGCCGGTGGTGGTGGGCATCGGGGAGTGCGGCCTCGACTACCACTATGACCACTCGCCCCGGGCGGACCAACGGGAGGCCTTCGCCCTCCAGGTCGAGCTGGCCCACCGGCACGGGTTGGCCCTGGTCGTCCACACCCGGGAGGCGTGGGAGGACACCTTCGACGTCCTCGCCGCCGGCGGGCTACCGGAGCGGACCATCATCCACTGCTTCACCGGGGGTCCCGAGGAGGCCCGCCGGTGCCTCGACCTCGGAGCCTCCCTGTCCTTCTCCGGGGTGGTCACCTTCAAGAACGCCGACGAAGTCCGCCAGGCCGCCGCCCTGTGCCCGTGGGATCGTCTGCTGGTGGAGACCGACAGTCCCTTCCTGACCCCGGTGCCCCATCGGGGAACCCTCAATGAACCATCGAGGGTTCCCCTGGTCGGTGCGGCAATTGCCCAGGTCAAAGGGGTTGAGACTTTGCGGGTGGCCGAGGTGGCTACTGGCAATGCCCGGGCGGCGTTCGGCCGCTGAGCGCCACATCCCGCCACTCGGGCCCCGGGCCACGCCCTCCACCTCTAGGGCTCCTGGGGCGACCACCTGGTTTGATTCTTCGTCGGGAGCCTGTCTAACCTCTGGCCAGCGGCCGCCGTTTCAGCGGTCGTTTTGCATTGAGTGCTCAGTGCGGATGTCGGACGCATTGCGAGGGTCGGCTGGAGGAGTCGGCCCCAACCACCCCCTGTCGGGGTGGATCTGCACCCGGAGGAGTCGGTTCCGAAAGGAGCCGATGGGTGCGGCACAAGGTGGTCGGTAGAGGAGAGTGGAGTCCTGAGGACGACAATCGAAAAGGGGAGCCGGCCCGGCGCCGCGCTCCTTCTCTGTGGAGCGCTGTTGATCGTGCCGCTCCTCGTGCTGCAGAACGACTCGAGTGCCTCGGCCACGGCTCAGGGCGGTGCGGGCGAGCCAGGCCGCGCCACTCCTCCCTCGTCGGCCGCTTCGTCGTCCCCGGGCGGCACGGTGCCGCCCTGGAAGCTCGCCTCCCAGACCAACGCGTCGTCGGCGGCCGGCGCGCCGATCACCACGACACCCCCGACCACGGTGCCGCCCACCACGACCACGGCGCCACCGGTGTCGGTGCCGACGGCCAATGTCGTCGAACGGTCCGTGCCGCTGCCGACCACCACCACGGCACCCCCGACCACCACCACGACGGCCCCGGTGCTGGCGGCGACCGGGGGATCGGTCCACTACGGCCAGGTGACCTACTACGCCCATCCGGCCGGGACTTGTGCCAGCCCGTTCCTGCCCTTCGGCACGGTGGTGCGGGTGACCAACCCGGCCAACGGGCTGTCGGCGACCTGTCTGGTCAACGACCGTGAGGCGGACACCGCCCGCTCCATCGACCTGGCCACGGCCACGTTCGCCCTCCTCGCCCCGCTGTCCCAGGGGGTCATCAACGCCCAGCTGACCTGGTGATCCCCCTGCTCCTCGGGGCCGATGGACCGGTGCGCCGGGATCGGAACGGGGCGGGCTTCGGGCGGGAAGGTGAGACACTGACCCGGTGACCCACGGGCCGGCGGACATCCACGAGCTGCTCCTGGCCAACGACCTGCACCCCAGTCGGGCCCTGGGCCAGAACTTCGTGGCTGACGGCAACACCGTCCGCCGGATCGCGCGACTGGCCGGCATCACCGAGGGGCGGCGGGTGGTGGAGATCGGGGCTGGCCTCGGATCGTTGACCTTGGCCCTGGTGGAGGCCGGGGCCCGCGTCACCGCGGTCGAGATCGACCGGCACGTGGTGCCGGTGCTTCGGGCCCAGATGGAGCCGGTGGGCGTGCGGGTGGTGGAGGCCGACGCCCTGACCCTCGACTGGGCCGAGCTGCTGGCCGGGGCCCGGGACGACGGGGACTCGCGGCCCGGGGACGCCGACGAGGGTGGATCGGCGGACGGGACCTGGTCGTTGGTGGCCAACCTTCCCTACAACGTGGCCGTGCCCCTGGTCATCCGGGTGCTGGAGGAGGCCCGACCGGTCACCTCCCTCCTGGTGATGGTCCAACGGGAGGTGGGGGAGCGCCTGGCCGCCGGCGCCGGCGACGAGGCCTACGGGGCGGTGTCGGTGAAGGTGGCCTACTGGGCCAAGGCCTCGGTGGTGGGCCGGGTGCCGGCGTCGGTGTTCATCCCGCGCCCGAAGGTGGAGTCGGTGCTGGTCCGCCTGGACCGGCGGGCCGACCGGGGCCCGGGCCCGGCGGGAGTCGGGACCGGCCCGGGCACCCCCTCCTACGACCGGCTGTTCTCCGTGGTGCGGGGCGGCTTCGCCCACCGGCGCAAGATGCTGCGGCGGTCGCTCGAGGGGCTGGTCTCCCCGGAGGCCTTCGAGGCCACGGGTCTCCGTCCCACCGCCCGGGCCGAGGAGCTGGAACTGGCCGAGTGGGAGCGGCTGGCGTCGTGGCACCCCGACGGGCAGCCCCCCAGCGCCCATCCGGCCCCTCGGATCGGTCCATGAGTGATCGCCCGTCGGGGGCGGGGGCCGGGGCGGCACCAGGGGCCGGCCCGGTGGAGCTCACGGCCCCGGCCAAGCTCACGGTGTCCCTCCGGGTCACCGGGGTCCGGGCCGACGGCTACCACCTGCTGGAGTCGGAGATGGTCACGCTGGACCTGGCCGACACCTTGGTGGTCGGGGAGGGTGACGGCCTGACCACTGACCTGACCATCTCCGAGCGCTTTACCGGCCCGGCCGAGCCCTCGGGCACCGGTCGGTGGCGGTCGGGCGGCATCGACCCCGGTCCGGACAACCTGGTGGCCCGGGCCCTGCGGGCCGCGGGGAGGACGGCCCGGGTCGATCTGATCAAGCGGATCCCCCCGGGGGCCGGCCTGGGCGGCGGGTCGGCCGACGCCGCCGCCATCCTCCGGTGGTCGGGGGCCGTCGACCCGGCGCTGGCTGTCGGCCTGGGGGCTGACATCCCGTTCTGCGTGGTCGGGGGAAGGGCCCTGGTCCGGGGCATCGGTGAGGACGTGTCGCCCCTTCCCTACCAGCACCGCACCTTCACCCTCTTCCTGCTGCCCTTCGGCATGGACACCCGGGCCGTCTATGCCGCCTGGGACCGGTTGCCCGGCCCCGGGCGGCCCACCGGGTCGAGCTCGGGCTCCAGGGAACCGGGGGTCAACGACCTGGAGATCCCGGCCCTGTCCGTCGAGCCCCGACTGGGGGCGTGGCGGGACCAGCTGGCCGGGCGTATCGGGCGTCGACCGTGGCTGGCCGGAAGCGGGTCGACCTGGTTCGTCGAGGGGACCCCGGCCGAGTTGGGGCTGGAGGGGGAGCCCGACATCCGACTCGGGGCCGAGCGGGCCCTGGTGGTCGGGGTGCACACGGTGGCGGCCCACTGATCGGAGGGGTGCCGGGATCCCCGTCGGGTCGCGACCCTTCCACCGGGCAGAACGGGAGGAGCGCGGAGAGCGACCGCCTCGATCAGACGAGGCGTTCGCAGGACGTCGGGCTTACTTGCCCGCTGCCCGCCGCTGCCAACGGGTGGCCTTCAGCATCTTCTTGTGCTTCTTCTTACGCATGCGCTTACGGCGCTTCTTGATCAGGGATCCCATGTCGACCGGCACCCTAGCCGACCTGGGGATTCTGCGCCATGCGCCCTCAGCGTCGAAGCCCGTGCCGTGGGTGGAACGGGGGCCGGCGTCACTCCTCGTCGTCGGGATTGTCCGGTGCGGCCACCTCAGGAAGGCTGAACCGGAACACCGCCCCACCCCCGTCGGCCCGGTAGACGTTGACGCTCCCGCCCTCGTCCCGGGCCACCTGGGCCACGATGGCCAGGCCCAACCCCGACCCGGGGCGGCTGCGGGCGCTCGGGGCCCGGTAGAAGCGATCGAAGATGTGGGCCATGTCGCTCTCGTCGACGCCGGGCCCGTGATCCCTCACGATCAGGATCCCCTGGGAGCAGGCCACTTCGACCACGCCGCCGTCCGGGCTCCACTTGAGGGCGTTGTCCAACAGATTGTCCACGGCCCGCTCGATCCGCGCCGACGAGCCCGACACCCAGGTGGGGGCGACCCGGACGTCGAAGGTCACCCCGCGGCTCCGCCCGTGGGTGGTGGCCACGTCGGCCGCTTCCAGGACGATCATGTCCAGCCGGATGGGGCCGGCGGTGAGGTCGGGCTGTTCGCCCCGGGCCAGCTCGGCCATGTCGCCGACCAGGGCCACCAGCTCGTCCATCTGGGTGGTCACGTCGCTGATCAGGACCTCGCGCTCCTCGGGGTCCAGCTCCTCGAGCCGGCGGGCCACCTCCATGTTGGTTCGGAGGCTGGTGAGCGGGGTGCGCAGCTCGTGGGAGGCGTCCAGCACCAGCTGGCGCTGGCTTTCGCGGGAGGTGTCGACGGCCACCAACAACCGGTTGAAGGCTCGACGCAGTCGGCCCAGCTCGTCGGGGCCCCCCGGATCCAACCGCTTGGACATGTCGGTGGTCTCGGCCAGCTCCTCCACCGTCTCGGTCAGGCTATTGAGGGGACGTAGGGCGGTGCGTCCGACGGCCAGGCCGAGGACCACGGCGATGGCCACACCGCCGATGACGATGATCCAGAGGGCGAAGGCCAGGTGCCGGAGCTCCTGGTTGACGCCGGTCAGCGGGGTGGTGACCTGGAGTGCCCCCCCGGTGTCGAGCTGCCAGTAGTTGTTATTGCCGCGATAGCTGTAGCCCGGCGGCAAGGCCACCACCAGTTCACGGATCTCGATGCCGTTGACCGTGGTGGAGAAGTACAGGTTCGGGGCCTTGGCCTGGCTGGCCGCCGATCGGGACGCCTGGGGAGACACCGGGAGGACCTGGGGATCGTCGGGGTTGGTGACCCCGCCGTCGATGTTGTAGACGACCTGGGTGCAGGCACCGGGGTAGTTACAGACGTTGTGGATCTGCACGTTGGTCTGGTCGGTCAGTACCGGTTGGGCCACGCCGGCCAGATTGGCGTCGGCCGACCCGATCAGCGAGTTGTAGGCCACCAGGTAGGTGGCTATGGACCCTATGATGACCACCACCAGCACCGCGGCCGTGGTGGCCAGCACCAGACGCCCCCGGAAGGTCACGGCCGGGCACCGGTGGTCGCCGTCACGGCCTAGGTCTCGCGCAGGACGTAGCCGACCCCACGCGCCGTGTGGATCAGGCGCGGCTCGCCGTCGGCCTCGGTCTTGCGCCGGAGGTAGCCCACGTAGACGGCCAGCGAGTTGGTCCCCGAGTCGAAGGTGTAACCCCACACCCGGTCGAGGATGAGCTCGCGGGTCAGGACCTGCCGGGGATGGCGGAGCAGCAGCTCGAGGAGGTCGAACTCGATCCGGGTCAGGGTGAAGGGACGGTCGCCGCGACGGGCCTCGCGGGTCACCGGATCGAGGTGGAGGTCGGCGAAGTGCAGCTCCTCCCCGGGATCGTCGGGGCGGCGTCGGAGGAGAGCCCGCAGCCGGGCCAGCAGCTCGGCCAGGGCGAACGGCTTGACCAGGTAGTCGTCGGCCCCCGCATCGAGTCCCTGCACCCGGTCGTTGATGGCGTCACGGGCGGTCAGCATGAGCACCGGGGTGTCGTTGTCGGCGGCCCGCAGGCGGCGGCAGACGTCGAGGCCGTCGATGACCGGGAGGCCGATGTCGAGGATGACGGCGTCGGGGGGTCGGACGGCCATCTCCTCGAGCGCCTGGGGGCCGTCACCGGCCAGGGAGACCTCATAGCCCTCGAGCCGGAGGGCCCGATTGAGGGCCCCGCTGACCGCCGGGTCGTCATCCACCACGAGGACTCGCATCGGGCCGGGAGCCTATCGGGGTCGTGCTGGTTTGCCGTGGCACGAGCACCGGCCGGGGCCTGGCCACCGCCGTCGGGCCGACGCCGGAGCAGGGCCGAAAGGCCGCTGGTGGGGGTGGGCGGGGGTACCCTGGTCCGGTCACCGGTGCCCGGTGACCGGACCTTTCCGAGGTAGTTCAATTGGCAGAACGCTGGCCTTTGGAGCCAGATGTTGGAGGTTCGAGCCCTCCCCTCGGAGCCAGCCGCCGTGCCGGCGGCCCGGTTCGGTTCAGCCGGTCTTGCGGGCCCGGCTGCGATTCCGGCCCCGGGTGGCCTGGTCGAGGACGACCTTGCGCAGCCGCACCGAGTCCGGGGTGACCTCCACGCACTCGTCGTCGGAGATGAACTCCAACGCCTGCTCCAGCGAGAGGAGCAGTGGCGGGGTGAGCCGGATGGCCTCGTCGGCCGACGCGGACCGGATGTTGGTCTGCTTCTTCTCCTTGGTGGGGTTGACGTCCATCTCCTCGTCGCGGGCGTTCTCCCCGACCACCATGCCCTCGTAGACCTCGGTGCCCGGCCCGACCAGCAGGATCCCCCGCTCCTGCAAGCTCATCAGGGTGTACCCGGTGGTCATGCCCTGGCGGTCGGCCACCATGGAGCCGTTGCGCTTGGTCTTGAGCTCGCCGTGCCAGGGCTCCCAGCCGTCAAAGACGTGGTGGAGCATGCCGGTGCCCCGGGTCTCGGTCATGAACTCGGTTCGGAACCCCACCAGGCCCCGGGCCGGCACCCGGTAGTCCATCCGGACCCAACCCGTCCCGTGGTTGACCATCTCGATGAGCAGGCCCTTGCGCAGGGCCATCAGCTGGGTGACCACGCCCAGGTAGTCGTCGGGCACGTCGATGGCCACCCGCTCCATGGGCTCGTTGAGCTTGCCGTCGATCTCGCGGGTGACCACCTGGGGCTTGCCCACGGTGAGCTCGAACCCTTCCCGGCGCATGGTCTCCACCAGCACGGCCAGCTGGAGCTCGCCCCGGCCCTGGACCTCCCAAGTGTCGGGACGCTCGGTGGGGAGCACCCGGAGCGAGACGTTCCCCACCAGCTCGGCGTCCAACCGGTTGAGGATCTGGCGGGCCGTCAGCTTGGAGCCGTCGGCGCCGGCCAGCGGAGAGGTGTTGATCCCGATGGTCATGGCCAGGCTGGGCTCGTCGACTGTGATCACCGGCAGCGGCCGGGGGTCGTCGGGGTCGGCCAGTGTCTCCCCGATGGTGATCTCGGCCATGCCGGCCACGGCGGCGATCTCGCCCGGTCCGGCCTCGGACGCGTCCACCTGGTCCAGGGCGTCGGTGATGTAGAGCTCGGTGATCTTGGTGCGCTCGATGGTGCCGTCGATCTTGCACCAGGCCACGGTGGACCCCTTGCGCAGCGTGCCGTTGTGGACCCGGCAGATGGCCAGGCGGCCCAGGTAGGGGGAGGCGGCAAGGTTGGACACGATGGCCTGCAGGGGGGTGTCGGGGTCGAAGTGAGGGGCGGGGATCCGGTCCACGATGGCGGCAAAGAGGGGTTCGAGGTCCTTGCCCTCCACACCCTGCTCAGTGGCGGCCCACCCGGCCCGGGCGTTGGAGAAGAGGATGGGGAAGTCGATCTGGTGCTCGTCGGCGTCGAGGTCGAGGAAGAGCTCCTCTACCTCGTGGACCACCTCGTCGATGCGGGCGTCGGGCCGGTCTACCTTGTTGATGACCAGCACCACCGGCAGTCGGGCCTGCAGGGCCTTGCGCAGTACGAAGCGGGTCTGGGGCAGCGGGCCCTCGGAGGCGTCCACCAGCAGGAGGACCCCGTCCACCATGGTAAGGCCCCGCTCGACCTCCCCACCGAAGTCGGCGTGGCCCGGGGTGTCGATGATGTTGATCTTGACCCCGTTGTGGAGCACGGCCGTGTTCTTGGCCAGGATGGTGATGCCCTTCTCCCGCTCCAGGTCGCCCGAGTCCATGACCCGCTCGTTGACCGACTGGTTGTCCCGGAAGGCCCCGGACTGCCACAGCATGGCGTCCACCAGGGTGGTCTTGCCGTGGTCGACGTGGGCCACGATGGCCACGTTGCGAATGTCGTCTCGGGTCTGCAGGGGCATAAGAGGAGAATCCTACCGGCCGGACGGCCCAGTCCGGACCGCCCGTCAGGGCCCGCTCCGGTGGAACCCGGCGCCGCGGGCTCGGCCCGTGACGCCTGGACCGCGGCTACTTGGCCTTGATGTTGGTCCCTGCCGTCTGGGTCCCGGTGCCCACGGCGTTGGTGGCCGCCACCTTGAAGGTGTAGGTGGTGCCGGAGACCAGAGCCGGGCTGAAGGTCAGGTTGTTGTTCGAGGTGCCGGCGACGGTGGCCGTCCCGATCAGCGTGGGTCCGGTGTAGGCGCTCACCGTGTAGCCGGTGATGGCCGAGCCGCCGTTGGCCGGTGCCGTCCAGCTGATGTTGACCGACTTGGAGGTCGACCCGGTCGATCCGGACACCCCGGTGGGCACACCAGGCGTGGTGGCCGGCGTGACCGAGTTGGACGCCGCGGACTGGCTGCCAGAGCCGACACTGTTGATGGCCGCCACCTTGAAGGTGTACGCCGATCCGTTGGTCAGACCGGTGATGGTCTGGGTGGTCCCGGTTCCGAAGGTCTGCACGGCCTGGGCCGTAGTGCCGTTCAGGTACGGGGTCACGGCGTACCCGGTGATGGCCGAGCCGCCGTTGGAGGCCGGAGCCGTCCAGGTCAGCGAGACCGACGTGTTGCCTCGGGTGGCCGTGCCGATGGTGGGCGCCCCGGGCGTGGTGGCCGGGGTGACCGAGTTGGATGCGGCCGACTGGCCACCGGTGCCCACCCCGTTGATGGCTGCCACCTTGAAGGTGTAGGGCGAGCCGTTGGTCAGGCTCACGATGGTCTGGGTGGTGGCGGGGGATACGAAGGTCTGGGTGGCCTGGGCCGTGGTGCCGTTGAGGTACGGCGTGACCACGTACCCGGTGATGGAGGACCCGTTGGTGGCCCCCGGGGCCGTCCAGCTCAATGAGGCCGAGCTGTTGCCGAAGGTGGCCGTCCCGATGGTGGGTGCCCCGGGCACGTTGGGGGCCGTGACCGTGTTGGACACCGTCGACGTCGGTCCGGTGCCGACCCCGTTGGTGGCAGTCACGGTGAAGGAGTAATTGGTCCCCGGGGTCACCCCGGACACGGTGCCCGAGGTCCGGTTGGCGCCGGTCAGGTTGGTGAAGGTGCACGACCCACAGGCCGGGCTCGGTACGATCCCGTAGCTGGTGATGGCCGAGCCGTTGTTGGCGGGGTCGGTCCAGGTCACCGTGATGGAGCCGTTCTGGTTGGTGGTGGCCGAAGCATTGGTGGGCGCCGAGGGCACGTCTGCCGCCATCACCGAGTTGGAGGCGACCGACGGACTCGACGTACCGAGGCCGTTGGTGGCCGCCACGGTGAAGTTGTACCAACTTCTCCGGGTCAGGCCGGTGATGGTGGTCGAGGTGACGTTGGGCCCGGTCAGGCTGGTGTAGGTGCAGGTGGCACAGGTCGGGCTGGGCGATACGGCGTAGCCGGAGATGGCCGACCCGTTGTTGGCCTGCGGATCGGTCCAGGTCACCGTCACCGAGCCGTTGGCGTTGGACACGGCCTTGACGTTGGTGGGCTCCGACGGGGCGGTCATGGCCGGGAAGTTGGGCAGACCACCGGGGGAGGCCGAGCAGTACTGGGTGATGGACGGTCCATTCTGGATGACGCCACCCACCGTGCCGGCGTAGACGCCGAGCAGCGGGGGGCAGGTGCTGGTCGAGCCGACCCCGGCATTGGTGGCGACCGACTGCAGCACCCAGGACGGGGTGGAGGGTACCAGGTAGCTGGGCGGCGCTACGAAGTCGAGCAGGGGGTTCCAGGTGTAGTGCTTGAGGTAGCCGCTGGAGATGTTGTTTCCGCTGAACGTTCCGATCGGACCACGGGCGAACTGCTGAATGGAGCCGTAGACATACAGCGGGCCCTCAGCACCACCGTCGTTGTAGTTGTTGACCACGAACGACTGGGTCAGGGCGAGTAGGGCGGCGTCGATGGTGACCCCGCTGGTGCCGTTGGACGGATTGCAGGTGGCGGCCGGAGTGCCACCGCAGGACGGCTCGATGGTCGGGGTGTTGCCCCCCTGGGTGGTGGCGGCGATCTCGGGCCGGTTGATCTCCACATAGTTGTTGGCGATGAGGCCCAGCACGTCGTTGGTGCCCCCCACGCTGTAGGGGCACAGTCCCTGAGAGGGTGCACTGGACCCGCTCTGACCCAAGGTCCAGGTACTGGCACAGTCGGCGTAGGTGATGTTGCCGGTGATGATGACGTTGTTGGCCGTGCCGATGGTCAGCTGACCCGACAGCGAGCCGCTGACGAAGGCGTCACCCTCAGCGTCGGGCGTGCCGGTCTGCCCGTAGTAGCAGCTGCTGCAGCCACCGGCGGTGGTCTGGGCGTCGGGCCCGTAGGAGGTGGACGGGCTCAGGGCGGTGGTCTGGCCCAAGTTGCCCTGCGAAGTGGTGGTGTTGTTGCCACCGCTGTAGACGGCCGAGAAGGCACCGGTCCCGTTGTTGGCCTCGGTGGCCGCGCAGGTGGCCGTGGCCGTGTAGGTGGGCGGGCTCGTGGCCGGGGTGACGGCCACCGGGGAGGAGAGGGTCTGGGCCGAGCAGCCGTTGATGGTGCTGGTGGTGGTCTGGTTGCCGGACTTCGTGCTCTGTTTGAAGGCCAACGTGGCGCCCTGGTCCAGGGTGCTGGAGCCCGAGGTGACGGTGGCGGTGAGGGGCACCGCCTGGACGGTGTTGGCGGCCAGCGGCAGGGTCTTGGTCGTGGTCAGGTTGGTGACGGAGTTGTAGGTGGGGTCGTCGAACGGGTTGGCCCAGGCCTGGGTGGGGGTGGACACGCCATTGCTGTTGGTGGTTCCGCTGTTGTTCTGGACGAAGACCACGCCGTTCGAGGGGATGGGGGCGGTGCCGTTGTTGGGGCAGTTGTTGACGTTGGTGGTGATGTTGTTGGTGTCCCAGGTGTAGGTGGTCCCGTTGATGGTCTTGGAGCCCTCGACGGTGTCGGGGCTGGTCACGGTCATCTGACCGTTCCCGTTGACATCGGTGGACAGGGAGACGGTGGTCGGACCCGAGTAGAGGCACCCATTCTGGCCGGCGATGGTGGCCAGCTGGGCGTCGTTGGCCGGGGGGGTCTCCACGGCGTGACCGAAGGCGCTGTTGGTGGTGTCGTAGGGCGACACGTCACCGTTGGCCGTGGCGCAGTTGTTGTAGCTGCCGCTCATCCCGTGCCAGGGGTCGACGAAGAGGCAGTGGGGGTCGGCAGTGGTCACCGTGGACGGGGCCCCGGTGGTGCCGAAGGAGGGAGTGGGACTCACGAACACCGAGTCGTTGGTGTAGACCGGCCCGAACAGGTAGTCGTTGGGGCCGAAGTAGACCGGCGTGCAGCTCAGGTTGCGGTTGAGGACGTTGTAGCCCAGGTTCCAGTTGTAGTTGCAGTTCGAGTAGTCGGCCGTCGAGCTGTAGGACTCGTAGTTCGACCACCAGACGTTCTGGAGGAAGCCGTTGCTGGGGGTGACGGTGATGGTCTGCTGGTCGAACAGGTAGTGGTTGGTGGCGCTGGGGTCGTAGGCCGCGCCCACCACCTGCACGGACAGGCTGGAGAGGGCGTTGGTGTTGGGATCAAAGGTGGGCTGGGGATTGCCGAAGGCGTAGTACTCGAGGTCGGCCCCCGAGGCGTTCGAGCCGTTGACCACGTTCCACTGGCCGTAGTTCATGCCTCCGCACGTCCCCGAGCTGTTGGTGTTGGTACTGCACTGGGCCAGGCTGGGGTTGGCGTTCACGGCGGTGAGGTAGGCGTTCTGGCCGGCCTGGAGGGCCCGGTGGGCGTAGATCTCCACGGCCTTGCCCTGCAGGAGCGGATCGGAGGTGACGATGGTCTGCACGATGACCCCCCCGATCAGCGTGGCCAGGACCGAGAAGGCCACCACGGCGACGATGCCGGTCTGGCCGAGGTCGCCGGCCGTGCCCTTCCGGGTGCGGATGGCGCGCAGCCAGCGACGTCGGACGGAGTCTTTGTGCGGGGTGGTCATGTCACTCGCCTCTAGGAACCGGAGTACTGGTAGGGATAGGTGGTGGAACCGGGGCTCTGGGCGTAGCGGTAGACGATGGTCTGCTCATCGACCGTGCCGTTGGTGCCAGCACCCTTCTTGGCCACCATGAGCTCGACGCCCACACTCTGGATGAAGTCGGCGGGGCACGTCGCCACCGTGGTGCCCGTGCAGGTGATGCCCGTCTGGACCTGGGCACTGGTGAGGTTGGAACCGGTCCCCGTGGTGGGATTGAAGATGTTGTAGGTGAAGATGGGTTGGGTGGGAGCGCTGGTGGGCGCCAACGCCGGGTTGTTGACCACCCCGAGGACGTTGACCAGCAACTTGTAGCTGCCGGAGTAGGCGCAGGTGGACGGATTGCCGGCCGACTGCGCGACCTGGCCGGAGATCGGGCACTGGGAGACCCCGGCCGTGATCAGGGGTAGGTACTGCTTGACCTGGAAACTGCACAGGCTCGAGGTGGAGCAGGTGGTGGCCGACGTCACAACATTGCCGTTGGCATCGAGCTCCTGGGCCACAATCTTGGCCGGCCCCCCTCCCAGGTAGGTGGTGGGCGCGCCGGTGTAGTCGATTCCAGAGGTGACATTGTTGTAGGCCGTTCCGATGTCGGAGTAGAAGGTAAGGGAGAAGTTGCCGACCGACTCGAATCCGGCCTGGAGGCGATCTACGCCCGAAACGGTCTTGTAGGGCCCGGGCTCAACCTCGGCCCGCAGCAGGTTCTGGAGCGGCGCCAGGGCCGGGAGGGCCTGGTCGTACTCCTGATACTGAGCCTGCACCGACGAATTGACGGTGTTGAGCATGTTCATGGTGATCATCACCGCGGTGAGTAGGACGATCAGCAGGGTCGAGGCGATCATCAGCTCGACCAGGGTCATGCCGGAGTCGTCGGCCGTCTGATGTCGTTGTCGGACGGCGGGGGGCAGCGGCAGCTGCTCGCTGACTCGCCGGCCCCATCGGGAGAGCTGCCGGGTACTCATGTCGACGTCACCACCACAGGCCCGGGCAGATAGGTGGTGGCCGACCCGACGACCACCTTGCTGGTGGTGATGTAGCTGAGGGTGGCGGCGGGCGAGGTGACGGTCCCGTTGCCGGCCGTCACCGTGTAGGAGTAGGTGCCGTAGGGGACGGCGGTCTGGGTGAGGCCGTAGGTGTCGGTCACCGGCAGCGTGTACACGGCACCTGAGCAACCCGACCCCACGGTCACCGCCTTGATCTTGATGGTGGCTCCGCTGACCGGAACCCCGGCCGTGGTGACCAGTTTGAGGGGGAGGACGCCCAAGGGGACGGTGGTCGAGGCTGACCCACCGGGGGCGGCGCTGAAGGTGGCCTGGGCCGGGCTGATGGCCTCGGCCAGGCAGTCACCGGCGACGATGGTGTAGCCGTTGGGCTGCGGGTAGAGGTACGTAGGGATGGTGGTGGCGTTGGAGGCCTGGCCGGCGACCACCTGGGTGGTCCAGTTCAGGGGGGTGACGGCGGTCTCGAGGGGGATGCCCGTCACCAGGGAGCCGGGGAGGGACGACGGGGTCCGGGTGGTCCACGATCCCGAGGGACCATTGGCCGCGGTGAGGATGATCGGTCCGGTGCCGGTGGCCCCGACGGCGGCACAGGTGGCCCGGGTGCTGCTCGGCGCGGACTGACAGGCGACCCCCACGTAGTACCGCACGGCCGAGCCCGACGGCGGGTTGGCGTAGTTCCATACCCAGCTGCCCCCGCTGAGTGACCCCTCGAGCAGCTGTCCGGCGGCCGCGCCAGCGGAGGTGTTGGCGGCGATCACGCAGTCGGCAGTATTGCCGTTGCCCGGTACACCGCAGGCCACCGAAGAAACGCCCAGGGTGCTGGGCGGGAGGGTGGTGGCCACCGACCAGTCGTGGGGGCTCTGGGTCTGGTCGGAGGTCCACACCGCAGCCGTGCCCGACGCCGTGCCGATGGCCACGCACGTGGTCGAGGTGCAGGAGAGGTCGGTGACCGACTGGGCCAGCGGCGGGAACGTGGACTCGTTGGACCACACGCTGGGAGGGGTGGGAGGAGTGGAGGGGGTGGCGGCGATGGCCGCCGTCACCACGGTGGCGTCGGAGGCACTGGTGCCGTCTCCGGTGCCCAGGGCCTCGCAGAGGGTGGCGGTGGGGCAGGTGATCTTCCCGACCGCCTTCACGGCCGAGGGCAGCGTGTCGGTGGTGAAGGCCGGGGCCCACAGGATGTTGGTGGCCAGGGTGGCCGGATCACCGTCCAGGCGCATGATCACCGGGGTGGCCGTGCCCAGACCGACTGTGGCCGTTCCGGTGAGCTCACAGGTGGGAGTGGGCGAGGTGATGGGGCAGGCGATGGAGGAGAGGGTGGGGAACGCCGTCAGCAGGGGGGCCACGATGGTCCACCGGTCGGTGGCCTGCCCGACCACGCCGGCCAGCAGCACGGCCCCGCTGGACGTGGTGCCGAGGGCGTAGCAGCCGTTGGCCGACGGGCAGGTCACCTGGGTGATGTCGGTGACGCCGGCCGGCACGGTGTCGCTGGAGGTGGTGCTCAGGTCGGAGGAGGTGGTGCGGATGATGCCGGTGCCACTTCCACTGGTGTTGGTCCCGACGCCCACGCAGGTCGGGGAGCTGGCCGACGTGCAGGCCACCTGGTTGATCTTGGAGATGCCCGAGAAGGAGGTCGAGGACCAGGTGGAGCCGCTTCCGCCCCATGACGCCGAGGCCCCGGTCGTTCCGTTGCCGGTGGTCACGCACATGATGCTGCTGGTGCCGGGGCAGCTCACGCCACCACCGACGGCCGATGAGGCCCCGTAGGCGATCGAGGTGGTGATGCCCTCGTCAAAGGCGTCGAGCTGCACCGTGCTCTCGGCGGTCACCGTGACGGTGGCCGAGCCGGTGTCGGTGGTGCTGCTGGTGGTGTTGACGAACGGCGGGTTGCCGCTGTAGTTGGTGAACGTCTGGGGCTTCCCCGACGTGGGTTGGCCGGCCGACACGGTGAAGGTGCCCACGGGCACCTGGGCGAAGACGCACCCGTTCTCGTCCGGGTAGAGGACCAAGGGGTTCGGCGACATGGTCACGGTGCCGGTCTGGAGGAGGCTCACCGGCGGGGCCTGAAGGCGGTCGGAGGCCACGTTCCCATTGACGTCGTTGTTGCCGTTGTTGCTCATCTGCACGGCCAGGAAGCCCTGAGTCTGGAGCCCGGGCTTCGGATAGTTGACGGCCGTGCTGTCGGTGACGGCGTTGTTGCCGTGATTCCATGACACCTTGACCTGCAGGACGATCACGGCCGGATGGGACGGGCTGGGCGGTTGGCCACTCGAGCACAGGTCCGACTGCCCCTGGCCGTTGGCCACGGACTGGGTGGTGAATTCGGCGGTGACGGCGAAGTTGGTGCCGGCCAGGGTGGACTTGGGGATCTGGGTGTTGGCCGCCGTGATACCGGTGAAGGTCGAAGGGTCCTGGGGCTGGTTGGTGATGATGGCGCCGCTGGTGGGGTCGGTGGGAAGGGACGAGTTGGACAGCACCTCGAGCCATGAGTCGGCCAGCTGCAGGGCGGCCGTTCGCTGGCGGGCGTTGGCCGCACTCGAGACGGCGGAGGTCAGCAGGTAGGTGAGGGGGAGGACGGTGATCAACAGGATGGTGAAGGCCACCACCACTTCGATCAGGCTGACGCCCTCGTCACCGCGCCGAGAGCGCGCTGAGCGTCGTGCCACTTGGTGAAACGCGTAGAAGAGGCCCACAGACTCTCTTTGTCGGCCGATCGGGGCGCGTTCTATAGCGAAACCGTGGATTCCATGACGGCCGGCACGGCCAAGGTGGCCGTTCGACCGAAGATCTTGAGACTGCCCCTGCCCAGGTGTCGGTTTCATAACGCTGAGTGACAGGATATTTCGCGCCGGGCGGCGTTCCTAGACGTGATTCCACCTGGACCAGCACCTATGGAGGGACTCCATCCCTGGTGAGAGCGATAGGGAGGAGAGTTCTGACCACCCAGCGTGGTCGGTTTTCGGGCCTATCGAGGCGCTCAGGGCGTCCTGAGCGCCGTCGGCTCAGTACGAGCGGGGCAGCCCCAGGGAGTGCTGGGCCACGAAGTTGAGGATCATCTCACGGCTCACCGGGGCGATGCGGAGGAGCCGGGCCATGCCCCACAGGTCGGCCAGGCCGTACTCCGAGGACATGCCGTTGCCCCCGTGGGTCTGGATGGCCTGGTCCAGGGCGGCCAGGGTGGCCTCGGCCGCCGCGTACTTGGCCATGTTGGCCGCCTCACCGGCTTCGGGGGTGTCGCCGGCGTGGTCGCAGAGCCAGGCCGCCTTGTCGGTCATCAGGCGGGCCAGCTCGACCTCGATCTTGGACTTGGCCAGCGGGTGGCTCACGCCCTGGTGGCGACCGATGGGCGTGCCCCACACCTCCCGGGTCTTGGCGTACTCGGCCGCCTTGTTGAGGGCGTAGCGGGCGATGCCGTTGGCGGTGGCCGCCGAGAGGATCCGCTCGGGGTTGAGCCCGAAGAAGACCTGGCGAAGCCCCTCGCCCTCGGCGCCGATGAGGCGGTCGGCCTCCACCTGGACGTTGTCGAAGAACAGCGTGTACTGCTTCTCGGGGGCGGTGATCTCGACGGGTAGGACCTGCTTGTCCAGCCCGGGGGTGTCGGTGTCCACCACGAAGAGGGAGAGCCGTCCCCTGCCGGTGTCGGGATCCACGCCGGACCGGGTCACCACCAGGATGGCCTGGCACTCGTCCACGCCGGAGATGTAGTACTTCGACCCGTTGAGCCGGTAGATGTCCCCGTCCTTGGTAGCAGTCAGCGAGAGGTTGTGGGAGTTCGATCCGGCGTCCGGCTCGGTGATGGCGAAGGCCATCTTGAGCTGGCCCGAGGCGAACCCGGGGAGCCACCGTTGCTTCTGGGTCTCGGTGCCGAACTTGGCGATGATGGTGGCGCAGATGGCCGGCGACACCACGATGACCAGCAGGGGGCAGCCGGCCGCAGCCAGCTCCTCGCCCACGGCGGCCAGCTCGGTGATGCCGCCGCCGCCGCCCCCGTACTCCTCGGGCACGTTCACCCCGAGGAAGCCGGCTTCGGCCACGGCGTCCCACAGCTCATTGGTGCGCTCGTCGGCGTGGGCCTTCTTCACGTAGTAGTCGTGGCCGAACTTGGAGGCGATGGCGGAGACCGCCTCCCGCAGCATCTGCTGTTCGTCGGATTCGATGAAGTCCATGGTGTGGCTCCTGGCTGGGCGGTCTCGTCGGGTGCGGTCAGGGTGGGTCGGGAAGGAGGGTCAGCGGAAGGTCGACCGTCCGGCTGCGAAGGTACTCACCCAGACCCTTGGCCTGTGGGTCGGGTCTGGTGGACGAGGCTACGCCCTCACCGAGCAGCCCCACCACCACGAAGTTGAGGGCGAACAGATTGGGGAAGGCGTAGCGCCGCACCTCGAGGCCATCGGCCTCGGGGAGGAGGTCCCGGAAGCGCTTCTCGGTCAGGTAGCCGTCCAGCCACCACCACGCCTCCTCGCCGCGGGCCCACAACCCCACATTGGCGTTGCCCCCCTTGTCGCCGGAGCGGGCCCCGATCAGCGTCCCCAGCGGCAGCCGCTGGGTGGGAACGTCCCCCTCGGGAGGTCCGTCCCAGTGGGAGGCCGGCACCGCGTCTTCCAGCACTCTGTGTTCGGGCACCGTGTCTTCCAGCACTGTGTCTTCAGGCCCCGGCCGGTCGGAGGCCAGCAGGTTGGCCTGGTGGGGGACAGGCACCCGTCGGCCGTCGGCGTGCACCACCTCGGGGACGACCAGGCCGGCCGGCACCAGGGCGGGCCAGTACACCCCGTACGTCGTGCCCGCCCCGGGTGGGCTGATCAAGTGGAGTCCGGGGATGCCGGCCAGCGCCAGTTCGGTGGCCGCGCTCGAGAAGCTCCGCCCCACCCGCTCGGCTTCGGGATCCTTGACGGTCACCCGCAGCTGGGCGGTGGCCTCGGCGTTGACCCGCGCATCACGCTTGTCCGAGCGGATGAGCTGGGCATCGAACTCGGCGAACTCACGGAACATCCCCGGGCCGCCCAGGGCCCGCTCGAGTGAGCGCAGGGTGAGCTCGGCCTTCTCCACGATGTCGAGGCCGGTGAGTACGAAGGTCATCGAGTTCCGCCATCCGCCCAGCAGGTTGAGGCAGACCTTGACGTCGGCCGGTGCCGGCCGGCCCCGGACCCCGGAGATGCGCACCCGGTCCGGGCCCTCCTGCTCGACGGCCATGGTGTCGAAGCGGGCCACCACGTCGGTGTTGGGGTAGTCAGGCCCGGCGATCTCGTAGAGGAGTTGGGCGGTCACCGTACCCACCGACACCTCGCCCCCCGTCCCGGGGTGTTTGGTGATGACCGAAGAGCCGTCCTCAGCCACTTCGGCGATGGGGAAGCCCGGGTACTCCACTCCCTCCACCTCGGTGAAGAAGGCGTAGTTGCCCCCGGTGGCCTGGGGGCCGCACTCGATGACGTGGCCGGCCACCACCGCTCCGGCCAAACGGTCCCACTCGGTGGGCCCCCATCCGTGGTGCCAGGCCGCCGGCCCGACCACCAACGAGGCGTCGGTGATCCGCGGGCACACCACCACGTCGGCCCCGCCGTTGAGGGCCTCCACGATGGGCCACCCGCCCAGATAGGCGTTGGCCGAGATGACCTGCCCCCCGGCCTCGATCAGCGGGCGCCCGGTGTCGAGGTGCTCGAGCGCCTGACCGTCCCGGGCCAGCTCGGGGATCCGGGGCAGGAGGTCGTCGCCCTGGACGTGGGCCACGCTCACCGAGAGTCCCAACCGGTCCGCCAGCCCCTGCACCTGCTCGGCCAGTCCGAACGGGTTGAGCCCACCGGCGTTGGTCACCACCTTGATGCCCCGGTCGACACAGGTGCCGAGCACCTCCTCCATCTGGGTGAGGAAGGTGTGGGCCCAGCCCCGGCTGGGGTCCCGTTGGAGGCCCTTCCAGAGGATGAGCATGGTCAACTCGGCCAGCCAGTCGCCGGTCAGCACGTCGATGGGACCGCCGTCCACCATCTCTCGGGCCGCCGACAGCCGGTCGCCGTAGAATCCCGAGCAGTTGGCGATGCGCAGCGGGGCCGCCATCAGGAGGCCGCGGCCGGGTCCTCGACCACCACCAGCACCCGCCCGGTCTCCACCTGGTCGCCCTCGGCCACGGTGATCTCGGTGACGGTGCCGGCCGTGGTGGCGTGGACGGCGGGCTCCATCGTCATGGCTTCCAGCACCACCAGCAACTGCCCGGCCGTCACGGTATCGCCCACCGACACCGTGACCCGGACCACGCCGCCGGGCATGGGGGCGAGGGCGGAGCCCTCCCGGATCTGGGGCGCGGCACTGGGAAACCGGGCCTCTTCCACCAGGGCCGAGCTGCCGTCGGGCCCGTCCACGAAGGCCCAGTCGTCGACGTGCTCCACCCGATAGTGGCGGGTGACCCCGTCGGTGGCCAGCAGCACCGACCCCTCGGCCACCCTGATCTCGTCGACCTCGACGGACTGACCGTCGACGACGGCCTCGGCCAGGCCCCGACCGAAGCGGTCGAACCGGTAGCCCACGGCGATGATCTCGTCACCCCCGCCCGAGCGGTGGTGGTAGTGCACCTCCTGGAGAGCCAAGGCGTTGTTGCGGAACCCCGACGGGACGGCCGGTTGCACGGCGGCCTCGGCCCGGCGGTGGGCTTGGGCCGACAGGGCGGCGGCCAGCGCGTGCCGGCGCACCCCTTCCGGAGCGGTCAGCGGGGTCGCCAGCAGTTTGAGTCCGTGGCGGTCGAGGAAGCCGGTGTCGGTGGCCCCGGCCACGAAGGCGGCATGGCGGAGGGTGTGGACCAGCAGGACCCGGTTGGTGGTCACCCCGTGGATACGGGCTCGGGCCAGGGTGGTGGCCAGGGCGGCGGCGGCCTCGGTGCGGGTGGGGGCGTGCACGATGACCTTGGCCAGCATGGGGTCGTAGTGGGGACTGACCACGCTGCCCGACTCCACCCCGCTGTCCACCCGGACCATGTTGTCCAGCTGGACGGTGCTGTCGATGGGCACGGACCGGTCCAACTGGGCCGAGACGGATCCGCCCACCTCGAAGCGGTGGAGCGTGCCGGTGGAGGGGAGCCAGTCATCGGCCGGGTCCTCGGCGTAGAGGCGGACCTCGATGGCGTGGCCCTGGGGACCGGCGGCCACGGCATCGTGGACCTCGTCGGGCAGGGGGGCGCCACCGGCGATGAGGAGCTGGAGGCGGACCAGGTCCAGTCCGGTGACGGCCTCGGTGACCGGGTGCTCGACCTGCAGCCGGGTGTTCATCTCCAAGAAGTAAGGGTCGCCGTGGCTGTCGAGGACGAACTCCACCGTGCCGGCATTGACGTAGCCCACGGCTTCGGCGGCGGCCACGGCGGCCTCGGTCAGTCGGGCCCGCAACTCGGGGGTGACGGCCGGGGAGGGGGCCTCCTCGATGATCTTTTGGTGACGGCGTTGGATGCTGCACTCCCGCTCGAACAGGGCCACGGTGTGGCCGTACTGGTCGGCCAGCACCTGGACCTCGATGTGGCGCGGGTCGGGCAGGTAGCGCTCCAGGAAGACGGTGCCGTCCCCGAAGGCGGACTCGGCCTCGCGCCGAGCGCTGGCCACCGCTTCACGCAGGCTGACCGGTCCGCCCACTGTGCGCATGCCCCGGCCCCCACCGCCGGCCGAGGCCTTGACCAGTAGCGGCCAGCCCAGCGCCTCCAGCTCGTCGTCGTCGGGGAGCTCCTCGCCCTCGTCGGTGACGGCGATGGTGAGGGAGGGCAGGGTGGGCACCCCGGCCACCCGCATCAGCTCCTTCGAGCCGATCTTGGAGCCCATGGCGTCGATGGCCGCTGGCGGGGGACCCACCCAGGTGAAGCCGGCCCCGGTGACCACCCGGGCGAAGTCGCCCGACTCGGAGAGGAAGCCGTAGCCGGGGTGGATGGCGTCGGCCCCGGCCCGCGAGGCGGCGTCGAGGATGAGCGCCGAACGCAGGTAGGTGTCGGCCGGGGCGTCCCCGGGCAGCCGCACGGCCAGATCGGCCTCCCGGGCGTGGGGGCTGTCGGCGTCGGCGTCGGAGTAGACGGCCACCGTGGTCATGCCCATGTCCCGGGCCGTGCGCATGATGCGCCGGGCGATCTCCCCCCGGTTGGCCACGAGCAGGGTGTGGATGGGGGTCACTGCGGGCACCGGGCCGCCGGTGGAGATGGTCATGGAGTCACCCCTACATCCGGAAGACGCCGTAGCCGCGCGTCCCCTCGATGGGTTGGTTGTCGATGACCGAGAGGCACATCCCGAGCACGGTGCGGGTGTCACGGGGGTCGATGATGCCGTCGTCGTAGAGCCGGCCGGACAGGAAGAGGGGCAGCGACTCCGACTCGATCTGCGCCTCCACCATGGCCCGCATGGTGGCGTCGGCGTCCTCGTCGAAGGGGATGCCCTTGGAGGCGGCCGACTGGCGGCCCACGATGGACAGCACCCCGGCCAGTTGGGCCGGTCCCATCACCGCCGAACGGGCGTTGGGCCACGAGAACAGGAACCGGGGGTCGTAGGCCCGCCCGCACATGCCGTAATTGCCGGCCCCGTAGGAGGCCCCGATGTTGAGGGTGAGGTGGGGGACCGACGAGTTGGACACGGCGTTGATCATCATGGCTCCGTGCTTGATCATGCCTTTCTGCTCGTACTCCTGGCCCACCATGAAGCCGGTGGTGTTCTGGAGGAAGACCAGGGGCGTGTCGATCTGGTTGGCCAGCTGGATGAACTGGGTGGCCTTGTGGGCCTCCTCGGAGAACAGGACGCCCCGGTGGTTGGCCAGCACCCCGACCGGATAGCCGTGGATGGACGCCCATCCGGTGACCAGGCTGCTGCCGTAGAGCGGCTTGAACTCGTCGAACCTCGAGCCGTCGACCACCCGGGCCAGCACCTCGCGGGGGTCGAAGGGGACCTTGGGGTCGGCCGAGGCGATACCCAGCAGCTCGGCCGGGTCGTGGACGGGCTCGTCGGCGGGCTGGGTCGGGCCCCCGCCGTACTTCCGGTGGTTGAGGCGGCTGACGATCTGACGGCCCAGCCGGATTGCGTCGTGTTCGTCGGTGGCCAGGTAGTCGGCCAGTCCCGAGGTCCGGGCGTGCATGGAGGCCCCGCCCAGCTCCTCGTCGGTGGACTCCTCGCCCGTGGCCATCTTGACCAGGGGCGGCCCCCCCAGGAAGACCTTGGACCGATGCTCGATCATGACGATGTAGTCGCTCATCCCCGGCACGTAGGCCCCTCCGGCCGTGGAGTTGCCGAACACCAGGGCCACGGTGGGCACGGCGGCCGCCGAGCTGCGGGTCAGGTCGCGGAAGGCCCGGCCCCCGGGGATGAACAACTCGGCCTGGGCCGGCAGGTCGGCACCCCCCGACTCCACCAGATTGATCACCGGCAGGCGGTTCTGGAGGGCGATGTCCGAGGCGCGGGCGCCCTTGCGGAAGGAAAACGGGTTCATGGCGCCCCCGCGGACGGTGGGGTCGTGGGCGCTGATGAGGCACTCCACCCCTTCCACCACCCCCACCCCGATGACCTGCGAGGCCCCCACCCGGTACTCGGTGCCCCAGGCGGCCAGGGCGCACAGCTCGAGGAATCCGCTGTCCCGGTCGAGGAGAAGCTCGATGCGCTCGCGGGCCAGGAGCTTGCCCCGCTGGCGGTGCCGTTCGACGTAGGCCTCGCCCCCACCGGCCCGGGTGGCGGCCAGCTGTTCGTTGACGGCGTCGAGGCCCTCGGTGAGGGCGCGGGTGTTGGCCCGGAAGGTGTCCGAGTTCGGGTCGATGGTGGTGGTGAGGACGGGCATGGGTGGGTTGGTGCGGACACCCCTCGGGGGCCGGTTCGGCGGTCGGGTCGCATCGGGCGGGCCGACGTGGGAAGAATAGGCCCATGACCTGTGCACCGCGTGACGGAGGGGACCGACGTTCCGGGGCCATCGGGAGCGGGGCCTTCCCATGGTGATCCGGACCTATCCCCAGGCTCCCGCCGACGAGTGGGAGGACGGCTACGCCGACGGGTCCGACAGCCCGGATCCGGCGGTGCCCGGACGCCAGCTGTCGGCTGTGGTGCTGGCCGCCGGCGAGGGCACCCGGATGCGCTCGGCCCGGCCCAAGCCTCTCCACCGGCTGTGCGGTCGGCCCATGGTCCTCCATGTGCTGGACGCCCTGGCCCAGCTGTCGGTGACCCGGGTGGTGGTGGTGGTCGGCCACCGGGCCGAGTGGGTGACCAAGACCCTCATCGAGCACGCCCCTCCGGGCATGGCCATCGAGTTCGTGGAGCAGGTGGAGCAGCACGGGACCGGGGACGCCATGTCGGTGGCCCTCACCGGGCTGCCCGACGACGTGGGCAGCGACGACGGCGACGTGGTGGTGCTGCCCGGGGACACGCCCCTGCTGCGCCCGGCCACTCTGGCCGAGCTGGTCCACCACCACCGGACCTCGGACGCGGCCGCCACGCTGCTGACCACCCAGCTCCCCGACCCCACCGGGTACGGCCGGGTGGTCCGGGGCCGGGACAACTCGGTGGCCCGGGTGGTCGAGCACGGTGACGCCACCGACGAGGAGCTCGAGGTCCACGAGGTCAACACCTCCATCTACTGCTTCCGCCGCAGCGTGCTGGCTCCTTCGTTGCGCCGGCTGAGCCCGGCCAACGCCCAGGGCGAGTACTACCTGACCGACGTGGTCGGTGTCCTCTACGAGGCCGGCCACAAGGTGGGCTCCGTGGTGGTGGCCGACACCATGGAGGTGGCCGGGGTCAACGACCGGGCCCAACTGGCCGTGGCCGAGGCCGAGCTGCGCGACCGGATCAACGAACGGTGGATGCGCCGGGGCGTGACCATGTGGGACCCCGAGCGGACCTACATCGACGTGGACGTGGTGGTCGAGCCGGACGTGGTCCTGTTGCCCGGGGTCATCCTGCAGGGGTCCTGTGTGATCGGCACCCACGCCGAGATCGGACCCGATGTGCACCTGGTGGACACGGTGGTCGGCGAGGGGGCCACGGTGGCCTTCAGCGTCTGCCGGCGGTCGGCCATCGGGGCCGATGCCCGTGTCGGGCCCTTCGCCGTGCTGGACGAGGGCACCGAGGTCCCGGCCGGTGTCGTGGTCGGTCGGGAGGGGCTCGTTCCCGGCCCGGCCGCTTCGGGGGATACCGGGGTGACGGAGGTCGAATCGGCCCGAGGGGCGGGCCACGACGGGGACCGGGCGGAGTAGCGTCATGAGTATGGAGTTCACCCCCCGCCGCCGTCTCGAACTGGTGTCCGGACGCTCGCACCCCGAGCTGGCCCGGGACGTCGCCGCTCAGCTGGGGGTGACGCTGGGCGAGGCCAACCTCCGGGAGTTCGCCAACGGGGAGATCCACTGCCGCTTCGACACCTCCATACGGGGGAGCGACGTGTTCATCATCCAGACCCACTGCGGCCCGGTGAACGACTCCTTGATGGAGCACCTCATCATGATCGACGCGGCCAAGCGGGCCTCGGCCAAGCGGATCACCGCCGTGTGCCCCTACTACGGCTACTCCCGCCAGGATCGCAAGGCCTCCGGTCGCGAACCCATCACCGCC
>JBBQWW010000035.1:0-31943 GCA_038210245.1 Acidimicrobiales bacterium
GCAGGGGTGCCGGCAGCAGTGGATCGGCCTGCAGGTGGCGGAGCACGGCGGCCGACAGCACGAACCCCGGCGCCAGATCGTCCGGGCCGGAGGGGTGCAGCCCACGCATCCGATGGCGGAGATCGAGGGCTGCGTCCGCCCATGCGTCGAGGTCCCACAGGGCCAGGGCCAGGGCCGCCGGGTCACCGTCGGGTGTCACCGAATACAGGGCCACGTCGGGGTCGGACCCCGGGTCGGGGTGGAGGTCGAGGTTGTCCGGGCGCAGCCACACGCCTTCACGGTGCTCGGCCAGTCGGGCCAGGACCAGTCGCTTCCGGCGGCCGGCCCGATCGTCCGGCGACTGCCCCGAGGTCGTCACCACCACCATCCGCCAGGTCCCGTCCCACGGCCCGGCCTCCCCTCGCCGGCTCCCGGACTGGCGGCCCTGCCGGTCGAGCAGATGGCCGGTCAGTCGGTAGCGGCCCGAGCCGTCCGTGGTCACCTCCCCGGCCGTGGCCATCCGGCTGAGGGCCACCCGGGCCCGGTTCTCGTTGATCCCGAACAGCCCGGCCAGGTGGACCAGATGGGCGACGGAGAGCTCCGGGGGGCTCTCGCCCAGCAGCGCGCTGGCCAGGACCGATCGGGCCGTGAACGGTTTATTACTATCTTGCCTCATCTGTTTTATAACTGTAATATGGCACACATGGCGATCACCATGGTGGCTGATCCGGAGTTGCGGCCCGAGGTCTTCCCGACCGAACGACTGCTGGAGAACGGGATGGCCCGACCCGAGATCCGTCGCGACCTGCGCCGCATCAGCGATGCCCGCAACGCGCTCACCGTGGGCGCCGTGTGGATGTGGGTGGTGGTCATCATCGGCGGCTCGGTGTGGATCGACCAGTGGTGGGCCTACCTGGCCGCCTTCGTCCTCATGGGCCCGATATACGCCCGCTTCGCCATCCTCATGCACGAGGCCGCCCACAAGTTGCTGTTCACCAACAAGCGGGCCAACGACTGGATCGGGACCTGGCTGCTGGCCTACCCCACGTGGACCCCCATCTCCATCTACCGGCGCGGCCACTTTGCTCACCACAAGGAGGAGTTCGGCCCCCGTGAGCCGGACATCGCCTTCTACGGTGGCTACCGCTGCGATCACCGCACGCTGACCCGCCGGCTGGTGCGTGACGCCGTGGGCATCTCCGGCTGGAAGAACTTCACCCCGCTGTTCAGGGCCCTTCGCTCGGCCTCCACCCGCCGGGTGGCCGGGTCGATCCTCGGGGTGCAGGCCCTGCTGTGGGCCGTGATGTGGGTGGCCACCGACCGCTGGTGGATCTACCCACTCTTGTGGTGGCTCCCGTGGATGACCCAGTGGCGGGTGATCAACCGGCTGCGGGCCATCGCCGAGCACGGGGGGTTGGAGGCCGGTCAGGACCGCCGGGTGACCACCCACAACGTGCGCCAGTCGCTGCCCGCCCGCTTCTGGATCGTGCCCTACAACACCGGCTGGCATCTGGCCCACCACGTGGACATGGGCATTCCGTTCCGCCACCTCCCCGCCTTCCATGCCGAACTGGAGCGGGCCGGGTACGTCACCGACGGGATCACCTACCCCAATTACCGGGCCCTGTGGAGAGCCCTGGCCTCGGCCTGACCCCGGACCGCCTCAGGAGGGGCGGCCCCGCATGTCCCGGTACCGAGCGACCAGCGAGGCGGTCGAAGAGTCCTGACCGGCGAGATCGGGAGGATCGGCGTCGCTGAGGGCCGGAGCCAACTGGACGGCCATGGCCTTGCCCAACTCCACCCCCCACTGGTCGAAGGAGTCGATGCCCCACACCGCTCCTTCGGTGAACACCGTGTGCTCGTACAGGGCCACCAGCTGACCCAGCACCGACGGCGTCAACACCGGGGCGAGGATGGTCGAGCTCGGATGGTTGCCGGGCATGACCTTGTGAGGAACGACGCCTGGAGGGGTGCCGTCGGCCGCCACCTCCTCTGCCGTTCGTCCGAAGGCCAGCACCTTGGCCTGGGCGAAGCAGTTGGCCATCAGCAGATCCTGTTGGTCCCCCTCCTCGTGGGTGGACCGACCAAAGCCGATGAAGTCGGCCGGGATCAGCCGGGTCCCCTGGTGCAGGAGCTGGTAGAAGGCGTGCTGGCCGTTGGTACCCGGCTCCCCCCAGAAGATCTCCCCGGTCTGGCCCCCCACCGGTGAGCCGTCGCGTCGGACCGACTTTCCGTTGGACTCCATGGTCAGCTGCTGCAGGTAGGCCGGGAACCGGGCCAGCCGTTGGCTGTAGGGCAACACGGCGTGGGTCTCGGCCCCGAACAGGTTGACGTACCAGACGTTGAGCATTCCCTGGATGACCGGCAGGTTGGCCTCCAGCGGAGCCGACGCGAAGTGCTGGTCGACGGTGTGGAAGCCGGCCAGCATGTCGGCGAAGGCTTCGGGGCCGATGGCGATCATGAGGGAGAGCCCGATGGCCGAGTCGTACGAGTACCGACCGCCGACCCAGTCCCAGAAGCCGAACATATTGGCCGGGTCGATCCCGAACTCGGTGACCCCGGCCTCGTTGGTGGACACGGCCACGAAGTGCTTGGCCACCGCCTCCTCCCCGGTCCCGAGGCCCTCCAGCAGCCACCGGCGGGCCGCCGAGGCGTTGGTCAAGGTCTCCAGGGTGGTGAAGGTCTTGGAGCTGATGATGAAGAGGGTTTCGGACGGATCGAGGTCGTGGGTCTTGTGGTAGAGGTCGACCGGGTCGATGTTGGAGACGAAACGGAACTCGATCTCAGGGGTGGCGTAGTCCCGCAGAGCCTCGTAGGCCATGGCCGGGCCCAGGTCCGACCCTCCGATGCCGATGTTGACCACGGCACGGATGCGTCGGCCGGTGGCTCCGGTCCACTGGCCCGACCGGATGGCTGAGGCCACGGCGCCCATGTGATCAAGGACGGCGTGAACGTCGGACACCACGTCCTGACCGTCGACCTCGAGCCGGCTGCCCCGGGGCATGCGGAGGGCCACGTGGAGCACGGCCCGGTCCTCAGTGGTGTTGATGTGCCGTCCGGCGAACATGGCGTCACGTCGCTCTTCGAGGCCGGCCCGTCGGGCCACGGCCATCAGGGCGCGGAGGGTGTCGGAGGTGACCCGGTGCTTGGAGTAGTCGAGGGTCAGGTCACCGGCTGAGGCCGTCATGGCGGCACCCCGCTGGGGATCCTCGTCGAACAGCTCCCGGAGGTGGCGGTGGCGGACCCCCTCGAAGTGGTCGGCCAGAGTTCGCCACTCATCGGTGGAGGTCAGATCCACAACGTCGTCACCGTCGGTCATGCCGCTCCGTTCACCGTGGGTCCATGCTCATCGGTCGTCCGTTGGTGGTCGGACGGTGGTGCCGGTCAAGGGTGGCACGCCGCCATCTCGGCGTCTGTGACCCGAAGGAGAAGATTACCCACCATTCACCTTTCGGTGACGCGGCGATCGCGTGGCGTTCACCTGGTGTTCGTAGGGTGCACTGAATGGGGGCGTTCCGAGAGCACCGGTGTTCACGTCCGAGTCGGGCGCGTGGGGTACGCGCCCCGGGTACGGCCCGTCCTGTGGGGTGGCCCCCGCCGCCCGTCACGGGACGCTCACCCATCCCGGCGCCCCCGGTCCGGCAACCCAGTAGCGGGGTCACCGCCCGGGCTCGCCGGCGGGGCCCCGACACCCCGTCCTGCTCCCTGTTCCGGAGGGTGGTCGGTCGGTGGTGAATCTGGCCTTCCGCGGTGCGGAAGACGGCGTGCTCCCCCCGATGGGTCACCCGACCATCCTGATCATCGATGACGATCCCCAGTCCCTCCGGGGCCTGGCCGCCACCCTGTCGGTCGAGGGGTTCGACGTGGTCATGGCCACTGACGGGTCCGAGGGGGTGGCCCAGGTCCACGCCGCCCAACCCGCCCTGATCCTCCTGGACATGGATCTCGGCGACGCCGAGGGCCTCTCGGTGTACCGCCGGATCAGTGCTGTCTCCTCCGTGCCGGTGATCATGGTCACGGCCCGTCATGACGAGCTGGGAGCGGTTCTGGCCCTCGAGGCCGGAGCGGCCGACCACATCATCAAGCCTCCTCGGCCCCGTGAGCTGACGGCCCGAATCCGGGCCGTCCTGAGGCGAGTCAGCGCCCGGCCTCCGGAGTCCACGGTCGGGCCACCCGACGGCATCCATTCCCTCGGCCCGGTGCGCATCGACATGTCGCTCCGGCAGGCCACGGTGCGCGACCACCAAGTGGAGCTGTCCCGCAAGGAGTTCGATCTCCTGGCCCTGCTGGTATCGGAGTCCGGCAACGTGGTCACCCGGGCCCAGTGCATGGAGCGGATCTGGCGGGACCGCACCAAGGGGGACAGCCGGACCCTCGACACCCACATCAAACGGCTGCGCAAGAAGGTCGAACTGACACCCGCCGAGCCCCACCACATCCTGACGGTGCGGGGCATCGGCTACCGCTTCACGCCCTGAGGGTCTGCCCGGCTCCGGGTCGGCCGGTGGACTCCCCCAACGGCCCCCACCGTCGAGCGGGCGGGCCCTCAGGGCGTGAACCCGCCCCCCGCCCCGTCGCGGGGTGAGAGGGACGGTTTCGGGCCGCGCCCCTGTCATCGGGCCGGCCCCTGTCGTAGCATCGGGGTCGGCGATGGAGTTCGCCGTAACCGCCGACCTCGGCTGATGACTCCTACCGGAACAGCACCAGAACGACACCGGAAGGAGCGACGATGTCCCGAGGCGGACCGACCCACGACCTGCCCACCTCCGAGCCCCTCCTCCGCATCGGGGCCATCGCCGCCGGAGGGGCCCTCGGCACCCTGACCCGGTACGGGACCGACCGGGCCCTCGTCCCCGACCCCGCCGGCTTCCCCTGGGCCACCTTCACCGTCAACGTGGTCGGGTCACTGCTGCTGGGAGTCATCGTGACCCTGGTCGTCGAACGGTGGCCGCCCACCCGGTACGTCCGGCCCTTGGCGGCCATCGGATTCTGCGGGGGGTTCACCACCTTCTCCACACTGGCCGTGGAGGTGGCCCAACGGACCGAGCACGGTCGGATCGGCCTGGCCGTGGGCTACCTGGTGGCCTCGCTGGTGGCCGGGGTGGTGGCGGCGGCGGCGGGCATGTCGCTGGCCCGGGGCCGTGTCCTCCCCCTTCCTGGGGACCGCTCGCTCCCCGACCCCGACGACCTGGGTCCGCTGTCCCCTGGGTCGGGATCCGACGGGGCGCGGCCGTGATCGTCGTCGGGGTGATGGTGGCCGGAGCCTGCGGGGCCGTGCTGCGGTACTCCGTCGACCACGTGGTCCAACGCCGGGCCGGCTCCGACTTCCCGCTCGGAACCCTGGTCATCAATGTGACCGGCTCACTGATCCTGGGATTCCTGACCGGCTCGGCCCTCCACCACGGCGTATCGGCCACCTGGCTCACCGTGGTCGGGACCGGGCTGATCGGGGCGTACACCACCTTCTCCACCTTCACCTTCGACATCGTGGGTCTGGCCGAGGCCGACCGGTGGGGCCTGTCGTTGCTCAACGTGGCCGTCAGCATCGGCGTCGGCCTCGGAGCCGCCGCCCTGGGGCTGGCCTTGGGATCGGCCACCTGAGGACCTCCGAGACCCGGGGCCCGTCAGGGCCAAATCGCCCCCTGAACAGCCAGTTCTATCGGTTGACCCACAACGTTCACTGAACGATCACCGCGGTGTCGCCCGTCGGACGTTCCCCGTTCACCTGGCTTCCGTACGCTCATTCCCGGAGGTGTGGCTGACCCATGGTCACCGACGACGAGCGCATCAGAGTCCTCGTGGTGGAGGACGAGGAGTCCTACCGGGAGGCCCTGTCCTCCGGCCTCGGCCGCGAGGGCTTCGACGTCCAGGTGGCCGCCGACGGCCTCGAGGCCCTCCGTCTCTTCACCGAACGCCCACCGGACATCGTCCTGTTGGACATCCTCCTCCCCGGCATGCGGGGCATCGAGGTGTGCCGCCGCATGCGGGAGCAGTCGGCGGTGCCCATCGTCATGGTCAGCGCCGTCGACGCCGAGCTGGACGTGGTGCTGGGCTTCGAGCTGGGGGCCTCGGGCTACGTCACCAAGCCGTTCCGGCTCCGGGAGCTGGTGGCCCGGATGCACGCCATCCTCCGGAGGGCGGCCCGTACCGACACCGCTCCCTCGGAGCCCGACGCCCCCGCCCTCGATCCCACCGAGTCCAGCCGCCCCGACGCCGTCTTCGGCTCGGTGACCGTGGACTTCGTGCGGCGGGAGGTCAGGGTGGACGGGGTCGGCACCCACCTGTCCCGGCGGGAGTTCGACCTCCTGGCCGTGCTGCTCTCCCCGCCCCGGTGGGTACGCACCCGGGATGAGCTCATCGACCTGCTGTGGCCGGACCGCTACCTGTCCGACAGCCGGACGCTCGACACGCACATCCACCGGCTCCGGGCCAAGCTGGAGCCCGATCCGGCTGATCCCCGCTACATCATGACTGTCCGTGGGGTGGGGTTCCGCATCGACCCCGACGGCACCCCCTACCCGGCTCCTCCGTCCCGACGGGACCCCGGAACGGAGTCCGACAACCGCGACCGGTCGGTCAGCGCCTGACGGGCGGAGTGCTCAGCCGAACCGGCCGTTGACGTAGTCCAGGGTGCGGGGGTCGGTCGGCTCGCTGAACAGTTTGGCGGTGGGGCCGAACTCGATGAGCTCTCCCGCCTTGTCCTCGCCCATGAGCAGGAAGGCGCAACGATCCGACACCCGCATGGCCTGTTGCATGTTGTGGGTCACGATGATGATGGTCACCCGGTGCTTGAGCTCTCCCACCAGCTCCTCGATCCGCTTGGTGGCGATGGGATCGAGGGCCGAGGTGGGTTCGTCCATCAACAGCACCTCGGGCTCGACGGCCAGGGCCCGGGCGATGCACAGCCGCTGCTGTTCGCCACCGGAAAGGGTCGAGGCGTGGGCCTTCAGCCGGTCCCGCACACTGTCCCACAGCGCGGCGCCGACCAGCGCCGACTCGGCTGCCTCGTCCAGCAGCGCCTTCTTGCGCACACCGTTGAACTTGAGCCCTGCCACCGTGTTCTCGTAGATGCTCATGGTGGGGAAGGGGTTAGGCCGCTGGAACACCATGCCCACCCGGCTCCGCAGCAGGGTGGCGTCGGTGGAGCCGGCGTTGACGTCGGTGTCTCCGAGCATGATCCGGCCGGTGACCGAGGCGGTGCGCACCGTGTCATGCATCCGGTTGAGGGCCCGCAGGAGGGTCGTCTTGCCCGAACCGGAGGGCCCGATCAGGGCGGTGATCTCCCCTTCGTGGACGTCGAAGCTGACGTCTCGTACCGCCTTGCGGCCGGCGAAGGACACGGTCACGTCGTCGAGCTCCATGACCCGGTGGCCGATCGGAGGTTCGAGCAACACCTGGGCGGTGTTCAAGGAGACACCTTTCTCCAAGGGAGTAGTGGGATCGATCATCGTCTCTCCTTTTGCAGAACGGCGGCAAGGACTCGGCTTCCGACACTCAGCACCAGCACGATGACCATCAGGAGCAGGGCGGCGCCCCAGGCCACCTGGACCAGGTCCGGGTAGGGCTGGTTGCTGTTGGTAAAGATAACTAGAGGGAGGGCGTTCATCGGCTTGGCGGGGTTCCACTGCATGTACTCGTTGCCGAAGATGGTCAACAACAGAGGGGCGGTCTCGCCCAAGCCTCGGGCCACAGCCAGCAGCGTCCCGGTGATGATGCCGGGCATGGCGGCGGGGACGACCACCCGCCGGGCGATGGTGGCCCTGCGGGCCCCGAGGGCCATAGCCGCCTCGTTCAGGCTGCCGGGTACGCCGCGGATGGCCGTCTCGCCGGCCCGGATGATCACCGGGAGCATGACGATCCCGATGGAGAAGGCCCCGGCCAGGCCGCTGTAGCCGAAGTTCTTGACGATGGCGATGTAGCCGAAGATGCCGATGGTGATGGAGGGCACACCGGTCATCACGTCGGCCGTGAAGCGGACGGCGGCGCCGACTTTGCCGTCGGACTCGGCCAGGAAGAGTCCGCAGAACAGCCCCAGCGGCACGGTGACAGCCGTGGCCAGGAACCCGATGACGGCGGTGCCCACGATGGCGTTCCACACCCCGCCACCCGGGATGCCCTCGGGGTAGGTGGGGTGGGTGAAGAAATCGGTGCTCCAGGCGGGAAGCCCCTTGATCACCACGTAGAGGACCACGGCCACCAGCGGCACGATGGCCACCACCAGGAAGGCCCAGCACACCCCCACAGCGATCCTCGAGTAGATCTTCCGCCGGCCGAGGGAAGCGGCGGCCACGCTCTGGATGCGTTCCCGCCGGACCAGGATGGGATCGGAGGAGGCGTCGAAGGTGAGTGTGGTCATCAGGCCACCGCCACCGACGAGGCCCCGCCGGCTCGCTCGGTGCCGCGGACCAGCACGCGGGCGACGGCGTTCACGGCCACTCCGATGACCAGCAGGACCAGGCCGGCGCCGAACAGGGCGGCGAGCTCAGTGCCGCTGGCCTCCCCGAAGTTGTTGACGATGAGGGAGGCCAGGGTGGCGGCGCTCGACTTGACGGAGTGGGCGATGAAGGGCGAGTTGCCGATGACGAGGGCCACCGCCACCGTCTCCCCGAGGGCCCGGCCCATGGCCAGGGTGAAGGCGCCCAGGATCCCGGTGCGGGCAGCAGGAATCACGACCTTACGCAGCACCTGCCAGCGGGTGGCCCCGAGGGCCATGGCCCCCTCGATCTGCTCCTTGGGCACCACAGCCAGGACGTCGCGGGAGATGGCCACCATGGTGGGCAGGACCATGACGAAGAGGATGACCCCGGCCAGCAGGAGGCCCACGCCGTTGTTGGGGCCGTTGAACAGCCCGGTCCAGCCGAACACCGAGGTCAGGAAGGGCTCGACGTGCTCACGGAAGACCGGGGCCAGCACGATCAGCCCCCAGAGGCCGTAGACGACACTGGGCACCGCGGCCAGCAGCTCCACGGCGGTGGACAGCGGGGGGCGGATGCGGTCGGGAACCAGGTGGGCCAGGGCGATGGCCGTTCCCAGGCCGATGGGGACGGCCAGGACCAGGGCGATGGCGGTGGTCTCGATGGTACCGAGGATGAACGGGAGGAGGCCGTACTTGCCGTGGCTGGGGGCCCAGACGTTCTGGAAGATCCAGGAGAAGCCCAACGCGGAGAAGGCCGGCTTGGACTGCACGGCAATGGAGATGACGTACCAGGCCACGAGCGCCACGAAGATCGCCACCATGGCGATCAGGATGCCCTTGTAGGCCGCGTTGGGGAGGGCGAAGCGGCCGCCCCGCTTGGCCCTCCCCGATGCCGGTGTTTCTGTAGTGGTCACGGCGTGTTGTCAGCCCCTCTGCGCTGGCGGCCCTTGGTCCGGGGACCTAGGACTTGGTGAGCAGCTTCTCCCCGGTCGGCCCGGTCACCGTCAGCAGTGCGGTGCGCACCTGGTTCTGGATGTTGGGGGGCAGCGGCACGTAGTCCAGGCTGGCGGCCAGGTCCTGTCCGCCACCGGTGTGGGTGGTCCAGTCGAGGACCTTGACCACCCCGGCACCCTTGTTGGCGTCGGCCTGCTTCTGGAGCAGGATGGCCCAGCTGTAGCCGGCGATCGGGTAGCTGGTGGCTCCCGGCTGGTTGACGATGGAGAAGTCGGTGGAACTCACGCTGGCCACCTGGTCGGCATCGGCGGCCACCGTGGCGATGGACGGGACCACGAAGCTGCCGGCCGAGTTCTTGACGGCGGCGTAGCTGAAGTGGTTCTGAATGGCGTAGCCCAGCTCGATGTAGCCGATGGAGTACGGCGTCGACTGGATGCTGGAGGCCACTCCCGAGTTCTTCGGGGTCTGCACGGCCGCCGAGGGCCAGGTGATGGTCTTGGATGTGCCCAGGGTCCACGCCGTGCCGGCGGCCTTGGCCGCATAGTCCGTGAAGATGTAGGTGGTGCCCGAGCTGTCGGCCCTGACTTCGGGCACGATGGCGTTGCTGGGCAGCGTGGCGTTGGGGTTGAGGGCCTTGATCGGTGCGGCGTTCCAGGTGGTGATGGTGCCCTGGAAGATGCCGGCGATGGTGGCTGCGTCCAACCGGATGTGCCCGTTCACCCCGGGGAGGTTGTAGGCCACGGCCACGCCACCGAGGGCGTCGGGGACCTGGACCACCGGACCGGAGGATGCCGGCACCTTGGCCAGATCGGCGGCGGCCATGGGGACGTCGGAGGCGGCGAAGTCGACGGATCCGGCCTCGAAGTCGGTGACACCGGTGCCACTGCCCACACCCGAGTAGTTCACCTGCAGGCCCTGGTTCTTGGAGGTGTAGGTGAAGAAGGCCTTGGTGAAGAAGGGCTGCACGAAGGTGGACCCGGCGGCCTGCAGGGTGCCGGCCGGGGCCTTGAGGTCGGCGGCCAGGTACTTGGCGTTGTCACCGGTCAGCTTGCCCCCGGGAGGGGCCGTGGTGGTGGTGGCCGGTGTCGACGACGAGCTGCAGGCGGCCAGGAGCGATCCGGCGGCGACCAGACCCACGACGAAGACCCGCTTCGTCTTGCGTTGCGGCTTCGGTGCCGGCTGGGAGTTTGTTCCTGAGTCCACTGGTGCTCTGACCTCCGTAAGGTTCGACCTACTCGACGCACCGGGCCCCTTGGACCACCGGTGGTCAGGACGTATCGGACGTCCCACGGAGACCGTAACGATCGGAAGTGAACGTCCGGCAAACCTGGGGTGAACTCAGCACGAACCTTGGGTTCTCTGGACATGAATTGGCAGGTGCGCCGACCGCCTTCCGCACCCAGCCGGGCGTCCTTCTCCCTCACGGGGCCACCGTGCCCACATCGCCCTCGTGCTGGTGGCGCAGGACCCGCAGCAGCTCCTCGTAGGGTCCGAGCACGTAGGCCTGGTCGCCCGGAGCGAATCGGGTGTCCCGCCGGGGAGGGTGCTCGAGACGGCCGGCGTCGGCGGCCCGGCTGAGGGCGATCACCCGGGTCTGGGCCGGGAGGTCGACCATGGCCAGGCCATCGAGTCCCCGGCCCGGCGCCACGGTGAGCCGGCCGACCAGAAAGGCCTGCTCGGCCACGTCGAAGGAGCCGAGGATGTCGAGGCCCAGGGCGGCCCCGACGAACCGGGGGGCGGCGATGGCCGATGTGGAGCGCACGTGCCGGAAGTCGAAGTGGTGCTCCACGGTGTGCCCCAGCTCGCGGTCGAACACCCGGAGCACGACGGGCACGTTGGTCCAGCGCTCCCCCAGGTAGTCGCGGACGGCCAGGCCCGTCTCGATGTTGGTCAGGTCATCGCTGGTCAGGACGGCCACGGCGGAGGCCGAGTGCACATTGGCGTCCTCGAGGGTCTGTCGCTGGGTGGAGTCGGCGATCAGCACCGGGGCGCCCAGCGCCCGGGCCTGGTTGAGGAACCGGTTGTTCTCGTTGCGCTCGACCACCACCACCTCGCGCCCCTCGGCCTGCAGGCCCTCGAGCACCCGGATGCCCACCGACCCCAGTCCGATCACCACCACGTGGCCCTCCAGGCCCACCAGCTGCTGGCGGCCCAGGGACTGTTCGATGCGCCACGACACCAGCACGTTGGTGATGAGGGCGAACACCGTGGTCAGCAGGGTGGCACCCCCGGCGATGAGCAGGATCCCGAAGACCTCGAGGGCGGTGGACTGGTCGGCGAAGGAGAAGTCTCCGTACCCGACCGTGGAGATGGTCTCGACCGTGAAGTACAGGGCGGTGAGGGTGGTCATGTGGCCCCCGTGGGGGAGCCGGTAGGCCAGCCGGAGGACGATGGTGGACAGCACGATCAGCGACGAGGCGGCCACGATGGCGAAGCGCAGCGCACTGTTGTCGTCGGAGGCGAGCAGCGAGGCGATCCGCTTGAACAGTCCGGCCCCGGCGTGGTGGTGGTGCACCCGGAGCCCCGAGCCGTCGTCACCGGCCTTGGCCGCCACGAGGTCGGCCGCCTCCAGCTCCTCGGAGGTGCCGAGGACCGTCACCCGGTCCCCTACGTGGACCTGGTAGTCCCGACCCGGACAGGCCACCGTGGCCGACCCGTCCGCCGGCACCACGGCGATGGGGGCCAGGGCCCCGAAGAGGGCCCGCAGCGTGGCGAACCGGGCCACCTCCACTTCAGAGGTCATGTACCGGGTACCGGCGAACTCGATCTGGTACGAGTCACTGCCCAGACAGGCCTCGACGATGGAGGGTGCCGCCAGGGAGGCCACGTCGAGCACCGTGCCCGGGCCGGTGACGTGGCCCACGGCGGCGCCCACGGCGGCGTTGGCCAGCTGGACCACCACCCGGATGTCGGGACGTCGCTCACTGACCAGCAGGGCCGTCTCCAGGGTCTCGACCTCGGTCCGCTCGGCACAGACCACGGCCAGGCCGGCCCGGTCGAGGAAGCCGCCGATGCGCGGGCTCCCGATGATGAAGGGGATCTCCCAGGCCTCGACGATCCGGACCAGGCGCTGATCGGGGTCCTCGTCCACCACCACCACCTGGACCCCGGCCTGATGGAGCTGCTCGACCATCCGCAGGCCCACTCCCTGCAGGCCGCACACGATGACGTGGCCCTCCCAATCGGCCACCCGCGCACGGTCCATCCCCGTATGGTGCCCCAGCAGGGTTTCTGCCGGATTGCCGGAATGTTTCAGGTAGAAGCACAGCCTGGGCTGCCCAGAAGCCCAGGCCAGGTGCCCAGGGGAATACACGTTCGATTCCCCTGTTGATCCCTCCACAGCACACGCTGGTGACATTGGAGGAACCATGGACGAACACACGGACGAAACGAACGACGACACCACCGGGGCCGACGCCACCACCCCACGGCAGAACCTCCCCCTGCTCCCGCTGACCTCCGGAGTGGTGCTGCCGGGGATGGTCTTCACCATGGCCCTCGAGTCCGATGAGGCCCGGGCCGCCGCCGAGGCGGCCAACGCCGCTGCCAGCCACTTCGTCATCGTCCCCTTCATCGACGGGCGGTACGCCTCGGTGGGCGTGGTCGCCGAGGTCATGGAGTCGGGTGAGCTCCCCGGGGGGACACCGGCGGTGGCCGTGCGGGGCGTCGAGCGTGCCCGTCTGGGCACCGCCGTGCCCGGCACCGGACAGGCGCTGTGGGTCGAGGTCGAGACGATCCCCGAGGAGGACTCCTCCGACGAAGCCGCCGAGCTGGCCCGTGAGTACCGGGCCGTGGTGGAGAACATCCTGGTCAGTCGCGGTGCCGGTCGGCTGGCCGAGCGACTGGGCGATGTCACCGCTCCCGGCCGCGTGGCCGACATGGCCGGCTACTCACCCGACCTGTCCGTGGCCCAGAAGGTCGAGGTCCTCGAGACGCTCGACGTGGTGGACCGGCTCCGGTTGGTCATCGCCTGGTCTCGAGAGGTCCTGGCCGACCTGACCCTCCGCGAGCGGATCAAGACCGACGTCGAAGAGGGGATGGAGAAGACCCAGCGCGAGTTCCTGCTCCGTCGCCAGCTCGAGTCGATCAAAAAGGAGCTCGGCCAGATGGGCTCGGGCGACGAGGACGAGCCCGACGACTACCGAACCAAGGCCGCCGAGCGGGACCTCCCCGACGCCGTGCGCAAGGCCGTGGATCGCGAGATCGAGAAGCTCGAGCGGATGAGTGAGCAGAATCCCGAGCACGGGTGGATCCGCACCTGGCTGGACACGGTGTTCGAGCTCCCCTGGGGGGAGCAGTCCGAGGATCGGCTCGACGTGGTCGAAGCCGCCCACATCCTCAACCAGGACCATGACGGCCTCGATGACGTCAAGGACCGCATCCTCGAGCACCTGGCCGTGCGCAAGCTGCAGTCGGAGCGGGGCCTGGCCCCGGTGTCCGGCCGGGGGGCCGGCGCCATCCTGGCGCTGGTCGGTCCCCCGGGAGTGGGCAAGACCTCCCTCGGCGAGTCGGTGGCCCGCGCCCTCGGCCGGTCGTTCGTGCGGGTGGCCCTGGGTGGCGTCCGCGACGAGGCGGAGATCAGGGGGCACCGCCGTACCTACGTCGGCGCCCAGCCGGGCCGGCTGGTCCGGGCCCTGCGGGAGGCCGGCACCATGAACCCGGTCATCCTGCTCGACGAGGTCGACAAGCTGGGCGGCGACTACCGGGGCGATCCCTCGTCGGCGCTGTTGGAGGTCCTCGACCCGGCCCAGAACCACACCTTCCGGGACCATTACCTGGAGGTCGAGCTGGACCTGTCCAAGGTGCTGTCCATCGCCACGGCCAACATGATCGACACCATCCCCGGGCCCCTGCTGGACCGGATGGAGGTCATCAGACTGGACGGCTACACCGAAGAGGAGAAGGTGGCCATCGCCCGACATCACCTGGTCGGACGCCAGCTGGAGCGGGCCGCCCTGGGTGGCGACGAGGTGGTCCTGTCCGACGACGCACTGCGCACGGTGGTGGGCGACTACACCCGCGAGGCCGGCGTCCGCTCACTCGAGCGCGAGCTCGGACGGCTGCTGCGCAAGGTGGCCGCCCGAGTCGCCGCCGACGAGGTGGAGACACCGCTGCACATCGAGTCGGACGACGTCCGCCAGTGGTTGGGCCGGCCCCACTTCTTCTTTGAAGCGGCCGACCGGACTGCGGTGCCCGGCGTGGCCACCGGCCTGGCCGTGACCGGTGCCGGCGGGGACGTGCTCTACGTGGAGGCCTCGATGATGGACGGGCCCGAGGGCCTGACCCTGACTGGACAGTTGGGCGATGTCATGAAGTAATCGGCCGAGATCGCCCTGTCCTACGTGCGCTCCCACACCGAGCAGCTCGGCATCGATCCAGCCGTCTTTGCCGGCAAGCGGTTCCACCTGCACGTTCCGGCGGGAGCCATCCCGAAGGACGGGCCTTCGGCCGGGGTCACCATGACCACGGCACTGGTCAGCCTGCTCCGTGACGTCCCGGTGGGCTCGGTGGTCGGCATGACCGGTGAGGTCACCCTGCAGGGCCGCGTGCTACCCATCGGCGGGGTGCGCCAGAAGGTGCTGGCCGCCCACCGGGCCGGGTTGACCACCGTCGTCCTGCCGGTCCGAAACGGCCCGGACCTGGAGGACGTGCCCGAAGCGGTCCGCTCGGAGATGACCTTCCACCTGGCTACGGAGATCGGCGACGTCCTGGCCGCGGCCCTGGTGAGCGACGTAGACGCCGACGCCCGGACCGTCGGGGTCGCCGGGAACCCGGTCGCCGCCTGACGACGAGGAGCCTCCGACGGGCCCCGCCGGGGCCCGTGGGAGTCGGTCAGGCCCCGTCCAGGTAGGTGGTGAGGATGGTGGCCAGATCGAGGGGCTGATCGCCCTGGATGCTGTGTCCGGCACCCTCCACGGTGATCACGTCGTCGGCGGGTCGGCGGCGGCGGAACTCGGCCTCGTCGGCGTCGTCCACCACCGGGGACAGGGCGCCTCGGACCAGCAGCACCGGACAGTGGAGGGCCTGGAGGTCGTCCCACAGGGGCCCGAAGTCCACCGAGCCCACATGCATCCCGCCCGAGCCGGCCGGTCGGCCCAGCTGGTGGCGCCAGGTCCAGGTGCCGTCCTCCCGCTGCACCGAGTTGTGCAGCACCCCCCGGCGCAGAGACGACTCCGAACGGGTCGGGTTGAACTGGATGGTGCGCTCGAGGATCTCGTCGAAGGACGCGAACGTCTCGGGTCCGGCCAGGAAGGCGGCGATGTCCGAGCTCTTCTCGCGGGTGACCCCCGGTGTGATGTCGATGAGGGCCAACTTGGCGACCAGGTCGGGGTGGGACCGGGCCAGGGCCATCGAGGTGGCCCCGCCGAGGGACATCCCCACCACCATCCGGGCCGCCGGGGCCAGGGCCCCGATGACCACGGCCACATCGTCGGCCATGGCCCGGGGGTTGAGCACGGCATCATCACCGGGCCAGTCCGAGTGCCCGTGACCGGGGAGATCGATGGCCACCATCGGCCGGTCGAAGGCGAGGGCCACCGTGTCCCAGGTGTGGGCGTTCTGCCCGCCGCCGTGGATGAAGACGACCTCGGCCGGATCGGTGCCCCACGCCAGGGCGCTGACCCTGCGGCCGGGCGCCACCTCCACGAACTCGCGCCGCACCGTCGGAGGCCCGTTCCAGGGGAGCCCTACCTCGGCGGCGTTCTCGTGGAACATCGAGAACTCGTCGTAGTGGCCGATGGGCGTCTCGCTCATGCCGGCACCTCCTCTTCCTCGGTGGACGGGTGCCGGCGCAGAGCCTCCACCATTGCCCCCAGGGTCTCGTCGGCCACCACGTACGGGGTGTAGAAGCCCACCCGGTCCACCTTCCCCTCGAAGCGGGCGACGATATCGGCGGCCGCTTCGTCGGGCGAGCCCACCGCGGCCAGGGCCCCGAGCATGGCGTCGTCGATCAGGCCCGGCATCTCCCCCCACCGACCCGACTTGGACAGTCGGTTGAGCTCGGGCTGGAGATCCTCCCAGCCCTCGACCTCGAGCACCGGGCGGTAGGCCGGTGTGGACGCGTAGAAGGACAGCAGCCAACGGCCGGCCGTGCGGGCGGTCTCCAGCTCCTCGTCGGTTCGTCCACAGCACACGATGACCTCACCGGTCACCGTGAGCTCCGACCGCTTGCGGCCTGCCCGGGCCAGGCCCTCGGTGATGGCCGGAAGGGTCCGGGCGCGGAAGTGGTCGGCCGTGTTGAACGGCATGACCAGGAGGCCGTCGGCCACCTCGGCCGCCAGACGGACCATCTGCGGTCCGAGGCCGCCGATGGCAATGGGAGGCATGCCGAAGGGGAGGGGCCCCGGGTTGAACATCGGCGGCATCAGGGTGTGGGAGCTGAATTCACCGCGGAAGTCGAGTGGCTCTCCGGTCTCCCAGGTGGCGAAGATGGCCCGGAGGGCCCCGACCAGCTCCCGCATCCGGGCGATGGGGCGGTCGAAGGAGGCGCCGTACCGCTTCTCCACCTGGGCGCGGATCTGGGAGCCGAGGCCCAGCGTGAACCGTCCCCGGGTCAGCTGCTGGAGGTCGTAGGCCTGGTGGGCCAGCTGAACCGGGTTGCGGGGGAAGGCGATGGCCACGTTGGTGGCCAACTCGAGTCGGGTGGTGGCCCCCGCCGCCAGCACCAGGGGGGTGAATACGTCGTGAGGCCCCTCGAAGGTGAAGGCCCCGTCCACCCCGAGGTCCTCGAGGCGGCGGGCGTGGTCCGGCGCCTCCTCGAGGCCCGAGAGCTGGGTGTCGATCTTCATGACGCCATGTTCCCACCCCCGACGACCGACTGCCCGCCGGACGGCCGGTGTCCTCCAGGGGCCGGGCCGGTGATCCCGGTGCGGGAGGGGCGGGGTGCCACACTGGAGCCATGGCACCCCGCTTCTGCACCCCGGACGAGGCCGCGGCGCTCATCCGCCCAGACGACAGCGTCGGGTTCGGCCTGGGACCGGCCAACCCCGATGCCTTCTTCACCGCCCTCGGGCACCGTGACGACTGGGAGGACCTGACCTTCGGGGGTGCCCTGCTGTTGGGGTACTACACCGTGCTGCTCCACCCACGGGTGTCCTACCGGAGCGGCTTCTTCGGCCCGGCCGAACGGATGATGCTGGCCCAGGGGGCGAACGTCGAGTTGGTCCCCGGAGGCTTTCGGCAGTTCGCCCCCATCCTCCGCCGGTTCGCCCCGAGGGTCATGACCGCCCAGGCCGCGCCGCCCGGCCCGGATGGCACGGTCAACCTCTCCCTCCACCTGGGGGCCACCCTGGAGGAGCTGCAGCTGGCCGGGAGCGACCCCGAGCGTCTACTGATCATTGAGGTCAACCCCCAACTGCCCCGGACGTGCTCCCTCGGGCCCGAGTTCTCCAACACCCTCGATCTGGATCTGATCGACGTGGTCGTGGAGGCGGACGGGGCGCCCTACGCCCTCCCCGCCACGCCCCCCGACGATATCGACCAGGCCATCGCCGAGCGGGCCCGCTGGTTCATCCAGGACGGCGCCACCCTGCAGATCGGCATCGGCGCCGTTCCCAACATGGTGGCCACCCTCCTGGCCCAGGGGCCGGGCGGGGGGTACGGAGTCCACAGCGAGATGTTCACCGACGGCCTGATGAGCCTGCACCGGGCGGGCAAAGTGACCAACGACGCCAAGAGCGTGTTCAACGGGGCCTCCATCACCACCTTCGCCCTGGGGTCGTCGGAGCTCTATCGCTGGCTGGACGGGAACGAGGAAGTGGCCTTCGTGCCCGTGCAGGTGGTCAACGACCCGACGGTCATCGCCTCCAACCACTCGTTCATCTCGGTCAACGGGGCCCTCAGCGTCGACCTGTACGGGCAGGTGGTGGCCGACCACATCGACGGCCGACAGATCTCGGGGGTGGGGGGGCATGAGGACTTCGTGGCCGGCGCCGAACTCCGGATCGACGACCACTCGTTGATCTGCCTCCGCTCCACCGCCGTGGCCAACGGACGCACCCGCTCCCGCATCGTCCCCGTCCTCCCCGAGGGATCGGTGGTGTCCACGCCCCGCCATCACACCGGCGTCATCATCACCGAGCACGGCAGCGCCGACCTGTCCGGCCTCACCGTCCGGGAGCGAGCCTCGGCGCTGGCCGAGATCGCCCACCCCGACTTCCGTGACGAGCTCCGCCGGACCGCCTCCACGCTGGGCCGGCACTGAGCCCGGTGGGGACTCCGCGGGGTCCGACCACCTGCACCCTGGCCACGTTCAACATCCACATGGGCGTGGACGGGTGGGGCCGTCCCTACGACGTCGCCGGGGAGTGCCGGGCCCTCGGGGCCGACGTCTACGTGCTGCAGGAGTCCTGGTCCCCCGATGACGGAACCCCGAGCACGGCGGCCGGCATCGCCGAGGCCCTCGGACACCGGGTGGTCTCCGAGGTGGCCCTGTCTCACGGTCGACTCTTCTCCCCCCACCCCGCGGCGGACTCACGATGGGGCCCTCCGCTCATCCAGTCGCGCAAGACCCTCCGGCTGGACGGTGAGCGGTGGACCTCGACCCGGGAGCCGGCCGGCCGGACCAGCCGGCGCGGCCGGTGGGGCATCGCCGTGGTGTCGCGCCTACCCGTCCGCGACGTGGAGGTCATCCCCCTCGGACAGCTGCGACGGGACCCGGCCCGTCGGGCCGTGATCCGGGGGGTGATCGACCTCGAGGGCGGTCCCCTCACCATCCACGGGACCCACATGTCCCACATCACCCACGGGTCCCACGCCCAGTACCGGTTGCTGGGCACCAAGCTCCCCCCGGTGTCGACACCCGCCCTGCTGGCCGGGGACATGAACCTGTGGGGACCCCCGGTCACCTCGTACGTGCGGGGGTGGCGCCGGAGCATCACCGGCCGCACCTGGCCCGCCCCGCGACCTCACAGCCAACTCGACCACGTCATGGTCACCCCGCCGGTACAGGTGTCGTCCGCCCGCATCGGCGGATTCGCCGGCTCCGACCACCGGCCGGTGGTGGTCACCCTGTCCGTGCCGTGACCCCGGGACCCCGTGTCCCCGGTCGTCTCGGACGGTAGCGTCGGTCCATGACCGACGCGCTGGCCGGGTTCGACCGATCCTCCTTCACCCACAATGACGAGACCCGGGCCATCTACCGGACCGGGTCGGGGCCGGCGGTCATCGTCATCTCCGAGATCCCCGGGATCACGCCTGAGGTGGCCAGCTTCGCCCGTCAGGTGGCCGGCCGGGAGCTCACCGCCGTCCTACCCCACATGTTCGGCGAGGACGGACGGGCCCCGACGCCGGGCTACATCGGCTCGTCGTTCGTCCGGGCCTGCATCGCCAAGGAGTTCACCGCCCTGGCCAAGGGACGTACCAGTCCCGTCATCGGGTGGCTGCGGGCCCTGGCCGCTGACGAGCACGGGAAGTGCGGGGGCCCCGGGGTCGGAGTGGTGGGGATGTGCTTCACCGGTGGGTTCGCCCTGGGCATGATGGTCGACGACGTGGTGGTGGCCCCAGTGCTCAGCCAGCCCTCTCTGCCCTTGCCGGTGAGCAAGGCCCACCGGTTCGACCTCGGGCTCTCGCCGGAGGACCTGCGCCGGGTGGAGGAGCGGGCCACCGCCGGCTGCCAGGTCCTCGGGCTCCGCTTCACCGGGGACAGGGCCAGTCCCCCGGAGCGGTTCACCCACCTGCGCCAGCTGTTGGGCGATGCCTTCATCGGCGTTGAACTGGACTCCTCGCCCGGCAATCCCCACGGTCACCGCCGGACGGCGCACTCCGTGCTCACCGAGGACCTGGACGACCGTCCGGGCACTCCCACCCGGGCCGCTCTCGACCAGGTCCTCGAGTTCTTCACCGCCCGCCTCACGGCGTGAACCCACTCGCCGCATCATGGCGCGGCCGGGGCCGGGTCGAGCGCCTGGCCGGGTACCGCATCTTCACTGTCGACATCCCGGCGACAGGGACCGAGCTCCGTGCTCCCCTCCTGATCCTGCACGGCTTCCCGACCTCCTCGTTCGACTTCCACCGCGTGGTCGACCGGCTGGCCGTCCACCGTCGGGTCCTCCTCTTCGACATGCTCGGCTACGGACTGTCGGACAAGCCCGACCGGGCCTACGACATGGCCGTCCAGGCCGACGTGGCCTCGGCCTTCGTGGCTTCGCTCGGAGTGGACCGGCTGGGCCTACTCACCCACGATGTGGGGGACACGGTGGGCGGGGAGCTGCTGGCCCGCCACCTCGATGGAGGGTGGGACGTCACCGTCACCGACCGGATGCTGGCCAACGGCTCCATCTACGTGGAGCTGGCCCAGCTCAGTGCCGGCCAGCAGTTCCTGCTGAGCCTCCCCGACGAGCGGCTGCCCGGGGACTCCCCCATGGACCCCGACACCGTGACCGCCGGGGTCGCCGCCACCTTCAGCCCGGACTCGTTGGTCGATCCCGTGGAGCTGGCCGCCCAGGGGCAGATGATTGCCCACGACGACGGTCACTTCCTCCTGCCCCGGCTCATCCGCTACATCGAAGAACGGCGCCGGTCCGAACGGCGGTTCACCGGGGCCATCGAACGCCATCCCTCGCCCCTCACCGTGGTGTGGGGCGGCGATGATCCCATCGCCGTGTCGGCCATGACCGACCGGCTGGTCCGGGCGCGGCCTGATGCCACCCTGACCCTGCTCGACGGGGTCGGCCACTACCCCATGGTCGAAGCCCCGGACCGGTTCGTCGAGGCGCTGGTCGGGCCGACCGGGTAGCGCCCCCGGCCTCCCCGGCTCACGTCACGGCCAGGATCTCGCCGTGGAGCACGGCGAACCAGCCGTCCGGGGAGTCCGCCCACCGCCGCCAGGCGGCGGCGAAGCCGGCCAGCTCGTGGCCGGTGGCCATCCCGTGGGCCAGCAGCTGGTCGGCCATGGCTGACTCGGTGAAGCGGTCGGCCCACAGCTCACCCCACCACCGCCGGTCCTCTGGGATGGCGAAGCACCAGGTGGAGGCGGTCGGGACCACCGAGGTGAAGCCGGCGGCGTGGGCCCAGGCCAGCAGACGCCGGCCGGCGTCCCAGTGGGCGCCGTTGGCCCGGGTCAGCGCACCGTAGGCGGTGATGGCCCGGGCGAGATCGGGATCGTCGGGAAAGTAGCGGAACCCGGGGTAGTCGCTGTCCCGAGCCGCCACCACTCCGCCGGGCCGGCACACCCGGCCCATTTCGATGAGGGCGGCCACCGGGTCTCCGACGTGCTGGAGCACCTGGTGGGCGTGGACCACGTCGAAGGTGTCGTCGTCGAACCGGAGGTCGAAGACGCTCCCGGTCTCGAAGGTCGGGAGAGCCCCTCCGGCCGATCGGGCCAGGGACCGGGCCTCGACCAGTACCGACTCGGAGGTGTCCACCCCGATCACCGGGCCCGGAGCCACCCGGTCGGCCAGGTCGCCGGTGATGGTGCCGGGCCCGCACCCCACGTCGAGTAGGGAGAGCCCGGGCCGGAGGTGGTCCAGCAGGTAGCCGGCCGAGTTCTCGGCCGTGCGCCAGCGGTGGGAGCGCAGCACGCTCTCGTGATGGCCGTGGGTATAGGGGATGTCGGTCACCGGTCCAGCATGCGCTCTCCACTCATCATAGGCAAAATAGAAATCCGAACACCTTGCTATAAGCTCCCCGAATGGCTTCAGCCGAATGGTTGCGCACGTTCATGGCCATCTACCGGAGCGGGTCGGTGAGCGGCGGGGCCGAGCGCCGGGGGCTCTCCCAACCAGCGGCCAGCCAACAGTTGGCCTCCCTCGAGCGGCAGATCGGCCTACCCCTGTTCACCCGGACACCGAGGGGCGTCGAGCCCACCGGGCGGGGTCGTGAGCTCCACGGCCAGGTGGCCGACTCCCTCGACCGGCTCGAACCGGTGCTGGTGGGCCTGGACGGCGGTCCGGTGGCACCTCCCGACCCCGTCCTGCGGCTGGGCTCGTCGGCCGAGTTCTTCTCGGCCGTGGTGGTTCCCCGGCTCCGCCCCGACGGTCCCGCCGTGGTGGCCCGGTTCGGGTCGGACCCCGAATGCCTCGATCGGCTGGAACACGGCGAGCTGGACGTGGCCGTGACCAGCACCGGGTCAGGTCGGCGATCGCTAGTGGTCACGCCCTTCGGCACCAAGCGGTTCGTGTTGGTGGGCGCCCCGGCATCGGCGCCGCCAACCCCCCTGGGCTCGCTGGACGCCCTGGGCGCCTGGCTGGTCGGGAGGCCCTGGGTCGCCTACAGCGCCGAGCTCCCCATGACCCGGAGATTCTGGCTGTCCACCCTGGGGCGCCCCTTCGGCGGCGACCTCCGACTGGTGGCTCCGGACCTGCGGGCGGTGGCCGCAGCCGTCGAGCAGGGCCTCGGGTGCAGCCTGCTCCCCGACTTCTCGTGTGCCGACGCACTCCGGCGCGGCACCATGGTCCAGCTGCACCCCGTGGCCCCGGAGGGCCCCTCGGAGCCGTGGTTCGTCTGTACCCGTTCGGCCGACCTCAACCGGTCGGCCCTCCGCGGTCTGGTGTCGGACCTGGCCGGACCGGTGGTCACGGGGTGACTGCGCCCACCGTCCGCCCGTCCTCGAGGTAGACGGTGACACCAGGGTGGTCGAGGGCCTGACCCACCCGACGGCCCACCGGACCGCTCAACAGGTCGTCGGCCTGCATGGGGGTGACCCATCGGTACTCGCTGATCTCCTCGACCTGGAGGACGATGCGGTCGGTGGCCGCCGATTCGAGGGTGCCGCAGTCGAACAGGAAACGGAGCCCCCCGGGCCGCCGGGGGCGGGGCCGTAGGAAGTCCACGCAGGCCAACCGGGCCGACTCCACCACCAGGCCGGTCTCCTCGAGCACCTCGCGACGGCATCCCTCCCAAGGGGTCTCCCCGTCCTCTTCCAGCTGGCCACCGGGGACCGTCCACCCCGACTTGTAGGTGGGCTTCAGGATCAAGAGGCGGCCCGACCGGTCCCGGATCAGGCCCCCGGACGACGCCGGAACCCGGGGGAGTACGTACTCGTCCACCGGACCATCATCACCGAATTCAACGGGGGCTGGTGCCACCATCAGGTCCATGTCCGCCCTCTTCGAGCACCGACCCCACCCCTACATCGAGGAGCGCAGGTCACGGGCTCCGACCACGGTGGCCGAGCAGCTCCCGACGGACAGTCCGGTCCGGAGGTTCAACTCGTGGTTGGCCATCAAGATCACCAGCGCCGTGGGCACCATGTGGTGTGCGTACGCCTTCGCCCTGCTCGCCCTGATCAGCCTGCCCGACGCCATCCACAACGGCCGGCCGGCCATCATCTCGTGGATCGCCCAGACCTTCCTCCAACTGGTCTTGCTGTCCATCATCATCGTGGGCCAGAACATCCTGAGTGCCGCCTCGGACAAGCGGTCGGAGGCCACCTTCCGGGACGCCGACGCCGTGCTTCACGAGGCCCTGCAGATCGAGAAGCACCTCGAGGCCCAGGATCTGGCCATCGAGCAGATCCTGGCCATGGTGGGCGCGGCCCGGCCCCCTGGGACCGACGATCCGTCGGCCCCGCCGGCAGGTCGCTAGCCGGCGACCCCGGACGACTAGCCCCGACGCGGACCGGTCCAGGTCGGTTCGGGCAACGGATGGGACGCGGCCACCAGGTCCTCGACCCGCTGGGCGGCGTCCAGCAGGACCCACTCGGCCCCGGGCCGAGCGATGAGAGCCAGGCCGATCGGCAGCCCACGGACCAGGCCGATGGGAACCGAGGCGATCGGCCAGCCGGCTACCGCCGCCGGCAGGGTGGCGCAGCTGGCCACGGTGTCAGCGTGACCTCCGACCACGAGATCGCTCTTCCATGCCGGCCCGTAGGCCGGGGCGATGAGCACGTCGGCGTCGGCCAGGGCCGGCTCGAGGCAGGTGTCCAGGGCCCAATGGAGGTTGGCGGCCCGGGCCCGGGCGTAGGCCGGGCCTGCCCTCCCACCCGTGGCCACCGCCTGGTCGAACAGCTCGTGGCCGAAGTAGGCCAGCTCGGTGTCAGGGTGGGCCAGCTCGAAGGCGATGACGTCGGCCAGTGAGCGGACCCCGTCTCCCGGGCGATGGCGCAGGTACTGGCCCAGGTCATCCACCAGCTCAGCGAGGAGCACGGTCAGCTCGTCGTCCTCGACCTCCTGGTCGGGTGAGGCCACCTCCCGTTCGTGGACGGTCTCACCCGACGCGCGGAGCCGAGCGGCGAACTCGTCCACCGCTTTGTCGGTCGGATCGTGGCCGGTACGCCAGGTGACGGCGTGGACGAAGGTGGGCCGGCGGCCGGTGGGTGCCACCGGATCCTGACCAGACAGCACGGCGAAGAGCCGGGCCACATCGTCGACCCGGCGGCCCAGGGCTCCCGGGCTGTCCTGACTGGCACTGATGGGGACCACCCCGGTGGTCGGGACCGACCCCACCGTCGGCTTCAGGCCCACCACCCCGTTGACGGAGGCGGGACACACGATGGAGCCGTCCGTCTCCGTGCCGACGGCCAGCGGAGCCAGTCCGGCGGCCACGGCGGCTCCCGACCCCGAGGACGAGCCACCGGCACTGCGATCGAGGGCCCACGGATTGCCCACCAGGCCACCGGTGGCCGACCAACCACTGGTCGACCGGGGCGAACGGAGGTTGGCCCACTCCGAGAGATTGGTGGTGGCGAGCACGACGGCACCGGCCCGTCGCAGCCGGGTGACGAGGGCGGCGTCCCGTGCCGGTCGCCCGAGGAGCGCCGTGGAGCCGGCCGCCGCCGGATGACCCACGACCTCGATGTTGTCCTTCACCAGTACCGGAATGCCGTGCAGGGAGCCACGGACCCCACCGGCCGCCCTCTCCCGGTCCCGCTCGGTGGCGATGCGGAGGGCATCGGGATCGAGGGTGGCCACCGAACAGAGGCCGATGCCACCGGCGGGGTCATCCAGGGCGGTGATCCTCTCGAGGAGGGTCTCCACCAGCATCCGACTGGTGAGGACGCCCGTCTCCAGTTGCTCCAGGAGCTGGGCGGTCCCGAGCGCAGCCACGGCGGCAGAGGGTGGATGGGGATCGCTGCGCACCCAGGCATCGTAGGGACTCGCCGAACGGTGGTTGGCGCCCAGGCTGACCGGGCCCTGTCGTCGACGAGTCAGTGACCTGACCCCCGGGCCCATGGATGGCCCAGGCACGATTCTGGTGAAGCTCCGCCGGACCCAAGCGCCTGATGACGTGGGAGGCACTGGAACGCGACCTCCCGGAGCTGGCTCCTGCGAGCGCCGGGATCGCAGATTACAGTTCGCCGATCGGGACAGTGAACATTCGGGAAGCGAGAGCGAGTGTGGTGACCACAGGTGATGGCCGGATGGCAACCGTCGGGGAGCTGTGGCGCTTTCCGGTGAAATCCATGCGGGGCGAACAAGTTGACGCCTCGGAGGTCACCGCGTTGGGTCTATTCGGTGACAGGGCCTACGCCGTCGTCGACTCCGAAACGGGCCAGGTGGGAAGTGCAAAGCACCCCCGGCTGTGGGGTGATCTCATGCACTGCGAAGCCCGCTATGTCTCTCCGCCCCGAAGCGATGCACCCTTGCCCGCAGTGGCCATCAGATTGCCGAACGGCGAGGAGACGGGGAGCTTCGATCCTGAGATCGATCAGCGACTTTCGGATCTGCTCAGCCGCTCGGTCCGGTTGACCTCGGTCGCTCCAGACCAAAGCACCTATCGCGCCGTCTGGCCGGACATGGATGGCGTCATTCCCGATGACTACCTCCGGCAGATCTCTGTTGACGCATCTGAACCCGATGGGACTCTCTCAGAACTGCCGCTCGCAGTGGCCTCCGCTCCTGGAACCTTCTTCGATGTTGCCGTGCTTCACGTACTCAATGCTGCGACCCTCTCGCATCTCACCGAGACGCGACCGGCCAGTCGTTTCGAGGTCCAACGCTTTCGGCCCAACGTCGTGATTGACTCCTCTGATCCACCTTTCGCCGAGAACACGTGGCCCGGTACCACCATCCGATTCGGGGCTGCGCTGCAGACGACCGTGCTATTGCCGACCATGCGTTGCATCATGACCACGCTGGCCCAAGGTGATCTGCCTCGGGACAATGAAGTGCTGCGGACGGTCAGTCGCCACAATCGAATAGAGATTTCCGGCCTCGGGACATGGTCGTGCGTGGGCGCTTACGCCGCCGTGGTCGAACCGGGCAACGTACAACTCGGCGATGAGGTCATCATCGACCGATCAGCGAATGACGTGCCCACCGCCGGCCGATAGCGGCCCCAGACCCTGAAGGCCGGTGTCGTTCCTGTGGGGCAGGCAGTGAACCTTCCATGTCCTACCCTTGGCCAACCTAGTATTTCTCGGCGTTGGAGCGATGACCGGATGGGGTGGCGAATGGACGTGGCGGGACGGGAGATACAGGTTCGGAATTTCGTTGATGATGTCTGGAATGGACGCAGGTATGAAGCCGCCTCGACCTGTTCAGCGAGAACTACTCGAACCCGTTCGGGACCGGCCCGTCCGCCAAGGTCGAGCCGATCCGCCGCTAGCACGAAGCGTTCCCTGACTTGCACCTAGACATCGAGGAACTCATCGTGGCCGACGACACGGTGGTGCTCCGGATGATGTTCCGTGGGACCGACACAGGAGGGTATGTGGGTCGACCGCCGACCGGGCGCAATGTAGAGGAGTGGGTGGTGGACATCATGCACTTCGAGGACGACAAGGTCGTGAGCGAATGGATAGGAGCCGACAAACTCGGCCTCTTCATCCAGCTCCGGGCTCTGGACGACCCGTGGCCGACATGATGGCATTCTGACCACCTTGCCATAGGGCCTCACTGCCCCGTCGATGCGGCGAATGAGCGCGAACTTGTTACGACCAGGGGTCCCCGGAACACCCCGGGAGGGATCGATACCGGCCGCCAAATGTCGCTAGGCCTGTCTCGTCTAATCCTCGACGAGGATCGCCAACGTTTCGGGCAGCACACCATCGTGCTCCATGGTCTCAGTGACAGCCTCTGACTGCATGGCGGACGCAAATGCATCCATGTCGGCGACGTCCATGAGGAGTCCCACTTTTGTCGAGTCATCGGGGTTCACGAACGTACGGATGCTGGTGGCGCCGAACCGGCCGAAGACCTCTTCGCGCTTAGGCGAGTTCAACCAGTGGTCCTTGCCCTTCGAGATGTCGTGGTGCCCCTCTATGGTCGGCATGGTGTCGTCTCCTTGTCGTCGGTGGTTAGGGGGGGTTCGTCGTCGGTTCGCAACGAGTGGAGAATCACCGCCCCGTGCGCCATATAGTCAACGTACTGCTGATCTCTTTCCGTGCAGGAAGTGGAGATGCAACGGGCCCGCGCTTGTCCGGCGTTCGGGCCAGGGCCACTATCCATGCGCACAGAGATACATGGGTAGGCGGTCACGTAGCCTTGGGGCGTGTCGTGTGAAGACCATGTTTCGACTGCCCGAGATGTCTACGACATAGCGACAGAATCGTATGTTCAGTTCGTCGGCACTGAGATCAGCCCGGCGACAGAATGTCCTATTGACCTGGCTCTGCTCGTGGACTTCATTGAGATGGTCAAGGGACAGGCCATAGGTCGGGTCGCCGATGTTGGTTGCGGACCAGGCCGAGTGGGGGCATTCATGGCGGCCCACGGCCTTGACGTCATCGGCGTGGACGTGTCCCGGGCCATGCTCGCCATCGCCAGGACCGCTCATCCGCACATCGAGTTCGAGGAGGGCCGACTTGATGCACTTCCCATCGAATCGGGCGTGCTCGCTGGTGCTGTTTGCTGGTACTCGATCATCTATACCCCTCCGGATCGGCTCGGCGAGTCGTTCGACGAGCTGGCGAGGGTTTTGATGCCGGGGGGCGGTTTGCTCCTCGCGTTTCAGACTGGGGGTGGATCAGTACACCGAGAAGATGCTTTCGGTACGCACCTTCCGCTCACCAGCTACAGGCACACTGTGCAAGAAGTGGCGAGGGGCGTGGTGGACACAGGCTTCACGATCCACACCACGGTTCTCAGGGCTCCGGAACTAGAGCATGAAACCACTTCGCAGGGATTCATGATCGGCACGAGGCCCCTCCTGTAGCCGCACGTTCCGGATGACCGGACTTCCCCCCTGTTCGTACCGGCAGGACACGCGGCGCCCCAACAGCCACGCACGAGCGCAGTCGAGTGCCCGCTGTGCGGGGCCGGTCGGTGAGCTTCTCTCGCCGGACCACGGGCGTGCCGCGCTTAGGACCGGATCACCGGGTGTCCAAACTAGGTGCGCGGAGGGAAGTGGTCTCCAGGCAGGACATCGGAAGCGATCCGAATCAAACGCTTGCCGAGATTTTCGCCGCGGTACAGCCCAGCGATCGAGCCCGGTGCTTGCTCGATTCCGTCAAGGATGTCCTCTCGATAGCGGATCTGTCCGTCCCGCACCCAGCTGTCGAGATCCCGCAGCGCCTCGGGACTGCGCTGGAGATGGTCAAAGATGAGAAACCCCTGCATTCGCGCGCGTTTGACGAGGAGATGACGCTCGACCCGTGGTCCCCGGGGTGGCGGATCCCAGCTCGCGATGGACGCAGTGCCGCAGATGACCACCCGTGCTCCGACCGAGAGGCGTCGTATGACGGAATCGCTGATGGGGCCAGCGGTGTTGTCGAAGTAGATATCGACGCCCTCAGGGCAGGCGGCATCGAGTGCCGACTCAACATCGTCAGCCCGGTAATCGACGGCGGAGTCATAGCGGAACTCCTCGAGACACACACGAACCTTGTCAGGCCCGCCAGCGATGCCGACGGTGCGGCATCCCTTGATCTTGGCGATCTGCCCGACGCATGACCCGACCGCTCCCGCTGCCGTCGACACGACCGCCGTCTCGCCCGCTTTGGGCTGGCCAATTTCCAGGAGGGCGAAATAGGCGGTCAGACCGTTGAGGCCGAGGACGCCAAGCGATGTCGAGATGGGCAAGCCTGAGCCGCCGACCTTGCGCTCGATCATCCCGGCGTCCACCACCGCGTAGTCCTGCCAGCCGAACATCCCCGTCACGTACTCTCCCGGGTGGAAATCAGAACTTCGCGACTCTTCGACGCGCCCGACAGCTAGCGAGCGCATGACCGCACCCAGCGGTACCGGCTCGGAGTAGTTGGCGACCGCGCTGACCCAACCGCGCATCGCCGGATCGACAGACAAGTAGATATTGCGCACCAGAACCTGACCATTCGACAGATCCGGCACAGGCACCTCGACAATTTCGAAGTGTCCCGCCTGCGGAATGTCCGAAGGCCTGGACGTGAGTCTGACCTGCCGGTTCACCCATTTCTGACCAGTACGACTGGCGTTTGACACCCTTGCCTTCTCCCTCCGAATGCATTCGGACGTAGGGTCCGGCCGATGGGACCGGTTTCATAGGTGCCCAGATCAGACACGGGCCATGTTGTCGAACCGGGTGTGGTGACCGATAAAGGCCAGGCGCTGGGTGCCGGTCGGACCGTTCCGGTGCTTGGCCACGTGGATCTCCGCCACACCCTGGCTCTCGGCGGCATCGGGGTTGTAGATCTCGTCGCGGTAGATGAACATCACCACGTCGGCGTCCTGCTCGATGGAGCCCGACTCGCGCAGGTCGGCCAGCATGGGGCGCTTGTCCTGGCGCTGTTCGAGGCCTCGGGAGAGCTGGGACAGGGCCACCACCGGCACCTCGAGCTCGCGGGCCAGGATCTTCAGGCCCCGGCTGATCTCGGACACTTCGACTTGGCGGTTCTCCGCACCGTTCCGGCCGGTCATCAGCTGAAGGTAGTCGACCACCACCAGCCCCAGGCCCTCGCGGCTCTTCAGCCGTCGGGCCCGAGCGCGGATGTCCATCACCGTGAGGTTGGGGTTGTCGTCGATGAAGATGGGGGCCTCGCTCATCCGGCTGATGGCGTGACCCACCTTGGTCCAGTCCGCGTCGCGGAGATTACCGGTGCGCATCCGGTTGGCGTCGACCCGGGCTTCCGAGCCCAGGAGACGCTGGGTCAGCTCCATGTGGCTCATCTCCAACGAGAAGAGCAGTGTGGGAACGTTCATCTTGATGCCGGCGTGGGCCACCATACCCAGGGCAAACGCTGTCTTTCCCATCGACGGACGGGCCCCCACCACGATCAGATTGGAAGGCTGGAGGCCCGAGAGGATCTCGTCGAGGTCGGTGTACCCGGTGGGGAGGCCGGTGATGGCGTCCCCCTGGTCGTAGAGGCGCTGCAGGTGGTCGAGGCCGTCGCCCAGTAGGTCGCGAAGCGGGGTCATCGAGTCCACCACCCGCCGCTGAGCCACGTCGAAGACCAGGGTCTCCGCCCGGTCGAGCACGTCGGACACGTCCTCGGGAACGCTGTAGCCCAGCTCAGTGATCTCACCGGCTACCGAGACGAGGCGGCGGAGCAGGGCGTGCTCCTCGATGATCCGGGCGTAGTAATCGGCGTTACCGATGGACGGGGTGTTGGCCTGGAGTGAGACGAACACCGAGGGGTCGCCGATGGTCTCCAGAAGCCCACGCCTCCGGAGCTCCTCGGTGACCGTCACCCAGTCGGCCGGCTCTCCCTGGCTGAACAGGGCGGTGATGGCCAGAAAGATGTGCCCGTGGGACGACTTGTAGAAGTCCTCGGGCTTGCAGATCTCCATGGCCGAGGCGATGGCGTCGCGCGACAGCAACATGGCGCCGAGGAGTGACTCCTCGGCCTCGAGGTTGTGGGGTGGGATGCGGCCAGCCGGCATCCCGTTGCCCCCGTTGGGGGACAGGAGCCTGCGAGGTCGCGTGTCGTCAAACGCTTGAACCATTGTTCCTCAACCCTGTCCGAGATGCCCTGTGGAGCGTAAGGGTCTCTTCTTGGGGAAATCGTCGGTCAGAGGTGTGGACGAAGCGTGGACAACCCGGGTTCGACTGCGGACAGATTGGAGCACGCAGCCATCATCCCCGGGGGTTGTGACAGCGCGGTGGATGCGGTTGGCGGACTCGGCTCGACCTGGGACGGGGCGTCTCCAGGCTCGATCGTCCGCCGGCCTCCGTGGCCACCCTCGGTGGTCGGAGGCGGCGGCGCAGGAACTAGCTGCTCGCGACTACGTCCACGGTCAGCTCGAACACCACGCCACCCAGCAGCTCGACCCGCACGCTGTGCTCACCCACCGTCTTGATGGGCTCCTCCAGGACCAGATCCTTGCGGTCGACGACCGCACCGGTCTGCTCCTCCACCTTCTTCACGATGTCGGCCGCGGAGATCGAGCCGAACAGCCGCTCGCCGGTGGCCCGGGCCTGCATGGTGATCACGTTGCCCACCAGGGTCCGGGCCACGGTCTCGGACGACTCGCGGTCCCGGGCGTCACGGAGGTCGCGCGACCGCCGCATGGCTGCGGCCTGCGTCTCGATACCGGGCGATGCGGCGATGGCCTTTCCAGCCGGTAGCAGGTGGTTGCGGGCGAAGCCGCCGGAGACGTCGATGATGTCGCCGCGCTTGCCCACCCCGTCGACATCACTGCGCAGGAGTACCTTCATCAGGCCTCCCCGCCCTCGACGATGGTCTCCTCGACCCGCGACTCGGTCACGGTACCGTCACCGGTGCCGGTGACTTCCACCACTTCGTCGATCACGGCCGTGGCCGGCTCTCGCGGGGCGTCGTCGGCCACGGCGTTGGACGTGG
>JBBQWW010000036.1:0-31725 GCA_038210245.1 Acidimicrobiales bacterium
GGAGGCGCATCACCGCCCCCTCTCGGCCAGCTCGGACTCGAGCAGGGAGCGCAGCCGGCTGCGTCCGCGATGGAGAAGGACCCGTTGGTTGCCCTCGGAGACCCCGAGCACGGAGCACACGTCCTCGCTCGCCAGCCCCTCCACGTCGCGAAGGACCACGACCTCGCGTTGGCGGGGTGGCAGCTCGTCCAGCGCGGCGCGCAGGGAGTCCGTCCAGGTGCCAGCCACCAGCCGATCGTCGGCGTCGGTGACCCATGCCTCGAGGGGCTCGGCCCACGCCCCGGTGGTGGTGAACCGCGACGCGGCCACGGCCGGCTCCACGTCTCCCAGGGGCTGATTGCGGGGCTCCCGCTCCCCGGCGGTGCGGGCCCGGTTGATCAGGATGCGGAACAGCCAGGTCTTGAACGATGATCGGCCCTCGAACCGGTCGAGGCCTCGGACCACCCCCATCCACGTGTCCTGGACGGCCTCTTCGGCCACGGCCTGACTGGGCACGTAGTTGCGGGCCACCCGGAGCATGGAGCCGTGATAGCGGTCGACCAGGGCCACGAACGCCCCCTCGTCACCGGCCCGTAGCCGGGCGAGCAGGTCGAGGTCGGAGTCCACGGACCGAAGCGTAGGGCCCAGGACAGTGGTGGGGTGTGCGCCGGTGACGACCCGGGCCGGCGCCATGGTCGGAGACATGGGTTTCCTGTTCGTGGGCGGGGGACATGAGTACAGTCGCTCCGCACCACCGCTCCGTTACGCCGTAGGCCCCGATGCCCCACCGTGGCCCACCGTGAGGGAGCCTGGCCCACCGCCCTCCTACCGCTCGGCCACCGCTCGGTCGAGGGCGTCGGCGTCCGCCGGCGTCAGCCGTCGGTAGGGGGCGTTCTTCTCGGGGCGCCACCACACCGGCTCGGGGCAGCGCCATCCCTCGTTGCGCAGGACCCGCTTGAGCACCTTGGTGGTCGCCGTCTCGGGCAGGTCGTCGGTCACCCGCACATAGCGCGGGGCCCACTTGGTGCCGAGGTCGGTCTCGCCGGCCAGGAAGGTCACGAACCCCTCGGGTTCGAACGAGCGGCCCGGTCGCAGCAACACCGTGGCCATGACCTGGTCACCGACCGAGGTGTCGGGCACGGCGTACACCGAGGCCAGCACCACGTCGGGATGGCGCTGGAGGATGGCCTCGATGGGGGCGGCGGCGAAGTTCTCCCCGTCCACCCGCAGCCAGTCGAAGTCGCGGCCGGCAAAGTAGAAGAAGTCGTCCTCGTCCCGGTAGGCCAGGTCGCCGGTCCAGTACCAGCCGTCGCGCACCCGGGACGCCTCGGCCTCGGCGTTGTGCCAGTACCCCTCGAAGCCCGCCCCCCCGGTCTGGTTGACCATCTCCCCGATGGCCTCCTCGGCGTTGAGCAGCCGCCCGTGCTCGTCGAAGACCGCCCGTGGGCACTCCTCGCCGCTGTCGGGGTCGATGATCAGCGTCCCGATGAGGGCCCGGCCCAGAGCCCCGCGTGGGGTGTCGGGGGTGCGGGTCACCGACGCCCCACCCTCGGTGGATCCGTAGGCGTCCTGCACTGTGCATCCGAACCGTTCGGCGAACCGGGCCACATCGGCCTCGGCCGCCTCGTTGCCGAAGCAGCGACGGAGGGGGTTGTCGGCGTCGTCGGGGTGCTCCGGAGTGGCCAGGATGTACGAGAGTGGCTTGCCCACGTAGTTGAAGTAGGTCACGCCGTACCGCCGCACGTCGGGGAGGAACTGCGAGGCGCTGAACCGCTCCCGCAGGACCATGGTGGCCCCGGCGGCCAGGGCCGGGGCCCACCCGGCCATCAGGGCGTTGGAGTGGAACAGAGGCATGGCCAGGTAACAGGCGTCGTCCTCGGTCAGCGAGAACATCTGGGCCACGATCCCGCCGATGCGGGCCAGACGGCCCTGGCTGCACAGGCACGCCTTGGGTGCGCCGGACGTGCCCGACGTGAAGAGGAGGAGACCGAGCGACTCCTCGGTCACTGCCGTCTCGGCCGGATCGGGCAGGGCCGCGCCGGCGTAGCTGCCCACCAGGGCACCGTAAGGGGTGGTCGGGGTGGACAGGTCGCCGGTGGCGTCGTCGACGACCAACCTGCGGTCCGGGGGAAGGGCCGGGCCGAGGTCGTACCCGTCGACCAGGGGGAAATACTCGACGTTGGTCACTAGTAGCTGGCACTCGGTGTGGGAGAGGTCCCGGGCCAACTCGTCCCCCCGGTGGGTGGGATTGCCCCCGACCACCACCGCCCCGGCCAGGGCCGCCGCCCCCATCCAGAAGACGTACTCGGGCACGTTCTCCATGAGCAGGGCTACATGGAACGGACCGGGCTGGCGCAGCGAGGCCAGGACTGCCGCCCGATCGGCCTGGGCCCGCACGACCTGGTCGTGGGTCCAGGATCGGTCACCGAACACCAGACCCTGGCGGTGGTCGCCGGCCCGCTGACGGATCAGCACGTCGATGGTCTCCATCACTTCCCCCTGGTGGCTGTCGGTTCGGCTCGGTGTCCGATGGTCCGGTGGCGGGCCGGCGCTCGATGCGTCGGCGTGTAGCGACGACAGGTAACCCTTCGGCTCGCACCACGAGGCCACCGTAGGCGAATCACCCCCGGAGGGGTAGAGCTAGGCACAAATCTGGAACACGTTGCAATTTATCAGGCCTCCGTGTTACCGTAAAAACCTCGCCCAGCGCGGAGCGGAAGGAGCACCACGCCCATGGAGTTCGGAGTCTTTCTCAACGGCTACCTGCCCGGCCAGGCCGCACACGATCCGACGTGTGAGCACGAGATGTTCAAGCGGGAGATCGCCTACGCCATCGCCGCCGACAAGTACAACTGGAAGTACGTCTGGGTGGGGGAGCACCACTCGCTGACCGAGTACAGCCATATGTCCGCTCCGGAGGTGGTCATGGGCTACCTGGCCCACGCCACCGAGCAGATCCACGTGGGCACCGGCATCATGAACCTCTCGCCTCGGGTCAACCACCCGGTGCGATCGGCCGAGCGGGTGGCCGTACTCGACCACCTCTTCGAGGGCCGTTTCGAGTGGGGCACCGGTCGCGGTGCGGGCAGCCACGAGATTGCCACCTTCAACAATCTCGACAAGAACTCCACCAAGGCCGAGTGGAACGAGGTCATCCGCGAGATCCCCCGCATGTGGGAGGAGCAGGACTACATGTACGAAGGGACGAGCTTCACCGTCCCCTACCCTCACAACATCCTGCCCAAGCCGTACGAGCGCAAGGGTCACCCGCCTATCTGGGTGGGTTGCGGCAATCCCGGCACGTTCACGCAGGCCGGCGAGTTGGGCATCGGTGCCATCGCCTTCAATTTCGAGCCCATCTACAACCTGAAGGGCCGGATCGATGCCTACAAAGAGGGGATCGCCAACTGCACCGAGCCCCTGGGCCAGTTCAAGAACGACAACGTGATGATGACCAACGCCGTCATCTGCCTCAACGACCGCAAGCGGGCCCGTGAGGTGGCGCTGCGCCGGGGCCGTGGCTACCTGTACTCACTGGTGTGCAACTACCACGACACCATCCCGCACCAAGAGGGCACTCCGGTATGGCCCGAGCGGCCCCACACCGTGACGGACGAGGCCATGCTCGACTACCTGATCGAGAACGGCTGGATGCTGTGCGGGGAGCCCGACGAGGTGGCCGAGCAGGTGGCCAAGTACCAGACCGTCGGTTGCGATCAGCTGGTCTTCGGGCTGCCGTCGGACTCCCTCATGGAGGACGAGGTGCACGAGATGCTCGAGGTCTTCGGGACCAAGGTCATCCCCCAGTTCGACTCCGACCCGCTGCACTCCACCACCCGCTACCGGCAGTCGGCCCAGCGCAAGTACAAGACGTTCAACTTCCCCATCCCTGACATCACGGTCGAGGAACTGCCCACCAACGCCATGATCCAACTGGACGGCTCCCGCACCCTGTAGCCCGTTCCTCCACTCGACTACGGGTGGGGCAGCAGGTCGACCTCGTCCCGCGTCCTCCGCTCGCGGTGATCAACGTCAAGGTCTCGCACTGAGCCTGAGCGATGAGCATACGGTCGAAGGGCCACGCCGGCGTGTTCGACGGCGACGGCAGCGGAGTGAACCGGTGCCCGACGAGCAGATCGGCGACAGCAGCCACCGAGCCGGCTGCGGCAGAACGAGGGGCCCTTGGCCAACCACCACAGCAGGGCTGGGTGTCGAGAAGGGCATTCACCGGTCGAGGCCCGCCGACGGCTGTCATCTCTCACCATCTAGTTGAGGTTGAAGGTTCTTACGTATTCCCTGTTCAGTGGGATATTAAGTCGGGGTTGGGCCCGTGGGTGACCCTGACTTCGCAGGACCCCGAGGCCGGGGCCCCAAGGTTGGCCCTCAGGCCGACCAGGCCACCAACAGCTCGTCCACCGTGGTGAGGGTGGTGATCAGCGGGAAGGTGTTGTCCAACACGGCATCGGCGTAGGCGGTGGGGATCCCGGCCACGGTGTCCCGCGGGACGACCACCCGGTAGCCGAGGTTGACGGCCTCGATGGCCAGGCCCAGCACCCCCAGGTTGACCGAGACCCCGGTGGCCACCACGGTCTCCACCCCGAGACTCCGCAGCCACGTGTCCAGGGCGGTACCGGTGAACGGAGAGACGCCGTGGAGCCGGTTGGACACCAGATCGCCGGGCTCGGGTCCCAGTTCGGGCACCAGCTCGGCCGCCGGCGTGCCTACCAGCAGGTGGTCGGGGCTCCGCACCATGGCGGCGATCAGCGAGCAGTTCACCGTGGACCCGGCCCGGTCAGCCCGGAACTCGGCCGTGCAGTGCACGACGGGCACGGCCCGCTCCCGGGCCACTGCCAACAGCCGGGCGGTGTTGGGGACCACCCCGACGGCGTGGGCGGCGTCGGCCAGCTGAGGGAAGGAGGTGAGGTCCCCGATGACGCCGCGCTGGATCTCTTGGGTGAGGACGGCACACCGGCCCGGTGCGGCCAGTTGGCTCAGGTCGATGGGCACCGGAGCACCGTCACTGCCCCGATGAGGTTCGGAGCCCACCGCTGTCGGTCTCCTCGGGCACCTCGGCCACGATCTCGGCCGCCCACCGGTAGTCAGGCTTGCCGCTGGGGGAGCGCACGATGGCCTCCACTACGTGGAGCTGGCGGGGGACCTTGTAGCCGGCGATGGCATCGCGACAGTGCGCCTGGATGTCCTCCAGGGAGGGGTGCTTGTCCGCCCTCGGCTGGATGATGGCGGCGACCCGCTGGCCCCAGCGATCGTCGGGTGCCCCCACCACGATGGCGTCGAACACCTCGGGATGGGACCGGACGGCCGACTCCACCTCCTCGGGGAAGATCTTCTCGCCGCCCGAGTTGATGGACACCGACCCCCGACCCAGCAGAGTGATGCCGCCGTCGGCCTCCACCGTGGCGAAGTCCCCAGGCATCACGTAGCGGACCCCGTCCACGTGGATGAAGACCTCCGCCGTCTTCGCCGGGTCGTTGTAGTAGCCGACGGGGATGTCGCCATAGCGGGCGATCTTGCCGATGACCCCGGATCCGGGCTCGACGATCTTCATGTCCTCATCGAACACCACGGTGTTGCCCAGCACTGAGACAGTGGGCCCGCTCTTCATGGCCGTGTTGTCCTTGCCCATGGTCACCATGCCGTTGTTGCCCGACTCCGAGGAGCCGATGGCGTCCACGATCACGATGTTGGGGAGGTGCTTGAAGAACTCGTCCTTCACCGGGGCCGAGAACAGGGCGGCCGACGAGGTGATGGCGTAGAGCGAGGACAGATCGTAGGAGGCACCGGGATCGTCTAGCGCCTCGACCAACGGCTTCCCCATGGCGTCGCCGGTGATCATGATGGAGTTGGCCTTCTCCGACTCCACGAGCTTCCAGACCTCGTGGGGGTCGAACTTGGGCACCAGGATGGTCCGGTTGCCCACGAAGCTCTGACCCAGGATCGACCACTGGGTGGCCCCGTGCATCAGTGGGGCGATGGGCAGCAGGGTGAGCTGGCCGCCCTGTCCCTTCGCCACCATCTCCTCGGGTCGCTCCACCCGGGTGTTGGTGTGGGGGTCGACGCCGCCCCCCAGCGCGTAGAACACATCCTCGTGGCGCCACACCACGCCCTTGGGCATGCCCGTGGTCCCGCCCGTGTAGAGGATGTAGTGATCGTCGTTCGACCGGGGGGCGAAATCCCGCTCGGGGCTCCCCGACGCCAGCGCCTCCTCGTAGGGCACGGCGCCGGCCGGCTGGGGCAGGCCCGAGCCGTCCTCCACGGTGACCACCAGGCGGAGGTCAGGCAGCTCGGGCAGCAGCTCGGTGACCTGGGGCCCGTAGCTGGCCTGGTGGACCAGGGCCACGAGGTCGGCGTTGGTGAACAGGTAGCGCAGCTCGTCCTTCACGTACCGGTAGTTGATGTTGATCCACACGGCCCGCAGCTTGAATACGGCCCAGGCCGTCTCCACCCACTCCACGCTGTTGAGCGAGTAGATGCCGACATGGTCGCCGGGCCCGATGCCCTGGGCGGCCAGAAAGTGGGCCAGCCGGTTGGCTCGGGCCTCCATGTCGGCGAAGGTGCGGCGCTCAGCCGCCGCCACCAGGTACTCACGGTCGCCGAACGCATCGACCGCCGCTTCGAACAGATCAGCCAGGTTGAACGTCATCGGCCAGTCAGTAGAACACGTTTCGATTCGGGCGGCAAACACCCCCGGTCGGCGATGGGAACCGGTGAAGCGCGGACCGGAAACCCGGGAACCGTGGGCCCGGTGGAGCCGATCAGTCGGCCGACTCCTGGGCCGTCATCCGGGCCGGGCGAGCCCTCCGGGGCGGGACCGACGGCGGGACCGGTGTGGAGACGCCCAGGCCACCGACGGGTCGGGCCAGTTCGCCCACGGCGTCCCGGATGGTCTGGGCCACCCCGTCGGCATCGAGACCCAACCGGGCCAGAATCCGGTCCGGCTTGTCCTGGGGGATGTACGTCCTCGGGATCCCGAGGGAGATCACCGGCGGGGCCTCGCCCTGGGGGCACGACGCCCGCAGGGCCTCGGCCATGAACATGCCGGCGCCCCCCTGGCGCACGCCGTCCTCTGCGGTGATGACCACACCGTGGCGTCGGGCGTCGGCGAGCATGACCGGATCGGGGTCCGACACCACCCGCACATCCCACACCGTCACCTCGATGCCCTCGTCGGCTAGCATCCGGGCCGCCTCTTCGGCGGCGGTGACCAGCTTGCCTACGGCCAGCACGCAGACTGAGCCGTCGCCGGTGCGCACCGCTCGGGCGTGGAGGCCCGAGCCGACCCCGCCCACCGCGTCTGGGTCGACCCAGGGCGCCGGGGTCTTCGGAAAGCGGATCATGGAGGGGCCGTCGAGGGTCAGGGCCTCGGCCAGCATGACCTCGACCTCTTGCGCCGAGGAAGGGGCGAAGACGGTCATGCCCGGGATGGACAACCCGAGGGCCATGTCCAGCACCCCGTGGTGGCTGGGTCCGTCGTCCCCGGTGATGCCGGCCCGGTCGAGCACGAGCACGACGGGCAACCGGTGCAGCCCGACGTCCAGGTTGGCCTGGTCGAAGGCCCGGCTGAAGAAGGTCGAGTACACCGCCACCACCGGGCGCATCCCGGCCATGGCCATGCCCGCCGCCGCGGTGACGGCGTGCTGCTCGGCGATGCCCACATCGACGAAGCGGTCAGGGAAGCGGGCCTCGAAGGGCAGGAGACCGGTGGGCCCGGGCATGGCCGCAGTGATGGCCACGATACGGGGGTCGGCCTCGGCGTGGCGGAGCAGCGAGCGGGTGAAGGCGTCGGTGAAGGTGGTCACCGGGAGGACGGCGGCCACCTCAAGGTCGCCGTCCGGTTCCGGAGGACCCGGTTCCGGTGACCCCGGGGCCGGCCCAGCGCCGGCCGGCGATCCGGCCGTCCCGGCCACCGCACCGGTCGTGGCCACGCTGACCTTCACATCGTGGAGGCGCTGGACGTCGTCGTCCTCGGCCGGTGCGTAGCCCCGTCCCTTCTGGGTCATGACGTGGACCACGATGGGCCCAGGCCACTCCGAGGCGTTGGCCAGGGCCTGCTCGACGCCGGCGATGTCGTGGCCATCGATGGGCCCGGCGTAGCGGATGCCCAGGGCTTCGAAGAAGGTGTGGGGCGTGACCACCTCGCGCAGGGCGCTGGTCAGGCCGTGGACCCCCGAATAGGCCAGATCACCCACGCCGGGCAGCTCGCGGATGAGGTGGCGAATGCGCTGACGGGCCTGCACGTAGGCCGGGTTGAGCCGGAGGTGGGTGAGGCTGAGGGACAGACGCGACACGGTGGGGGCGTAGGAACGCCCGTTGTCGTTGAGCACGATGACCACCGGGGTGCCCGAGTGGCCCAGGTTGTTGAGGGCCTCGTAGGCCATGCCGCCGGTGAGGGCGCCGTCCCCGACCACGGCCACCACCCGTCGTTGGCTGCCTTGGAGCTGAAACGCGCTGGCCAGGCCGTGGGCATAGCTGAGGATGGTCGAGGCATGGCTGTTCTCCACCCAGTCGTGCTCGGACTCGGTGCGGTTGGGGTAGCCGGACAGTCCGTCGACCTGGCGGAGCTCGGGGAAGGAATGGCGCCGGCCGGTGACCAACTTGTGCACGTAGGCCTGGTGCCCGGTGTCCCACAGCAGCACGTCGCGGGGGGAGTCGAAGGTCCGATGCAGGGCCAGGGTCAACTCGACCACGCCCAGGTTGGAGCCCAGGTGGCCCCCGGTGGCGGTGACGGCGTCGACGATGAACTCGCGGATCTCGCCGGAGAGGATGGACAGCTCCTCGGGAGAGAGGTTGCGGAGGTCGGCGGGGCTGTCGATGGAGTCGAGGATCATGGTTGTGTGACGGTTCCTTTTCAATGAGGCTACCAGCGACGCCCCCCGGCGCCTGCTGATGGCAGGACCCGGGGAGCCGGCCGGGGCGTGGCCGGGACGGACGGATCCTCCACCTTCCACCTGGTTCGGAGCAGACTGGCTTCGGTACGTCGCGGCGCCCGGGCCAGCGCCCGGCCCGAGGCGGGCCACAGCCACGGATGCACCGGGAACGGACGCTTCTGTCGGGCTGGCGCATCGGGTCGGGGAGAGACGGAGGGAACGCCATGCAAGTCGACATCAAGGGCACCACCATGCCGCTGCTGGAGGTGATGCTCGACGCCGGGGAGTCGGTGATCTCCACCCACGGGGAGCTGTCGTGGATGTCGCCCAACGTGCAGCTCACCCAGACCACCTCGACCGGTGGCCAGAAGGGGATCATGAGCGGCCTCAAGCGGGCCGTGGGCGGCGGCGGACTGTTCCTGACCAAGTACGAGGCGAAGGACGGACCGGGGATGGTGGCCTTCTCGGCCAAGCTGCCCGGTCAGATCTTCGAGATCCCCATCGGACCGGGCCAGGGCTTCCTGGTGCACCGGCACGGCTGGGTGTGCGGCACCGACGGGGTGGTACCGACCGTCGGGATGCAGCAGTCCTTCCGGGGCGGGATGTACGGGGGCGACGGATTCGTCCTGCAGCGGCTGGAGGGGGAGGGCCGGGCCTGGGTCGAGCTGGCCGGGGAGATCACCACCTACGAGCTGGCCGAGGGCCAGACCCTCCTGGTCCATCCGGGGCACGTGGGCCTGTTCGAGGACGTGGTCACCTTCAGCATCACCCGCCTGTCCGGCATCAAGAACATGGCCTTCGGGGGAGACGGGTTCCATCTGGTGTCCCTGACCGGCCCCGGTCGGGTGTGGCTGCAGAGCATGACCGTGGCCGTCCTGGCCCAGGCCATCGAGCCCTATCTGCCCCGGGGGGACGAGCATCCGGTGGCCGATGCCGGCATCGGTGGAGTGCTCGGCGGCATCATCGGCAAGAACCTCTGACGCCCCGTCAGCTAGCTTCGGGGACCGGCCGGTCGAGGGACCGGTGCCACGATCGGCCTCCCCGCCGGCTACCGGTAGGCCCGGCCGTTCCGGGTGAGGGAGCCGGGGGAGGGAGGCAGTGGTGTCCGTAGCGGGGAAGGGGGAGCCAGCCGTGGTCGAGCAGCATCCGGACGACGAGTTCCATCCCGCCGACTCGGACGACCCAAACTGGACCGAAACCTGCTGGTTCACCTTCACGGTGCCCGACCGCCGGCTGTCAGGCCAGTTCTACCCGTTCTTCCGGACCACCCAGGGGGTGCTGTCCGCTGGGGCGTTCTTTTGGGATCAGTCCGGTCACACGCCGGCGGACATCCTCCACGCCCGACACTTCTGGCACCTGCCCATCCCCGACCAGCCCCTGTCGGACATCCAGCTGCCCAACGGGATCAGCTACAGGTGCATCCAGCCCCGGCAGGCCTATGAGCTCTCGTACCGCGATCCTGACGCCGGCCACGGTGCCGAGCCGGCCATCAGCGTGGACCTGACCTTCACCGGTATCGCCCGGCCCAACTACCTGGGCGCGTCCCACCTCGACCAGCCCGGCCGGTACCAGGGGACTATCACCCTGGCCGGCGAGGAGTTCGCCGTGGACTCCTTCGGCTTCCGGGACCGCTCGTGGGGCCCCCGATCGCAGTTCGGCTACGGCATCCACGGCACCCCGGCCCGGTGCGGGGGTTACAGCTATGCCACCGCCTCGCACCGAGATGGGTTCCACGCCATCACCATGGACTTCGACGGGGGCTCCATCGGGGGGACCGGAGCAGGCAGCCTGGCCATTCACGGCTACGTACTGCGGGACGGGGAGTGGTCCAAGGTGGCTTCCGGGAGCCGCTCGGTGTTGGCCCGCCATCCCGACACCGCCTATCCCACCGCGGTGGCCGTCGACCTGGTCGACGAGCTCGGCCGTTCCCTGCACGCCGAAGGCCGGTGCCTCAACGGCCTGGGCCTCTTCCTCAATCCCAACCTCTATTCGGTCAACTGCCTGACCCAGTGGAGCTTCGACGGGATCGAGGCCTATGGCGAGGACCACGACAACTGGAGCGCCACCGGGATCCGGGAGTTCCTCCGATCCCGGGCCGTCCCCTGAACCGATCTGACCGACCACCGACCAGACCCACCAACCAGACCCAACGACCAGACAACGACCAGACGAGGTGCACGACCCATGGTTATGACCGACGGACCCAGCAGCGAACGACCAAAGACATCCACCCGCGACTACGACCAGCTCCGGGCCCAGCTCGAGGCCTGGCTGCAAGAGCGGGTGCCGGGGTCGACCGTCTCGGAGCTGATCGTGCCCGAGTCGAACGGCATGTCCTCGGAGACCGTGCTGTTCGACCTGACCGTGCCCGGCGAGGCCAAGCCCCGGGGGTTGGTGGCCCGCATCGCCCCCGACCCGGCCGCCGACCCGGTGTTCATGACCTACGACATGGAGCGCCAGTTCCTGACCATGCAGATGGTGGCCGAGCACACCGATGTCCCCGTACCCACGGTGTTGTGGCTCGAGAACGGCACCGACGTCATCGGGGTGCCGTTCTTCGTCATGGAGCGGGTCAGCGGCATCGTCCCGCCCGACGTGCTGCCCTACACCTTTGGGGACAACTGGTTCTTCGAGGCCGAACTGGCCGACCAGCAGCGGCTGGAGCGTACCGCCGTGGAGGCTCTGGCTGCCCTGCACGCGCTGACGGTGGAGGGTCCGGCCGCCTTCCTGGCCGGGCCCGACGACGGAGCCAGCCCCCTCCGGCACCATGTGCGGGAGATGCGGGCGTACTACGACTGGGTGGCCGCCGACGGGGTCAGTTCCCCGCTCATCGAGCGGGGCTTCGAGTGGCTAGAAGAGCACTGGCCCGGCAACGAGGACGACGCCGTGTTCAGCTGGGGCGACGCCCGGGTGGGCAACATGATGTTCGAGGACTTCGAGCCGGTGGCCGTGCTGGACTGGGAGATGGCCTCGGTGGGCCCCCGGGAGATCGATCTGGGCTGGATGATCTACATCCACCGGTTCTTCCAGGACCTGGTGGAGGACCTAGGCCTCCCCGGGATGCCCCACATCCTGAAGCGCCAGACGGTGGCCGACCTCTACCGGTCGATCACCGGCTACGAGCCGAAGGACCTCGATTTCTACACGGCCTACGCCGCTTTGCGCCACGGCATCGTGATGTTCCGGATCACCCGCCGGTCCATCCGGTTCGGCGAGGCAGAGATGCCCGACGACCCCGACCACGCCATCCTCCACCACGCCCATCTGGCCCGGATGCTGGACGGCGTCTACTGGGGCGAGGTCAAGGACTGAGCAGAGGTGCCGTCGGGCGGGCGAGGCCCCCCCGGGGGGGGTCAGCGGACGTTGTCGAGGAAAGTGTCCCGGTCGACGATGACCCGGATGAGCTTGCCCGCCGCCACCAGGCCAGCGCTCTCGGACACCGAGAGGGTGAAGACCAGCCGCCGGCCCTCGATGCGGTCGAGGGTGGCCTCGGCCCACACGGTGCCCCCGACGCCCACCGGCACCAGGTGGTCGAACTGCAGGCGCTTGGCCACCGACGTGCAGGCGGGCGGGAGCTCACCCTCGATGGATCGGCAGCTGGCTTCCTCGCACAGGGCCACCAGCCGGGGGGTGGCCAGTACCGGCACCGTCCCCGACCGGAGGGCCTCGGCGGTGTCGGCCTCGGTCACCACCAGTTCGATGCGGGCCGAGAGACCGGTGCGGGGAGCCACGCCGGTACGATACGTGACACAGCAGGCATCGGCCACCTAGCGCCGAGCAGTAGAGCGAGGAGGCTGTGGTGATCGATACCCCTGTACTCGAGCGGGTGCTCGGCGAGGCCCTACGCCACGGCGGTGAGTTCGCCGAGGTGTTCGCCGAGGACCGGTCGACCTCATCGGCCCTGCTGGACGACGGCCGGGTCGAGGAGCTGTCCTCCGGGCGCGAGCGGGGAGCGGGCATCCGGGTGGTCTCCGGGGACACCACCGGCTTCGCTCACACCGCCGACCTGAGCGAGGCCGGTCTCCTGCGCGCCGCCGAGGCGGCCTCGGCCGTGGCCAGGAGCGGCGGGGGCGGGACGGCCACGGTGGCCGTCGGACCGCTGCGGACCGGGGCGTCGACGGGCCGGGACGGTTCCGCCCCCCTGTCCCTGGCCTCCAAGGGTGACAGCCTCGACCTGCTGAGAAGGGCCGACGAGGCCGCCCGGTCCTCGGACGGGGCCATCACCCAGGTCCAGGCCGGCTGCGGGGGCTCGCGTCGGCAGGTGCTCATTGCTAACTCGGAGGGCCTCTACGCCCGGGACGAGCAGGCCCGTACCCGTTTCTCGGTCTCGTGCGTGGCCTCGGGCGACACCGGTCTGCAGACCGGCTTCGAGACCGCGGCCCGGACGCTCGGCTTCGAGCTGTTCGACGAGGTCTCGGTGGAGGAGCTGGCCGGGTTGGCCGCCCGACGGGCCCTGTCCAAGCTGTCGGCCCGCCCGGCTCCGTCCGGCGAGGTGCCCGTCGTCCTGGCCGGGGGGAGCGGCGGCATCCTGTTCCACGAGGCCTGCGGCCATGGGCTCGAGGCCGACCACATCGTGAAGGACGCCTCCGTCTACACCGGCATGGTGGGCCAGCAGGTGGCCAGTCCGTTGGTCACCCTGGTCGACGACGGGACCGTCGGATCCGAGTGGGGCACCTTCGCCGTGGACGATGAGGGCCGACCGGCCCAGCGGAACGTCCTCATCGAGAACGGGATCCTCACCGACTACCTGTGGGACTACCTGCGGGCCCGCAAGGAGGGGCGGCTGTCCTCGGGCAACGGCCGCCGCCAGACCTACCAGCACCTGCCCATGGTGCGTATGACCAACACCTTCCTCCTGCCCGGCCAGGAGGATGCCGACGAGATCGTGGCCCAGACCCCGAACGGGGTCTACGTGGCCAAGCTGGGCGGTGGGCAGGTCAACACCACCACCGGCGACTTCGTCTTCGGGACCACCGAGGCCTACCTCATCGAGGGCGGGAAGATCACCGAGCCTCTTCGGGATGCCAACCTCATCGGCAACGGCCCCGAGATCCTCAAGCGCATCGATGCGGTGGCCACGGACTTCGCCATGACCCCGGGGACCTGTGGGAAGGACGGCCAGAGCGTCCCGGTGGGGTGCGGGCAGGCCACCATGCGACTGACCGGCGTGACCATCGGGGGGACCGCCGAATGAGCGCCGTGACCGCCCCTGACGCCTCGACCACGGCCGGCTCAGGTGCCGACGAGCTGCTCGCCCTGGCCGACCGGGTGGCCGGCTGGGCCCGGACCGGTGAGGAGCTCGAGGTGTACGTGGCCCGAGGCGACGAGACCGACATCCGGGCCTATGACGGCGAGGTGGAGTCGCTGACCTCGGCCACCTCGGCCGGCATCGGGATCCGGGTGGTGGTCGATCACAAGCTGGGTTTCGCCTGGGCCGGCTCGCTCGACCCGTCGGTGCTGGAGGAGACGCTGGCCGAGGCCCGGGACAACGCCACCTACGCCACGCCCGACGAGCACGTGCAGCTGGCCGTGCCCGATGGCGTGGCTGCAGTGCCGGTCGATCTGTGGGACGAGGCTCTAGCCTCAGTGCCGACCACCGACAAGGTGGCCCTGGCCCTGGCGCTCGAGGCCCGGGCCCGGGGCGCGGATCCCCGTATCCGCCAGGTGGACCACGCCGACTACGGCGATGCCTCCGTCGAGGTGGCTCTGGTCTCCACCACCGGTATCCGGTCCTCGAGTCGGAAGACGTCGGGGTACATCTCGGTAGGGGTCATCGCCGGCGAGGGTGAGGCCAGCCAGACCGGCAGCGGCTTCAGCGTCGACCGCGGCGTATCCGGACTCGACCTCGACCAGGCCGCAGACGATGCCGTGACCCGGGCGGTCCGCATGCTCGGCGCCACCAAGGGGCCGTCGGGCCGATCCGTGGTCGTCTTCGACCGGCGCGTGGCCTCCACCCTCTTATCCGTGGTGTCCTCGGCCCTCTCCGGTGAGGCCGTAGCCAAAGGTCGGTCGTTCTTCGCCGGCCGCATCGGTGAGCTGGTGGGTGACCCGGGCCTGACCCTGGTGGACGATCCCACCGATCCGCGCGCCTACGGGGCGGCGGCCTACGACGCCGAGGGGCTGGCCTGTCGGCGGAACGTCCTCATCGACCACGGTGTGCTGCGATCCTTCCTCTACGACACCGTCTCGGCGTCGAGGGCCGGCGTCGGCTCCACCGGCTCGGCCGTGCGGGGAGGGTTCGCGGGGACACCGGGGCCGGGCTGTCGGGCCCTGACGCTGGCTCCCGGGCCGGAAGGGTACGACGAGCCGGGAGTGTTGGCCGCCGTGGGGGAGGGGCTGCTGGTGCAGTCCCTCACCGGGGTGCACTCAGGGGTCAACCCGATCAGCGGGGACTTCTCCGTCGGGGCCGAAGGCCTGATGATCCGGAACGGGAAGCTGGCCGAGCCGGTCCGGGAGATCACCGTGGCCTCCACACTCCAGCGCATCCTGCACTCCTTGGTGGCCATCGGTGCTGACGTGGAGTGGCTACCTGGCATCGCCGCCGGCCAGACGCTGGCGGTGGGCGACATGCAGATCAGCGGAGTGTGAGGACCGGGTCACCCTGACCGAGACGCTCGCCGTGGTCATCAAGGGCTCCGTGGCCGGGCCTCGGAGCGACTACTTGATCCCGCCCCGCTAGTGAACGGCGGCGGTGGCTTTGGTGCAAGCGTCCAGGGCGTTCGGCGTCGACGTGTAGTAGATCGAGCCTTCGATGGACAGCGTGTACGGGCCCGAGTTGCCGGCCGTGGCCTGGCCGCCGGTCCACAGAGGGGGAGTCGATCCGCTAGCCGAGGAGGAAGAGGACGAGGACGAGGAGGCACCGGCGGTGGTGGCTCCGTAGGTGAGCGTGAACGTCTGGATCACGAACAGCCGGGGAAAGCCGTCCAGGTCGTTGATGAAGGTATGGACCTGGTCGTAGTTGCCGGTGACGGCCAGGGTGGTGGGCACAGCCACCACCCCACTGGGAGCGGTGGCCGTGGCACCCGCAGTCGGGGTGGTCTGGGCGGTGGTGGCCGGGGCGAACCCGCTGAACTGGGTGAGGGCTACGCCGGAGCCCGCTACCAGACCGTTGAACTGGTTCTCGAACGATGACTCCTGGGCGTCGACATCGGTCGGGCTCTGCACGCTGGGAATCTGGGTGGCGATCTTCTGCAGGTCGGCGCAGCTGGAAGAGAGCTTCTGCTGCTCCGTCTTCAACGACGCCAGCTTGGCCTGGAGGGTGGTCTGCTGCGACTGCAGCGTCGTCTCCTGCGTCTGGAGGCTCGAGAGCTTCGAGTCCTGGGGCGAGACGAGAACGGCCCAGATCAGCAGGGCCACCACGATGGCTCCGCCGGCCATTATCAGAGGAATCCGGTACTCGCGGACTTCGTTCATTTCAGGCTCGCATTCTTGGAGAGGCTGGCATTAGGAGTGATGGATACAGCGAACGGGAACGAGATGGTGCCCCCGGGGTTGGCCGTGGTGGCGCCCTGAAGGGGGTTGGCGAACAGCTGTGACGACGAGACGGCGTTGATCCAGGCCTCCGAGATGCTGAGGCTCGGGCCTGGCCCGGTAACCGAAAGCTGCACACTTCCGATTGCTGCCGAGGTGGTGGCGCTGCCGGCGGAAGCAGCGGCGGTGCTACCGGCGGCCGTGGTGGTGGCTCCGGCTGGCGAGCCGGAGGCGGAAGTGGCCGCTCCGGCGAATGACTGCACCTCGGCGCCGCCTGGCGTGATGGCCACCAGGTTGTTGTAGACCAGCGGCCAGTCGATGGCCGAGTCGAGGACCGAGGCCCGCCGGGTCACTCCGGCCGTGTAGGCGTTGTTGGCTGCCACCACCAGGTCGAACTTTGGCACCTGGGCGTTGAGTGTGGTGATCTCGGCCTGCAACGAGTCGACGTTGCCCTGGGCGTTGTGCACCTGCAGGAACTTCCAGGCACCGAAGGCCAGCAGGAGTACGACGACGCCTACGCACCCGACCAGCGTGCGCTCTTGGATCCGCTTCATCCGGGCCCGCTTGGCCACCTCGGGGGGGAGCAGGTTGAACTTCTTGACCGTCTTGTCGGGCTCGGGGAGGGCCAGGCCGATCGGCGTGGACAGAACGGGTCCGACCTCGTTCATCTGGGCGTCAGTGAGATCGAGCTTCGAGGTGTTCAGCCGGGCCAGCGGTGAGACCGGCAGCACCGGCAGGTGGACCTGGTCTTCGAGCATGGGCAGAAGCCCGTAGAGGGCCGAGCCACCTCCGGTGACCAGCACCCTTGAGACGGGGAGGCGGCCGGGCAGGGAGGCGAAGTACTGGATGGAGTTCCGGATCTCCCCGACCAGCTCGGCCATGCTGGTCTGGGCGGCCCGACGGGCGGTGAGAAGCTGGGGGTCGTCTTCATTGAGCCGTCGCTTCATACCTTCGGCATCGGTGAGGGGGACGTCGAGGGCACCGGAGATGGCGGCTGTGGTGGCGTTCCCACCCATGCCGATGGTCCGGACGAACTGGGGTCGGCCCTTTTGGTGCACGACCACCACGGTGAGGCCGGCCCCGACGGACACGATGGCCTCGGGCGCCTCTGACTCTTGGTGGCCGCCGATGGCCCGAACCAGGGCGGACGAGATGAGGTCGACCCCCACCACGGTGAGGCCGGCCTTCTCCACGGTGTCGATGACCCCGTTGACCAGGTCGGTATGAGCCGCCGCCACCAGGACCCGGCGCATCTTGTCGCCCTCGGGGGACGTGTAGTCGGCCAGGATCTGAGAGGACAGGATGGTCTGGTCCGGGGGGAAGGGGATGACCTCTTCGGACTGGAAGCGGACGGCGCTGTCCACCTCGTTGTCGGGTACGAAGGGCAGGTCGATCTCACGGGTGATGGCCCGGAGTCCGGCGATGCCCACAATGACGGTGGATCCGGAGAACTGTCCGTTCTCCCACAACTTCTTGATGGCCTCAGTGACCGACGATTCGTCGCGAATCTCCCCGTCGACCAGGGACCCGGGTGGGAGGCCGACCTGTCCGTAGGTGAGGAGAACCGGCTGGGCATGACTGATGTCGAGTTCGGCGGCCCGGACAGCACTGGTACCGATGTCGAGTCCTACCACGAGCTGTGCCATGTCAGTGCTCCCCTGCGTTCATCCGGCCGGCGTCCATCGGGTGTGCACCGGATCCTGGACCGATGGGTCGAGCGGCGACTGGCAGCCGGCTCCCGGCCGTAGCGGGGTGATCGCCTGGCCTGGCCTCCGTCACGATGTTCACGGTTGTGTCTCCGGTCCTTCGGTGATCGCCCGGAGGCAATCGATGGATTGAGTGGTGCCCGAGTGCAAGGACACCAGACTGTACGAAGATCTATCGGACGAAACGGTGGCCAGCTTGAGGCACTCTGTGGTCGAAATCGAGCCGCTCCCGCTCGGGCCGGCACGACGCGTTGGCCGAGGTCAGACGAGCGGGATGCTTCAGGCCAGGGTGGTATCCGGTCGTTGCAGGTGGAGTGCGGCGGCCGAGCCTGGGACCTGGCGGACACAAGCGCTCAGGAGCGTAGAGGTGTCCTGGTCTCAGGCGAAGGTGGCCGCAGCGAACTGGCCGGTCTGCATGATGCCCTTGCGCTCCAGCATGACCTTCAGGTCGTGAGGATTGGTGGCGGTGCCCATGGCCTCTTCGAGGTCGATGGTGCCGTCCTGCAGCAGGGTGACCAGCGACTGGTCGAAGGTCAACATTCCGTAATACTCGCCGTCGGCGATGATTCCCTCAATGTCGCCGGTGAGCAAGGGATCGACGATGGCCTGCTGAATTCGACCGTTGACCACCAGCAGCTCGAGGGCCGGCACCCGCCCCTTGCCGTCGGCCGTGGGGATGAGGCGCTGGCAGATGATGCCCTTCAGCGATCCGGCCAGGCTCACCCGGGTCTGCTGCTGCTGGTGGGGAGGGAAGAAGTCGACGATCCGGTTGATGGTCTCGGTGGCGTTGATGGTGTGCAGGGTGGAGAAGACGAGGTGGCCCGTCTCCGCCGCGGTGAGCGCCGCCGATACCGTTTCCTGGTCCCGCATCTCGCCGACCAGGATGACGTCGGGGTCCTGCCGCAGGACCACCCGCATGGCCGAGCCGAAGCTGTCGGTGTCGAAGCCCACCTCACGTTGGTCGATGTCGGCCAGATCATCGGTGTGGAGGTACTCGACGGGATCTTCGATGGTCACCACGTGACAGGACCGGGTGTGGTTGATGTGGTCGACCATGGCGGCCAAGGTGGTGGTCTTGCCCGAACCGGTGGGACCGGTGACCAACACCAGGCCCCGCATCTCCTCGGCCATCCGGGTGACCACCTCGGGGAGGCCCAGCTCCCCGACCGTGGCCGCACTGGCCCGAACGCGGCGCATGGCCAGGGCCACCGAGCCCCGCTGATAGTAGGCATTGACCCGAAATCGGGCCGTTCCCTGCAGCGAGTAGGCGAAGTCCACCTCGCGACATTCGCGGAAGGTCTCGAGGATTGACGGCGGCATCATCGACTCGGCGATGGTCAGTGTCTCCTCGGGGGTGAATCGAGGCTCATCGTCCATCGTACGCAACGAACCGGCCAGCCGCATACGGGGAGGAGATCCTGCTTTGATATGCAGGTCCGAGCCGTCGAGGTCGGAGAGCATTACCAGCAATCGGTCGAGATCAGATGTGTCCACGAACATCATTGTAAGAGCCAAAAGTGCCATTTGGCCAGGGAAAATTCAAAAGAAATTGGGACTCAAGGTCGGCCCAGAACTGGTCGATACCACTGGGTTGAATCAGCAGTAAAACGATCTATGAACCGGAATCCTTTGAGGATGACTTGGCCGGTGTAGCCGGTGCCGATGGCGCCTTCGCCGGGCCCTTCGCATCCGCCGCCGAGGGTTTGGCAGCACCCTCGCCAGCGGGGGCCGTCGCCGGGGTCTTGCCCTCCGAGCCGGCACTGTCCGAGGATCCCGCACCGTCCGAGCTGGACGTGTCGCCGGAGGGGGTGTCAGCGGGCGAGGCCTTGCTCGACCCTCCCTTTCGACTGTCCGTCTTGTAGAAGCCGCTGCCCTTGAAGACGATCCCGACATTGCCAAAGACCTTCCGCACCGGGGATCCGCAGGTGGGGCAGGCCGTAAGCGGATCGTCGTGAAACGACTGGACGATGTCGAAGTTCTTCTCGCAGCTGTCGCAGCGATACTCATAGGTAGGCAACCGGCTAGTCCTCTCGATCCACGGCGTGCTCCAGGCTGGCAGTCTACTTGAGAGAGTGCCAATGCCGACCTGGGTGCCCGTGGTCCCGTACACTGGGGCGGTGAACGACGGCATCGCCTCATGACCGACCGCAGCCTCAGCCACCTCGACCCCTTCAGCGGCACCCGGATGGTCGACGTCTCTCCCAAGGAGGCCACTCATCGCCGGGCCTTGGCCCGGTGCCAGGTGGCCATGAAGCCGGAGACGACGGCCAAAGTGGCTAACAACGCCATCACCAAGGGCGACGTGCTCGCCGCCGCCCGGGTGGCCGGCATCCAGGCGGCCAAACGGACGGCCGATCTGGTCCCGATGTGCCATCCGCTCCTGGTCGGGGCGGTGCACGTCGACTTCACCATCGGGGACGACTACGTCGAGGTGGAAGCCAAGGTGGAGGCGGTCGACCGCACCGGCGTGGAGATGGAGGCTATGACGGCCTGCGCCATCGCCGCCCTCACCGTCTACGACATGTGCAAGACCACCGATCGGACGATGAGCATCGGTCAGCTGATGCTCTGGGAGAAGACCGGGGGGAGCTCGGGCGTGTGGAAGCGGGAACCGCTGACATAAGTTGGCGATCAGGCTGAGCCCACCGTTGGGTCCCCCGACCCGCCTGCCAACCGATGGTCCAGGGGCCGCTCTGCGCTAGCGGCTGATCTTCCAGGCTTTCCTCTTCGGCTTGGCCCGAGACGACGAGATGAAGAAGTCCGAAGCGATCGGCGAGGTGTCGGACCACGAAGTCGAAGTGGACGCCAAGTCGAGTTCGGGTATTGGTCGCGGTCCCGTGCTCCCGACCGCAGCTACCGCCGCTGCGGCCGGAGGAGGTAGAGGAGGCGGTGCCTGCTGGTCAGCGTCAACGCCCAGGGCCAGAATGTCATTGGCCATCGCCGCACTGGCGGCAAAGTCCGCGGTGGCCTTGGGCGGGGGGGGAGGTGGTGGCGGAGGAGGAGGTGGTGGCGGCGCTGCCGTCACCTCGAGTTCTGGTACCCGTTCCGCAGCAGCGTCACTGCCCGTTGAGCTGATGGAGTGTTTGTAGGTCATGTGCGTGGAGAGTGGGAGTGCCTCAGGTACCCCAGATCGTGCGAACACGTGGACTCCACAGTACTGGCTGCAAGTGAATTAACGACAGAGGTAAATGCAGAAAAGTTCTTCAGAGTCACCGACGTGCCATGGTGAGGGGCGAACTACAGGTACTGAGCACCCGGAGGCGATCGCTTCGGGGCAGGCGTCGATCCTCTGCGTGACGGAGCTGGGATCAGCCGCGAACGGCGGAGCGTAGATCCCGGAGCGAGAGCTCCGAGGTGGCCTCGCCACCGCACTGCGAACAGTGCTCCACGTGACGCCAGCTGCGGAGCAGTCGGGTGCCTTCAGGATTCAAGAGCACCACGAAGGACTCGGAGAGCGGATCGATCTCCACTCCGTAACAGGCCTGCCACTCGGTGGAGGCGGTGGTGTGATGGTCGGCACCCTTGACCAGTCGCCGGAAGCGCGAATGGTCCATGTCGATGATCCAGGTGCTGTGGCACGACTCAATGACGATCTGTTCCACACCATCAGTATCCCATAAATTGGGGAGATCTCACCCATGATTTCATGTCGGTTAAGTGACAGTTGTGCCATTCTGGTGGGGAGGTCGCTGCTTCGTCGCTGGCAGTCACTCCAGAGGAAGTAATCCGCAGTACACGAGTCAATTCCGATCGATAATCGTTGCCGGTACCCAGACATCCACCGTGGTTCCGAGTCCCGGCTCCGAGTGGATGAGCAGGCGGGATCCGATCAGATGGGCCCGTTCAGTCATGCCCGGAAGGCCCAGCGACGGGGACCGCACCCCGTCGGGCCGATCGGTGGTGGCGAACCCCACACCATTGTCCTTGACCAGGAGTCTCAGGCCGCCGATCTCGAAATTCATCCCCACCGCCACCCGGCCGGCGGCAGCATGCCGCTCGACGTTGGAGAGGGCTTCCTGAGCAATCCGGAACAGCGCTAGTTCGAGGGTCGGCGACAACCTCCGCTCGGCTCCGGTCACGCCGAACGACGTCTCGAAGTGTTGGCGCTCACCGGCGTCGGTCAGCATCTGATTGATGGAAGCGACCAGGCCGAGGTCGTCGAGGATGGATGGCCGGAGTCCCTTGGCAATGGAGCGGAGTTCGGCCACTGTCTCCTCCACGATGGACCGCAGATCGGACAGGGACGGCAGTCCGCCCGATGAAGGGATGGCGAGGGTGGTGGCGGCATCCACCTCGTCGATTCGGCGGCACAGGTGGATGAGGGTCTGCAGTGGACCGTCATGGAGCTCCTGGGCGATGTGGCGTCGCTCCTCCTCCTGGCCCAACACCACACGTGCTGCGTACGCCTCCATCAGGTCGTGACGACGTGTCTCGGCAGTGACATCCTCGAACACGATCTGCATACGCTGATCGCCGATGCTCGGTCCGAGCATGGTGGCGGTGGGTCGGAACAGGACGTGTTCGTCACCCACATCGAAGCCGAGCGGTTCGACCCGCTCGGCATCGGCCGGTGCGGTTTCCACCCCGTCGCTGACGGGCAGTCGCCACGAGATGAGCTGGGTCAGGACTCGTCCCGCCGCCTCGGGCCCGATCATGTCGACCAGTCGGATCCGAGTTGCCGCCGATCCGAAGGTGCGTTGGGCCGAGGCATTGGCCTCGACCACGAACCCGTTGGCGTCGATGATCAGGATCGGAGACTGGTTCGAGTCGAAGAGGTCCCGGTACAGGGCTTCGGCCACCAGGTGGGCCTCACGCGACGTCTCGGCCAATCGGCGGGCTGCCCGCTCTGCCGACACCCGCTGGCCGATCAGAATGGCCAGGACATCGAGGACCGCCACCTGCATCAACTCGGCCCAAGCGTCGACATACTGGTGGCTCTGGATCGACGCCACGAACCTCGGGACCGAGAGGACGGTGACCCAACCGGTGGTGAACAGGGCCCCGGCCAGCCCGTAGTTGAGAGCGGCCGAGACGACCGGGATGATGAACAGGGCCAGGGTGGAGAACTCGAGGACCAGGGACGTGCCGTCGAGATGGAAGGCCACGGTGGCGGCCAGACGGATGAGATAGAGGGCCAGTACGACCAGCTGGAGGAGCCAGAATCCGGACCGGGTCCAGGGTGTATTTGCCTCCGTCACCGGGGAGGCCGGCCGGGGGCTGGACTCCCGGGTTCCCTCGGCAGCATCCCCGGTGACGTCCCGGGCGGCATTTGGAGGGGCGCGATGGGGTGCCGTACATGCATCCACGGGATCTAGTGACGGTACGGGGGCCGGACCCATAGACGACTGGCCCTGGTCGATCGCGAGTGCTTCGGGAGCACCCAGGCTGGTCATGAGGTGTGGACCGAATGCTCGTCGGGATCCCTGATGAACAGGCCGTTGGCCAGCGCGTAGTGCACCAACTCGGTGCGGGACTGGGAGCCGACCTTCTCGAACACGTGATTGAGGTGACCCTCGACGGTCCGGGGACTGATGCCGAGCTGATGGGCGATGGCCTTGTTCGATCGACCCCGGGCCACCAGCCGCACCACTTCCTGTTCGCGTGCGGTCAACCGGGTGGCGCCCGGGACGGTCGTGGCCGGTGGTGCCTTCTCTCCCCATCCGGCGGTACCTGGATCCAGTAGGGAGAGCCCGTCGCATGCGGCCCGGATGGATCGGATCAGCTCGTCGCTGGGCGTGGTCTTCAGCAGATAGCCGGCCACGCCGGCGGCCAGGGCGGCCCGGACGTAGTGCTCGTCGTCGTAGGCACTCAAGATGAGCACGGTGGTTCCCGGGTGCTGCTCGACGATGTGTCGGGCCAAGTCGATGCCGTTGATCGAGGGCAGGCGGATGTCCACCAGCACGACATCTGGTCGGACCTCGTCGATGACGGCGAGGGCGGCATCGCCGTCATCGGCCTCGCCCACGACGGTGAACCCGGTGGCGTCGTCGAGGATGCGCCGGGTGCCCTCCCGGAGCAGTTCGTGGTCATCGATCACCACCACCCGGCGCACCGTCCCCGGTGCACTATGGGGGACGGATGCATGGGCCGGAGGGGGCGGTGGGTGGGGCTCGGTGAGACTCATCGACCCATCACGTCCCCACCACCAGGGAGACGACCATGGCCACGGCAATACCTGTGACCAGGGGATAAGTCACCACCGGGTGGCCGGAAGGGGAGACACCTATGGGAGCAGATGCAGACGCTCCCGCCGCCGCCGTCTGGCGATCCAGGGCCCGCACACTGACCAGACACACCAGGTAGACGATGATCCCGGACGAGACGGCTACCGTCGCGTCGCCCACGCCGAGGCCCCCCGCCCAGCACCCGACCACAAGCAGCGCACTCCTTCCGTGCCCACGTAGGTCGTCACCGTCGGGATCCAGCCGCACGAGCATGCTGAAGGCAGCCACGGCCAGGGCAGTACCGACCAGGGAGCCCGCCACCGGAGTCCATCGATGCTGCCAGGCTCCGCAGAGGACGATGACGACCTCGGCCAGTCCGGTGCCGATGGCTGCCACCGAGAGCGGCGATTGCTGGCCGCCGTAGGCAATGAGGCTGATGGCGAGCATCGATGCTGCCAGCACGCAGTACGCCGCGGCCCAAATCGTCCCGTGCCAGGCCCAGGCGGTGAGGGCGAAGACGGCACCGGTGGCCAGCTCCACCATCGGATAGCGGATCGAGATGGCCTGGTGACAGGTGTGACACCGTCCACGCAGTCCGAGCCACGACACCACTGGGACGTTCTCCCACCAGGCCAGCTGGCGGTCGCAGGTCGGACAGAAGGACCGCGGGGTGGACACCGAGAGTCCGAGTGGGGTCCGGTAGATCACGACGTTCAGGAAGGAGCCGACGAACAGCCCCACGACGAAAGCCAGGGGGATTGTCATCACCAGCACTGAAAAGTGTTCAAACGTCATGGCAGGCGACCAGAAGTGTGGAAAGAACCAGCTTGATCGAGCCCGCACCGCGACGAGGGAGCCCTCCGAAGGCTCGGTGAAGTGTTGTCATCTGAGTGTGGGCGACTGGCAACATGGGCGAAACCGGCCCAACGCTCGGCGATCTGCAGGCGTTTGAACCACGAAGGGGAGTATCGGCATCTCACCGCTGCTCCCTTGAGCGCCGACGCCGCCGGCGGGCCAGCTCTCCCGCCACCCTCACTCCATTGCCCCTCGCTCCCACCCAGGATGGGGAAGTGGGAGACCAGTGCCTGCCGGCTGCATCGGGCCAGGGACGAAACAATTGGATTGCCGTTCAATCTCAGGCGCCAGTCTGCCGATGCAAGTCAGATGAGCGATGTCGATGCCATTCGCCGGATGGCAAGCGAACACGACCTCGAGTTTGTCGATCTCGACACCTACGGGGTGGATCCCGCCGCGGGCGAGATCCTTCCCGCGTCCTTGGCGCGCCAGCACTCCGTTGTCGCCATCAAGCGAAAGTTTGGAACGCCGGTAATCGCCACCGCCGATCCGGACGATCTCACCGCTCAGGACAGCGTGCGTGCGTCCATCGGTCGGGACTTCATCTCGGTCGTCGCCGCCCCGGACCAGATCGGCCACTACCTCGACCAGCTGTTCGGCCCCGAGAACGGATCAGGACCTGAGAGTGCATCGGAAGCATCCGGAGCCACGGACGGGGTGGAGACGGAGCCAGACGGCACGGCGGCCTCGCTGTTGGTCGATACCCACAAGCGGAGGGACGGTGACTCGTTCGCCGACTTCCTTCCGGACGAGCTGGACGGAAACCTCGGAATCATCGAGGAGGCGGAGTCGGCGATCTCCGACACCGGCAGCGACGGCGATGATGAGGAAGCGCTCGGGCCGGTCCCGGATGAGTTCACCATCTCCGATCCGAGTACCAACGGTCGGTCGGCTCTGGAGATCTCACCTCTGTCCTTCGGGGATGCCGATTGGCAGGAGTTTCCGACCGAGTCCCAGGTCAACGGCGACGGTACTGATCCCGAGGTAGCCGATCCCGGGGCCCTCGAGGACCATGCAGATCTTCTGCGGCCGGACCTCACCTTCCCCGACAGCGAGAAAGAGAATGAAGACGAGAATGTCGATCCTGTTGCCGCCGAGTTCGACCTCGCTACCGCGGCCAACGAGGACCTGACCTTCGAGGAACTCCCGCCCCCACCGCCCCCACCTCCACCCCCGGACGTCCCTTCCGGGACATCCTTCGATGGGGTCCCCAATCTCGAGCCGGCCACCAGCCTCCTCCCGACTTTCGGCGAGGAGGTGATCGTTCCGAGCCAGTCGCCCCTGTTGGCCGCCAGTGCCGACGAGCTACAACAGTTGGCCCGCTCCCTGCAGGGGGACGGCCCCGGCCCCGATCCGGACTCGGCCGTCATGGCCGCGGACCTGGTGGCGGAGGCGGTGGCCACGTTCAAGGAGCAGCGGGGCGATGAGCCGGGCGTCCCCGACGACAGCAACGCTTCGTCCGCCACCGCGCACTTCCCCCCGTTGGCCAAAGCGCTGGTCGATGGGGAGCGGGTGTCACTGGCCGACATGGAAGCCGTGCTTGAGGAGCACCGAGAGTCGCGTCAGAGCGTCGCCCGCATCCTGACCGCGCAGAACCTGGTCACCGAGGCCGATCTGATGTGGGGGATGGCCCAGGAGATGGGCCTCGAATTCGTAGACCTCGACACCATTGGCGTCGACTTCGTCGAGGCCGGGATGATCCCCGAATCGACGGCGCGTCACCACAACGTCCTGGTCATCGGTATCCAGGGCGGCGTTCCGGTGGTAGCCGCTTCCAACCCCACCGATGTGTTCGCCATGGACGATCTCCGCACCATCATGGGTCGGAGCTTCACCGTGGTGGTGGCCACCCGGACTCAGATCACTGCCTACATCGGGAAGGCGTTCAACAGCGGTAGCGATGCGGCCGACATGGCCATGGAGGCCTCCCTCGGGATCGACGGGTCAGGTTCCGACTCGAACATCGATGACATCCAGTCGGTCACCGAAGAGGCGCCGATCGTCCGCTATGTGAACCTGCTCATCCTGCAGGCCCTCAACGAGCGGGCGTCCGACATCCACGTGGAGCCCACGGAGACTGATCTGCGTATCCGCTACCGGATCGACGGTGTTCTCCACGATGTGTCCACTGCTCCTCGGGCCATTGCCCCGGCGGTGACCACCCGTCTGAAGGTAATGGCCGACATGAACGTGGCCGAGCACCGCGTCCCTCAGGACGGGCGCATCTCCCTCAATGTGGGGAGCAAGGGCATAGACCTCCGGATGGCCACCCTGCCCACTATTCACGGCGAAAAGGTCGTCATGCGGGTCATGGACAAATCGAGCGTGGTGCTGGGCTTCGACTCCCTCGGCTTTGACGAGGACATGTTGAAGACCTACGAGCACATCTACACCAAGCCGTACGGAACCATCCTGGTCACTGGCCCGACCGGCTCCGGCAAATCGACGACGCTCTACACCACGCTGTCGGCCCTCAATACACCGGAGAAGAACATCATCACGGTGGAGGACCCCGTCGAGCTTCCGATGAAGGGGGTCAACCAAGTGCAGCTGAATCTGAAGGCCGGTCTGAACTTCGCCTCTGCGCTCAAGTCGATTCTCCGTTCGGACCCCGACATCCTGCTGGTCGGTGAGATCAGGGACCAGGAGACGGCGGTGATCGCGATCGAGGCCGCCCTGACCGGCCACATGGTGTTGGCCACCCTCCACACCAACAGCGCCGCGTCCACACCGATGCGCTTGATCGAGATGGGCATTGAGCCCTTTCTAGTCACCTCGTCGCTGTCGGCCGTGCTGGCCCAGAGGCTGGCCCGGCGCCTTTGCGTGCACTGCAAGGAGCCCTACCAACCCACCGAGGCCGACATCGTCGCCGCTGGATGGACCCCAGATGAGGTCGATGCTGAAGGGGAGATTCCCCAGGTGTACCGGGCCATGGGTTGCTCGGCGTGCGCCAACACCGGATACCGAGGGCGCCAGGCCCTAGCCGAATTGATGCCCCTGAGCGAGGAGATCGAACGAGTGATAATCGAAGGAGGATCGGTGGAAGACATCAATAGGCTCGCAGTGGCCCAAGGTATGACCACACTGCGGCGAAGCGGGCTGCACAAGGCCATCGAGGGCCAGACGACCCTCGAGGAAGTTCTGCGAGTGGTTGCATGAGTCCGCTCACCGCAGCATCCCGAACTGAATGGTCGACCCGACTGGCCCAGGCCTTGGTCCAGGGTGGGTACGACACCGAGTCCAACCTCGCTCCCCTGGAGGAGGAGGCCAGGCAGACCAGTCAGTCCTTGGCCTCTATTCTAATCTCCAGAAACCTGGCCCTGCCCGGCGTCGTGGTGGGGGCACTGGCCCATTTGGCCCAACTCCCCGCCGTCGATCTGGCGGCCATGACCCCGAGCCCTGAGGCCCGAGCAGCCATGCCTGACGCCGTGGCCCAGCAGTTCGAGGCCGTCGGACTTCAGTTCGATGGGAACGTTCTGGCCGTGGCCTTCGCCGAGCCTCCATCGCAGGAGGACGTCGATGCATTGGCCTCCAAGGTCGGCTTCCGAGTCAATCCGGTGCTGGCCGATCCGACCGTCGTCACCCAACTGCTGGGCCTGGCCGCCGGGGCGGTTCCACCGCCACCTCCAGGCCCGGCATCGGCATCACCTTTGGTTGATGCCAGTACGCCAGTTCCTGTCGAGGAAGTAGGGGTACCGAATGTCGAGCAGTTGCTTCAGAGCGGAATTCCCGCCCAGGCCAGCAACGGCAACATGCCGCTCCATATCGACGATCTCCTACGGTATGCCGTGGCCGTGGGGGCTTCGGACCTTCACATGACGGCATCGCAGCCGGCGGCCATTCGGCTGCACGGCGCCATCCGTCCCATCGAGGGATGTCCGGTCCTAGGTAATGAGCAGATTCGCGACATGGTGTTCGGCATTCTTCCGGCATCCCAGCGCGAGCGGTTCGAGGAAGAACGTGAACTAGACACGTCGCACTCCATCAACGGGGTCGGCCGATTCCGGGTCAACGTGTCACTCCAGCGGGGAACCATCGCCGCCGCCCTTCGACCTATTCCCCACGAGATGCCCGAATTCGACTCGCTGGGAATCCCGGATTCAGTGAAGGCGTTCACTGACCTCCGTCGGGGCTTAGTGCTCGTGACCGGCCCGACTGGTTCGGGTAAGTCCACCACCCTGGCCGCGCTCATCGACATCATCAACCGGAACAAGCCACTGCACATCGTGACAGTGGAGGATCCCATCGAGTTTCTCCACGACCACAAGCGGTCGATCATCACACAGCGGGAGATCGGCGAGGACACGTTCTCGTTCGCTGAGGCACTTCGACGGGTTCTGCGTCAGGACCCCGATGTGATTCTGGTCGGTGAGCTCCGCGATCTTGAGACCATCTCCACGGCTCTGACCGCCGCTGAGACCGGGCACTTGGTCTTCGCCACCCTGCACACGCAGGATGCACCCCAAACCATCGACCGCGTCATCGACGTCTTCCCAACCAATCAGCAAGAGCAGATCCGGGTCATGCTGGCGGCCACCCTTGAGGGTGTGGTCACCCAGCAACTCATCGTGACTGCTGACGGGACCGGACGGGTACCTTGCTCAGAGGTGTTGGTGTGCACGTCGGCTATTCGGAATCTCATTCGTCAATCGAAGACTCATCAGATCTACTCACTCATGCAGGTGGGTGCCTCCTTCGGCATGCAGACCATGGACCAGGGTCTGGCCACCCTGGTCAAGCAGGGTGTTATCTCTGAGGCCATCGCCTACGACCGATCTTCCAACGAGGAAGACCTCAGGAACCACCTCAATACCTAATGCAACGCATCTGTGCGTTTGATCGAAGAATCGGGGAACCGTGGCACTGACATTTGACTACAAAGTCCGGGATAAGTCCGGAGGCCTCGTGGAGGGGCAGTTGGAAGGCGACAGCATGGCGCTGGTCGTCAGGCGACTTCGGGAGATGGGTTACATGCCCATCTCGGTGACTCCCCGGTCTGCTGTCAATCTCAAGACCGAGATCAAGATTCCGGGAATTAGCAACCGCGTGAAGCTGCGTGAGGTAGCAGTCATTACCCGGCAGTTGTCCACCATGGTGGACTCTGGACTCTCTGTGGTGAGGTCGCTCGGTATTCTGGCCGCCCAGGTGGAGAATGCAGAACTGGCGAGAGTGCTTGCCCAGGTGCGTCTCGACCTCGAGCACGGTTCCTCGCTGTCGGTGGCCTGTTCCAAGCACCCCAAGATCTTCTCCCATCTGTTCTGTACGTTGGTGCAAGCCGGAGAAGTGGGAGGAAATCTCGACGAGGTCCTCGGCAGTCTGGCCACCACCATCGAGAAGCAGGCTCAACTCAACCGAACCATCCGATCGGCCATGACGTACCCGGGAGTGGTTCTGGGGGTAATGGTTGTCATCTTCACAGCCATGATCGTCTTTATCGTCCCTGTCTTCCAGAACCTCTTCAAGACCTTGGGCGGAAAGCTGCCCTTCCCCACCCAGGTACTCATCAAGGTGTCTGACATCATCACCAGTCCTTGGGTCCTCTTGATCATTGCCTTCGTCATCGGCGGAATCATCGGACTCCGGAAGTGGATCACCACCGACGAGGGCCGACGGAAGTGGGACAAGCTCATTCTCAAGCCGCCGGTGTTCGGTTCTCTGTTTCACAAGGTCTCTCTGGCCCGCATGACCGGGACCCTCGCCTCACTCATATCGTCAGGTGTTCCCATTCTGGAATCCCTCGATATCTGTGCCGACACCTCCGGGAACCGCACGATCGGTGATGTGATGCTCCTGGCCAAAGAAGGCGTCCGGGCCGGCCGACCCCTTGCCGATCCCCTGCGTGAGCACGAGGACGTCATCCCTACCCTTGTTGTCCAGATGGTCGAGGTCGGTGAGCAGACCGGCGCCCTCGACGGCATGCTGAGAAAGGTGGCCGAGTTCTACGACCAAGAGGTTGAGGTTACGGTCAATAACTTGACCGCCCTACTCGAGCCTCTCCTGACCGTATTCATGGGGATTGGGGTAGGCGCCATGGTGATCTGCCTCTATCTTCCGATGTTCGACTACATCAAACTCATCCACAACTGAGGCCTTTCCCTGGCCAGACGTAGTCAAAAACGAACCGTTGCTTCATCGCGCCCAGGCTTCACGGTGCGCCCAATGGACTGAGCAACCAGCCAGGATTCCAAGCTGATTTCAAGGCTATTCCAAGAGTCATTGAAGATTGTGACCTGGGAAAAGATCCTTTAGGAGCGATCGATTGCTGCCGATGAGTCATGCATGATTTCCATTCACGGCATTTCCCGACATGCGAACTGTGGGTGTACTCCGGATGGAAGCGGAGACATATCGGATCTGAAGGGTACCCCGGGCCCACGATCTCGCTCCAGAAAGCTATTGACTGGTGGCATGACGATTAGGTCAGTCCGTTGGTCGGACTCCACCGCGTCTGATGCCGGTTTCACCCTCATCGAGCTGATGGTGGTTCTGCTCATTCTGGCCATCCTGCTCGCTATCGCCATTCCAACCTTTCTCGGTGTGACGAAGTCAGCAAATGACCGGGCTGCTCAGTCCAACCTGAATACGGCTCTGGTGAACGCCAAGGCCGCCTATCAGCAGCAGGGTCAGTCGTACACGAACTCGTCGGTCACCAACTCGACGCAGTTC
>JBBQWW010000037.1:0-31644 GCA_038210245.1 Acidimicrobiales bacterium
GGGGGGCGGCGGCGCCTGGCCGTGGCCACGGTGGGCATGGCCGTCGGCACCACACTGTCCCGTGTCACCGGGGTGGGGCGGGTCATCGCCCTCACCCTGGCCCTGGGGGGCGGGGGCTTCGCCGACGCCTACAACCTGGCCAACACCACTCCCAACATCATCTACGACATCGTGTTGGGCGGTGTGCTGTCGGCCACCTTCGTCCCGGTCTTCGTGGACTACCTGTCCACCCGTAAGGGCAAGGAGGCCTGGGAGGCCATCTCGGCCGTGGTGACGGTCACCATCACCATCCTGGTGGCGGCCACCGTGGTGTTCTTCGTCCTCACCCCCTCCATCATCGACCTCTACACGGTCACCAACCACCGCGCCGACGTGCACCAGCAACAGGCGGTGGCCATCTTCCTCCTCCGCTGGTTCGTCCCGCAGGTGGCCTGCTACGGGCTCATCGCCGTCTTCACCGCCCTGCTGAACGCCCGGGGCAAGTTCGCCGCACCGATGTTCGTCCCCATCGCCAACAACCTGGTGGTGATCGGCGTCCTCCTCTGGTTCCACGCGCTGGTCCCCCACCCCAGCCTGGCCTCGGTGAACGCCAGTCACCACGGTCTGGTCCTCCTGGGCATCGGCACCACCCTCGGGGTGGTCGTCCAGGCCGCCCTGCTCGTCCCGTCCCTACTCCGGTCCGACCTCCACCTCCGCTTCCTCTGGCAACCGGCCAACCAGGCCATGCGCACCATCACCCGGTTGGCCGGCTGGACGTTCGGTTGGGTAGTGGCCAACCAGGTGGCCCTGGTGGTGGTCCTGGCCCTGGCCGACGGGGCCAAGGTGCCCGGGGCAGTGTCGTCCTACACCTACGCCTACACCTTCTTCCTGCTCCCCTACGGGGTGGTGGCGGTCTCGGTGATGACGGCGGTGACGCCATCGCTGTCGGCCCGCTGGGCCACCGGGGATCTGGCCGGCTTCCGCCACCGAATGGCCTTCGGCCTGCGGGGGATCCTGGCCATCATCATCCCCTCCGCCGTGGGCATGCTGATCCTGGCCCACCCCCTCATCGACCTGGTGCTGGCCCACGGGGCTGAGACTTCGGCCAACGCCGACGCCACCGGCTCGACCCTGGCCATGTTCGCCCTGGGGCTGCCCGGCTTCTGCACCTTCCTCTACATGGTCCGCGTCTTCCAGTCCATGCAGGACACCCGGACCGCCTTCCGCCTCTATCTGGTGGAGAACGGCCTCAACATCGTGGTGGCCCTGGCCCTGGTCGGACCGTTCGGAGTCCGGGGGCTGGCTCTGTCCCTGTCCATCGCCTACTCGATGGCGGCCCTCCTGGCCCTGGCCGTGGTGAGAAACCGTGTGGGCGGGCTCGGTGGCCCCGACCTGTCCACCCCGGTAAAACGGGTGCTGGGCGCCTCGGGGGTCATGGCCGTGGCCACGGTGCTGGCCCTCAGCGTGTCCGGGGCCACGTCGGGAGTGGCGCTGTTGGTCCGGGTGGCCTTCGCTGTGGTCGTCGGGGCCACCGCCTACGTGGTCACGGCCGGACTGCTCGGCTCCCGTGAAGTACGCCGCACCCGGGAGGAGCGGATCCGGCGTGCCGCCGGGGTGCCCCCGACTCCACCCGACTCCGGACCTACCGACCACCCACCGGACGGGCCGGCGGACGACGGCCCCCCGGGCCCTCCGGTGGACACCGGCGCAGACCGGTTCCGTGGCAGACTCGACGATCAGTCCGGTGGGCTTCCCTACCGGCACCTCCGGCCAGTGACCATCTCGCCAGAAGACGAAGAAGACGGCCCGGGAGGCGGACCTCGGACGGGGGACGAGGAGGAGGATCTCGATGGCCCGCATACGGGTGGTGACCGATAGCGCCTGCGACCTCTCGGCCGACATGGCCGAGGAGCGGGGACTGACCATCGTCCCCCTCTCCATCCGGTTCGGCTCGGAGGAGTTCGTCGATGGTTCGACCCTCTCCACCGACGAGTTCTGGGTCCGGTGCAAGGCCAGCCCGGTGCTCCCCGAGACCTCGGCACCCTCCCCGGGGGCGTTTCAGGAGGCCTTCGTGGCCGCCGCGGAGGCCGGCTACGACGGCGTGCTGTCCCTCAGCCTGTCGTCCGAGGTCTCCGCCACCTACCAGTCCGCCGTGGCCGCGGCCAAGGCGGTGGGCGATCGGATCCCCGTTCGCACGGTCGACTCCCGCTCGCTGACCATGGGGCTGGGGCTGATGGCCCTGGACGTGGCCGATCTGGCCTCGGGCGGCGCCGACCTCGATGAGCTGATCGACCGGGTCACCTCCCTCATCCCCCGGACCCAGGTCTACGGGGTGGTGGACACGCTCGAGCATCTCGAGAAGGGTGGGCGAATCGGAGGGGCCCGGGCCCTCCTCGGCTCCCTCCTCTCCATCAAGCCGGTGGTCACCCTGATCAACGGCCGGGTCGAGGAGGAGTCGAAGCAGCGGACCCGGGGCCGCTCACTCCGGTATCTGGCCGACAAGGCCACCAACGCCCCTCCCATCAGCCGCCTGGCCGTGTGCAACGGGGCCGCCCCCGACATCGACGAGGTGCTGGGCCTGCTGGCGGGAGTGGCCACCGACCACCCACTCGTGGTCACCGACCTCGGACCGGTGGTGGGCACCCACACCGGCCCAGGTACCGTCGGCCTCTGCATCGTGACCCGCGACTGAACCACCGGGCGGCCGGTTCCTCCACGTCCTGGCAGGCCACCGTGCCTCTCGGACTATCCTCGCGACATGGATCCGAAGCCCGACTCACCCGCCCCGCGCCCTGGCATCAGCCCTCTCGGTGACCTGCCCACGCGCGGCGCCGACTGGGTCGACACCGTCGTCGAGCTGCTGCGGGACCGCACGGTGCGGCCCCTCACCCTGGCCACCCGGGCCGTGGTCTTCGGCATCATCGTCTTCGCCGCCGCGGTGGTCACCGTCGTCCTGTTGTCCATCACCCTGATCCGCCTGCTCACCGTGTACGCCTTCGACGGACGGGTCTGGCTCTCCGACCTGGTGGTAGGCGTGCTCTTCGTCGCCGTCGGCATCGTGGCCTGGTCCCAGCGGTCCGATCCCAACGCCGCCTCCGAGGGCGCGCCATGACCGAGTCCCGCCAGTTGGTCATCGTCGGTTCCGGCCCGGCCGGCCTCACCGCCGCCATCTACGCCGCCCGCGCTCAGCTGGCTCCCCTGGTCATCGAGGGTGAGCCCAGCTCCACCAGCGATCAGCCGGGTGGGCAGCTCATGCTGACCACCGAAGTGGAGAACTTCCCCGGGTTCGTCAACGGGATCATGGGGCCGGAGCTGATGCAGGCCTTCCGTGAGCAGGCCGCCCGGTTCGGCGCCGAGTACGTCACAGCCAAGGCCTCGAAGGTCGACCTGTCCCACCGGCCCTTCGGTGTCTGGGTGGGTGATCCCGATGCCGCCGAACCGACCTACGCCGCCGACTCCCTGATCATCTCCACCGGAGCGCAGTCGCTCATGCTCAACCTGCCCAACGAGGAGCGCCTGCTCGGGTACGGGGTGTCCACCTGTGCCACCTGTGATGGCTTCTTCTTCCGGGAACGGGAGATTGCCGTGGTCGGCGGAGGGGACTCTGCCCTCGAGGAGGCCCTGTTCCTCACCCGGTTCGCCGACAAGGTCACCGTCATCCACCGGCGCGGCGACCTGCGTGCCTCCAAGGTCATGCAGCAGAGGGCCTTCGCCCACGAGAAGATCGAGTTCCTCTTCAATCACACGGTGGTCGACGTCCTCGGTGACACCACCGTCACGGGGATCCGGGTGCGGGACACCCAGAGCGAACTGGAGTCGGAGCTCGCCCTGTCCGGTCTCTTCGTGGCCATCGGGCATCAGCCGAACACCAGCCTGTTCAAGGGCCAACTGGAGATGGAGGAGAACGGCTACCTCCGGACCTTCGACGGGACCCGTACCAACGTCGACGGGGTCTTCGCCTGCGGCGACGTCCAGGACCACCGGTACCGCCAGGCCATCACCGCGGCCGGATCGGGCTGCATGGCCGCCCTCGACGCAGAGCGGTGGCTCGAGGACGAACAGGCCGGGTCTCACTGACCGATCCGACCCCACCGGTCTCCGGATCACCGGGAATGACGGTGGCCCGATCGGGGTTGACGTAGCGTGTCCCACCGAGGGACATCAGGCAGGGCCCGCAGGACGGGCAGGAGGAACAAACCATCATGAGTGAGAAGATCACGACCCTGAGCGACGCTAGCTTTGACGAGCATGTCAAGTCCTCGGACGTTCCCGTGTTGGTGGACTTCTGGGCGGAATGGTGTGGCCCGTGCAAGATGATCGCCCCGGTACTCGAGGAGATCGCCGCCGAGCAGGCCGGCAAGCTGGAGATCGCCAAGCTCAACATCGACGACAACCTGGACATCACCCGCCGGTTCGACGTCATGAGCATCCCCACCCTCATTCTGTTCAAGGACGGAGAGCCTGCCGCCCGCATCGTCGGCGCCAAGGGCAAGGGACAGCTGCTCCAGGAGCTCTCCGCCCACCTGTAGGGCTCCGGACGGCACCCGTCCCCGGCCCTGGCCGCCGGACATCCACCGGGAGCCGGGTCAGGGGGTGACCCCGGATCCCACCATCTGGCTCGAGGTCGGGCACCAAGGCATTGCGGTCTCCGATGTCCAGCGTCGGCTCGAGCGGCTGGAGTTCTCCACCGGGATCGACCGGGACGGATTCTACGAAGCCGGGACCCGTGCCGCCGTCGAGGCCTTCCAGTACCGTCGAGGTCTCCGGGTGGACGGGGTATGCGGTCCCCAGACCTGGTCGGCCCTGGTGGAGGCCGGTCGCAGGCTGGGTGACCGGTTCCTCTATCGCCAGGCGCCCATGCTCCGGGGTGACGACGTGGCCGAACTCCAGCAGCGCCTCAGCGCCCTGGGCTTCGATACCGGCCGGGTCGACGGCATCTTCGGTGACCTCACCTCGGCCGCCCTGGGTGAGTTCCAGCGAAACGCCGGGCTACCCGTGGACGGGATCGCCGGGGCCTCCACCGTGTCGGAGCTCCTGCGGTTCGGGACCCGTCATGACCACACCGAGCTGGTCACCTCGGTGCGTGACCGGGAGCGGCTCCGCCAGGGGCCCCGGACGTTGGCCGGCCAGCGGGTCGCCATCGGCGAGGAGGGGGGGTTGGACGCCGCCGTGGCGGCGCTGCGGCGCCTATTGGTGAGCCACGGCGCCGTGGTCACCACCCACCACCACCCCGATGGGTCCATGCAGGCCTCGGAGGCCAACGCCGGTGCCGCGCAGGTCTACGTGGGACTCCGACTGGCCGCTGACGAAGAGCACTGCTCCACCGCATACTACGCCGGCTACCGCTACTCCTCCCCGGGAGGCCGTCGTCTGGCCGAGTTGCTGCAGGGAACCCTGACCACCTCGCTGGACCTACCGGACGGCGGCAGCCGGGGAATGTCACTCCCCCTCCTGCGCGAAACCAGGATGCCGGCGGTGATCTGCGAGATAGGGCCGGCCACGGTGGTGGTCGAACGAGCCACCGTCATCGCCCGGTCGGTAGTCGACGCCCTGGCTCAATGGGTCGGCACATCCTGGGACTGAGGCGGGTGGCACAACTGTCGACCCTCACGTGAGCGAGCCCCATTCACCGGCCGTCTCTGGACGTAATCCACAACTTCATACACAGGTTGTGGATTACGCTCTACGATGGGTTCAGGGATAGATTACCACTCAGCGTGGTAGATCTGCGCACAGATTCGAATTATGTCCAGTAGTCCCCACCCAGAGTGAGAATCAGACCGGGCTCGGCTCCACCCGGCCCACCATCAGCTTGTAGATCCGCTCGAGGTCTTCGAGGGTGGCGAACTCCACGATGACCTTCCCCCGCTTCGATGTGAGGTCGACCTTCACCCTGGTGTTGAGATGACCAGAGAGAAGCTCCTCCAATTCGAGGATTCCCGGGGGCGGGAGGCGGCGCGGCGCGGTAGATCCCGTGGGCTGATCGCCGTTGGAGGGAACCGGAATCGGCCCACCCACTCCCCCTTCGCCGGCGCCAACCTCTCCCCCACCGTTGTGCTCCCGCACCAGGTCTTCGATGGCCCGGACGGTGAGGCCTTCGGCCACCACCGCCTTGGCCAGCATCTCCTGGTAGCCCCGGTCGGGGGTTCCGAGCAGTGCCCGAGCGTGGCCAGGGCTGATCTGTCCCTCTGAGAGCAGACGCTGGACTCCCGAAGGAAGCTGCAGCAGACGCAAGATGTTGGTGACGGCCGCCCGGCTCTTCCCTACCCGTTTGGCCACCTGGTCATGGGTATACCCGAATTCCTCGATCAACTGCTGGTAGGCGGCCGCCTCCTCCAGGACATTCAGGTCCTGCCGATGAAGGTTCTCGACCAGCGCCTGCTCGAGGCTCTGGGTCTCATCAGAGGTCAGGACCAGGACCGGAATCGACTGGAGACCAGCCCGGCGGGCGGCCCGCCACCGGCGCTCGCCGGCGATGAGTTCGAAGTCGTCCGCCGCTGCGGAGCCGATCTGGCGAACCAGGACCGGTTGGAGCACACCCAGCTCCTTGATGGAGGCGGCCAAGGAGGACATGGTGTCCTCGTCGAAGTTCACACGGGGCTGACGGGGGTTAGGCTTGATGCTCCCGATTGGCACCTCGCGCAAGGAAGACGAGCGATCGCCCACCACCTCGGTGGGGATGAGGGCACTCAGACCCTTTCCCAGTCCACTACGTCGTGCCACCGCTGACCTCCTTGGCTAGTTCCCTATAGGCGATGGCCCCGCGGGAGGCGGGATCGAATGCGGTGATGGGCTGACCGAACGACGGGGCCTCCGAGAGCCGCACCGTCCGGGGGATCACGCTGCGACAGACCTTGGCACCGAAGTGGAGCCGCACCTCGTTGGCCACCTGATCGGCCAACTTTGTCCTGGCGTCGTACATGGTGAGGACGATGGTCGAGATATCCAACTTGGGATTGAGATTCGACGCCACCAGGTGGACGTTGCGCATCAGCTGGCTGAGGCCCTCGAGGGCGTAGTACTCGCACTGGATGGGAACCAGCACCTCGTGCGCCGCGGCCAAGGCATTGACGGTGATCAGACCCAGCGAAGGGGGACAGTCGATGAGTACATAGTCGAAGTCATCAATGATCGACTCGATGGACTTCTTCAGCTTGAGTTCCCGGCTGAAGGCGGGAACCAGTTCGATCTCCGCTCCGGCCAGGGCGATGGTGGCCGGAGCCACGAACAGGTTCTTCATACTGGTGGGTTCGACGCAGTCCTCCAACGACGAGTCCCTCATCAGTACGTCGTACATCGACAGTTCGAAGTTTCGAGCATCGATGCCCAGTCCGGTGGTGGCATTCCCCTGGGGGTCGAGATCGATGACCAGGACCCGGAAACCCAACTCGGCGAGAGCAGCGCCGAGATTCACGGAAGTGGTGGTCTTCCCGACACCACCTTTCTGGTTGGCCACGGCCAGAACCCGGGGGAGTGGGTTGCCCGAGGCAGATTGCGCCACGCGTACCGGCTCTTCGATTGGTTGAGGGTTGGCGGGTGGCTCCACCGGCTCAACAGCCGGGGGAGTGGCCGGCGGCACCAGATCCGGGGTGGGAGTATCCGGCTCGGCCGTCGGAATGTCGATGGCGGAGTCGTCGGATATCACTCCAGTAGCCTCCGAACCGTCCACCGGCTCCTCGATGTCCGGCCCTGGATCAGACGCCTCCGACTTGGCCGTCACGGTCGAAGCTAAGGGTGCGACCGGGGTATCGCTCACCCGATCGGGCCCAGCTACCTGCACCGGCTCGACTGGGGATGGAGCGGCCGGAGCAGCGGCTGTCGGTGGGAGGACGTTGTCCAACTCCGCGTGGGCGGTGGCCACATCCGAAATGGTGTCCTCCATCCGCCTCTGGGGTGGCTGAGCGGCCGCAGCGGCGTCGGCCGTGGATGGGGATTGGGGAGTCGGGGCCTCCGGGGCAGGGCCCGAGGGAGCCGGAGGGGCAGAGAGGGTGGTGGCCGATGGCGCTGGCGGGGGAGTGTCGACCAACGTTACCGCCCCGGTGCCAACTGGAGCAGATCCCAGCTCGACAGTGGACTCCTGCGGCTCTTGCGGGGAAGTCCTATTTCTCCCTCGCCGACGGCCGCGCATTATCGTCTACTCGGTTCTGCAGGCTTCAAGGCACTCATACTCCCCCGCCGGAACATCGAGGTCAAGCATTTCGCCCGAAATGTTCCACGTGAAACCTACCGTTCAGCCCCATGCCGCTCAATTGCGGGGGTAGTGACACACCATAGTGACCGGCACGTCCATTCGTCTCCGTGCCCGTGGGTGGCGGCTTCTGCTCCCCACGCAACCACAGGGCCCTCGCCACCCCACCAGCGGCGACTGGACAACAGACGACGGGTGAGGTTCGGGTCCAGCAACTCGGGGCCGTCATGGGCGCTCGCGTCCTAGCTCCCAGAACGGGCAGGGGCGTGAACCCTGGGGATGTTTCACGTGGAACAACTCAGGCCTTCACCGGGGTCCGCCCGAAGCCATTCTCCTCGCCTTCAGTCACCGAGCCCGTCCCAAGTGAATGAGGCTTCGGCGGAGGGATGCGGGCGGAGCACATCAACGCCACTCTCACGCAAGGTTGTCGTGCAGGCGCGTCAGAAGAGAGGACGCTTGGTGGGAATACCGGTCCGTCTGGGGTAGCGCTCGGGGGTTGGTCCGGATTTGACCAGCACCTGATATCCGAACCGTTCGTCGAACCGCTCCCGAGGACCGAGCCCCATGCCCAGGATGGCCAAACCCTCGAGTGGCCAGCGAGTGTCGTCGAAATCACCGGGGGGCTCCGAAACCACCATGATCCCTCCGCTCCCCAGTAGCGGGGCTCCGCACTCGACAGTCACAGCCGGCGGACCGAACGACCGGGCCACCACCACATCGAATCGGAAGCGGTACCGCTCCTCATGGGCCAGCTCCTCAGCCCGTCCGCGCGCCACCTCGACGGAACGGGCGCTGGACCAACCCTCGACCTCCGCTGAGAGGAACTCGGTTCGCCGCTGATTGCCATCCATCAAACAGAGGCGCGCCTGAGGCCAACACGAGTGCAGGACCAACCCCGGCACCCCACCGCCTGTGCCCAGATCAGCTACCTGATCGGGTGACCGGCCGAGCATCCGCTCGACGGCCACGACAAATCCAAGGGAGTGGTCGATCTGCTCCTTGACGGGCATGCCGCCGAGGAAACCGCGCTCGGCCGACCTCTGCAAGGTGGCGGCCACCTCGCCGTCCACCCGGGCTCGTAACCCGACCATGGTGTCTTCCGGTTCCACTGTGCTCCTCAGGCTGCTCTCTCGACCCTGGCCCCCGACGACCGGGGGACTGGCCCCTCGCGGAGTCCATACCCGGAAGGAAGGAAACTCCTTGAGAACGCAAATGGCACCGGGATTCGCCCGGTGCCATTTGGTACTGCGTGGTGCTGCTCCGTGGAACTCAACTCGAGGGTTGGATCACCACATACCTCGCCGGCTCGGTGCCGTCCGACCGGGTCTCGACACCCTCGATCTCGTTCACAGTGTCGTGGACCACTTTCCTGTCAGCCGGGGACATGGGCTCGAGGGCCCGCTCCTCGCCTGAGCTCTTGACCTCTCCAACGATTCCTTCGGTGAACCGTCGGAGGGCAGCGGACCGCTTCTCCCGGTAGCCCCCCACATCGACCAGGATGCGGTCGGTCCGTACTTCCGACTGGCGCTGTACGAACGTTCGGGTCAGATCCTGCACCGCCGACAGGGTCGCCCCTCGGGGACCCACCAACAGTCCCAGGTCATCTCCCACCGCCGCCACCTGCACGGTCTCCTCGTCGAGCTCGACGAAGTTCACGTCTGCGTCGAGGCCGAACTCACGTACCAGGCCGGCCACGAACTCGGTGGCTGCTTGCCCCTGCTGCTCGAGGGTCAGTGACTCTTCCATGTTGTCCTCACTATCTCCGGTCGACCGACCGGATCCTTGCTTCGACTGTCCGGTGTTCGACGCGCCATTGGTGCCGGATCCTCCACCCGAGGAGCGCTTCCGGCGGCTCCCCGCTGGCCTGTTCGTCCCTTGCGACGCGGTAGGAGCGCCGGATTCGGAGGAGCCATCGTGGCCAGCGGCCGATCCAACGTCCGTGGCGGTCCGGTCCCCGTTCAATCCGTTCTCCGATCGGCTCCGACCTGACCCGCCCTTACCCCCCGATGAGTTCCCATTGCGCGAACGGTCGCCGCCACCCCGGTTGCGATCAGGTCGCTGACGCCGGCCGCGCTTCGGTGGGGGAGCGACGGGCCGAACCCGGGCCTGCACCCGTGCCTCGCCGCGCAACCGTCCGAACAGGCCCGCTTTGGGCTCGCTGAGGATTACGAACTCGGCATCGTCCTCGGCCACCCCGAGGAGATCGAGCACGATCTCCTTCGCTTCAGGCAGCGACTTCCCACTGGCTTCCACCCACTCCACGATCTATCGCGCCTTTCTCTCACGCTTGGCCTTCGAGCGCGGATGCTCCTTGGGCACGGTCGGCCCGCTGGATGCGGTGCCGCTGCCCGATGAACCGTTGCTCCCATTGCCCGAGGGCTTCGCCGGTCCCCGCCGCGAGCCGTTGCCGCTGGCCGGACTGGAACTCTTCTTCCCGTTCGACCCGTTGGTCGAACTGGCCCGCTTGACGACGGCTGCGCCCTCCACCTCGGCGCCGGTCGGAGAACTGGTTCGACGCCCCTTGCCGTTTCCATTGGTGGACTTTCCGTTGGTCGCCGTAGGTGCGCCCGACCGGGCGGCTGCTCCGGGTTTTCCGGATCCGCTGGTCGCCTTGGGCTTGGGTAGAGCCCGCTCGGTGCGGTCCACCACCGGCCCTTTGGGCTTCTTCTTCTCGGTAGCCGTGACGTCGAGGGTCGGGGGCGGGGGAGGGCCGCCCACGATGCCCCGGCGGAACAGGATCTCCTGTGTGAGTATCCTGATGGCGCTCGAAATAATGAAATAGACGTTCAGAATTGCCGCCACATTTATATAAATAAATCCGAATATAAGTGGCATATATTTCTGAAGCATTGCTGCCTGAGGATTAGCCTGAGATGCCCCCGGATTGCGTGCGTTGAGGCGGGACATCTGCAGATACTGCAGGCCGACCGACGCCACCACCAGGAGCAGGAATGGGATGGCTACGAAGATCGAGCTGTGGTGAGAGAGCAGCTTCTCGGAAAAGTCCATTCCGAACGAGATAAGTTGGCCATGAGCAGCCACAATGTTGTGATACATGGCGCTGTCGTGGGGGATGTACCGGGGTTCAGCGATGATCACCGGAGGGTGGTAGACCTTCAGTCCGGCCACGGTAGTGGTGTACGCAGCGTGGGTGACCGTGTTGGTCATTCCCCGGATGACGCTGTAGAGAATGAAGAATGCGGGCATCTGTAATAGCATGGGTAGACAGCCCGAAGCTGGGTTCACTTTGTGCTCTTTGTAGAGCTTCATCATTTCTTCGTTGAGCTGGGCTCGGTTTTCGGCTCCTTTGTACTTCTGCTGGAGCTTCTTCATCTCCGGGCCCAGGGCCTGCATGGCCGCCATGTTCTTCGTGCTCTTGACCGTGAGCGGGGTGAGCAGGGCCATGATCACCATGGTGAGCAGGGCAACGTCGATCGGGTAGTTGGGGATGATGGAGTAGAAGAAGGCCAAGACGGAGCCGACGCCGTCCAACAGCGGCTGGAAGATCTTGCCGATCGGCGTGGTTATCGATGCGTACATGGGGTCCTCCGGTCGGGGACAGGATCGACGCCGTGTCCACCCCAGGGGGTGCACCGGGTCAGACGGCGGGCGGCCAGGCCTGCGCCCCGCAGCGCGCCGTACTCCGCCATGGCCTCGATGGCGTACTCCGAGCAGCTAGGAATGAACCGGCACCCGCTGGGCCGGCCGCTACGGGCCAGTTGATAGCCCCGAACCACCTTCATCATGACCCTGGCGGTGGCCGAGGGCCGCGCAGCGACAGGGACGGTCTCGGTCGGACTGCTCGTGGATCCTTGACGGCGGGTCAGTTCGTCCACCGCCGTCATCGGACCGCCCCTCCACCGGCGGCCACGGGGGTGGAGCGATCGGTCGCCCGTCGTGTGGCCTGTCCCAGTGCTTGGCTCATGGCCACCTTCAGTTCGTCGAACGCCAGCTGTGGGGCATCAGGGCCCGTCCGCACTAGATAGGCGCCAGCCGGCAGGGTGGGCGCTTGTCCGGCCAGGATCGACCTGAGTTGTCGTCGCAGTCGGTTCCTGGTCACTGCATTTCCTACCTGTCGGTTGATGGCATAAGCCACTTCACGCCCTGACCAGGTAGTTTGGGCCACAAACGCCACGGTCAACGGACCCGAGCGCCCTCGCGCACGGGTCCTCCGGAGCGCCTCGAACGTCCGTCGCGATCGGATCGGCGCCACACCTCCGTAGGGCCCGGGCACCGAAGACCTCCCGACCATCAGACCGACAGGCGATGACGTCCCTTCGCCCGGCGCGACCGGATCACCGCCCGGCCGGCCTTCGTCGACATCCGCTTGCGAAAGCCGTGGGTCTTCGCCCGCTTGCGCACATTTGGCTGATAAGTGCGTTTCATCCATCCACTTCCTTCCTCTCCCTGAACCGGGGACATTGGTGTCGCGTTCGGCAGGGGGCCCGGTCACAGGGATCAGGGCATTCCCCTACATCGTAGGCGCGAATCGCCCGGCGCTCTAGTCGAGAGCCGGGAGGCACGCTCGTTGGACACGGTGTACCGTTCCGAGCACAGCAAGCAATGATGCCGGCCGAAGCGATCGCCGTCCGTCGTAACGCTTGCCCCCGAACGACGCAGAACAACTAGACGGAACGGCGCTTCACCCCCCAGATGACGGAGCGCATGCCTATCGGTACTCATCCACAGCTGTGGATATCTTTGGGGACCGATGGAGCCGTCGGAGGGCGGAGGCCCACGTGAACGACACTGAGGAGCTGTGGATATTGTGCTCGGAGGCCCTGCGCGAGCAGGTGTCCGATGCCATCTGGCAGGCATACCTGTCGGGAATCACCCCGCTGTCCATCGCGGATGGTGAGATCGTGCTCGGGGTGCCCAACACCCTCATTCGTGACCGCGTCGAGTCGCGGTTCCTCGGTCTCATCCAGGACACCGTGACCGGCACCGTCGGCCGGAATCTCGTGGTGCAGCTCGAAGTGGTGACCCCTCGTCCCCAGACCGCCGAAGAGGTGCTGGCTTCCAACCGCGTAGAGGCAAGCATCATGCCGGCAACGGTGGACCGGCCACCGGCTTCCCCGAAGCGCGACTCGTCGTATCCTTCGACGCCCAACGGTCGCTCAGGCCTCGAGTCCCCCGTCCTGGACCCCCGCTACACCTTCGACACCTTCGTCATCGCCTCGTCCAACCGGTTCGCCCACGCCGCCGCCCAGTCGGTGGCCGAGTCGCCGGCTCAGTCGTACAACCCCTTGTTCATCTACGGAGACGCTGGGCTGGGCAAGACCCATCTTCTCCACGCCATCGGCAACTATGTGCTGGAGAACTTCACCGGCCGCCACGTCCGATACCTGACCACCGAGACGTACATGAACGAGTTCGTCGACGCCATCCGGACCAACGCCACCACTGCCTTCAAACGCCGCTATCGGGAGTGTGACGTGCTCCTGATCGATGACGTTCAGTTCATGGAGCGGAAGGAGTCACTCCAAGAGGAGTTCTTCCACACCTTCAACTCTCTCTACGGAGCATCCAAGCAGATCGTCCTGACCTCGGACCGGCCCCCCAAGTCGATTGCCACCCTCGAGGACCGTCTCCGGAGTCGATTTCTGTCCGGACTGATCACCATCGTGCAGCCCCCCGACCTCGAGACCAGGTTGGCCATCCTCCAAGCCAAAGCGGAGCACGAGCAGGTCAACGTGCCCGACGACGTCCTGGACTTCATCGCCACCCACGTCAAGGACAACATCCGGGAGTTGGAGGGGGCGTTGATCCGGGTCACCGCCTTCGCCAGTCTCTACCGTCAGCCGATGAGCCGTGAGTTGGCCGAGCAGGTCCTTTCCGACATCGTCTCGGCGGACCAGCCCCGGAGGATCACCCCCCAGGTAATTCTGCAGGCCACTTCCGAGACCTTCGGGTTCTCCATCGAGGAATTGTGTGGTCCCAACCGACGGCGACCACTGGTGACGGCCCGGCAGGTCAGCATGTATGTGTTCCGCGAGCTCACCGACTTCAGCTATCCGGCTATTGGGCGAGAGTTCGGTGGTCGCGACCACTCCACCGTCATGCACGCCGTGGACAAGATCGGCGGCCTCATGAAGGAGCGTCATCAGATCTATAACCAAGTCACCGACCTCATCGTCCGCATCAAGAGCGGTGCGTGAGGGGCGGTGGGATCCCCACGGACGGTCGGTTGGGGGCTTTCGTCCACGACTGCAGGAACTCTCTTTCCAGAGGTTGTGCACTATCTGTGGATATCTCCCGTCTTATCTGGGGTAATTCTGTGAACCCAGGTGAACTTGTCCATAACCAGACACCCACTCCTTGTCATCGGAGCCCCCACTCCGGGAAACAGTGGATGAAGCGGGGATGACCGAACCCCTTCTGACCAGGGTGGATCTCTGTTCATCCCCAATCCACAGGGCTTATTACCATCACTACCTAATTAGATCTATAAAACAAAAGCGAGAAAGGACTCACTGGTGAAGTTTCGATGCGAGCGTGACTCCCTGGTGGACGTGCTCACCACGGCGGGGCGTGCGGTGAGTGCGCGCACCTCCGCCATGGCGTTGAGTGGAGTCCGGATCGAGGCGACAGGAAATCACCTGGCGGTGGTGGGCACCGACCTCGACCTGACCGTCCATGCCTCCACCGAGGCCATCGGGATAACCGACGGTGTGTGTGTGGCCCCAGCCCGACTGTTGGCCGACATCGTCCGGTCGCTGGAGCCGGGAGCGGTCACCATCGAGGCTGAGGGAGAAAAGGTCGAGATCGGAGCGGCCCGCTCCAGGTTCAGTCTGCGCACCTTTCCGGTCGACGACTTCCCATCTCTTCCCGAGCCCCCACAACCGGCCACCTTCCTGCCGGCCAGCAGCCTGGCCAGCGCCCTGCGTCAGGTCGTCCGGGCCGCGTCGAGCGACGACGCCCGACCCCTACTCACCGGGGTACTCATCGCCGCCGAGGGGAACGGGGTGCGACTGGTGGCCACCGACTCCTACCGCCTGGCCATGCGGGACATCGACGGGAGTGATGCCCTGGTGGACAGCGCCCAGATTCTGGTTCCGGCCCGCGCCTTGGCCGAGTTGCAGAAGCTCTCGCTACTCGGATCGGCGACCAAGGAGAGTGGTGGGGTAGGCCCCGACGGTGATCAGGCCGAGCCGGAGGGACCGACCGTTGGCCTTTCGGTGGGTGACCATGACGTAACCTTCACCGCCGGGGGAGTCAAGGTGAGCACCCGTCTGCTCGACGGGAGCTACCCCGACTACCGCCAACTGATCCCAGCGGAGTACCCGAACCGACTCCACGTCGGGAAGGACTCCCTTCTCGACGCCTTGCGCCGGGTCCGCCTGCTCGTGCGGGACAACACCACTCCGGTCCGCTTGTCCATGCGGTCGGGGGGGGTTGACCTCACGGTGGTGTCCCAAGAGGTGGGTGACGCCAGTGAGACCGTCGACGCCGACTTCGACGGGTCCGAACTCACCATCGCCTTCAACCCGACGTACCTGATCGACGGGGTGGAAGCTGTCACCGGCGACGAAGTGGTCCTCGAGACGGTCGATGCCACCAAGCCGGCCACGGTGCGAGCTGCCGAGGAGACCAACTTCCGGTACCTGTTGATGCCGGTGCGGGTGTCCTGAGCACCGAGACGGTCCCGCCACCCCGTGTTCCTCGTTTCACTGGCCATCACCGACTTCCGGAACATCGTCCAGTTGAGCATCGAGCCCGACCGGAGTGGGACCACGGTGATCACCGGGCGGAACGGGGCGGGAAAGACCAGCGTCCTTGAGGCCGTGACGTATCTTTCGACCCTCCAGTCGTTCCGCGGGACACCGAAGGAGGCCATGGTCCGACGAGGGGCTGAGCAGGCCATTCTGCGGGCCGAGACCCTGGTGGAGGGTCGGGCAGTGACCATCGAAGCCGAGATCTCCGCCTCCGGTCGGTCCCGCACCATGGTCAACCGACAGAACGTCCGGAGGCGCGGCGACCTCCATCAGGCCCTCCGGACCACCGTGTTCTCCCCCGAGGACATCGGCGTGGTCCGGGCAGGCCCAGGGGAGCGCCGCCACTTCCTCGACGAGACGTTGGCCGTCGTGGATCCCAAGGCGGCACGGGCGGCCGAGAACGTGGACAAGATCCTGCGCCAGCGAGCTGCGCTGCTCCGGACCAGCGGACGACGGCTCAGCCCCGAGGTGGCCGACACCCTGGACGTCTGGGACACCCGTCTCGATGCCGCCGGCACGGCCCTGGTCGAGGCCCGGGAGCAGTTGGTGGTGGAGTTGGGACCCATCGTCGCGGCCCATTACACGAGGTTGGCCGGGACGGTCACCGAGGTAGGAATGACCTACGTACGGTCGTGGTCGGGTCGTCTCGTCGAGGCGCTGTCGGAGAGCCGGCCCAAGGACGTTGAACGCGGAGTATCGACGGTTGGACCCCACCGTGACGAACTGGAACTGACCGTCCAGGGGCTCCCGAGCCGCACGCACGCCTCTCAGGGTGAGCAGCGCTCGCTGGCGCTCGCCCTTCAGTTGGCCGCCCATCAGTTGGCCACCGAGCGGTTGGGGTCGGCCCCGGTCCTGCTGTTGGACGACGTGTTCTCGGAGCTCGACCCGTTCCGGTCCCGGGCGCTACTGGCCGGGCTTCCACCAGGCCAGGCCCTGCTCACCACCGCCCTTCCCGCTCCCGACGAGGTGGCCCCCGCCCGCGTCTACGAGGTGGAAGCCGGGGGCCACACCACGCCCGTCGGGGCCTCCGGGGAAGCGACGTCCGGGTAGTGCCTCCTCCGGACCGAGGCGACTCGGGGCCGAGGTCCCTCGATGCCTCTCTCGACGCCGTGTCGAGGAAGCTAGGAATGAAGGATTCCCGGGGTCTCGGACGCCTGTTCGCCCACTGGTCGGAGATCGTGGGCCCGGGAATGGCCGAGCACGTACGACCGATCCGGTTGGACAAGGAGGCCCTCGTGGTGACCGTGGATCACCCAGCCTGGGCCACCCAGGTGCGCCGGATGGGCGACCTCCTCCTCGACCGAGTGGCCGAGGAGACCGGGGCGACCCGACCCACTCGGGTGGAGGTCCGGGTCCAGCGGTAGCGAGGCCCCCACTGCTCGGACCATCGGTCCGGAAGGGCGTCCCTGAGGGCTACACTGGGACCTTGGAATCGGGGGATTGTCACCGTCTCCGGAGCGCTTCGTGCGCACCGCCGACGGCCTTCTTTCGCTGGTTCCCGACCAGTCACTCGATGTTGGAAAGGGCGCGCCTGTGGCGCTGAAAAAAGAGGACAACGGCGGCGGGAAGCGCGGCGAGAAAGCAGCGACCTACAACGCCGAGGACATCACCGTTCTGGAGGGGCTCGAGCCGGTCCGGAAGCGTCCGGGCATGTACATCGGCTCGACTGGACCTACCGGACTGCACCACTTGGTGTGGGAAGTGGTCGACAACGCGGTGGACGAGGCCATGGCCGGCTTCTGCACCGAGATCGACGTCACCCTGTTGGCCGACGGCGGCGTGAAGGTGGTCGACAACGGGCGCGGTATCCCCACCGGTCCGATGAAGGAGCAGAACGGAAAATCGGCGGCCGAAGTCGTGCTCACCGTGCTCCACGCCGGAGGGAAGTTCGGTGAAGGTGGCGGCTACAAGGTGTCCGGTGGCCTGCATGGCGTGGGTATTTCCGTGGTCAACGCCCTGTCCACCCGCCTGGTACTGGAGATCGATAGCGACGGGGACCATCACACCCTTGAGTTCAAGGACGGTGGCCGCCCCGTGGGCAAGCTCGAGGTCACCGGCCCAGCCCCCCGAGGACGCACGGGGACCACGGTGACGTTCTGGCCCGACCCCACCATCTTCGAGGAGATCGAGTTCCGGGCCCAGACGGTAATGGAGCGACTGCAGGTCATGGCCTTCCTCAACAAGGGACTCGAGATCCGGTTCGTGGACGAACGCCCGGACGGCAAGTTGTCCCAGGTCTTCAAGTACAAGGACGGCATCGTCGACTTCGTCCGGCACCTCAATGCCTCCAAGGAGGCCCTGTTCCGCAAAGTCAGCTCGCTGGACCAGAAGGAAGAGACCATGGAGGTCGAGCTGGCCCTCCAATGGAACACCGGCTTCTACGAGAGCATCCACTCCTTTGCCAACGGCATCTCCACCATCGACGGTGGCATGCACGAAGAGGGGTTCAAGAAGTCCCTCACCAACGTGGCCAACAAGTACGCCCGAGCCAAGGGCACCCTGAAGGAGAAGGACGAGAACCTTCGGGGCGAGGACATCCGCGAAGGCCTCACGGCCATCATCTCCGTCCGGCTGCAGGACCCTCAGTTCGAGGGGCAGACCAAGGCCAAGCTGGGTAACGTGCCGGTCCGCTCACTGGTGGAGCGGGCCACCAACGAGAAGCTGGCCGAGTGGTTCGAGGAGAACCCGCGCGAAGCGGGCCAGATCATCCAGAAGAGCATGTCGGCGGCGCGGGCCCGGGTGGCCGCCCAGTCGGCCCGCGACCTCACCCGGCGGAAGTCCTCGCTCGACGGCGCCGGGCTGCCCGGCAAGCTGGTCGACTGCTCGTCCCGGGATCCTCGGGAGAGTGAACTGTTCATCGTGGAGGGCAACTCGGCCGGCGGTTCGGCCAAGGATGCCCGCAACCCCAAAACCCAGGCCATCCTGCCCATCCGAGGCAAGATCCTCAACGTCGAACGCGCCCGCATCGACAAGATGCTCAAGAACACCGAGATCCAGGCGCTCATCGCTGCCATCGGCGCCGGACTGGCCGAGGACTTCGACGTGGTCAAAGCCCGCTATCACAAGATCATCATCCTGGCCGACGCCGACGTGGACGGGTCACACATCCGTACCCTGCTGCTGACCTTCTTCTTCCGGCAGATGAAGCCGTTGGTGGAGGGCGGGTTCGTCTACGTAGCCCAGCCGCCGCTGTACTCCACCCTGGTGGGCAAGGAGAAGATCTACCTCAAGGACGATGCCGCCAAGGCCGCGTTTCTGGCCGAGAGGCCCGAGCACAAGGCCGATTTCCAGCGCCTGAAGGGCTTGGGCGAGATGGACTTCGGAGAGCTGCGGGACACGACCATGGACCCAGGGCGACGGTCGCTGCTCCAGGTGGCAGTGGAGCAGGCGGCGGTAGCCGACGAGGTGTGTTCGGTCCTGATGGGCGAGGACGTCGAACTCCGGCGGCACTTCATCCAGACCAACGCCAAGGACGTGCGCTTCCTCGACATCTGAGGAGGCGGCAGCACCGCGGCCGCCGACGCCGGCGCGGGACGAGACGAGTGAGACGGAGAAGGAAACCGCATGCCAGGACGTGATGACGACAGCCGGGGGATGAACACCGACGAGGATGTCTCCGGCTTCATCGAGCCCATCGAGATCCAAGAGGAGATGGAGCGCTCCTTCCTCGAGTACTCGATGTCGGTCATCGTGTCGAGGGCGCTCCCCGACGTCCGGGACGGGCTGAAGCCGGTCCACCGACGGATCCTCTACTCGATGTACGACCAGAGGCTGTTGCCGGACCGGCCCCACACCAAGTGCGCCAAGGTGGTCGGCGACGTGATGGGCTCGTACCACCCACACGGGGACTCATCGATCTACGAAGCCCTCGCCCGGATGGTCCAGGAGTTCTCCATGCGTCATCCGCTGGTGGACGGGCACGGGAACTTCGGCGGCACCGGACCCGACGAAGGTCCGGCGGCCATGCGCTACACCGAGTGCCGGCTCGACTCCCTGGCTCTCGAGCTGATGGCCGGCATCGATCAGGAGACCGTCGACTTCACCCCCAACTACGACGCCACCTCTGAAGAGCCCACGGTGCTTCCGGCGCGGTTCCCGAACATTCTGGTCAATGGGTCCCAAGGCATCGCCGTAGGCATGGCCACCAACATCCCGCCCCACAACCTCGGCGAAGTCATCGACGCCACCGTCCACCTACTCGAGCACCCCGAGTCCACCCCCGACGACCTCATGGAGTTCGTCAAGGGTCCGGACTTCCCGACCGGGGCCCTCATCCTCGGTCGCCAGGGCATCCTCGATGCCCTGCGCACCGGGAAGGGGTCCATCAAGCTCCGAGCCGTGGCCGAGATCGACGAGGGCCGTGACGGCGTCACCCGGATTGTCGTCTCGGAGATGCCCTATCAGACATCGGTGGCCACGGTGGAGAAGAAGATCTCCGAGCTGGTCCGTACCGGTGACATCGACGGGATCGCCGAGGCCCAGGACGACTCGTCGGGGGGAAAGACCCGACTGGTGATCCGGCTCAAGCGCGACGCCAACGCCAACGTGGTGCTGAACAACCTGTTCAAGCAGACCCCGCTGCAGACCAGCTTCAGTGTGAACGCCGTGGCCCTGGTGGACGGGGTGCCCCGCACTCTCAACTTGGCCCAGATGCTGACCCACTACGTGGCCCACCAGATCGAGGTGGTCACCCGACGGTCCCAGTTCCTGCTGGACAAGGCCCGGGCCCGGGCCCACGTAGTCGAGGGCCTGCTCAAGGCCATCGACATGCTGGACGCCGTCATCGCCGCCATTCGCGGATCCGATGACCGGCCGGCGGCGCTGGAGGCCCTGAGGGCCACGCCCTTCGACTTCTCCGAGGAGCAGGCTAACCACATCCTCGACATGACGCTGTCGCGTCTCACCCGGCTGGGCCGCACCAACCTCGAAGAGGAGATGGCCAAGCTGCTGGAGGAGATCGCCGAGCTGGAGTCGATCCTCAACGACCCGGCCAAGCTGCGTGGCGTCATCGCCACGGAGATCCTCGAGATCCGTGAGAAGTTCGCCAACGAACGTCGCACCCGGATCACCCACGATCCTGGAGACATGAACGTGGAGGACCTGGTCGACGACGAGGAGCTGGTCGTCACCATGAGCCGGGCCGGCTACATCAAGGCGGTCTCGGCCGACGCCTTCCGCACCCAGGGGCGGGGTGGTCGGGGTATCCAGGGGGCCAAGCTGAAGGAAGAGGACCTGATCGACGACGTGGTCCACACTTCGTCGCACGCCCACCTGCTGCTCTTCTCCAACCGCGGCCGGGTGTTCCGGCTTCGGGCCCTCGAGATCCCCATGAAGGAGCGGACGGCCCGGGGAACAGCCATCGTCAACCTGCTGCCCCTGGCCCCCAACGAGAGCATCCAGGCCATTATCGGCACGCGGGACTTCGCGGCCGACAACTATCTGGTGTTCTCCACCAAGTTGGGCCAGATCAAGAAGACGGCCTTCAGCGAGTACGACAAGTCGCGGCGAGAGGGCTTCATCGCCATCAACCTTCGGGACGGCGATGAGCTGGTGAGGGTGGTGGAGACCCATGGCGACGACGACGTGTTCCTGGTCACCCAGTCGGGGATGACTATCCGCTTCTCCGAGCAGGACGTGCGGGCCATGGGCCGTGACGCCGCCGGGGTGCGGGGGGTGCGGCTGAAAGCCGGGGACGAGGTGGTCTCGTGCGACATCGCCCGCGACGAGGCGGACATCCTGCTGGTGACCGACGCCGGGTACGGCAAGCGGACCAAGGTCGAGCGGTTCAACCGCCAGGCCCGGGGTGGCCAGGGGGTTCGCGGAATCCGGCTCACGGCCAAGCGGGGCAAGGTGGTGGCCGCATTCATGGCCGGGCTCGAGGACGAGATCCTGCTCATCTCCACCACGGGTGTGGTCATCCGGACGGCCGTCCGGGAGATCGCCTCGCAGGGCCGGGACGCCACCGGCGTCCGGGTGATGAATCTCGATGACGGCGACGCCGTGGCCGCGGTGGCCCCGGTGGCCGGAGAGGTGTCGGGGGAGGCGTAACTCGGATCCCACCCGGCGGCCGTGGGGGACGCGTCCTTCCGGCCCCGCCCGGGCCGTGGTGTAGCGTCGTGCACCGGTTTGCGGGGCTATAGCTCAGTCGGTTAGAGCGCAGCACTGATAATGCTGAGGTCACAAGTTCGATTCTTGTTAGCCCCACCAGGTCAGAGGCACTTTCTCCAGCAAGTGAAGGTGCCGATGTCCTAGAGAAGTCCTACAAAGGTCCTCCAGGCGGTAGCCTGGGGACATGGCGAGGACCAGCAGTACGAGCCGACCTGGGACGATGCGGGAGCGCACGCGCGGTCATTGGCAATTGCGCGCCTTCGCCGGGCCCGATCCCGTGACCGGCAAGCCGCGCCAGGTGTCCCGCACGTTCACGGGAAGCGAGCGGGCAGCCGCCAAGGCGCTCTCTGCCCTTGTGGCTGAAGTCGGTGCCGGGAAGTTCAAGCGAACAACCGCCACTGTGGGGCAATTGCTTGACAAGTGGCTGGAATTCGCCTCGCAACGGCAGCGCCCGCGGACCGTGTACGAGAACCGTTCGAAGATCAACAGCCGAATTCGGCCCGTCCTCGGCGAACTGAGACTCGACAAGCTGGAACCAGACACCCTCGACGGGGCATACCGGATGTGGCTCGAGCAAGGTCTATCGCCATCGACCGTTCACCAGTACCATGCCATCCTCTCGGCCGCGTGCCGCCAGGCAGTCAAGTGGGGATGGATCGATAGAGCCCCAACTGATCGGTCCACACCGCCACAGCCTGTCCGCAAGGAGATGCTGGTGCCGTCCCCGAAGCAGCTTTCCGAGATGGTGAAGACAGCCGACGACCAGGATCCCGTGCTGGGCACCGCCGTGGCCTTGGCCGCGCTGACCGGTGCCCGAAGGGGCGAACTGGTCGCACTTCGGTGGTCCGATGTCGATCTCGTCGTCGGCCGGGTGACCATCGCCCGGTCGCTCACCGTGGCGCGGGGCGAGCAGCACACGGGGCCGACGAAGACGCACGCCAGTCGTGAACTGGCCCTCGATCCGATCGGCGTCGAAGTGCTGAAGCGGAGGTGGGCCTACATGGTCCGGCTGTCGAAGCGTGCCGGTTCGCCCCTTGTGGACGACCCCTACGTGCTGTCATACAACGCCAACGGCGGTTTGCCGGCCAACCCGGACACACTCACCCACCGGTTCGGGAAGCTGTGCCGGGTGATGGAGCAGCCGGCTCTGGACAAGCTTCGCCTGACACAGCCGAAGGCCACCCGTGCCCAATTGACTGCGGGGGAGCGCTGGGACTTCCGGTTCCACGACCTGCGGCACTTCTCCGTCACGACGCTCATTGCCGCTGGAGTGGATATCCGCACGGTCGCCGAGCGGCACGGACATGCCAAGGCGACGATGACACTCGATCGATACGCCCATGCTCTGCCGGAACGAGATCGAGAGGCAGCCGGATTGCTGGGGGCGGCACTGACGCTCAGCTCATAGAGGTCCTGTGTCGCCCATAGGACGCGCTGCAGCGATGTTGCTGTGGGTGGACTCGAACTGGAGTTCAGTCGTGCGGATCATCTCCGAGCGAGTCCCAATAGTTGTCGTCTTCGAGGAAGTCGATGATCTCGATGTGGTCGGCAACCTGAATCGCGAAGAAGCCCAATACTGGGAAGAACGTACTCACCGTCATGTAGTAGCGGACCGGAGAGCCCTCAACTTCCACCAGCGCCCGGTCGAAGTAGCGGCTGAAATACTCCCGTGCCGCAGCGAGCGGCCCGCGTTCGAAGTGGGAAAAGTTGGGCTCTCCTTCGCCGGAGCGCTCGACCGGCCATCGGTTTTGAGCCTTGGCCATCAGGTCAGCGCCTACCGTGACTTGGGTCAGTCGGGTCACGGCCGCGGCGCCCGGTCTAGCGAGCGGCAGGCAGGCTGGCGGCCAATTCTCGGGCCCGGCGGCGAGCAGCGTCACTCATGGCTGCTCGCCGTGGCAGGTACGCGGCCGACAAGGGTATGTCTTCGCCCTCCTCGACCATGATCCAACCCAGCTCCTGGTGCGACATCTCGGACACCTGGCTCGCCGTCTTGCCCCAAAGCGCGGTGACCACTTGGTCGACGCTGCTCAGCTCCTGCTGGCTGAGGGTGTCAGGACGCGGCCCTCGCAGTGGGACGAGTCGATGCAGCGGCTTGCCAAAGTACTGGTCGACCTGAAGCCAGGCGGCTCCGTCTGCGATCAACCGCTCTCGAACCGGGACGAGATGTCGGGGAGCCGGCCCTTGGGGAAGCTTCTGGTATGAGACACCGGTGATCGGCACGCCGTGAGTTCGGATATGGGAGAACTCTGCGTAAAAGAGGACTTTGTTGACCTTCGTTGCCCCGCCAGTGGGATCGTCCAGAAGCTGTCCCGCCGCGTACAGAATCAGCTCACCGAGCTTGCCTTCGTCCGGCTTGTCCCACAGCTCCGTCATCGCGCTCCATCCTCGCACGGGTGCAAGAGGTGGACCATGACCGAACATATGTTCGATAGTAGAGCATTCCGTCGCAGCCCAGCAACCCCGAATTGTCGCGCACCGACTCCAGTGGTCGGCTGGTGCCGGTGCTCGATGCACGGGCACGAGTTGTCCCGAACATCGCGTCGCTGAGCTCCCATGACGGACGGGTGAGCCTGCTGTGACGCAAAATGTGGAGATGGTGGTGGCGTCAAGGTGTGTCGACCTCACCGTGGAGGTACCTCTCCAACCGGGGCACCGAGACCCTCCATCGGGTTCCAATCTGGAGAGCCGGCGGGAAGCGGCCCGTACGACAAAGGCGGTAGAGGGTGTCGGCGTGCAGCCCAACACGGCGTGCGGCTTCAGGGATGGAAATCAAGTCGGCCGTGGCCGCCTGGTCGTGATGGCTGAACGAGATGGCCACTACAACACGCTGACCGGTGCCGTAGTGCGGCCGCCGAAGTAGAAGGGTTGTCCCTGGCCAACATAAATGAGCCATCGTAAGGAGTCACTCGACGCGCTACGGGATCTGTTCACCAGTCACCAATCGACGCAGGGCCTCGAGCTCCTTCCGGAGCCGCCGGACCTCGCCGTGGCCCGGACGACCGGTGGGTTCGTCGCGGCGCTCCTCAAAGCGGTCGAACCATTGGGCACAGTTGCGCTCGTCGCGAGAACGGGACCTAGCGCCATCACGCGGAGACCCTGCCTGGGAACCGTCTCGATTCCGGCGCTGTCTAGAAAATGGAGTGCTGTTCATATTGCACCACCTCCGGGGGGCGTCTCGCACCGGCTGACGAGCCGACCTCGGCGCAGAAGCTGCTCCACCGGTACACGACGCGGATGGCGCACACTCTGGCCCCTCGGGCCTCCGGAGTTTCCATCGCCACGCTGATCGGCGGCGTCTACTTCGGCGGAGCTCTTCAGTAGCAGCGCTGCCTGCGCCGGAGTAGCGACCAACGGCACTTCGAAGCCGCTCGCGGTAACGAGCACCAGCCGGTTGTAGCCGGTCTGTGGCGTCTCGTCTCCCGGCGAGTGATCGGATTCTTCGACGACTCGGAGACGACTACCTCCGGATTCCCCCGCCGGCGTGAGTGCTCCAGGTGGGAGCCCTCCACCCGGCACTCGGCCCGGACCTAGCTCGACTGCTGACGGTGGTCGGGACATCTGGCCTCTCTTCGTTTGTGACAGGGCCTCGTGCTCCCGTCCCAACACATCATTCGGACGGACGTAACCCCCAACGTCACCCGCCCCAACATTCCTGTGAATCAGCTGATGTCCGCCTACGTCACCCTCGGATCTCCAACGTCACCCTGGGCGATCGCGGCCTGGCGGTCTGTTCGCTGCCCTCGCCCGATCCGTCGAGCTGGGCTTCTCCACGCAGCGTGCGCAAATGACCACGTACGGTATACCGTGTGTTGTATACGGTACGTGTTTACCGTACAATCACATCGTGCAGCTGACATGGGCAGGAGTTAGCGACGACAAGGCGTGCCAGACAAAGGGGAATATCGGTGGCTCAACCTGCACGCGGCTCGACAAGCCCGAAAAGTGCCAAGGACTCGAGCGACGAGGGTCAGTCGTGGGAGGACCGCCACGTGCGTGCCACCTACTGGCTCGATCGGGGTCTTCGGGAAGAAGTAAGGACAGAAGCAGACAGTCGAGGTTGGAGCGCCTCCCAGTTCGTCACCTGGGCACTCCGACGAGCTGTGGACAAGGGGCACTGAAGTCCAGGGCCCAGGTCGCCGGGGTCAGTTTCATCTCGGCCCGAGGTTCCGCACGGCGTCACCCTGGGCGCTTCCCTTGGCCCGCAAACTTCTTGGGACGGCACCGGAGTCGACGCTGCGATCCGGCCCAAATCAAGCCCTCTACCAGGGAGGGTGACGTTCCGGGTGACGTTGCTGGACGGCCATGCACTCGCTTTGCCAGGGGTGGTCGCCACATGACGATCGAAGCAGCCTTCGTTGGCCGAGAAGCCCGAGAAATCCTCCATCCCACCGTCGAGGGTGACGTTCAGGGTGACGTTGTTCGCTCACACTTCTCCCAGATGGACGGTCCCACTTTGCCGGCGAGCCGAAGACGGCGGTCAGAAGGGACTTCGTCCTAACGACGAGAGGAGGGGTGAACTGCATGGGTAGCCGTCAGCGGAAGGGCAGGGTTCGGAGTTGGTACTTCGGATTCGCGGTGAGTGCGGCAGCGCTCGGCCTGGCTGGCTGCGGGTCAGGCTCTTCCTCGACCCCGACCACCACCCATCCGAGTTCCACTACCTCGAGGCCGAGTGCGCCACCCACGACGACCGATGCCACCGTGCCCAGCAGTCCTGCAAGCACCGCCGTGCTCAATGCATGGCAGTCGGCCCAGCAGACCCTCTACGGCTACTTGCAGGCACCGTGGCAACAGGACCGGGCCAACCTCGTAGCCGGCGAAACGGCCGCCACGCTCTGGCCGAACCTGGCGAACTACTTCGTGGATCCCGCCCTCCAGGCAGAACAGAAGTTCCTCATCGGGGTGAAGATGGGGCAGCTCAACGGTCCCACTTCGTTCAATCTGGGTAGCCAAACCATCTCAGCTCAAACACCAACGTCGGCCACGGTCGACGGGTGCATCTACGACTCGGGAACCACTACTTCTGCAGGGAAGCCCGGCCCCTCCAACCTCGATGGCGGCGGTGCTGGTGGCTACAGGGGAACTTGGGATCTCGAGCTTGCAGGCGGCTCGTGGAAGATCGCCTCGTTCAAGACCACATCGGTGCCGAAGTGCTGAGCTCGCGTGCGCTACGAGTCGCAGGTGCGATGGTCACTGCGGTTTCGTTGATGACCGCAGTATTCGCCGGTCCTGCCTATGCGGGTACTGGAACCGGCGGCGGTACCGGAGGTTGTACCGACACCGGCAGCACCGTGAGTTGCGGGACCGGAGTCTCCGGTGCAACCGGAACGGGTTCCCCACCGGCTGGTGGATCTGGCCAGAGTGGAGGGGGTGCCACCACCGTCTCGGTACCCACCTGTCCCAACTATGTGCCGTACTCCACGGAGTTTCCCGGCCAGGACGGTGGGCCACCACCTGCCGGGGTGACCCAGCCGGGTGCCTGGTACGTGAATAGCTGTTCTGTGGGCGCAGCGACAGGTCAGGCGACCGGAGTGGTGTGGTTGGCCACCGGCCAGGCGGCACCTACGGTCCCGCCACCGGATCCAGCTGTTGCAGGCGCCCAGGCAGCCAGTGAGCTCCAGCTTCCGAGCCCGGCGCTCATCCTCAGTCCTTCGACCAAGGGCTACGTCAACCTGGCCGAGTGGCTGTGGGTCACACCCACGATGTGGCATCCGTTGACCACTTCGGCACAGGCGTGCAACGCCGGGGGCTGCGTGACCGCCGCTGCCACTGCCACTCCGAGCTATGTGATCTGGAGCACCGGTGACGGCGCCACGGTCACCTGCAACGGGCCCGGCGTTGCCTACAACACGTCCCTGTCGGCGAACGACCCGACCGTCTGTTCGCACACCTACTCGACCACTTCGGCGGGCCAGCCCTCTCCTGACGGCAACTTGAATGACGCCGCATTCCCCATCACGGCCACCGTGACCTGGACGGTGTCCTGGTCCGGACCGAATGGCTCGGCGGGAGCCCTTCCCAGTCTCACCACCCAAGGGACGACGTCTCTGCAGGTGGCCCAGATCGAATCCGTAAACAACTGAGGAACTGGAGCCCGAATGGCAATCGCCACCGCACCCACCCGGTCCGCCTTCACCGCACCTCCACCAACCGGAGAGAACAGCGCTGGTGGCTTGCGCCTCTCGTCCACCACCCACCAGCGCCGCCCGTGGCAGATCGGACTCGGGATCGCCCTGGTGTTGGTGTGTGCGGCGGTGGCCGGCGCAGTATTCCAGTCCTCGGCCAAGAAGGTGTCGATTCTGGTGGCGGCCAAGAGTCTGCCCGCCGGCACTGTTCTGGGGGCCAATGATCTGGCTGTCGCCTCGATCCCGGCCTCGGGCAACATCACGGCCATGTCGTCCACCGGATCGGCATTGGTGGTGGGCCAGCAGCTCGACACCCCGGTCTATGCCGGCCAGGTCATGGTCAAACAGATGCTCGCCCCGACGCCGCAACTCAGCCCTGGTGAACAAGTGGTCGGCATGTTGTTGAAGGGAGACCAGATGCCGTCGGTGCCTCTGGTGGCCGGTGACACCGTCCAAGTGGTCGCCGTCCCCCAGGCGGGTCAGGGCTCGACCATCGGGGGGACGATCGGCAAGATATTGGTGGCCTCGGCAACGGTGTTCGCCGTCGGTCCCGCGCCGGCCAACCAGACCCAGTACGTGGGGTCCGTCTCGCTGGAGATCCCAGGATCGAATGCGGCCACTGTGACCTCCTATGCCGCCGCCGACCAGATCGGCTTGTCGTTGGTCGGTGGAGGAGCACAGTCTGGGACAGCACAGGCTGGGACAGCACAGTCTGGGGCGGCACAGTCAAGGACAACACAGGCAGGGGGAACACGATGACCCTCATCGCGCTCGCCTCCATCAAGGGCTCTCCCGGGGTGACTACGGCTGCGACAGCATTGGCGGCCAGTTGGCCGGCCGGTCGACAGGTGCTCCTTGTTGAGGCTGACCCGTTCGGCGGTGACCTCGCTCCCCGCTACGGTGCAAACCCAACCGGAGGGCTCGCCTCCCTGTTCGCCGCCGCCCGGCGAGCCCTCAACCCCGAGGACGTCTGGGATCACGTCGACCACCTCCCCGGTGGACTCCCAGTTCTCTTCGGCCTCACCGGCATGCACCAGGCCACGGCCAACGAGAAGGCGTGGCCAGTGATCGCCACCGCCCTGGGTGACATTGATGCCGACGTCGTGGTCGACGTAGGCAGGCTGCTCCCGAACCTCGGGGGCGGTGTCCGAGATGTGATGGCCCACACGGACGCACTGGTCGTCCTGTGCGAATCGCGGCTCGAGGCCATCGTCCATCTTCAAGAGGCGTTGCCCGGTTTGCTTGCCGAGCTGCGCAGTCGGCGGCTGCTCATTGTGCCAACCGGTACGGTGCAGTTTTCGGCTTCCGACATCGCACGCACCTTGCAAGTGGAGGTGCTCCCGTCCATGCCCGACGATCCTCCGGCTGCAGGAGCGCTAGCCAACCGGCGGCCCGTCAAGCGATTGGAGCGGACCCGGCTCATCAAGTGGGCCAATCAGGTCATCGCCGCTCTGGGCATCGATCCCATTCCCATGACCGAGCCAGAGGAGATAGGGGTCACCGAAGAGGCTGCCACCGAACACGCCGGTGTGGACCTTCATGTGACCAACTCAATGGACGCAGATTCGCTGGGCATCCGCTCACCTCATGCGGCACCGACTGTCGACGAGACCGCTTCATTGGACAGGGTGCCGTCAGATATCGAGCCGTCAGATATCGAGCCGTCAGACGTCGAGGCGAGTGATTTGGAAGCAGCGACAGGACCGTGGTATCCGCTCATCGAACAGGAGGAAGCAGTCATGGCGACGTCCGGTCCGAAGTGGGAGGTCAGCCGGTGAACGATCAGGAGCGCCGAGAGCTGGAGCAGTTCGCAGCCGTCTGGGTGGCCGACGGCATCATCCGCTACGGCGCTGCCGGCATGAGCGAAGGCGAGCGGCGCTCGTTCGTGGAGAAGCTTGCCCGAGAGGCCATCGACGAGGCCGCCCGCACCATGGTGGAGGGTGCGGTCACCACGCCAACGGCTGAGGAAGAGGAGCAGATCGTCCGGAGACTGGTTGCCAGCCAGCTCGGCCTCGGTCGCCTGCAGCTGCTGCTCGACGAGGACGTCCCACTCGGGTCGGGGCCCTCGCTGGCCGCCCTGGCGCCGGCCTTGGCGGCGCCGGCCGCCACCCCTGCACCGGCGGCGGCCGCGACACCCACGGGTCCAGCCGCGGACCCTGCTTCCACGAGCGCCTTGCTGCCGCCTCCGCCTCCCATCATCTTCGCCGTACCGGCGACGCGACTCCCCATGTAGGTCATCCGACCCGGCGCACTGATCTGGGATGCCGCGGCCGCCGCGTGCTCGGTCGCTGCGGGCACGTGCTTCAGGGCCAGGGGAAGGGCCAGCGAACCGAGGATGAGGAACGCCAGGCAGAGAAACAGCGTCGTCATGTCCCCACCGACCGCACCGGTGTTCGATCCGGACAACTGGCCGCTGTTGAGGTCGGCGGCGGCCAGGACCATGAGCATGGTGATGACCAGCTGGGAGAGGATCGTGGCAATGATGAGATCGATCAACCGCTTGATCCAGTGGGCCGTCCCACCCCAGTAGAGCCCGCAGAGTGCGAGAGGTATGGCCAGCACCTCCAGATAGAGGAGCGCTCCTCGGAGGGCGAGGACGAACCAGATGACCAGCGCGGCCAGCCCGGCCAGTGCCACGATCAGGGCGGCGGCCAGCCCGGGCAGACTGCTGCCGCCCGTGGTGACAGTGGCCGACAGGGCGAAGTCGGACAGGTGACCGAGGCCCTGGCCAAATCCCTGATCGCCTCCGAGGGCCACGTTCACCAGGAGGCTGCAACAGGCATTCACCAAGGTGAGGATGCCTGCGGTCACCGGGAGGGCGACAGCCGTCCCGGTGGCCATGATCACCGGGGCTCCGAGTCCCCGCTTGAGCACCGAGGTCAGGTCACCCCGCAGGGCGGCGGTCCCCACTCCGATGAAGAGGATGGGCACCGAAAGCCAGGCGACAACGGTGAGCATGGCCCGCCACGGGCCCTTGAACCACGAGGTGAAGTCCGGGGTGGTGGTCGCCTGCATGGCGTGGATCACACCGCCGATGGCCCAGCTGGCGAACCCGCCGATCCCCTGGGATATCGAATGCCCGATCCAGCCGACGATGTCCTGGCCAATGCCACCCAGCGGATTGAAGAGTGAAAGTCCGATGAGCATCTCAGCTGACCGAGGTGCCGAAGTTGAAAGCCCAGGTGATGAGGAAGACCCCGGCCCCGATGATGACCGCCCCGGCGAAGGCGGCCAGCACCTTGTGCTGGGAGACCGAGGTCCGGTTGACGGACCCGTTCTGGACTCCCCACCACAGGCCGGCGCCGCCGATGATCAGACCGAGCAGGCAGGCGTAGACGGCCCACTGCTCGATCCCGCCCAGGAAGGAGGTCACCTGAGACGAACCCGGGAGCCCTGTGTGTCAGGCTGACGTGAGACACCCGCAGTAGCAGTTCCCTCCCTCCCAGGGCAGACAGGAAGTACCGAAACCATGACCTTGACCACCTCCACACCCGTGATGGCACGCGCCCAGAATGGGGATGTGACCGACGAC
>JBBQWW010000038.1:0-31438 GCA_038210245.1 Acidimicrobiales bacterium
TCGTGTTCGTCCCGGCCGGGCTGGCCCTGTCGGTGGTGGAGGAGCTGCCCCGGCTGGCGGCGAGAGGGCGCGAGCGCTTGGGCGTGCGGGTCACCTCGGCCCGGGCCGTGGGTCAGTTCGCGGTGAAGGCCGGTCATGACGAGTTCGTCCGCCGGTCGAGCGCATGGTTCCACCGTCCCGCCGCTCGACCCGCCGCCGACGGGGCGAAGACGCCGGCCACGTCCTCTGTGACCGATGGGGGCCCGGTTGGCGACTCGGCCACGGCACCTACGGCGGGGGAGGGGAGCTCGCCCCCGGGTGGCCCGTCGGCCGCCAACGGCCACGTCCCCTCGGTGGACACGCTCTCCATCCCGGGGTTCGACACGTTGTCGGCGTCCCAGGTGGTCCAGCGCCTGGATGGACTCAACCGGTCCGAGCTGGTCTCGGTGCGGGCCTACGAGGCCTCAACGCGAGGTCGCCGCACCATCCTCAGCCGGGTGGACCAGCTGCTCGACGAGCGGTCCTGACCCCGGGCCCGGGGCCGGACCAACCAGGAGGTCACGTGGAGTCGGTGCGGGCGGCGACGGACCACGATCGGGACCGCCTGGTGGAGCTGGGCCGGGAGTTGGTGGCCGCCATCGCCGCCCAGCGCGGTGGACCGATGCTGGTGGAGCCGGAGTTGGGCGGCCCCACCGGGGCCGACATCGGCCTCCGGGTGGCCGACCTGTTGGGACGACCCGATGCCCTGGTGCTGGTGGGTGCGCTCGACGAGGCGGTGGTGGCCTTCGCGGTGAGCACGGTGACCACGACGGGCGCCCAGGGCGAAGACGGACGGGGGGGCGTCCGTCGGGGCCGATTCGAAGCCTGTTTCGTGGAGGAAGGCGGGCGCGGCGTGGGGGTGGGCCGTCTCCTGTTGGACCGGTCGCTGGCCTGGCTGGGCGAGCAGGGCTGCGTCGGCGTGGACGGGACCGCCCTCCCCGGCGACCGGGCGGCCAAGACGTTCTACGAGGCGGCGGGGTTCAAGGCTCGGCTGCTCACCATGCACCGGGAACTGGACCCGACTGACGGCGCCGCACTCGACTGAGGCGGTCTGGCCACGGGCAGGAAGCCGTCAGTCAGGAGGCTCGGCGTCCAGGCGACGAGCGGGCCGGGACGGGCCGGCGCGGGCCCGGTGGTGGGGGGATGGGGATGCCCATCAGGCGGGCCAGCTCGGGTACGTAGCCGGAGGCCTTCCGGGCCGCGGCCAGGACGGTCTCGTCAGCGTCGGTGGGCAGGCCGGCCGGCTTGACCGTGCGGCGCACGGGGGACTCCACCACTACCTCCAGCAGGGCCAGCCACTGGTCGGGAGGCGTCTCTGCGGCCATGGCCAGTCCGGCGGCCTCGGCCAGACGCACGGCCAGCTCGGATGAGAGGCGGGTGGCCGGTTCGGGGGGGCGGATAGAGGCTCGGACGGCGTCCACAGTCCGGCCCTCGTCGAGGGCCGAGGTGATGCGCTCGACCCAGCGCTCGCGCAGGGCGGTGACCCGCTGATCCAGCGCGGTGCGCAGGGCCGTGGCCATCTCCGTTCCCTCCTCGTCGAGGGTCACCGTCGAGGCCGAGGCCACGATGGACCGGAGCTCACGGAGGGGTACGTCCTGGCCGGCGGCCCGGGCCGCGGCGGCCCGGTCCTTCCACGAGGCCAGGTTGATCACCGGGAGCAGCTGCTCGGCCAGAGCCAGCAATGGTCCGGGGGTCACCTCGGGACGGCTCTCGGCCCGGGCCCGGGTGTTCTGCTCCTCGATGGCTTGGCGGACGGCGGGGATGCCGCCCTTCATGAGCTGTTCGGCCACCGGGAGCTGCTCGGGAGGCAGGGTGGCCAGGGCGGCATTGCGGTAGGTGCTGGACGGCGTGAGGCGACGCGGGTTGTCCCGACCCCCCGATTCGCGACCCCCTGGACGGGCCGGTCCGGTCCGCTTGCGGCCACCGGTCGAGTCGGACGGGGGCCCGGATCCGTCCCGGCCCCGGGACCGGGCGTCACCGCGCCCCCCACGGTCGCCATCCTCGGACCGCGGGCGTCGGTCGGCCGGACGACGGCCTCCGTCACGCGGGCCGTCAGAACGGTCGTCCCGCTGGCGCTTGGACTTGGAGGCCAGCACCACGTTCACGTCCGGTCCACGCTGGGGGGTGCCGAGCACCTCGATCCGCTCGATGGATCGGATCTCCTTGCCCTTCTGAGGTAGCAGGGCGGTGACGGTGGTGCCGTCGAGGGTGGTCTCCACCTCGGCCCGGAGCACAGTCCCCACCCCGGATCCCTCGGGCACCAGGGCGGCCTCGACGGTACCCCGGGGCTGCTTGGCCCCGGCGGCGCGCCAGGTCCAGGTGGTGTCTCCGGCTTGACTGGTCAGTTCGACTTCGATGCGATGGGCCATACCGGGCGACAGGCTACTGCCGAAGACGCCCCTGGTCCGCACGTCGGTCCTGACCGGCCGCTAAGAAGGGGGTAAGAACCGTCTGAAATGCAGGTTTACGTCACCACCGCCACCGTACGATGGCGCGGTGGATGGGGGCCGTCGCCGGCCCACGACGCGGTACCGGGCAGGTGTCCGCGGTTCGAGGAGGCAGTGGATGGATCAGTCCGATACCGACGGCCACGCCGCCGACGAGGCCGCCCCGACGACTGGTGCTGTGCCCCTGGGCCCGGCGACCACCTCGTCCGTACCCACCGATCCGACCCAGCCCGTCCCCACCGATCCGACGGCGCCATTCCTCCCGTCGCCCTGGCTGGAGTCGCCGGCCACGGCTGCTCCGGTGGCCGGCGGTGGGGACGGGGCCCTGGAGCCGGTCCGGCGTCCCGAGCCGTCGACCGGTGTACCGGTGTGGGGCCCGGTCGTAACCCCACCCGGCGGCGACCTACCGCCCCCGGCCGCGGGACCGAAGGCGGGTCACCGGGGACCAGGTTGGATGTGGTCGGTGGTGGCGCTGGCTGCCGCGCTGGCCGGAGCCCTGATCGGAGGCGGCATCGTGGCCGCCACCAACCACAGCGACAACGGGGCCACGGTCAAGGAGATCTCGGCCGGTCCGGCCTTGCTCAATGGAACCACCAACATCGAGACGGTCATCGGAAAGGTACTTCCGGCCATCGTCTCCATCGACGCCAAAGGGCCGGCGTCGACGTCGCAGTCGCCGTTCGGGGGCACATCCGGAGTACAGGAGGACCAGGGCACGGGGATGATCATCACCTCCAGCGGCGAAGTGGTGACCAACAATCACGTCATCGCCGGGGCCTCCACCATCACCGTGACCCTGTATGGCAGCGTGAAAGCCCTGCCGGCCACGCTGGTGGACACCGATCCCACCAACGACGTGGCCTTGCTGCAGATCAGCGACCAGTCCAATCTGCCCACCGTGGCCTACGGTAACTCTGACAACGTGCAGGTGGGTGACGCCGTGGTGGCCATCGGCAACGCCCTCGGCCTGGCCGCCGGTACTCCGACGGTGACGCAAGGGATCATCTCAGCCAAGGGTCGATCGGTGCAGGCCGGCGACTCGTCCGGGAACACCACCGAGAATCTGACCAACATGTTCCAGACCGATGCCGCCATCAACCCGGGGAACTCGGGCGGCCCGTTGGTGGACAGCTCGGGTCGGGTCATCGGCATGAACACGGCGGTGGCCTCGAGCGCCGACGGCACCTCGCAAGCCCAGAACATCGGGTTCGCGATCCCGTCCAACAAGATCGAGAAGCTCCTCCCGGCGTTGCGGAGCAAGTCCATCAGCAGCCGACCGACCTCCGGCGCCGCCTTCCTCGGGGTGTCCCTCGAGACCCTGACCAGCCAGCTCCGCAGCCAGTACAACTTCGAGCCCACGCAGGGCGCGGTGGTCCTGCAGGTGCAGAGCGGCAGCCCGGCCGCCAGTGCCGGACTGCAGCAGGGTGATGTGATCACCTCGTTCCAGGGCAAGCCGGTGACCAGCGCCGATCAGCTGGCGGCAGCCATCCAGGCCGACAAGCCGGGGCAGAGAGTCAAGATCGGCATCTACCGGGGTCAGGACCAGATGACCGTCACTGCCACCCTGGGCGCCAATAGCACCGCGGCGTCGAACGGCTGAGGCCGTGGGAGTGCATCCGACGGGCAGCGACGCGCACCGGTACGGTCCGGTTTCCCCTACGGTCGGGGCATGAGCGACGCTCAAGTGGATCGAGGGATCCCGTGGGATAGCGGGCGAATGACGGGGACCCGATGACCGGCGGAGGGCTGACTATCACCGGGCTGGCCGCACCCCGGGTCGAGCCGGCCCCCGACGGGACGCCTCCGGACGGGCACCAGCTGGACCAGATCCTGGCTGCGGCGACCACCGTGCCCGATCATGGCGGACTGCGACCGTGGCGCTTCGCTGTGGTACGCGGGGCGGGGAGGGACCGGTTCGGAGAGGCACTGGTGGCCGGACTGCTCGAGGCTCGGGGTGACGGCGTGCCGGAAGGTGCAGTGAACAAGATGCGGGGGAAGGCCTACGCCGCCCCGTGTGCGGTGATGCTCATCGCCTCACCCCGGCTGGAGTCCAACGTCCCCGAGTGGGAGCAGGTGGTCTCGGCGTCGTGCACCGGATACGCCGTGGTGCTCGGGGCCACCGCCCTCGGCCTGGGAGCGGTGTGGAAGAGCGCCCCGGTCCTCGACAGCGGCCCGGTGCGAACCCTCTTCGCTGCTGCCGATCACGAACGACTGCTCGGATGGGTCAACCTGGGATCCCCGGGGGAGCCGTCCCGCAAGAAGAGCGCCGGACCGGACGAGCCCGAACCGGGGCCCCCGATCACGATGATCGGCTGAGGGCCGAAGCCAGGACGTCAACCAGGGACAGCTGGTCGAGCGAGTCCACCCGCAGGTGGGCGGCGGACAGGTCGAGGTCCTGGGTGAGCGGATGGGGGACGGCCACCGTGTAGAGCCCGGCATCCACGGCGGCGGCCACGCCGTGGGGGGAGTCCTCTACCGCCACCGACCGGGCCGGATCGGCTCCGAGCTGGGCGCAGGCCAGAAGGTACGAGGTGGGTGCAGGCTTGGCCGGCACCTCGTCGCTGCGGCACACCAGGGTGGTGAAGCGGGGTCGGATCCCGAGGAGGTCGAGCTGGCCTTCGACCCACCGAGAGGGCGACGACGAGGCCACGCCCACGGGGATGCCCAGGGTGGCTGCTTCGTCCAGCCAGTGGAGTATCCCCGGGCGCAGGGGCTGGAGCGCTTGGATCTCGTCCCGACGAAGCCGGCGACCTTCGTGCCGTGCCGGGTCGAGCGGCCGGCCCACCCGGGCCTCCAGCTCCACCCACGGGTCGAACAGGTCGTCTCCGCCGCCGATGTTCTGCTGCCATTCAGCCAGTTCCAGTTGCTGACCGTGGTCGTCCCACAGCTCGGCCCACGACCGGTAGAGCGACTCCTCGGTGTCAAGGATGGTGCCGTCGAAGTCGAGGACCAGGCACCCGTGGGGGAGGGGGGCCGGGGAGTCAGTAGTCATGGAGTCATCGGGCGCCGGGGCCGACCACCAGGCGCAGAGAGCCCATGAAGGTCGGCTGATGCCGCAGGTGTCCGAACCGCTCGTCCCAGCGGCCCGAGGCCAGGTCCGACGTCAAGTTATCCACAGCTCGGGTCTCGGCGTCGGCCCCCACGAAGCTCCAGGCGGACTGGGACCCCCGCACGGCAGGATCGAGGAAGGCCTCGGGACGTCCATAGAAGGCCTCGGTGAAGCCGTCGGAACAGTCGAAGGGCACCGGGACGGGCACCACGATGGTGCGCGGTCCCAGCGCGTCGATGATCGAGTCGATGGACGGATACCGGCGGGTCTCGGCGGAGTACAACTCCGGGGAGTACTGGGCCAGCCAGAGGGTGTCGAGGGCCTCGGGGTCGAAGGTCAGCACTACCACCGGCCCGACGGTCACGCGGCGGAGCTCGGCCAGGCCGGCTGCCGGGTCGGGCCACTGGTGGATGGTGACCGTGGCCATGGTGGAGGTGACGGCGTCATCGGCCAGGGGGAGGGCACCGGCCACGGCGCGGACGGCCGGAGCCGAGCCAGTCGAGCGCTGGGCCAGCATGGCCTCCGACGGCTCGACGGCCAGGACCGCCCGGCCCGACGGCTCGTAAGAGCCGGAACCGGCGCCCACATTGAGCACGGCTCCGGTCCGAGCCAGCGCCGAGTGGATCAGCTGGGCGATCCTCGGATCGCTCCGTCGGTGAGTGGCGTAGCCCATCCCGTACCGGGAGTAGTCGACGTCGCCGGGCGGTTGGGCCACTACCCCCACTGGGCCATGGGCGGCCCAAATCCCGCGTCGGCGGCACATCCACCGCACAGATCCAAACGCCGCGCCCCGGGCCGGTCCGACGCGGCCACCCGCCGCCAGCCATACCGGCGGGCCTCTTCGAGGCAGGCCGACTCTGACCATCGGGGCGAGGTCCGGGTGCCGCACTTGCCGCACGTGCGGAAAAACACGTCGTCGTCGTAGAGATCGTCGAAGTTCAACTCGTCGGGGTCATAATCCATGGTGGGCTCCGCTATGAGGATACCGCCGGGCCGGGCGGATCGAGGCACGAGTCAACCGTTACCGTCTGGTCGGTGGACGTATGATTGGGCCGACGGATCCTCGGCCAGGTGGCCGGATGCCGTGCACTACGCCGATCCCGAGAGATGGAGATCACCATGGCCGAGCCCAACGACTTCAACACGCAGATCATCGAGGAGTTCCGGGCCAACGAGGGAGTCGTGGGTGGGCCCTTCGAAGGGGCGCCCCTCCTGCTCCTCACCACCACCGGGGCCAAGTCGGGGGAGCCCCGGACGAGCCCGATGATGTATCGGTCCGAAGACGAACGGATGTTCGTGTTCGCCTCCAAGGCGGGGGCGCCGACCAATCCCGACTGGTACCACAACCTGGTCGCCACTCCGGAGGTGACCGTGGAGGTGGGGGTAGAGCGGTTCGGCGCCCGGGCCATCGAGGTGAGGGGCGCGGAACGGGATCGGATCTATGCGGCTCAGGCCACCGAGTACCCGGGGTTCGCCGAGTACGAGGCCAAGACCGATCGGATCATTCCCGTGGTGGAGCTCGTTCGTCAGTAGCCGCTGAGATCCGGATCGACTGACAACCACCGGCTGGGTCCCCGCCGGGACAGCCCAGTCCCCCTAATATCGTCACCGTGACGAAATCAGTTGATACACCCAGGTGCGGGTGGTGCCACCGCCCGCTGCCCCAATTCCCCGGGCCAGGGCGACCACGGCGGTTCTGCGGTGCCGCCCACCGTCAACGGGCCTACGAGGCCCGGCGGCGAGCCGACTCCCTCAGCGTTCCCGTCGGCCAGGTCATCGTGTCCGAGGACGACCTCCGGCGGGTACACGATCGCCTGTACCGGTTGGAGACGGCGGTTGAGGATGTCGAGGCCGACCTGGGCGATCGGCCCTCTGCCCAGGCCTACCGGGCGGCGTTCGAGCACCTCTACGAAGCGGCAAAGGACCTGGTGGGAGTGGTCGTGGAGCCGGTCAGGCAGTAGAAGTCGGGCGATCTGGTCCCCTGCCAAGAACGCCGATAATGTATATTATGTCAGGTAAATCAAATCGGTGTCTCAAATGGAGACGCACAAGGTCTCTGCTTGTCCTGCTTTGGGGGTCTGTCTTATACTGAGACCACACGTCCCCCCCATTGGACTGCGGGGAAAAGGAGCAAGGTGTCAGGCCGAGAAGTTCGGTCTGATGGCAAACCGTTGCGTAGCTCGCCACCCTGGGTACTGGGTGGAATCGTCGGCCAGGCATCCGGCGACGGACCTAGTTCCGTCGCGTGTGAGGAGCCTCCAATGGCTGAAGTGTCGCCGACCCCTGCGGTTTCTGCCGTCCAGGATGCGTTTTACAGGGATTTGCTTTATGAGCTCGGTGAGTTCGCTCGCCGGCCCTCCGCAACTGCCATAGGTGCTGCTGTAGTCGTCAAGCGGGTGGCTATAGCCCACGGCATTTCCTCGGCAGAGGAGTTACCCCTCCCCCGGTTCAATCGTGCAGAGCGTGAGGAGCGGGCAGAAGTCCGCTGGCGGGCTAAACAGTGAGCGTCGAGGAGCTGGCGGTCTTAGCTTGCAATTAAACGTCGGCCCTACCTGTTGACAGTTTCCTTGAGCAAAAGGTCGGTGGCTTTGGCATCCACTGTTCGGATCTGATCGAGCAGGGAACGGATGCGGCGATCGTTGTCAATCCACTCCTGGTAGAGCTGTGCCTCCCGTTCGGTCAGTCGTTTGGTCACGGTCTTGCCATTCACCTTTGCCGTCCATTGCCAGTAGGGCCCGTGGGGCGTGGGCGGGTCCGCATTGCACCGGCATCCGACTGACGTGCACCGGGTGAACCGTCGAGTAACGCTGCCCGTCGCGATGATGCCGACCTCGGCGATCTGAGCTGCCAGCTCTCGGTGTCGGCGGTCGTACTCCGCCAGCCGGTCTTCGACGGTCTTCCGTGCCATGCCACTCCTTCCTTCCGTCCTCACCCAGCATCCCTCATGTGGAGACAGACAGTAAGCATACTGTCTGCATGGGACACGCTGACGCTGCCGCCGACGAGCTGAGGGAGTTCCGCTCGTCGTTCCACCGCTGCCTCTCCCCGTGGGGGGACGCCCTGTTCGAGCTGACCGATGCGGCGCTTTGCTCACCGACGCCGGTCGGATCGGTGCCCTCCCTCAGTCTCGAACCGGAGTTCCGCCGCTCCCACGGCAGTCTCTACAAGGCTCTGGCCGATGGGGACATCGACCATCTGGGTCTGCGGGAACTGCTGGTATCCCATCGGCCCAAGGCGTGGCCCCTGGTGTTCGCGGTGGACGCCTCCACGTGGGACCGGTGCGATGCTGAGTGCAGCCCCGAGCGGGGCTTCCATTACTCAGCGTCCAAACATTCGGCCGGGAAGCCCATCGTTGCCGGATGGTCCTATCAGTGGATCTCCCAGCTGGACTGGGCCCCGGACAGCTGGACCGCCCCGGTGGACGCGCTCCGCATCAGCCCGGCCATGGATTCGGGCTCCGCCAGCATCGACCAGGTGAAGCGACTGGTCGGCCTCCTCCCCGCTGACCGTGAGGTTCCTCTGTTCGTCTTTGACGCCGGCTATGACGGTGTGGCTCTCGGCCACGGGTTGGTGGGCACCAGAGCAGAAGTGTTGGTGAGGATCGCCTCGACCCGGGTCTTCCATCCCGATCCAATGGCCCGTCGTGACGGGACCCTCGGTCGTCCCCGACGGCACGGTCCACGCTTCGTGCTGTCCGACGAGAAGACATGGCCAGTCCCTGACGCCGAGTTCGCCACTTCGGTCCGCCGCTACGGGAACGTGACGGTGACCGCCTGGCACAACCTCCATCCGAAGCTGCACGGTCGGGGGAAGTGGAGGGAGTTCGATGAGCCGCCGATTATCAAGGGCAGCGTGATCCGGGTCGAGGTGGAACACCTGCCCAAACCGACCGGACGGGTCAAGAAGACCCTCTGGCTCTGGTGGTCGGGAGCAGGCGCGCCCGACCTCGACCTGTGCTGGCGGGCCTACCTTCGCCGGTTCGACATCGAGCACACCTTCCGGTTCGTCAAGGGGACGCTGGGATGGACGACACCGTCGGTGTGCACTCCCGAACAGGCCGACCGCTGGACCTGGTTGGTGATCTCCGCCTACACGCAGCTCCGCCTCGCCCGTCAACTCGTCGACGATCTCCGCCTGCCCTGGGAACGACGATCCGACCCGAGAAAGCTGACCCCGGTGCGAGTGCGCAGAGGGTTTCGTCGACTGCGTGCAACCCTCGGCACTCCCGCCCATCCACCGAAATCCACCACGCCCGGTCCGGGACGCCCCAAGGGCACCCGAAGACCCCCGAGAACCCGTCATCCTGCAGTCAAAAAGGCTGCATGAGCTGGCTGCCAACGTTTAATTGCAAGCTTAGAGGCCGCGCGGATAGGCGGCAGGGACCTGATCAGGGACTACGGAGCCCTGGACGCAAAATGACATCCACCAGTCGTTGGGTTGTACCCGAGAAACTCGGGTTGCTATCACAACCAATCAACGACTCGTGGAGGTCCCTGCCATTATGCGCGCACTCGATCCCGAGGTGGGAGATGCCGTCTGGGCTGCCATTGCCCCACTGATTCCTCGACCTGACCGAACCCATCCGCTGGGATGCCATCGGCCACGAGCATCGGACCGGGACTGCTTCAACGGGATGTTGGTCCGTCTGGCGACAGGGTGCTCGTGGGAGGACGCAGAGCGGCTCACCGGACACAAGGTGTCGGACACCACGATGCGCCTTCGCCGTGACGAATGGATCGCCGCCGGGGTGTTCGATGCTTTGGAGGAAGTGGCGCTCAGCGCCTACGACAAGATCATCGGGTTCGACTTCTCTGACGTGTCAGTCGACGGCTCCCAGCACAAAAGCCCTTGTGGCGGCGAAGGAACGGGCAAGAGTCCGGTGGACCGGGGCAAGCTCGGATGGAAGTGGTCCATCCTCACCGACTTGAACGGCATCCCCTTCGGCTGGGCCATCGACGGTGCCAATCGACACGACTCGATCCTGTTCGCCCCCACGCTCGACGCGGCGAAGGGCCGGGGACCACTGGCCGACATCGACACCTTGTGGCTCGACCGGGGCTATGACTCCAAGGTCGTCCGAACCAACATCGCTGCACGCGGCATCGGCGACACCATGATCGCCAAACAGCGCAGGAACGGAGAACCCAAGCCAAAGAAGAAGCAGAAGTTGGGGCTCCGGTGGCCGGTCGAGCGGACCAACTCCTGGTTGTCCAACTTCGGCCAGCTCCGCCGCAACACCGACCGGCGGAACATGCACCGAATGAGTCAGTTGTCACTCGCCATCGTGTGCCTGCTGACCGCCAAACTCATCGACTGGCGGGATCGTTGGCCGCAGGATCTGTCACCTATCCGCTGAGCCTCATAGTCCCATTACCTCCACGGAGTTGTGAGAATTACAACGCTTTCCCTGGTCAGACCGGATGTTTACGCAATATTCTCCTACCGAGGCAAATGGCGATGTTCGAACCCACCGCTGACCTGGGGTGGAAACGTGCTGATCATCCGTTTGGCCAAGTGCGGGTCATGCGCCAGGGACCACAGATCAGTTGTCACTGGGTCACGCTGCAGTCTCGTTCCAGGGGACGCAGGGCAACGTGTGGCGTAGCTGATCCTCCGATCTCTGGGCGGAGCAGTTGACCGGGCTATTTGGGATCAGAATCCACAGTCGTAGGCAAATGATTCCGTCACCGGAATAGTGCGAGATCGAAACGAATGGAGCTGAGCGTACGGATAGTTCGCCCTGCCGATCTCGTTCCGCGAACTGATCGCCTGGCCCGGTCTTGCGGTTACCGGCAAGCCCGACGTCGGCTCCAGATGAGGTGGCTTCTTGCTGCCGCCTTCGGCCTGGGTCATGCGAATCAACGTTGCGTCGGCTAGTGGCTGGCCTCGGCGATGAGGGTCTTCGTGCGTTCGATCCAATGCCGCGCCTCGGCGCGTCGTTCTAGTGAGAGGCCGGCCTGGGCGAGGCGCAAGGCCTCTTTGCTTCGGCCCATCCTCAATGCCAGGCCGGCAAGAAGGCTGTCGACGGCGCCTCCGGCATCGAGACCAATCCCGATGAGGGCCAACTCGCCCGAGTGCGGCAGCAGCCGATCGTAGAGCCACGACGGGTCGGGCTCACCGACCAGGTATGCCACTTGCGCCCAGTAGGCCAGCGGATGCATGACGCTCCAGCCCATTAGCGGGGGCGAGAACCACCTGCCCACGATCTCGCGAGCCTTTGTCTTGTCGCCCCGCTGTGCGAACGCTAGGGCGGCGGCAGGGAACGCGTAGTAGGGAACCGCGACATGGTCGGGATGCAGGGCTCGCGCTTCGAAGTCCTCCGCGTGCTCTCCCAGGCTGTGCGAGACGAGGCGAAAGCAGGTCTCGCTCAGGATGCCTATTGGCTCGGTCCACGTCGCCGACGCAGTTGTGAGCACTGCCAGAGCCCGCTCGGTCCATTGCTTCACCGCCGCAGGGTCGTTGGTGAATACCTGCCTGCACGCCTCGGCGAGAATCACCTGTCCCTCCAGCTCGGGTGAGTGAAGGATGTCCGCGGCGAGCTCGCGGCATCGACCGAGTTCCGCGTCGAAGCGGGCCAGCTCCCCGCAACGGAGCCATTCGGTCAGCAGGTTTAACCGGAGTATCGACTCGACGTCGGGGCCGAGTCCGAGTTCGGGGCGTTCGAGGAACTCCTGAATGGTGGCTAGCCTTCCGCGGAGCCGGTCATTCGCCAGAGTGGACCCGATGTATGCGCTCAACGCGATGCCGAGCTCCGACGGATCGCCAAGTCGCCGGCCCATCTCGAGAGCCCGTTCGGCGTAGCCCAATCCGGTAGCGGCGTCGTCGCCGAAGTACAGCTCGCGAGAAAGAGTCGACAGCAGGCGCACCATCCGGCCGTCCTCGTTCCCCCCGAGACGAGCAAGCTGGCGCTCCAGCACGTCGACGAGGTGACGGTCCGGGCTGCCCCATGGTCTAGAACCCCAAAGTGACACCGACCCGAACGCCACGGCGGCCGAAAGGACCCTCTCCTCGTCGCCGATCCCGTCGGCGAGTTCCAAGGCCTGCTGTAGCGACTTGTGTGACTCGACGATCCGACCAGCCGCCCGGTACACCCGGCCCAGCTCGACCAGGAGATCGCCACGCGTTCCCACGACCGATGTCGATGTACTTCGGCCTACCGCGCCCACCGCCTCAAGGAGGAGACGGATCGCCTCACTCCATGCGCCGACGTGGCTGGCGGCCAGTGCCGCCGAACGGCAGTAAGTAACCGCTTTGTCAGGATCTCCCAGCGGTCCGGCGGCGAGGTAGTGGTGGGCGAGCTGCGCTGGACGGCCGATGCGACCTCTGTCCGGTAGGGCCTCCAACGACGCAGCGATCCTGGCGTGGAGCCGGTTGCGTTCGACCCGTGAGGCGCCAGCGTACATGCTCTCCTGGATAAGGGGGTGGCGGAAGCTATAGCCCCACCGGGAGTCGTCGGCGCTCAGGAGCCCAGCGGCGACAGCCGGCTCCAGCGCCAGCATGAGCTGTTCGGCGTCGAGCATGGCGGCGTGCTCGAGTAGGTCGAGGTCGGCGTCCCGGCCCGCAACAGAAGCCAATGTCAGGATCGAGCGGGTGTTGTCCGGCAGGCGCGCCACCCTGCGGATGACGACGTCCCGCACTCCGCTCGGCACGTCCAGGCCGGTGACGTCGCCCGCTGTGAGCGGGCGATCGCGGTACTCGCTCTCGAGAAGACGGAGAAGCTCGAGAAGGTAAAAGACGTTGCCCCCGGTCCGCCCGTACAACGCGGCTGTGACCCGCGGATCGGCCTGCCCTCCGAGCACCCGACCGGCCAGGGAGTCCACCTCGTCGGGCCCGAGCGGCGCTACGGCCAGCCTTTCGGCACCACGTATAGGCAGAAGCTCTCCGAGCATGCGGTCCATCGCTTCGGAGTGTTCCGTATTGCGCAACGTGGTCACTACGAGCACTGGAAGCCGCCGCAGGTCGCCTGCGATCAGCACGAGCAGCTCGAGCGAAGCCTGGTCTGCGCCATGGAGGTCGTCGATGAGGCACACAAGTCCGGATTCCTCGGCAACTTCACCCAGCGCCTCGACCACCGCATCGTAGGCGCGGAATTTGGCGCCATTTCCGTCCCCCAGAGCCGCACGCTCACCCTCCAGATGACTGCGGGCCTCCTGGACCTTCGCCGTCTGTGGCACGCGCCTGAGCAGCTGCACCCAGGGCCAGTACGCGGGGGCCGAGCTGGGATCTAGGCAGCGGCTCCAGACTGAGCAGAAGCCGGCCTCGGCGGCCGTATCGGCCGCTCTTTCGGCAAGTGTGGTCTTGCCGACACCCGGTTCGCCGACCAGCACCACCACTCCACCGCGCCCCCGCTCGGCATCGGCGATCCTCGCCTGGATCCGGTCGAGCTGCACCTTGTGCACGTCGAAGGCGTCCGTGGCATCGGGCGGCGCAACAATGTCCGACGTCGGTGCCGGTCGATGCGTGAACGCAACCACCGGCGGAGCCCCCGGATTCGAGTCAAGCGATGGGTCCTGGGCGAGCACGGCTGCTTCGAGGCGGCGCAGATCTGGACCTGGTTCGATGCCCAGCTCGTCGTTGAGCACTGCCCGGCACCGCTGGTAGGCACGCAGCGCGTCGGCCTGCTGGCCCGAACGGTAGGTGGCGAGGATGAGTTGCGCCCAGCGGCGTTCGCGCAGCGGCCGCTCTCGGACCATCTCTTCCAGTTCCGAGGTGGCACGGCTGTGGCGGCCAAGCGCCAGCCAAGCGTCGATACGGTCCTCGAGAGCGCTGTCTCGTGCTTCGATCAGTCGCGCTGCTGTCGCTACCGTCCACGGCGCTGATTCAAGCTCGGCGAGGGGCTGACCGTGCCAGAGCTGCAAGGCCTCGTCGAGCCGTTCGGTAGCGCGGTCGGCGTGCCCGGCGTCAAGCAGATCCCGCCCTTGGCCGGCCAACGCCAGGAAGCGCAGGCCGTCCACGTCCTCGGCCGCGACTTTAAGCACATATCCGGGATCCCGCGTGACGAGATACTGGGCGGGAGCCCTGGGCGGGCGGTCGGGCTCGAGGATACGACGGAGTTGAGACACGTACGCCTGGAGCGAGGCCATTGCCGCCGAAGGAGCGTCGTCGCCCCACAGGAGATCGACGAGCCGGTCCACGGAGACGACCCGGCCGGCTTCGACCAGCAGGATGGCGAGAAGTTGGCGCTGCAGCCGTGGACCGAGGTCGAGCGGACGGCCGTCCAGCTGCCCTCGCAGCTCCCCCAAGTAGCCAAACGAGAGTCGATGCCCGTTCTCCGTGCTAGCTGAGCTGGATGAGATGTCTACCCTCCCGTCAACCTAGGCGTCACAACCAGTACAGCAGCTTTCCTTCGTGGCTTGCCTGGAAGCCGTGATTTTCGAGCAGCTGGCGGAGTGCCTCTCCACCGCCAGCCTCGACCAGCTCGATACCGTCGGAGCGAAGCAGCATCAGCGCACCCTCTAGCAACCTCCGGATCATCTCCGGTTGGCGGTCAGGGCCGTCGATCGAGAGGAAGACCAGCCGGGCGCGGTGGTCGTTCTCGACCTTTTCGAAGACCGCAACAGCCATGGGGACTGACGATGGTTCCCCGGCCAGGTCGGTCAACACGAACAGGCCTCCCGTGGCCGCGTGCCGGTCGAGATCCCATTTCGCCACCGGCCCGAATCCGGGGGTCGCCCGCCCCGCTCCGATGTTGTCCACGTCGCTGGGCGTCAACGCTTCGCTTGGAACGCGCCGGACCAGCAGTGAGACGGACTGGCTGCTGGCTTCGTACGGAACGGGATCCATCGAAGCCCACACTTGCGCCCGCCACTTGATTCCGGCTTGGTCCCCACTTGGCCCCATGACCTAGTCGGGACCCCGGTGGCTGCCAAGTGGCGGGGTTGATGCTGATCGGGTCCCGCCGAGAGGAGCCGCAATGTTCAACCGCCGAACCACCCGTCAGCTTCCACCCCATTTGCCCCACGACGAGGCGCGCCGTCAACCACGGTCCCAAGTTCCCATCAACCATGACCAATCAAAATCACAAGGAGATTGTCCCTTGAATCGTCAACTGGAAGGAAATCACCGGAACACCACAACCAACGCGAGGTGGATCGGCATGATCGGCGCCCTGGCGTTGACAGGAGTTCTCCTGGCGGCTTGCGGATCGAGCAGTGCTGCTACCGGGTCGCCAGCGGGCGGAGGCGCCGTCAGCAGGCCACTTGACCCATCAACATTGGCCAAGGTCAGACAAACCGTCCGTCAGTTCCAGAACACGAATCGCTCCCCCGGTGTCCTGGTCGGCATCTGGAGCCCAAAGGGAACGTTCGTCAGCGCCTCGGGCGTTGCTGATCTCACAACTGGAAGGCCACTCACTACCAATATGCAGTTCAAGCTCGCCAGTCAGACCAAGGCCTTCACGGGCGATCTCATTCTCCAGCTGGTTGGAGAGGGGAAGGTGTCGCTCTCCGACCACATCTCCAAGTGGGTGGCTGGCGTGCCCAACGGTGACCAGATCACGATCCGAGAACTCCTGACCATGACCAGCGGTCTCAGCACCGGTTTCCTGCTCCAGGAGGCCAACGTGAACAAGCTGGCGACTGGATGTACCGAACAGGACGTACTCGCGGCCGGCGCGTCGGAGCCCGCCGTGGCGGCGCCCGGCACCAAGTGGTCCTACAGCAACTATGGCTACGACCTACTGGGACGGGTGGTGGAACTGACCACCGGCCAGAACATCAGTTCGGCCGTTCAACAGCGCATTCTCGAGCCCCTCGGGATGCACCGCACCCTCCTTCCCACTTCGGGGAACGGCCTGAGTGAGCCTTACGCTCACGGATACGGAACCGGAGGGGTCGCTTCCGCTCTGGCACCTGCCGTCGCCTCGGACGACGGCACCGCCCTGCAACAGTCGTGCGTCGGAGCATCGGGAGCCATGGTTTCCACCCTCTCGGATCTGCACATCTGGTCCCAGGCCATGGCAACCGGCGCCCTGCTCAAGCCGGCAGTCTGGAGCGAGGCCCAGAAGAATCTGATCCCCTACGCCTTCTCCGACAACTACAACGGTCCCGGCCGCTGGCTCCAAGGGCTGGGCTTTGTCGAGACTGGCGGGTTCATCGGCAAAGAGGGCAGTTTCCCAGGCTACGAATCGATCACCATGTACTCCCCTTCTCGACACACGACGATCGAGGTCGTGTCCACCAGGCAGCCCAATGCCATCACCCCCACGCGGATGTTGCAGGCCCTCGCAATGGATGTCTTTGGCACCAATATCGGCTTCGGGCTCACGTACGCGCAAGCCATGGCTCCCAGTTACACCGGGCTGCCGTCGGAGGATTGAGGCCTGGGGTCTCCCAGGTGATTCGGATATGGCTCAGGTCGAATCGGCCGTCGAGACCTGGCTTGCGATCCCGAGCTTCGCCGCAAAAGGCAAAACGCATCGCGGCCAACGACTCCGGGATGGAGAAGGTCTGCTGCCGATCTAGTTGATGGTGTCGACCAAACCGACTGCAGACCCGAGGTCCTCAGTTCAAATCTGGGCAGCCCGACCATGAAGGTGTAGCCAAGGGGCCGTCTACGGACGGCCCCTTGTGCTTTCCCGTTGGTGGTGCCCAAAGGGAACTGCCCCGCTGGATCCCGGGCAGTGATCCAGCAGTACTTGACCGGACCACTCCTCGAATAGAGATATCAATCCTTCGTTTCGTCTGGCTGAACTATTGCGAGGACGTGCCGTTCCGCCGTTCTCGGAGCGCGGCTCGGCGGTCAGGCGATCTGAATTACTGATCGGGGTTCGAACATAGTCCCATCACTTCTCTAAGCATCGATCCCCGGATTACCGTGGTGCCCGAATTCCGAAGCAAACGCGACTGACATGCCACGTTTGCCCTAGTCACAGGGCCCACAAGGGGCTCGAACATAGTCCCATAACCTCCACCGAATCGACGGCGGATCCACAGGTTCTGACCCTCGCACGGCGCACCGCCCGACCGCCGTCTACGGTCGCGGCTCATGTCAGTGGAGGTCCTGTTGATTGAGCTCGTTGGGGAGCGTGCCCGGGTCGCTGGCGAATTGTCACGCGGCAAGGGAAAGCTCACTTGGTGGTGTCGATGACTGAACTGCTGATCGTCAGCAACCCCGACCCCGATTCACGCCTGCCCTATCTGATGCGGGTTCCGTTGGGCGAAGGCCTGGTGTTCCGTACCGCAGGCACATGGCCGCGGACAAAGGTACTGTTCTGTTACCCGGTTCCGATAGACGAGTGGCCCAGCGTGCCCGAGATCGTGGAGCAAGTGCCGGTGCGCTCGTGTGTTCGTCGCGGGGCGTCGATCGATCTCGTACTCGCTCGCGGCAGGGAGAACCGTTCGCAGCTGGTGTTCACGACCGCTCGTGGTCGAGATGCGGTGTTCTGGCAGTCTCCACGCACTCGGAAGCAAGCCCGACCGAATGTACGGGTCCCGACCGCTCGCGCTGGTGGCATCGGCGACCTACAGATCATCGTCGACTCCCGGGAGCGCTACGCCTACCGCTTCACCGGCCAGCAAGTCCACACCACCAAACGGTCGCTTCCTTGCGGCGACTACGGCCTGGAACTCGATGGTCGGCTGGTCGCAGCAGTGGAACGCAAATCGCTTCCCGATCTCGTCTCCAGCCTGACCAACAGCACGCTGCGTTTCGCCATCGCCGAACTGGCCTCCTTGCCGCTCGCTGCCGTTGTGGTCGAGGAGCGCTACTCGCAGGTCTTCAAGCTCGACCGCATCCGCCCGGCCGTGGTTGCTGACGGACTCGCCGAACTACAGGTCCGCTGGCCTGGCGTCCCGATCGTGTTCTGCGAAACTCGCCCACTCGCCGAAGAGTGGACCTACCGCTATCTCGCAGCAGCCCACGCCTGGGCGAGGAGCGAATCCGCCGCCGCCGCCCGCATCGGCGTCGAACCTGCCGATGGGGGCGTGCTTGCCGTAGCCGAACCTCCTACGAGCGAGGTCCGAGCGTGGGCCCGCTCCGTGGGGCTGCCCGTCGCCAGGCAGGGCCGCCTACGACCCGAGATTGCCCAGGCCTGGTCCGACGCTCACCGGCCGTAAGGAAGTTGTGTTGGGTTGCCCAGGTCGACGCGTCAGCCTGACAGACAGGGCTCATGCCTTCGGAGTGAAAGGCCGAAGAATATCGAAAGGTGTCGAACCTGTTGAACCGCAATCTTTGCCAGTTCCGCAGGACGACCGAAGTGAGTTGGGTCCCAGGCGGGGAACCTGGGAAGAACGGCGACCGTGAAGCTGGCAACCTTCTGTGCAGGTGAGGAACTCCACGTCGGAGTAGTGGTGGACGAAGACATGTGCGACATAGCGCTTGCCGAGTCGAGTATCGCCACCATGATTGATGCTGTGGAAGCTGGACAGGAGGACATCCAGGGCCTAATCCCCAAAGCAACCAAGACACCCCTGCACCAGGTGCGTCTGGCGCCGCCAACTCCCAGACCCCCGAAATTCCTGGCCATCGGTTACAACTACAGCGCCCACCTGGAGGAGACCGGGATGGCGAGGCCGACCAGGCAGGTGTGGTGCAACAAGCAACAGACATCGATCGTCGGGCCCGGCGATCCGGTGGAGGTGCCGAAGGTCGCTCCCGACGCCACCGACTACGAAAGTGAGTTGGGCCTGGTGATCGGAAAGCGCGGTAAGAACGCCCCCAATGACGTGAAGGCAGTATTGGAAGTCGTGGCCGGATTCACCATTGTCAACGACGTGGCTGCCTCCACTCCAGCCGTACGGTGGAGCACCTCGCAGGCTTCAGCAACATGCGAGATCCAGGCAGAGTTCGACGCCTGACTGGTCCTCGAAACTCCACGCCGATCCCAACGGGCGTACGTACCAGAGAGTGTCGCCGTGAAGGTCAGACCCGTGGGACTACCGCTCGCGACTCACTGGTTCTCGGACTCGTCCGTTCTCTGCACCTCGACCCCGGTGAAATCGGGCGCCTGGCGCCAACGCTCGAGGTAGCCGACGTAGTCGAGCAGACTCCCGGAGTAGGTGAGATTGCGGGCCGCCCGGGTGTCGATGGTCTGCTGCTCGCTGTTGTAGAAGCTGGGCGTGCAGTTCATGAAGTAGCGGGCGCCGGCGCTGCCGACTGCGTGGAGCACCGAGAGCCACGCTTCCTCCGCGTCCTCCTCCGGCTCGATGACGGCGATCCCCCGCTCGACGCAGGCTTCCACGACGTGGGCCACGTGCTTGGCCGACTCGGAGAGCAGGTGCGAGAAGTTCGTGCCGAACCCCCCTTGGACCAGGCTGATCAGAAGCAGGTTGGGGAACCCACTGGCCAGTACCCCGTGCAGGGTGTGGGCGCCCTTGGCCCACCGCTCGGAGAGAGCGACTCCGTGACGCCCCCGTGGATCGAAGCCGAGCCGCTGGTGCAGATCCGTGGTGACCTCGAAGCCGGAGGCGTAGACGAGCAGGTCCACCGGATACTCGACACCGTTCGCCACCGGGCCACGCGGGGTGATCTCATCGACCCCCCGTCCATCGGTGTCCACCAGGCGCACGTTGGGCCGGTTGAACGCCGGCAGGTAGTCGTCGTGGAAGCACACCCGCTTGCAGTGCTTGCCCCAGTAGGGCTTGAGCTTCTCGGCCGTCTCGGGGTCCTCCACGATCCGGTCGACGCGTCGTCGTATGGCCTCCATGGCCTCGAAGTCGGACCGTTCCAGTGCCTCGGCCTCCTCCTCCGACTCCGGGGCCCGCTGTGTGTCGACCCACATCAGCTCCGTCCAGCCGTCACCCACCAGGTCCACCTCGGGCTGGGCGCCCGTCACCGCCTGGGTGAAGTTGATGATCCGATCCTGCTGCCAGCCCGGTGGGAGGCTCTCGAACCACTTCACGTCGGTGGGCCGCTGATTGCGGACACCCACGGCGGCGGGAGTGCGCTGAAAGACGTAGAGCTCCTTGGCCCTCCGGGCGATCTGAGGCACCACCTGCACGGCGGTGGCGCCGGTACCGATGATGCCGACCCGCAAGTCAGCGAGGCCGTCCATCGGCTCGGTGGGACTGCCGCCGGTGATGCGGTAGTCCCAGCGGCTGGTGTGGAAGGCCTGGCCTTCGAACGTCTCGATCCCGGGAATTCCCGGCAGTTTGGCTTTGTGCAGGATGCCGCCGGCCAACACCAGAAAACGGGCCGAGAGCCGATCGCCCCGGCTGGTGGCGACCTGCCAGCGCCCGGTCGCCTCGTCCCACTCGGCCGCCTCGACGTCGGTCTGGAAGAGCGCCCGGGGATAGAGGTCGAACGTGCGGCCCAGCCGCCTGCAGTACTCGAAGATCTCTGTGGCGCTGGCGTACCGCTCGGACGGCATGAAGCCCGTCTCCTCGAGGAGCGGAAGGTACGTGTAGGACTCCACGTCACACATGCAGCCCGGGTACCGGTTCCAGTACCAGGTGCCGCCGAAGTCACCCCCCTTCTCGATGATCCGGACGTCGCTTATCCCGTGCTTGGCCAGGTCGATGGCCGTCAGCATGCCGGCGAACCCGCCACCCACGATCACCACCGTGGTCTCCTCCACCACCGGATCCCGGGTGAATCCGGGCTCGACGAACGGGTCCCGGTCCAACGCCTCGAACTCGCCCCGCAGCTCCCGCCACTGGGCCATGCCCTCGGGGCGCAGGCGCTTCTGCTGCTCCTCCCGGTACCGCCGACGAAGATCGTCGGTCGAGGGGCCTGCTGGGCCATCGTCCTGCTCCATTGCCACCGCTCTTCCCCTGGGACCGCACCGGCCGACTCGGTCAGTTACGGGGACGATCCTGCCATGCCGAGAGGCCTCGCCATGACGGCCGGCCGGCCCCCGACCCGGTCACCGCGCCCCTCCGACCCCGGCCATCGCCCCTCCCCATGGGGGCGACTCGGGCCGTCACCACCGTATGCGTCGGCTGACGGCGGCCAACTCGGCTTGCCGGTCCCGCAGTTCGTCGAGCCGCTCGGCCAGCCAGAGCAGCCGAAGGGCGGCGAGCAGGCGGTCCGCGCGCTCGGACCGTTCGGCCTCCCCCACCGCGGCCAGCAGGTCCACCCGCAGCGAATCATCGGCCGGCTCCACCACCGGGAGCGTCACTGGTCGATCTGCAAAGGCGTCTGTGGAGGAGTCGAACCACCGCTCCACTGTGACGAACGCCCCGATCACTTCCTGGCGCGCCCGTCGGATGGCGCCGGGCCCAGGCTCGTCCCGGGCTCGGGGCGGCTCAGGCAGGGTGGTCAGGGTGCGGGCCACCAAACGCACCTCGGCACTGCCGGTGACCAGTCGGGTCAGCTCAGGGAGCGCCACCGGCTTGGCGCCGCGCTCCGCCATGAACTGACGGAAGGCGTCGTCCAGACGGTGGGCCGTACCCTCGGCGGCCCGCCGGGCGTCGGTGTGGCCGGCGACCGGGGTCGGCGGCCGCCCGTCGATCTCCGCCACCAGCCAGGCCACAGCACTGGCGTAGGCCTCGCTGAGGGTACGGGCCAGTTCGGTGCCCGCTCCCCGGGGCCAAAACAGCAGCCCCACCACCGCGCTCACGGCGGCGCCGATGGCCACGTCCTCCACCCGGACCAGGCCAACCGTCACGCCGACCGGGTCAAGGATGTTGAAGATGATGACCACGGCCACGGTGAAGCCGGCCTGCCCGGCGGCGAAGGAGATGGCCGAGGGGGCCACGCCGGCCAGGAGCACGGCCACGGGGAGCACGGCCCACAGGAGGGAGAGGTGGTGACCCAGGGCCACCAGCACCAACGAGCCGATGGCGAACCCGACCACCGTGCCGGCCACGGCCCGAAGGGCGTTGGCCCCCGTGCCGAGGGCGTTGGACCGCAGTACCGAGAGGGTGCCCAGCACCACCCAGAAGCCGTGCCGCACATCGGTGGCCTCGACCACTCCCACGGCCAGGGCCAGGGCCGCCGACCCGCGCACACTGTTGCGGAACCAGACCGAGCGGAAGGTCAGCCGGGCCCGGGCCGCCCGGAGCCAGCCGGTGAACGACTGGCGGATCCACGCTCGACGTCCCGAGCCACCGGGTCGGGGCACGCTGCCGAGGGCCACCTCGGCGGTCATCTCGGTCGTCACCGCCAGCATCCGGATCGGGTAGGTGGGATCCACCGACCACAGCGGGTGCTCGGCCGTCACGCCCTCGGCCGGACCCGGGGCACCGTCGTCGGTCAGCAGGTGGGCCCACGCCGCCTCCCTCGAGGCCCGTCGGGCGGCGCTCATCCGGTCGACCCCTCCGGCCAGGGCACCCACCGCCTCGCTGGTCAGCAGGGCGTCGTCGCGATCCACCAGGTCCCCGATCTGGTGGAGCACCCCGGCCACCGCTGCATGCAGCTCGGCCGTCGGTCCGTCGGGCGACAGTGTGGACCAGGCCTCGTGAGGGATCAGGGCGTTCCGGCCGACCCACTCCATCCTCGAGACCAGGTTGACCAGGGCGCTGTCGATCGGGCCTGCTCCGGCCGGTCGATAGGGCGTGGCCTCGTACCGGGCCCGGAGGGCGGAGAGGGCCTCCTCGGCCCGACGTCGGGCCGCGGGATCGAAGCGCCCGTCGGCGTGGGCCTCGACCAGGCCGGCCACGGCTCGGGCCGCCACCGCCGTGGCCCGGCGCAGAGGATCGTGCCAGCGGCCCGACCACACCAGCATCACCGCGGGGATGCAGAACACCCCGGCCAGGGCCCATCCGGCCAGCCGGCTCCCGACGGCCGAGGCACCGGCCGGCACGGCCACCGGCAGCACGAAGGTGAGGAGGGCCGCCGTGGCCCCCACCGCCGCCTGCGAGCTCACTGCTCCGGCGAAGAGGACGGCGAACCCGAACGCGGCCATGCCGATCACGGCCGCGATGGCGTGGGCGGAGCAGAGCGTCCCGGCGGTGATGAGGACTACCCCGGCGAGGAACAGCCCGACATAGGCTCCGAGGCGGGACGCGGTTGGACCCCCGAAGTCGGCGAACAACAGCAGGGCGAACGATCCGAACACGGCGAACAGGGTGGTCTGGGCGTTGCCGATGCCGAACTCGGCCAGGGCGAACACCCCCGGTACCAGCACGGCGGCCCGGACCGACCGCTTGCTGGCCCGGAGCCCGGGGTCCCGGACCTCCCACCGCTGGAGCAGGGTCCGGTGCCCCGAGACTGGCCTTGGACCCGGCCCGGGGGCCTCGCCGTCGGTCATGGGACCCCTACCCCGACCGGACCCGGTCGGCCTGGGCGGCGGCCAGGGTCATCAGGTCGTCCAGCTCCCACGCCCCCTCGTCGCCGGCACACGAGGCGATAAACAGGATCCGGTCGACGGTTCCGGCCGCGTACCGGGAGCACCGGAGGCCGTCCGGCCCCATCACCGACTTCTCGTAGACCCGCTGTTATACAGGTGATCCGTAGGCCCCGGGCAGTCGGCGGTCCCCCACCTCTCCCCCAGCCACCACCACCTCGTCGGGGTGGTCCGTGCCCACGAAGTACCGGGGCGACTGACGCAGGGAGAGGGCGGCGTCCCCGGCCGTGGCGTAGGGCACGACCTCGACCCACGCCGATCGCCCGGTGGTGGCCTGCTCGAACGAGCGCCAGGCCGTGACCACCCCGGCCTCACGGGCCCGGCGGCTCTTCCCACTGTCCGGATCCAACTCCCCGGTGACCCAGGTGCGGTCCCGCACCACCGTCCAGCCGCTCCCGGGCAGATCGGCCGGCTCCACCAGCATGGCCAGGGACCTCGCTTCCTCGGTCATCCTCGTCCCCCTGGGCCTCTGGACCGGGTGGTCGGCCCCGGGTCATGCCACGATTCTCCCAGATCGCCGCCCAGCACCGGCGATCCTCCGTTGCTTCGGAGAAATGTGCCGTTGCGCCCTGTACACGGGGATCGAATTGCGTCACGATCAAGGGGCGGTTCCGATCAGGTGGTCGGTCGGCGGACTTCTCCCACCTGACGGGGCCCCGCGGTGCCGGTGTCGGCCCATCGCAGCCACAAGGAGGTCCCGATGACCACCCAGTTCGACCTGACCCCCACCGAGCCCGAGCCGGTGGCCGCCATCTCGGCCGCCGAGTCGGCCCGACGCCTCGACCGGCTGGCCCCTCTCCTCCACGAGCTGATCGCCTGGGATCTGGTCCGACAGACCGAGTCGGGATCGTTCGAGATCCCCGAGGAGGTCCAGGAGCGTCTGGCCCAGCTGAGTTCGCTCCAGTCCGGCTCCATCGCCCAGGTCTACGTGGGTCGGAAGTGTGGTCGCTGCGGCTCGATGCGGGTTACCCGGATGGTGGACGGGGTCCGGCTGTGCTCGACCTGCAGTGCCGAGGTGGCGGCGCCGTCGGCCGCCTCCGAACCAGAGACCGTCGTCGGGAGCCCGAAGGGCCACCTCGGCCGCTCCAGGTGGCACCGCAAGGCCGGCTGAGCCGCCGGTCTCAGACCAAACGCCGGTCAGTGGCCCACCGGGTCAGTTCGTGACGGGTGGACAGCTGCAGCTTGCGTAGCACCGACGAGACGTGCGACTCCACCGTCTTGGCCGAGATCCCCAGGTCCCGCGCCACCTCTTTGTAGGTGTAGCCCCGTGCGATCAGTCGCAGCACCTCCCGCTCACGGGGGGAGAGCTGGTCCAGCTCAGGATCGATGCCCGTGACGACTCCGGCACCGGCACCGTCGCCGGCGAAGGCGTCCAGCACGAAGCCGGCCAGCCGCGGCGAGAACACCGCGTCCCCGGCCCCGATCCGCTCCACCGCCTGGAGCAGCTCGGCCCCGGAGATGGTCTTGGTCACGTACCCCCGCGCCCCGGCCCGGATCACGGCGATCACGTCTTCGGGGGCATCGGAGACCGAGAGGGCCAGGAACTGGACCTCAGGGTGGTGGGGCATGACCCCGCGGAGGACCGCCACCCCTCCGCCGCCAGGCAGGTGGACGTCGAGGAGGACCACGTCAGGGCGGCGCTCACCGATCAGCTCGACCGCCGCCGTGGCCTCATCGGCTTCACCGACCACCTCCACGGCATCTCCCAACTCGGCCCGGACGCCGGCCCGGAACATGGCGTGGTCGTCGACCAGAAAGATCCTCGGACGGCCTCCGGGGGTCATCGGGCCGGTGGACGCAGGGGGAGGGACAGCTCGACCTCGGTCCCCTGGCCTGCCTCCGAACGGATGACTGCCGACCCCCCGACCCGGGCCATCCGGGCCCGGATGGACCGGGCGATCCCCTGGCGGTCCGTGGGCACACTGGCGGGATCGAAGCCGCAGCCCCGGTCCCGCACGTAGAGCATGGCCTCGGTGGGCTCCACCTCGGCGTAGATGGAGATCTGGCCGGCACCCGACCACTTGGCCGCGTTCACGGTGGCCTCCCGGGCCGCGTCGAGCAGGGCCCGCACGCCGTCGGTCAGCGGCCTGTCCCCCACCACGACCACCTGGACGGTGACTCCGTGGTCCGACTCCACCTGGCGCTGCAGCAGGTCGATTCCCTGGGCCAGGGTGGTGGCCTCGTCCCCGATGGTGCCCGGTGGGCGTCCGTCGAACAGCCACGAGCGGAGCTCTCGCTCCTGGGCCCGGGCCAGGCGGATCACGTGGCGGGGATCGTCCGCCGAGCGCTGGATGAGGGCCAGGGTCTGGAGCACCGAGTCGTGCACGTGAGCCGCCATCAGGGCCCGTTCCTCGGCCAGTGCCCGGGCCTGGCGCTCGGCCAGGAGGTCGCGGACCAGGCTGAGCCACCACGGACCGAACACCACCACGATGGCTGCCACCACCAGCAGGGAGCCGGCGATGGGACGGACGGCCGCCCCGGTCGGGTGGCCCAAGACGAGGGCCAGCAGGCCGGCCAGGCCCAGGGCCGCGCCGACAGTGATGCGGAGGGCCAGCGACCATCGGCCCTGGCGCCCGCTGTCGGTGTGGAGCATGGGGAGGACGTCGTCGTTGATCCACGCCCGCTCGTCCTCGCTGGCGTTGCGCCGGATGAGGATGGCCGCCGCTCCGGCCAGGAAGACCGGCCAGCCGAACGAGCCGAGATAGCCCAGGTGGAGGGCACCGGCCACCAGTTGGCCCACCACGAGGGCCGGCACGATGGCCACCACCAGGCGGAGACCCTTCTGGTCGGTGACGGCCCGGGTGAAGATGGAGGTGGTCTCCCCCTCCAGCGGCAGGAGCAGCCATCCCAGGGCGTACGCCAGGATGCCGATGCCGCTCCCCAGGGTCAGGAGGACGAAGGCGATCCGGACCAGGGTCACGTCGATACCGGTGGCCTGGGCCAGGCCCCCGCACACTCCGGCCAGTACCCGGGTCTCCGCACTCCTCCGGACGGGGCCCCGGAGCCGGCCCCGGTGATCCCGACGGCGTCCGCCCCGACCGCCGCTCCCCCGGGAACGGCCCGGTCGAGGCAGATCCGGACGGTCCCGGCCATCTCCGGGGACGGCCGTCGACGAGACGGGCGGCTGGGGCGCTCTGGGCACAGTGATGCCGGAATCGGTGAACTCGGCGATACCCCGATGATCGCGCACCCCTGCGGCCACCACCATCAGGGACATCCCTGACTACGGAGGGGGTCGGATCAGGGTCCGTCCCGGGATGATCCGGATGGACCCGGCGCACCGGTGGGTGCACGGTGTCGGTATGGACACCACCACCCCCCTCCACACCCCCTCGGACTCGGACCCGGGAACCACCGATCCACCCGGCCGGTCCAACCCGCCCACCGAGCGGCTTCAACGGCGGCGGGACGGCCGGATGCTGGCCGGGGTGGCCGGGGGCCTGGCCGACTGGTTCGACCTCGACCCCACCCTGGTCCGTCTGGCCTTCGCCGTGCTGTCCGTGCTGGGCGGTCTGGCCGTGCCCATCTACCTGGCCGCCTGGCTGCTCGTGCCCGAGGAGGGTGCCCACTATTCTGCGGCCGAAGAGTGGCTGGACCGGGAGCGGGCCCGATGAGCCGCCCTGACCGGTTCGACCGGATGGACGCCGCCGTCGAAGGCGAGGCCCGGCCGTGAGCCGCCGACACCTGACCGACCACCGGTCCGACTGGGCCGTCGACCCGCACCTCCGGGTATCGGACGCCGAGCGGAACGAGGTGTCCGAACGGCTCTCCCGGCATTTCGCCGACGGACGCCTCGACCAGGTGGAGTTCTCCACCCGCCTGGACCGGGCCACCGGGGCCACCACGCGTGGCGACCTCGACGGTCTCTTCGCCGACCTTCCCCGGCTGTCCGATGAGCCCCCGCCGGCCCGGGACCGTCGCCGGCGGCTGGTCCCGCTCCTCCTCATCGTGGTGCTGGTGGGCATGGCCGCCCAGTCAGCGGCCTCGCTGGCCCACATCCCCTGGCTCCTACTCGTGGCCGTCGGGCTCCTCGTCTGGTACCGACGGGGTCGCCGACACGCGCCCTCCGACCGCGGTCAGTAGCATCGGGGCGGCACCGGGCCGGATTCGACCGCCCCGGTCCTCGCCCCCCGACCGGGGCCGGGCCGGGTGCGTCCCGGCCGGCATCCACCCACACCCTGACCCACTCCGGTCGGGGCGCTCTGCCCCGACGCTCCCCATCCACGCTCCGGCGGCACCTGCCGCCAAGGACGGTGCACCATGACCCTCACCCAGCAGCCACCCACCGAAGGACCGGTCCCCCCGACGATCCCGGCAGCCCGGGCCGTCGACCTGGTCAAGACCTACGGCAGCGACGACGCGGTGGTGCGCGCCCTCGACGGCGTCACCGTGGAGTTCGCCCGCGGCCAGTTCACCGCCGTGATGGGCCCGTCGGGATCCGGCAAGTCCACCCTCATGCACTGCATGGCCGGTCTCGACACCCCGACATCGGGGCAGGCCTTCATCGGCGATCAGGAGATCGGGCAGCTCGACGACGCCGGCCTCACCCAGCTCCGTCGGGACCGGATCGGCTTCGTCTTCCAGTCCTTCAACCTGGTGCCCACCCTCACTGCGGCCGAGAACATCACCCTGCCCGCCGACCTGGCCGGCACCAAGGTGGACCGGGAGTGGTTCGACTACCTGGTCGGGCAGCTGGGCATCGCCGACCGCCTCTCCCACCGACCCAACGAGATGTCCGGGGGCCAACAGCAGCGGGCGGCCTGCGCCCGCGCCCTCATCGGCCGGCCCGACCTGGTCTTCGCCGACGAGCCCACCGGCAACCTCGACTCCAACTCCTCGGCGGAGATGCTGGCCTTCCTGCGTCGCTCGGTCAGCGAGTTCCATCAGTCCATTGTCATGGTCACCCACGACGCCCGCGGGGCCGCCTATGCCGACCGGGTGGTGTTCCTGGCCGACGGCAACGTGGTCGACGAGCTGCTGTCACCGACGGTGGACTCGGTGCTCGAGCAGATGAAACGGCTGGGCAGCTGAGATGTGGAAGGTCACCCGAAAGGGACTGCTGGCCCACAAGCTCCGGCTGGCCCTCACCGCCGTGGCCATCGTCCTCGGCGTCACCTTCATCTCGGGAACGTTGGTCCTGACCGACACCCTGCACGCCACCTTCACCACCCTGTTCGGCCACATCTACCAGAACGTCGACTTCGAGGTGCGGGGAAAGGCCGCCTTCACTGACAACTCCGGCGGCGGCGGGGCCGTCCGCAAGCCCATCCCCGACTCCATCGTGAGCAGTGTGCGACGCCTGCCCGGTGTGGCCTACGCCGAGGGCACCGTGGGCGGCTACGCCCAGTTCGTGGCGCCCGACGGCCAAGCCGTGACCACCGGAGGGGCCCCCACCATCGGTCTCTCCTTTGATCCCAACCCCCAGCTCTCCTCCCTGCGGGTGTCGAGCGGGCACGGCCCCACCACCCCGAACCAGGTGGCCATGGACGCCGGCACCGCCAATAAGTACCACTTCCACGTAGGTAACCGGGTCCGCATCCTCCTCATCGGTCCGCCCCAGACCTTCACCATCTCGGGCATCGTCACCTTCGGGACGGCCGACAACCTGGCCGGTGCCACCCTTGCCGCCTTCGACCTGTCCACGGCCCAGCACGTCCTCGGCCAGCCCGGCCATCTCTCGGCCATCGACGTCCTGACCCAACCCGGTGCGGACAAGGCTCAGGTCCAGCGGGCCATCGCCGCCACGCTGCCTCCAGGTGTGGAGGTGGTGACCGGCCAGACGGTGGCCGACGAGGCCACCGGCTCCATCAACCAGGCCCTCTCCTTCTTCTCCACCGCCCTGTTGGTGTTCGCCTTCATCTCCCTCTTCGTCGGGGGCTTCACCATCTTCAACACCTTCTCCATCACCGTGGGCCAGCGGACCCGTGAGCTGGCCCTGCTCCGCATCGTGGGCGCCAGTCGGCGCCAGGTGTTCCGGTCGGTCCTGGTCGAAGCCCTCATCATGGGGGTGGTGGCCTCCCTGGTGGGCCTGGGTCTGGGCGTGCTGGCCGCGCTGGGCCTCGAGGCTCTGCTGAAGGGGTTCGGCATCACCCTGCCCACCGGGCCTCTGGTCTTCGCCTCCCGCACGGTGATCGCCGCCCTGCTCGTCGGCGTCGGCGTCACCGTGGTGTCGGCCATCGGGCCCGCCCGGCGGGCCGTCCGCATCCCGCCGGTGGCCGCCCTGGCCGACTACCGGGGCGAGCAGGCCGAGTCGTCCCGGCGCCGCATCGTCATCGGCTCGGTGATCGCCCTGATCGGGGTGGCCGCGCTGGTCCTCGGCCTGACCCGGCCGGCCATCCAGCTGGTGGGGATCGGGGCCGTGGCCATCTTCTTGGGCATCGGGATGCTGGCTCCGGTGGTGGCCCGGCCCATGTCCAGCCTGATCGGACGGCCTCTGGCCCGGCTGTTCGGAATCCCGGGGCGACTCGGCCGCGAGAACTCCATGCGCAGCCCGCGCCGCACGGCCCAGACCTCGTCCGCTCTCATGGTCGGGCTGGCCCTGGTGTCCACCATCGCCGTGTTCGGGGCCTCGCTGTCCAAGTCGGCCACCAGCAGCGTGGACAACGCAGTGAGCGCCGACTACATCGTCTCCGCCTCCGGCAACGGGGTCGGAGGGTTCTCGGCGTCGGTGGCCGATGCGGCGGCCAAGGTTCCCGGGGTCTCCGCCACCTCCACCGTCTACAACGGTGAGTTCGAGGTCCGGCGCTCCCTGACCAACCTGACCGCCATCTCCACCGACCACCTCTCCGACACGGTCATCCTCCGCATGGACGCGGGGTCGGGGGGTCCGGCCCTGGCTGCCGGCCGGCTGCTCATCGACTCCAACACGGCCACCACCAAACACCTGGCGGTGGGTTCGGTGGTGCCGGTGAAGTTCGCCCAGACGGGTACCTCGACCATGAGGGTTGGCGGGATCTTCAAGCCCAACGCCCTCCTGGGCAGCTACGTGGTGGGCGACGGGTTCTTCCTCGCCCACTTCAACCGACCTCTGCCGGTGGCCGTACTGCTCCACACCGGCGGAAGCACCGCGGCCACCACCCATGCGGTCAAGGACGGGCTCACCGCCTACCCCAATCTGAAGATACAGACGAGGGCTGAGTTCCAGAAGTCCCAACAGGCCCAGGTCAACCAGTTGCTGGGCCTGGTCTACGCCCTGTTGGCCCTGGCCGTGCTCATCGCCCTCATCGGCATCGTCAACACCCTCATGCTCTCGGTGTTCGAACGCACCCACGAGATCGGACTCCTGCGGGCCGTGGGAATGAAGCGGCGTCAGGTCCGGGCCATGATCCGCTCGGAGTCGGTGATCCTCTCGCTCTTCGGCGCCATCATCGGGGTGGTGGTGGGCACGGCCCTCGGGGTGGCGTTCGCCTCCTCGCTGAAGCAGCAGGGCATCACCGACCTGGTCATCCCCTTCGGGAGCCTGGTGGTGTTCTTGGTCCTGGCCGCGGTGCTCGGGCTGGCCGCGGCCAGCTGGCCGGCGCGACGGGCAGCCAAGCTGGACGTGCTGGCGGCCATAGCCGCCGAGTAACCCATCGGGGCCGCGGCTGCGACCCCGATCCGGGGTCACACACCAGGATCAGGCCGACTGCTCGAGCTGCTCCAGGTCGACGAGGGCGTCGGTAGCGTGCGAGCTCAGTGTGCGGGCCAGTTCGTCCAGCA
>JBBQWW010000039.1:0-31422 GCA_038210245.1 Acidimicrobiales bacterium
GGGCGGCCTTGGGCACCCGGGTGAGCAGGTTCTTCATGGCGTGGGTCCGGCACCGCTGCCAGGTGGCTCCGGGCAGCACGGCGGCGATGGCGTGCTTCAGGCCCTCGTGGGCGTCCGAGATCACGAGGGCCACGCCACTGAGTCCCCGGGCCACCAGGCCCCGCAGGAAGGCCATCCAGCCTGCTCCGTCCTCGGTGGTGAACACGTCGACGCCGAGCACCTCCCGGTGGCCCTCCGCGTTGACGCCAGTGGCGATCACCGTGGCGACCGACACCACCCGGCCACCCTCTCGGACCTTGTGGAACAGGGCGTCCATCCAGACGTAGGTGTAGGGCCCGGCGTCCAGCGGACGGTTGCGGAACTCGGCCACCCGCTCGTCCAGGTTCTTCGCCAGCTCGGACACCTGGGATTTACTCATCCCGTCGATGCCCATGGCCCGGACCAGGTCGTCCACCCTTCTGGTCGAGACCCCCTCCACGTAGGCCTGGCAGACCACCGAGACCAGGGCCTGTTCGGCCCGACGGCGGGGCTCCAGCAGACTCGGCAGGTAGCTGCCCTTCCTGAGCTTGGGGATGTCCAGGCTGATGGTGCCCGCTCGGGTGTCCCAGCGGCGGGGCCGGTGCCCGTTGCGGCTGTTGACCCGCTCCTCGGTCCGCTCCCCGTAGCCGGCATTGCAGGCCAGGTCGACCTCGGCGTCCATCAACAGCTCGGCAGTCATCTTGACCATCTCGGCCAGCAGGTCGCTTCCAGCATCGGACTCCAGGTACTTGCGCACGAGTGCTGCCGCGCCCATCGTGTTGGTGACTTCCACCGCATCTTCTCCTTCGTGTTCTTTCGACGGAACTTGAAGATTGATGCGGTGGTTGTCGCGTCGGGGGGACCCTCAGGTCGGGCTACCCCTCGTACACCACTCTGGTGGACTCAACTGCGACAGCGCTTATTGGACCCCTATCTTGCGATCAGCGACCAGCACCTAACCGAATACCCGCCAATCCGTTGCAGGTCAGCACCAGTCCACGCGATTCAGGATCGCATAACGCTCCGGCCTGGTGTAATCACGTCTACAGCCCGGACTCGTCGCCGGCTGTATTTGGACGACTGCTCGACGCAGGGCGCAAACAGGGCGACCCTCACCTTGGCAAGGTGAAAGTAGTGAGTCTCTGAACTGCATAAATGCTCGTCTACCAGGACATTTGCACCTCGACGGCTGCCGACGTTTTGCACCGTCTTTCGACACCTGACGGACGGAGGCGGACGAAGTTCACTCCCCCGGGCCCAGGGGGAGAGGCAACGGCTACTGCGGGTGTCTCACGTCAGCCTGACAGACAGGGCAGTGACCTCGTCAGCCGGCTACACAGTACGACGATCAATGGCGACTCGGGCACTCTTGCCTCGGTCCGGGAGCGGAAAGAGGGTTCTTGGGGCTACTTGCTCCGTGAGCCCTGCAATAACGCTGCGTCACGCATGACGATGAGTTCGGCCAGTGATGGCGGGAAGTTGCGACTTGGTGCGGCGCCAGCGGCAATATTCCGCTGCCAATTTGTCTAGGCCATTCACGTTCACAAGTTGAATATCGACTGACCACCCATGCGATCCCTAGAGACGTGTCGCCTCGTCGGATCCCGTGGTCGCGTTCCCGCTCGTGTAGGAGTGTGCGCCGGCGCCGGCTAGCCGACCGCCATCGACTATGAGGTAGTCGTCACGGATCGGGCGGCCCTCAAAGAAACACTCCAAGATCTCACGGGTGCCCGCCGCGTACCGGGTCTGTGCCGACAGCGAGGAGCCCGAAACGTGCGGCGTCATCCCGTGATGAGGCATCGTCCGCCAAGGGTGGTCGGGCGGTGCCGGTTGCGGGAACCAGACGTCACCCGCATAGCCGGCAAGCTGACCGCTTTCCAGCGCCCTCACGACCGCGTCGCGATTGCAGATCTTTGCCCTAGCGGTGTTGATCAGATACGCCCCCCTCTTCATCCTCGAAAGGAGGCGATCGTCAAAGAGATCCTCGGTCTCCGGATGCAGCGGTGCGTGGATTGTGACCACGTCGCACACCTCCACCATGGACTCCGCCGTCGTGTGAAATACCAGACCGAGCTCGCGCTCGACGCTCTCGTCGAGGCGGTGCTGGTCGGTGTAATGCAGGTTTACATCAAACGGCTGCAACCGGCGCAGCACGGCCAGACCGATCCGACCGGCCGCCACAGTGCCCACCGTCATGCCCTCCAGGTCGTAGGAGCGCTCGACACAGTCAGCGATATTCCACCCTCCCCTGACCACCCACTGATAAGACGGGATGTAGTTGCGCACCAGGGACAGGATCATCATCACCGCATGCTCGGCCACGCTGATGCTGTTGGAGTAGGTCACCTCGGCAACCGTCATGCCTCGATCGATGGCTGCCTCCAGGTCAACGTGGTCCGACCCAATGCCGGCGGTAACTGCCAGCTTGAGCTCCGGAGCGGCTGCAATCCGCTCGGCAGTAAGGTATGCCGGCCAGAAGGGCTGGGAGATGACCACCTCCGCGTCGGTCAACTCACGCTCGAAGACGGAGCCAGGTCCGTCCTTGTCCGAGGTTACAACAAAGGTATGGCCCAGCCCCTCGAGGTAGGACCGCAGGCCCAACTCGCCGGACACGCTCCCGAGCAGCTGCCCGGGAGCGAAATCGATGGCATGGGGCGAGGGAGCGGATTGGCCGCCGGGATAGCTCTCGATCCGAGGGATGCCATCGCGCGGATAATCCGTGGCGAACCCGTCGACTGGGTCTTCATACAGTACGCAAACGACCTTTGCCATATCTCTCCTGGGTCAGGTGGAATGATAAGTCGAACCAGAACCTAGCACCGTGGAACTGCACGAAACCAGCTGCGAGGATCACCGATAAAGCTTGGGCCAGTCGCATAATTGGGGCGATGGTCAGGTCCTCTACCCCTACGGCTCGAGCGCGGATTGGCGACGCCAGTGCCCTGAACGCCCCCCAACAGCACCACCAACCTCTACGCCGCGTTGGACAACATCGCATCGGGCAAGGTCATTGCGGATATGAGGGAGCGGCACCAAGCCATCGAGTTCCGCAAGTTCTTGAACCTGATCTACCGCTCGGCTCCCGACGACATCGACGTCCACCTCGTTGTCGACAACGCCTCCATCCACATGACCCTCGAGATCCGCCGCTGGTGGGTCTGCCATCCGAGACTCCGCTGCACCTCACGCGTAATGATGGGCTAGGTCGGGTCCGACCACTCGGCGGGGCAGGACCTTCCGAGAGGGACCACTTGCGCCGGTCGGCCCGGCTCCGTCGGCTGGATCGAACGAAGCTGTTCGTCCCGTACGCTCGCAATGTGCTGACGCATACTTTCGGCGGCGGCGTCGGCATCGTGGTCGACGATTGCCCGCACGATCCGGTCGTGTTCCTCAACAGACGCCTCGAGTCGGCCGGGGATGTCCTCGGTCAAGTGGCCGATGCGGATCAGGTGGTCGCGGAGGTTCGCCACCACGGCCCGCATGCGCGAGTTGCGCAGGCTATCGAAGAGCACCGAGTCGAACTGGTCGATCAGCCGGGCCAGCTGCTTGGGCCGGCTCGCCGTGGCCACCTCTCGGCACTGGGCAGAAAGCTGGAGCAGAGTCTCGACCATCACCTCCTCAGGGTTCGCCGCGGCCTGCCGGGCCGCCGCCACCTCCAGGATCTCGCGAAGCTCATAGATCTCCTCCAGGTCCTGTCTCGAGTATCCCGTGACCAAGGCGCCCTTGAAGACCTGCGTCTCCACCAAGCCGTCGCGCTCAAGCCAGGCCAACGCCTCGCGCACCGGAGTCGGGCTGGTGCCGAGGTCCTCGGCCAACGCCGCCTCGCGGAGCGCCGACCCTGGCGGCAACCGCAGGTCGAGGATGGCCGCCTTCAGCTCGCCGTAGGCCTTGGCGGTGAGAGTCAAGCGGCCACGGTTTCCTGTGAGCGGGGTAAGCCGTCCCCGTCCGCGTGCCGCCAGGGCGTGGTGTCCCGATTGCGTCATCGAATCTGGGTCCCTTTCAACCCACGACAGGCCAGGTTGGCACTGGAGTCAATCCGAGCTCCCCGAGGACCCTACGGTCGATGGCCTCAACAAGTTCTCGGACCTCACCGACGTCCACCATGGTGCTGCGGCCGCCGGCCAAGACGGTGGTGCCGCCGACGATGACCGTGTCTACCGAGTAGCCGGTGGCGCCGTAGACGAGGTTCGACACTGGGTTGTGCAGCGGACGCCAGTCGAAGTCGTCGGCGGCGAAGATGGTGACGTCGGCCTGCTTGCCCGTTTCGAGGCTCCCAATGTGATCGGCCATCCGCAGAGCGGTTGCTCCCCCGATTGTTGCCATCTCGATCGCCTGCTCTGCAGTCACGGCCCAAGGGTCGCGGCGGGCGTCTCTCGGCAGTAGGGCGGCGAGGTACATCGCCCGACTAAGGTCGTGGTGGTTGGAGGCGTTTTCGCCGTCCGTGCCGAGGGCCATCGGAACACCGGCAGCTAGCAATTCGGGCCAGCGTCCGGTTTGGGTCGTACCCTTCGAGAGCTTGAGGGCAGTGCTCGGGTTCTGGCACACCCGAGCACCGTACTCGGCGATGAGGGAAACCTCAAAGTCCTCCATTGCTGTGACATGATTCATAAGAACGTGAGCGTTCAGCGCGCCGATCCGTGCCATGTGCTCGACCGGTCGGTGTCCGAAAGCCTCCTGCTCGAGGTGCACCTCCTGCTCGCTCGTCGCCTTGTGGAGTACGAAGAGCGAGTCGGTCTCTTCCGCGAGGTGTGCGGCGGCCACGGTGAGTTCGTCCGAGCAGGTACCGACCCCCTCAATTGTTACGGCGTCGAGGATACGCGGGTGCCCGAACCTGCGGACGGTGGCGATCCCCGCTTCCAGCCGCGCGACCGCTTCGGCCGTGCTCAGTCGGAGCCAGTCCGGGCAGTTGCCGCCGGCCACGCCTCCCTGGTCCCATGTCCACGGCCCCAGACGGCAGCGCATGCCCGACCGGTCTAGGGCCTCCATCACGGCTGGGAGATGCACGCAGCCTGGCTCCTCAAAGGTCGTCGTTCCGAAGCGGACCATCTCAGCGGTGGCATGGAGCGTATACGTGTACATGTCATCCTCGCTGAGCGAGGCGAAGGCCGGGTAGACGAAATCGCGCAGGTTAACCAGGGTCACATTCCCGTCGGGCTGGGCGCCCTTGGGCGTCGCCAGTAGGTGGCGGTGACCGTTGACGAGCCCTGGGAGGACGACTTTGTTGGTGGTGTCGAGAACAGTCGCTCCCGAGAACCGGGCGGTGATCTCGGACGCCTCGCCGACCGCGTCGATCCGGGCACCAGTTATGGCCACCGCACCATGCCGGAAGATTCGACGCCCCTCGTCCAGGGTGAGCACCCACCCCCCGGACAAGACGAGGTCCACCCGCTGCGGCTCGGGGGGGACTGGCCCGTCCGACAGGGACGTCACCTGGGGAACCACGCTGTTGAAAAGGGTCGTGTCCTCATGAATAGATCGTATCTGATACATGAGATATGATTCAGGGGCTTAGGCCGAGGTGCATCCCTCAAGCCGGAGGTGGACGTCGATGGCGCAGGAACGGGGCGCAGGTGAGCAGGATGGGCGGCGTCGACCCGCAGAGCGCGCTGCGCTGGTGGAGGCAGTGACGGACCAGCTCGACCTCGAGCGGGCGGTGGCGTTGGTCCAGGAGCTCTGCCGCATACCGAGCGTCCTGGGGGAGGAGGGGGAACTGGCCGGCTGTCTGGCCGACATCATGTCCAGTTCGGGCTTCGAGGGGGTGACCCTACAGCCGGTATTACCGGATCGACCAAACGCTGTCGGCCACGTTGACCTCGGCCCTGGGCGCCGGGTGGTGCTCACCGGGCACATGGATACCAAGCCGGTCTCCCAGGGCTGGCAGCGGTCGACACCATTCTCAGGCGAAGTGCTCGACGGCATGGTCTACGGCCACGGGGTGATGGACATGAAGGCGGCGCTCGCTTGCCAGATAGTGGCAGTTGAGGCGGTCGCCCGCAGCGGTGCCGTCGGGGGCGGCACCTTGGCCGTGGCGGCGGTGGCCGACCACATGGGGGATCAGCGTGGGTCGATCGCCTACTTCGAGGAATACTCGGCCGACCTGTGCGTGCTCGGCGAGCCCACCGACAACCGAGTGTGCCGGGGACACCGCGGACGGTACTACTTCGACGTCACGGCACGGGGTCGCTCCGCTCACACCTGCCACAAGGAGATGGCGGTCAACGCCAACGTTCTGGCCGCCCAGGCGATTCTGAGTCTCGATCGGTCGCACTTCGAACCGCGAGTGGACGAGTCGGTGCTCCAGCTTTTCGGTGCCGAGACCTACATCGTCCCTGGGCGCGTCTACGGCGGCCTGCCGCCAGGAGGCCCGTCGATGATCCCCGATGAGTGCGTCATCCGGGTGGACTGCCGCCCACAGCCGGGCGTCACCGTCGACGACGTGCGGGCCGAGGTCGACCGCTGCCTTGAGTCGGCCCGACGCGCCGACCCGCGCTTTCTGGCGTCGGTGGAATTGGTCGATGCCAAGCCAGGTTACTTGGCCCCGGCGGAAAGCGAAGTCATCGCCACAATGCGCGAGGCACTGAAAGCGGTGCGGGGGGGCCCGTCGCCGGAGCCGATCGCCGAGAACTGGCTTGGTGACACTGCAAGCTTCGGCGCCCAAGTGCCCACCGTCATCTTCGGCCCCGGTGGGCCACCAGTTTACTGCCCCGACGAGCACCTGAGCATCACCGAGATCCACGAGGCTACCCGGGCGTACGCTGCCTTCTCGGCGCTGGCGCTCGCCGGAGACACCACCAGGTGATCAACGGTGCCGGACTGGACCGGGTCGCTCGGCAGATGCGGCCGCGGGTGCTGCTTGCGAAGCCGGGGCTCGATGGGCACGATCGCGGCATCAAGGTCGTGGCGATGGCGCTGCGCGACGCCGGCGTCGAGGTCGTCTACCTGGGACTGCGCCGCACGCCCGGCGAAATCCTGGCGGCGGCGGCCGAGGAGGATGTCGACGTCATCGGCCTCTCGGTCCTCTCCGGCGCGCATCTGGCGCTGACCGGCGAGATCCTGGCTGCCCGGGAAGACTACAGACTGGCCGAAGTGCCTGTCGTCATCGGCGGCACGGTGCCGCCTGACGACGCAGCGGTGCTCCGGTCACTCGGCGTGGCCGCGGTCTTCCCGGTGGGCAGCAGCATGGCCCACGTCGTGGACGGCATCCTTGAGACGGCCAGATCCAAGTGAACCCTGGACCCGAGGCCCCAATGCAGTCAGCACCGATACGCCCGGATGCCAAGGTCTGTACAGACTCGGGCATCGAGGTCAAGCCCGTATACACGGCCGATGACATCTCGGGTGGGCCTGAAGCCTTGGCCGAACGGCTGGGCCTCCCCGGCCAGCCCCCCTTTACCCGAGGTCCGTACCCCTCCATGTACCGCGGGCAACCGTGGACGATGCGACAGTTCGCCGGCTTCGGCTCTGCCGAGGAGACCAACCGGCGCTTCCACTTCCTACTTTCCCGCGGGCAGACCGCTCTCTCGGTGGCATTCGACCTCCCGACACAATTGGGCTACGACTCGGGCCACCCGCTGGCCCGGCACGAGGTCGGCCGAGTAGGCGTGGCTGTCGACACGGCCGAGGACATGGTCGAGCTGTTCTCGGGGCTTCCTCTCGACGGTGTGTCCGTGAATTTCACGATCAACGCAACCGCTCCGATTATCCTTGCCACCTTCCTTGTGGCTGCCGAGCGCCAGGGCGTCGCTTACGAAGCGCTGAGCGGGACTCTGCAGAACGACATATTGAAGGAATTCCTGGCCCGTAAGACCTATATTTACCCGCCGGGGCCGTCGCTCCGTCTCGTCGCAGATGTGGTGGCGTTCGCCACGTCCACGCTCCCCCGGTTCAATCCGATCTCTATCACCGGTTACCATGCCCGGGAGGCAGGCTGCGACGCCGTCACCGAGCTCGGCCTGACCATGGCCGACGCCGTTGCCTACTGCGATCTCCTGGTCGGCCGGGGGCTGGCCTTTGACGAGTTCGCCCCACGGCTCTCGTTCCACTTCGCCACCACGCTCGACCTGTTCGAAGAGGTCGCCAAGCTGCGGGCAGCGCGGCGCCTCTGGTACAGGATCGCTACTAAGCGCTACGGCGCCCAGCGCCCCGAGTCCGGGAGGTTGCGGTTCTTCTCCGGCAGTTCCGGTGCCACTCTGACCGCCCAACAGCCGCTCAACAATGTGGTGCGCTCGACCATCCAGTGCCTAGGTGCGGTCCTCGGCGGAGCGCAATCAGTACACGTGATGGGCTACGACGAGGCCTTCGAGATACCGAGCGAGGAGGCCGTGACACTGTCGCTGCGCACGCAGCAGATCCTGGCCCTCGAAGCGGGGGTCGCTCGCACCGCCGACCCGCTCGCCGGCTCGTACTACGTGGAGCACCTTACCGACACCATGGAGTCGGCGGCACGGGCGGTGCTGGCCGAGATCGATGATTGCGGTGGCGCCGCCGCCGCTATCGAACACGGCCTGCCCCAGCGCTGGATCGCCGAGCAGGCTTATCGCTACGAACGCGAGGTTGCGAGCGGCGCTCGACCCAAGGTCGGGGTGAACGTTTACGTCGACGACACCGAGCCTGGTCCCCCACCGCTGTTCTCGAGTGACGCCTCTGCGGGGGAACGTCAGGTGGCGGCGACGCAGCAACGTGTGGCCTACCGGGACGGGTCGCGCCACGCCTCAGCTATGCAACGGCTACGGGACGAAACGGCGGCCGGCGCCAACGTCATGCCCCCGCTGCTCGAAGCGGCACGAGCAGGCGCCACCGTGGGCGAGATGGCGGACGTATTCCGCCAGGAATTCGGTGAGTTCCGGGAGCCCGATCCCTGGTGACGGGACACCTGCCGCTTTCGGGGTCGCGGGTGCTCGACCTCACCCGATTCGTGTCGGGTTCCTACGCCACAGCACTAATGGCGGGACTGGGCGCCGACGTGGTCAAGATCGAGACGCCAGACGGTGACCCGTATCGGCAGCAGGGGACCCGACGCCTGGCCGATCAGACCCTGCTCTTCCTGTCGCTCAACTCGGGCAAGCGCAGCCTGGCCCTCGACTTCCGTCAGCCGGTCGGACGTGCCGTGCTGGAGCGGCTGCTTGGGCGCTCGGACTTTCTCGTGGAGAACACGCGCCCGGGCCGGCTGGCCGCTCTTGGCCTAGACTACGAGTCTGTCCACGAGCGTCACCCAGAGCTGATCTATGGGTCGATCTCGGGTTACGGGGAAATCGGCCCCGACGCCGAGCGTGGCGGCTTCGACCTCATACTCCAGGCCGACAGCGGGCTCATGGGCCTGACGGGCACACCGGCGTGCGGACCGGTCAAGATCGGTGCCCCGGTGCTCGACGTCGGTACCGGTATCACGTGCGTGATGGGCCTCCTCGCCGCGCACCTGGTCCGCCTGGCAACAAGCGAGGGTCAACTCGTGAGCACATCGCTCTTCGAGTTCGCCCTGGGCAGCCTAACCTCGGTGGCGGCCGAGGTACTCGGCGGTGGCCCAACACCGGGTCTGCTAGGGAATCACTCGCCTGTGTTCGCGCCGTACGGTAACTTCCGTACTGCTGACGGCTGGTTGGTCTTGGCCGGCACTGGCTCCGAGGACCTCTGGCAGAGGTTCTGCAAGGTGCTCGCCACCGAAGGCTTGGCGGCGGACCCTCGGTTCGCCGACAACGCGGCCCGGGTCGCTCACCGGCACGAGCTGACTACCCGGATCGAGCGTGCCTTGGCTGGCGGGACCAGCGACACATGGCGGGCACGCTTCGAAGCAGCGGGTGTGCCGGCCGCTGAGGTGAAAGATCTCGCAGAGGTGTTGCGCGACCCGCAGGTATCGGCGCTCGGAGCCATCCAGACTCTCAACCACGCCACCGCCGGCACCTACCGATCCCTCGGTCCGCCGGTCCGCTTCGATCACCAACCGGTGCCAGCTACCGGTCCGGCCCCAGTTCTGGGGGCCGACACTGTCGCTGTGCTGACCGAGCTGGGCTACTCTGAGGCTGAGATAGATGACCTGCTGACGAGCGGTGTGGCGGTGTCCGCGTGACGGCCGCACTCGTCGCCGACTACGTCGCCCAGGTAGTCGACCGGACGATTGAGCTGGCCGAGATCCCAGGCCCAACTGGGGCCGAGTCCGAGCGCGCAACCCGGATTGCCGAATGGTGGATGGCAGACAGGCTCGCAGAGGTCCGGATCGACGAAGTGGGCAACGTATGGGCTCATCCCGGCGAACCCGGACCCCGACATAGTCGATTCGGGTCGGGTGACCCAGAGGTCCCTCATTCTGTGGTCGTCCTGTGCGCCCATATGGATACGGTCTTCGCCGCCGACGTCGACCATCGGGTGCGCTTAGAGGGTGACCGCCTCCACGGCCCAGGCGTAGGGGACAACACGGTGGCCGTGGCTGCGCTCTCTGCGATCGGCTCCCTGCTGAAGGAGCAGGGTCTCGCCGACAGGGTGCGCCTCCTGGCGACGGTGGGCGAGGAGGGACTTGGCAACCTGATCGGCATCAATTGGGCACTTGACCACGGATTGGAAAAAGTGGGCGCCGTCGTGGCTCTTGAGGGGAATTACCTTGGGCGGATCGGCACCATCGGAATCGGGTCTGTGCGTTCGCGGGTCCATGTTGTCGGGCCGGGGGGGCACTCATGGGAGGCGCCCAAGGCTCCGAGCGCTGTCCATCAGGCCGCCCACCTGATCGCCGCACTGGACGCCGTGCCGGTGGTGGCCGGGCGCCGGACCGTCAATGTCGGGACGGTCGCCGGAGGGGAGGCAATCAACGCCAGGAGTCGCGCAGCTACCTTCTCGGTAGAGTTGCGGGCGGACGAGTCTGGACGCCTTGACACCCTCGTGGGCGAATGCGACGACGTACTCCGGGCACCCATGCCAGACGGCGTCACTGTCGCCGTCGAAGTGATCGGTCGTCGCCCGGCCGGCCGCATTGTCCCCGAGCACCCGCTGGTCTTGGCGGCCGTCACCGCGCTCGAGCGAAACGGGGTGGCGCCCCGCCAGGTGGCGAGCAGCACCGATGCCAACGCTGCCCATGCCCGTGGGATCCCAGGTCTCGCCCTCGGGATCACCACCGGCGCGGGGGAGCACACTGTCGACGAGTGGATCGACCTCGGTCCGATCGCCACTGGGCTTGAGTGCCTGGTAGCCACCATTGGTCTATGCGAGAGGGAGTCTGGGAATGATTGATCAGGAACCGCGACCGACCCGCGGCGTCATTCTTCAACCGGTCGATGAGCCGGCCCGCTTCACCGAGATGGTGCAGGAGATCGAGACCTTGGGGTACACCAACCTCTGGTGCACCGACTCGTCGCTTCATGCCCGCAGCGCCTACGCCTACCTGACCATCGCAGCGCTCTCGACGGACCGGTTGCAGCTTGGTACTGCGGTCACCAATCCCCTGTCTCGGCACCCAGCCGTCACCGCTGTCGCCGCCGCCACGGTGGACGAGGTCTCCGGCGGACGCTTCGTACTAGGCATCGGCGCCGGTGATCGGCCGCTGCTGGCGCTGGGCCTTGAGCCAAGCCGGTTGGGTCATCTGGAGCGGGCCGTGACGGATATCCGCCGCCTTTGGCGGGGTGAGACAGTCGACGACGCTGGCCCCGGGTTCTCCTTCCACGAGGCTCACTTACGCGTCCCGGCTCGCCCCAACCTCCCGGTGTACCTGGCGGCTAGCGGCCCAAGGACGCTCGCCCTGGCTGGGGCGATGGCTGACGGCGTCCTCGTCCTCACTGGGCTCTTTGATGAAGCGGTCGAGTGGGCGGTGTCATGCATCCGGGGTGGGGCCGATGCCGCTGGGCGCAACGGATCCGAGCGTCCGCATATCGCCGTCTGCGCCTACGGGGCAATCGACGATGAACACCCTAAGGACGCCCTGGCTGCGGCCAGCACCATCGCCACCTGGTTCCCACAAACCGCACCTATGGTCTGCGACCTCGCTGGGTTGGACCCGGCGGTGGTGGAAGCGGTGCGAGCCAGCTACGCGGCCGACGAGTTCCAAGAAGGTGACGCAGTGGCGCGCCTCTTACCGGACAGCTTCGTCGAACGGGTGGCGCTGGCCGGTGGACGGGAATCGGCGGCCCGTCAGATAAGGACGGTGCTCGCCGCCGGTGCCGACTCGTTGCAGCTGTTTCCTCTCGGTCAACGCCGCATGGAGACGGTGCGTGCCTTCGTCGACGCCTGGGATGACGCTTTAGGATAGTTGCAGCGGACCGGTTCAAGCATTCATCTGAAAACGGCTACCGGGTTCCAAGGATCTGGCGTCACGATCTGGAGGACTCCGCTGGATACCGTTGCGTTGGGTGCAACGGGTGTTGGTCGATGGGCAATGCGAGGAAGTACAACTCGGAGCGGTAGAAGGCTACGTAGTCGGACCTAGGCGTCGATCCGATGGGCGAGACCGGACAGATTCGTTCCACTGCGACGGTTGAGGTGCCAGCCTCTGATCTTCTTGCCGATCGCCTTCTTCGCCTTGTCGCTCATGGCCAACGAGAAGTTCACGAACAACCCTCGTCGATCTTTGGCGAGACGAGCCCGGAAGGTATAACCGAGGAAGTCGAAGCTGGTGTGCTCGAAGCTCCTCCGGTGGCGGCCGTCTTTGCAGAAGGCGATCTTCGTCTTGTCGGGGTGCGGCTCGACTCCCAAGGGCTCGAGCCGTCCAGCGAATGCGGCCCAAAGGCTTCGGGCCGAGACCTCGGTGTTGCAGTGGATCACTGCGTCATCCGCGTAGCGTTCAAATGGACATCCCGGATATTCCCGGTCCGCGCCAGACTCGTGACGCGCTGGCGCCCCGCAACCGGCGGCCACCCATCAGCATCTCATCCTTCGATGTGACCACCCATGTGTTGAGGGCTTACGACCGAATTCGCAGGTCGGGGCCCCATCATGCTCTCTTTGAGGGCTTCCCCAGGCCTTCGTACGGGAGCCACCGAACCGGTCGCTCCCGTCGATTCGCACGCAAAGGCTCACACAGACGCGCACTGTGTGATGGTCCTGTCGCCCCCGGCATCACCATCCAAAGCCTTCGCGCGATCGTCGCCGGACAGCTCGGCACTGACGAGCATGAAGCAGATGATCACTATGAGCGCCGACTACGTCTCAACGGGCTCATCACCCGCCGGTCGTACTCCCACTTCCAGCGTTCTCACGCCCGAGGGCCAACGCGTTGCCGACCTGCGTATACCCAGCTTAGAGACCGCCTGCTCGCGGCCCCTCCTCGATGGCCGACACGCCGTCGGCATCCATCTGCTTCGTCACGTCCTCGCAATGATCGACCGCAAGAGTGGAGCAATGCGTCCCGAGCAAGCGCTTCGGGCTTGCTGCGCGAGTTCTCTCAATGTTCTGACGGGACCCGCGCGAGTAGAATCGGTCGGCGGGTCAGTCGGGGCGGGAGATCTGACACACCAGATCGCGGGTCACCTCACTTATGTCCCGGCAGCCAAGCAGCGCCATGTTCCTGCGGACCCCGGCGTCGAAGAGGGCGAGCACCCGGTCAACGCCGGCTTCGCCAGCCGTGGCCAGTCCGTATAGGTAGGCACGGCCGGCCATGCAAGCGCTGGCGCCGAGGGCTACTGCCTTCAAGATGTCGCCACCGCTGCGTACGCCGCCGTCGCAGATGATCTCGGTCGCCCCGCCCACAATATCCACCACACGCGGCACCAAGTCGACGATTGCCGGTGCACCGTCGAGTTGGCGGCCACCGTGGTTGGAGAGGGCGACCGCCTCGATCCCAACGTCGGCGGCGATCCGGGCGTCGGCCACCGTCTGGACACCCTTGAGCACGATCGGGCCCTTCCAGTGCGAGCGGAACCAGTCGAGGTCATCCCACGACAGAGCCGCGTCGAACTGTGCGTTGACGTAGTCGGCAAGGTTGGCCGCCGCTGTGCCGTCGGGGGCCGATGTCCCGACCACGTTGGCAAATGCGATCGGCTCAGACCGGACGAAGTCCCACGTCCAGGCCGGGTGTAGGAGGCCGTCGACGATCGTCCCCGGCCCGATCTTAGGTGGCAAGCTGAAGCCCCGCCGGACGTCCCGCTCTCGGCGGCCGAGGACCGCCGTGTCCACAGTGACCACGATGGCCTCGTAGCCAAACTCGGTGGCCCGGGCCAGCATGTCGCGGATCAGCCCCCGGTCCTTCCACACGTAGACCTGGAACCACTTCGGTCCGTCGCTGACGGCCGCCACCTCGGCGATCGATCTCGTCCCGAGGGTGGATAGGGCGTAGGGGATCCCCGCCCGGGCGGCGGCACGGGCGACGTCGAGTTCGCCCCCCGGCGTGACAATGCGGGTGAACCCGGTCGGGGCCAACACCAGCGGTATGGGCAGCGGCCGGCCGAGCAGGGTCGTCGACGGATCAACCTGGTCGACCGCCCGCAAGATGCGGGGCCGGAACTCGATCCTCTCGAAGGCGGCAACATTCCGGCGCAGCGACACCTCGCTCTCTGCCCCACCGTCCACGTAGTCGAATACTCCCCGGGGCAGCCGGCGCCGGGCCACCCGACGAAGATCACCTACGTTGGCCGAGCGGTCGAGCCGCCGCCGTGCCGGGTTCAGCTCGAGTTTGCGAAACCGGACGACCGAGCGGAGGGTGGTAAGGCTACGCACGGTTGGCCCACGGGCAGCCCGTCGGTGCCACCAGCACCCCGGCGTTCAATGGCCCGAGGAGCGCCCGGGTGACATCCCACCGCCATTGCCCATGGGTGCCCGACCCGACCACGACAACCAGCGCGTCCACCGTCCTCGCCACCTTGGCGAGTTGCAGCGGCACCCATCCGGCGCACCACCGGAAGGTCAGCTCAGGAATGCGATCGTCGGCGTTCTCGAAAAGTCGGGCCCGCACGGCGTCGATGTCGGACTTCCGGCTCTCTAGGTAGACCCCGCAGGTGTAGGGGTCGGCGCTGCTAGACACGAGCGGACGACACACGTGAACGGCATGGACAGTCACGGGTCGCTTCGTGCAGAGATGCGAGCAAAGGGCAAGCGCGTCGTTGCTGGCCGAGGAGTCCGTGATGCCTAACACCAGGTTGTGCGGCCCGAGCGCGGCACCATTGGGATAGCGAGCCGTATCCGACCGCACGGCCGCCTGAAAGCCCGCAACCACGGCGTCGAGATTCACTCCGGATCTCACACGATCAGCCACGGCGGATCCGTGCCCTACCCCGGGCCGTCCCCAAAGCCGGCCACGGCTTCGATCTCTACCTTCATGCCAGGGATCGCCAGCCTGGATACCTCGAACAGTGTGCTGGCTGGGCGGGCGCTCCCGAAGAATTCCTTGCGCACGGGGTTGATGGCAGTGCGGTCGTCGACCTCGGTGAGGTAAACGGTCACCCTCAGCACGTCGGCGAACGTGAGATCTACATGCTTCAAGATGCGACCCATGTTCTCGAGCACCTGGCGGCACTGTGCGGCAGGGTCGTCCCCACCGACCAGACGCATCTCGGAGTCGAAGGGTCCACATCCGGAGATGAAGAGCAGGTCGCCGAAGCGCACTGCGTCCACGTAGTGGCTGATCGGCTCGCCCAGTCCCTCCGGCGAGATCTCCTCACGTCGCATGCGAGTTCCTCTCCACAGCATCCGTCTTCGCTACGTCGGTGAAAATGATGGCTTCGGCATCGATCTCGATGCAGGCCCCCGCCCGGGCGAGGCCGGCCACCACGACGAGGGTGCTAGCCGGCTGGGTCTCACGTGGCATCAGAGCGCTCCGAGCTACATGGATTGCGGCGAAGTCGGCGTCCGTCATCGGGGCCACCACAAAGACTCGTACACGGTAGACATCAGCGAGCCCCGCACCACAGGTACTGAGGAATCGGTCAATATTGCGCAGCACCTGGGTGGTCTGGGCGCCGATTTCCCCCTCGCCGATGATGGTGTGCCGCCCCTCCACCGTGTCAGCCGCGTCATCGGTCGCCGTTTTGCCCGAGCAATGGATGATCCGGTGGGTCCCGAACTCCAGAACCACACCCTCGGCATGAGCCAGCCCCGTCAACCCCGTTCCGGCGAGGGCGGGGAACCCGTGCCCGTGGAAGGGGTGGACCACTTGCCGGAATCCTGTGGAGGAGGACCGCGCTGCCACAGGCCGGCCAGGTTCGGTGGTGGTCGGTCCATCGGTCACCGCAGGGCCTCAACCAGTAGCGCAGCGAAAGTGTCCGGCTGCTCAAGGTAGGGGGCGTGGGCAGCGTGGGTGATCCGGACCAGCGGAATGTCACCTAGCTCCTTCGCCGAAGCCTCGCCGACCTCCACCGGCACCGAACGGTCGTCCTCACCCCAGAGGAGGCTGACGACGGTGCCGTGCTCCTCCATTACACGGCGCAGGCGGGCCCCGACCACATCGCCATCAATCCTTCGGGCAAAGTAGTCGGCGAGCAGCGCGAAGGACTCGACGGCCCCGGCCGAGTTGTTGATCCGGCACTCTTCCTCGATCCAGTCGTCCGTGACCAAGTCACCTTCGAGAACCAGCCACCGGAGCTTCTCGGTGATGCCCTCGGTGGTGGTGTCGGTCAGCCGATCGGCGATCCGGTTCCGTACCTCCTCGCCTAGAGGTACGAGGCCCGTGGCACCGACCAACACGACCGTCGGGAACAGCTCAGGATGCTCGACGGCAGCCGTGGCGATCACGTGGGCTCCCAGTGACGTGCCGACACCGACGACGTGATCGATCTCCAGCTCGGCTATCAGGTCGGCAACCAGCCGCGAGAACACTGGGACCGAGTACTCGAGTCCCGGGCCTTTCGCGGCGAATCCGTGACCCGGCAGATCCATGGCAATCCCGCGCACGCCGTCTGGGAGTCGGCGGAGGGTGGCGTCCCATCGGTCGGCCCGGGCGCCGACCCCGTGGACGAAGAGTGCCGTCGTATCGCCGTGGCCGTGCTCGACGATACGAGTAGCGATGCCACCCACCGTGACCGGGTAGCTGATCACGGGATCGCTCCGGCAATCGCGCTCTGGTGGTCCTCCGAGCCGAGGTGGGGCTCAGTCACGCATCGGTTCCGCAGCTCCCCCAATCCGCTTATGGCGGTGACCACCTCGTCGCCCGGCTGCAGAAATACCTGCGGGTCCCGGGCCGAGCCCACACCACCGGGCGTCCCGGTGAACACCAGGTCGCCGGGCTGGAGCGTGATGAACCGGCTGATGTAGGCGAGCGTGTCGGCGACACCGAACACCATGTCGGCGACCGCGGCCTCCTGCATGAGCTCTCCGTTCACCGAACAGCGGACCACGGTCTCGCCCAGATCTACCTCGTCAGGCGTGACCAGCATGGGGCCGGTGGGTGTGGTGGATTCAAACGTCTTGCCCTGCAGCCACTGTGTGGTCCGCCATTGCCAGTCACGGACCGAAATGTCGTTGCCAACCGTGTATCCACCGAGAGCCGCCATTGCCTGTTCGGGGGTGGCCCGGCGGACCCGGCGCCCGACGATGAGCACCAATTCGACCTCCCAATCGGTGTTCGACCCGTCCGGAAGGACTATGTCGTCACCGGGCCCGATTAGCGCCTCAGTGAACTTTGCGAACAGCGTCGGGTAATCCGGTAGCTCCCTCGACATCTCGAGGATGTGATGCCGGTAGTTGAGGCCGAGGCAGACCACCTTGCCAGGTCGGGGTGCCGGGGCGGCCAGCGACGCCCCGGCGAGATCGCGCTCGCCAATCTCATTGGCCCCGATGCTTGCCGCGCCAATGCCCTCGACACTCCCCAGCAGTTCGCCGACGTCGCCGAATGCCAATTCGATGCACCGGTCCCCCTCCACCCGGGCGGCACGGGTGGTCCCGTCGTCGAGTCGCAGGGTGCACAGCCTCATCCGCTATTCCCCTCTACGCTCACCTCTGTGCTTACGCGCCACGGCTCGTACCTCGGGTCCAGATCGACAAATGCACGGTACATCCCGTCGAAGGCCAGCCACTGCAAGTCGATGCTGGTCCGAACCGCCCGGCGGACGCGGTCCCTCGTTCGGTCGTCTCTGGCAAATTTTCGGAGTAGTGCAGGTGCGGTGTCACCGTGCCCCTCCTCGATAATCGACGAGTGCAGCTCCCAGTACTGCAGCCCCTCCGAGCCGCGGATGAAGCCGTAATGGGCGACGAGCCCGTCGACGATCAAGTCGTTTCGTCGTGCCGACGCGCCCTCGATGAACGACACGCCCGAGATCCCGCCCAGCCAGTCGCCCTGCAGCGGGAGGAAGTACCGCCAGTTGTTGAAAGCCCGGCACTCCGGGATAGGCTCGCCCATCTTCACGCCGTGCTCCGACATCCCGAGTGCTTCACAATGCCGGAAGAAAGGGATCCGGTGGTCAGTAGTCCCGGACTGGACGCCCGCCCCTTCCTCCATGATCAAGTCCTCGAAGATCAGATCGTCGATGAGCGGGTCCCGGGGGGCGAACGCAAACATCGCGCACTGGGGACGGGGGTTGGGCTCAGGTCCGACGAAGTAGAATTGCCGGACGAAGCCCTGCAACGCACCCAGCGTCGCCTCGCCTCGGTGGATGGCTCCGACCAACGGATGGTCCTTGATGTGGTGTCCTTCGACCATCGCCTCGATCTCGGCGATGAGCGTCTCGGTGGCGGTGTCTGGTGGTCCCTCGTAGTCCATAGTGCTCTCTTTTGCTCGGGGAATAGCCCTCTTAAAACAGCTCGGTCCGGGTGCGCCCGCTGAGGGGCCGGTCGCGTCCGTTGGGAACGGCGTCGACTTCGACTTGTCCGCCTTGCGATGCGGCGGCGACCAGCTCCCTTGTGAGGTCGCCCTCTGACTGCAGCTGGAACCGCTCGTTCGGCCAACGCAACTCGTCGAGCTCATCGACGAAGGGCGCAATCCGGCCGTGCTTGACCACAGCGACGATCGCCTCCTTGCGGAGGAGCACGCCGATGTCGGCCAGCGGGTCGCCGGCGACCACCACGATGTCGGCCAGCATTCCCGGCCGCAGCTGGCCGAGCTGATTCTCGAGTCCGACGGTCACCGCGGCGTTGACAGTGGCGGCCCGAATCGCCTCGAGCTCGCTCAGACCGGCGTAGTCCATCAAGAGCTGCAGCTCCCGGGCGTGCCACTCCCCGTAGGGCGTCACAGCAAAGCCTGTGTCGGTGCCCGTGACGAACACGACTCCGGCCTCGTGGGCCCGGTGCAAGGTCTCCGCCGTCAACTCCATCATGCGCTTCGCCCCGTCCTGCTGGCGCTGCGGCACACCGACCAGATGGCCGAAGTCGGCCCATTGGGCTATGAGCAGCAGCGTCGGTACCTAAGGGATGCGGGTGGCGGCGAGGTGCTCGATGACTTCGTCGGTCATCTCATTGCCGTGCATGATCCAATCGAACCCAGCATCCACAGCCGCGCCCACCTCAGCCGATCCCCTGGCGTGAATCGTTACCCGACGGTTGAGCTGGTGCGTCAGTTCGGAGATCCGTTTGAGCTCGTCCGGCAAGAAGGCCTGGTACTCCCCCATCGGGCTGTCCGCCAGTTTGATGAGGTCAACTCCGTTCTTCACCTGGACGCGCACTTCGGTCAACATTTCATCGATGGTGTTGGTCAAACGCCCGATGGCGCCGTCGGGGACCCCAACCGACGTCGGGTAGAAGTCGGCGAGCCCGTTGCTCGTCGTCAGATAGCGGCCGGCGGTGAAGACACGCGGGCCCTCGAGCATCCCCATCTCGATGGCATCACGGATCGCCACGCCTATGTAGTAGCTACCTCCCGGCTGGGAGATGCTCGTCACCCCAGCCCGCAGCATCTTGCGGGCGTTGAACGCGGCCCGCAGGGTACGGGACTCAACGCTCGTGTAGAGGTCCTGCTCCTCTTGGGCCCGGCTCTCCCCGTAGGTGAGGTGACAGTGGGCGTCGATTAGCCCCGGCATCACCGTCATTCCGGTGGCATCGATGGTTCGGACGGACTCACCGTGCGGCACCTGGTCAAGCCGGTCCTCTCGGCCCACCCACTCGATTCGCCCGTCCTTCGCCCATACCGAGGCGTCCGCTTCGACATCCCCGTTCGGGCCGAGAAGGACTGTTCCGTGCTCGATGTGCAACCACTCAGTCATGGAGCATCTTTCCCCCTTCCGTCGCTCGCCTCTCGGGCCGCAACATTGCTCCGGTCATGAGGTCACCCGCCACGTCGAGACGATGGCCGTCGGCACCGACCAGGGGAGCTCCGACACGCCGACTGTCATGCGTGCGCAGCAACCGATCTCCTCGCCCCACAGCTGTGTCCACAGGTCGGTGCTCCCATCCCCGACCCGTACAAACGTGTCGCCAAGTCCGGTGCCGACGTTCACATAGTTGGTCTGGAAGAGCGGTCGTATGACCCGCTCGAGGCTGCCGAGTTCCTCCTTCATCGTCCGCAGCATGGTGAGAGCCACGAAACGGTTCGCCTCGTAGCCTTGGTCGACCGTGAGCTCGATGCCTACCTTCCCCACCCACTTCGGGCTGCCCTCAAGGAAGGGGCCGTGCCCAGCCAGGTAGAGGAGGTCGCCATCACGGGTCGCCCAGCGGTAGCGGGCCAAGGGCTCCATGGCCGGTGGCAGCACCTCGCCTAGGCTAGAGAGCCGGTCCTCGACGGCGTCCGACAGAGCTTCGCTCACCACGCCCGCCTCACTGGCCAGGCCTGCACTCCGACGGTCACCGCCGTCGCACCCGCTCCTGCCCGAGATGGGTGACCAGTGCCACGGCACACAGGAGCGCGCCCACCGTGCAGGCGCCCCCCCAGCCGGCCTGGCGGTAGGCGAGGTCGCCCAGACCCGATCCCAGCGCGCCGCCCACGAACAGGGCGCCCATGAAGACAGTATTTGCTCGGCCATGAGCGGCCGTTCGTTCGGCCATGACGCGCACCAGGTTGGCCACCTCGTTCAGCTGTGCCCCCGCATCGATCATCAGGGTTCCCAGGACCAAGACGGCGAGCACTCCCCCAAGAAGGCCCAGCATGACGAAAGCCACCAGGCCGGCGACCATGGCCGCAGTGATCAGATACCCCAAACCCCCCACCCCCAGCCGACCGATCCTTGGGGCGGCGAGCGCCCCCGCCGCACCCACCAGTGCCAGGAATCCGACCATCGCCGGCCCCGCGTCGTAGGGCGAGCCCTCCACGTAGAAGCTCACAGTGGCCCAGAAGCAACTCAGGGCGCCGAACAGCAGGCCAGCGAGGAGGGCTGCCCTCCGCACCACGCCATCCCTGCGGATGACGGTCCCGATCGATCCGAGGGTGGCCAGGTAGGACCTTCGCTCCAGCCGACCCTCGGCCGGGAGCCGTAGCCACAGGCAGACTGCGGTGGCGCCCATTAGGATGGCGGCCACGCCGTACACCCATCGCCAGCTGGTGACAGAGCCTAGGAGACCGGCGTAAGCGCGCGACAGCACCACCCCGATCAGCAGTCCGGCCATCACCGTCCCGACGGCCCGACCCCGTCGCTCGTCCCCGGCTCGGCGCGCCGCAGTCGGCACGGCTAGCTGGGGCACCACGGTGGACGCACCAAGAGCGAAGCTCGCCACCATCAGCCATGTCGTCGACTGCGACACCGCCACGAAGGTGAGTGCTGCGGTTGTCTGCACCGCCATCCACGTCATCAGGTACCGTGGCTCCACGATATCGCTGAGCGGCACAATCAAGATGAGGCCACAGACGTAGCCGACCTGGGTGAGCACCGGCACCAGCCCGATCACACTCGGCGTCACCTGCAGGCTGGCGGCCATCTTCGGCAGTAGCGGCTGGCTGTAGTAGAGGTTGGCGGCGCTGATGCCCGCCGCCACGGCCAGCAGCCCTAGGGTCGACCGGCCGAGTGTCGACGGTGCCGTCACCACAGCCCGCTCCTTCTCGGACGAACCCGCACCTCACAGTCCAGCCCCACCGTCGACCGGGAGCACGGCGCCGGTCACGAACCCCGCCCGATCAGAGAGCAGGAAGGCGACGCTCTGGGCGACCTCGCTTGCCTCGCCAATCCGCCGAAGCGGATAGTTAGCTCCCCGGGTGCGCGCAAACTCGGCGAAATCGGTCTCGGACATCCCGCTCTTCTCCCACATCCGGGTACGGATCAGTGCCGGCTGAACGACGTTCACCCGGATCCCCCAAGGTCCGCACTCAGCGGCCAAAGCCCGGGAGAACGCCTCCACTCCAGCCTTCGCGGCGGAATAGATGCCAGTGCCGGTCTGTGGCCGCGCCGCCAGGGTCGAACTGATACTAACGATGCCGCCGCCCTTGGCCTTCATTAGTGGGATGACGGCTGCGCACATGAAGATCACGCCCTTCAGGTTGACGTCGATGATGTCGTCGCAATCGTTCGGTGTCAGCCCGTCGGCCGGCGTACGCCGGACCGTGCCAGCACAGTTCACCAGGGCGACGACGTTGGTGTGGACGTCTCTGATGGCATCGACCGTCCGCTCGACATCTCCCGGTCGGGTGACGTCGCAGAGTCGGTGCTCGTCCACATTCCTTCGGCCGACCTCCTGGGTGCGGCGCGAGAGGCCGATGACGTAGTGGCCGTCGGCCTTGAGCGCCTCCACCACAGCGGCGCCAATACCACCGGTGGCACCGCTCACGATCGCCACCCCACCCTCGGCGTCCACGGGACCGCTCATGGGCTCTCGGTACCGATCCCGTACTGTCGAAGCTGTGCCTGCTCCTCCTCAGACAGAATGCTTGGGAGGACGCGGCACTGCTCGGCGGCGAAGCGACCATTGGCGATAATACCGAAGAGCTCAAGATTGTGGGCCCGGATCGCCCGCTCGGCACCGTCCTCATTGCCTGCTTCGATCTCGACCACCATCTTCTTGTGGGAGTGCTCCACCTCGCGGAGACCAAGATCGAGGTGAAGCATCATGAGAAAGCGCTCGGTGTGGCGCAACAATGGACCGACAATCCGTCCCACCTCCACCGCGCCCGCAGCCTCGGGCACGAGCAGGTGGAACCGGTCGTTGACGTCGGCCTGCCAGTCCCAGTCGTGCTCACTCGCCTCGATGTGTCCCTGGTCGAGGAGAGCGTGCATCCGCTGAATGTCTTCGTCGCTGCCGTGCCTCGCCGCCAATCGGGCGGCGAGGCCCTCCAGGCGAAGGCGTAGGGCGAACACCTCTTCGACAAATGGGAAGTCCACTCCCCGCACCACCGACCCCTTGTAGGGAGTCACAGTAATGAAACCGTCGGCCGCAAGGCGGAGGCTCGCCTCACGAATCGGCGTGCGCGACACCTGTAGCTCCTTCGCCAGCGCTTCGAAGTCGATCCGGGTCCCCGGACCCCACTCGCCAGTCACGATCCGATCACGGGCGAACCGCATGACAGCATCCGAGGCGCGGCGTGATGCCGCCGTCCCATCCAGTCGACGAGATCGGATGGCGCCGCGGCCAGCCTGGTCACGCATGATTCCCGCCAGGGACAGTGAATCCATGCTCGATTGTCGGCCCGATCTGAACAGTCATCCGGTTCTCCGGACTAGGCGCCCGCACCGGAGCCAGGCCGTCACGCACCCGGCCGAGAAACAGTTCGCCCATATCGTCCCGCTCAGCCAGCTCAGCAGCGGCCGACGAGATGGCGAGGTGTCCAGCCACCATGACGTAGCCCCAGTCGGAAACCTTCAGCGCCTCGCGAGCCCGCTGCTCGACCATAAGGACAGCGACGCCCGCCGCCTTGAGACGTGCCACGTACTCCTCAAGAACGATGCGTGCGAGAGCAGGCGAGAGATTCGCCGTCGGCTCGTCGAGGATGAGGAGTGGTGGCTCCATCATGAGAGCGCGGCCCATGGCCAGCATCTTGCGTTCGCCCCCACTCAAGCGGCCCGCCGTCCGGGTACGCATCGCCGACAGTGCCGGAAAGATCTCCGCAATCCGCGCCAATGCCGCCGGCACTTCGGCCTTGCGGAGCGTGTAGCCACCCGCCCGCAGGTTTTCTTCGACGGTCAATGGTGCGAACACATCGTTCAACTGAGGGACGTAGCCGACGCCACGTCGTACGATGACGTCAGTGGCGAACCCGCTGATCTCTTGGTCCCGGAGTAGGACCCGACCTTCGCTGACCGCGATTACCCCCGTGATTGCCTTGAGCAACGTACTCTTACCTGAACCGTTGGGTCCGACCACGGTTGCGACCTCGCCTTCACCGACCTCGAGGTCGACCTCCCGGATCACGAGCTCCCCGCCGTAGCCGGCACCTAGCCGCTCGACGACCAGCCCGCCCGCAACTCGACGCTTCCGCTCAGCCGACGAGGTAGGCATCCCGCACCCCCTGGTCTTGTTGGATGTCGTCCATACTCCCCTCCATGATGACCTGTCCCTGAGCCATCACGATTACCGTTTCACAGAGGTCCGCCACGACACCCATCTCGTGCTCGACCATCAACATCGACACCCCGTCCGCTACGACCTCTTTTAGGTACAGGGCGATTTCTTCTCCCAGCCGGGGGTTCACCCCGGCCATAGGCTCGTCCAGCAGCACAAAGGTGGCGTCGCTCATGAGTGCCCGTGAGATCTCGACCAGTCGCTTCTGGCCACCGCTGAGCTCCCCGGCGTACTGGTCCTCGAATGCCGAGAGCCCGCACCGGGCCAACAGCCCGCGAGCCTTCTCCACCTGGTCTTGCTCCCACTTCTTCCACTTTCGGGCGCCGAAGAGTGCGCCCCGCAACGAGTCGGGTCTGCCCGGGGGGGCCCCGAGCAGCAGATTCTCCAGCACCGTCATGCGGCCGAAGACATTCGCCAGTTGAAAGGTGCGGGAGATGCCGGCCCGGGAGACCTGGTGGGGCTGCCGACCCCGGAGCTCCTGATCGCCGAAGCGGATCGAGCCCCCGACTGACTGAACGGTCCCGGACACGGCGTTGAGAACAGTGCTCTTGCCCGCCCCGTTCGGACCGATGAGTCCAGTGATCTGGCCCGACTTGCAGGTGAACGTGGCGCCGTCGACGGCGCACAACCCCCCGAAGGTACACCGGAGGTCCGAGATGGACAGAAGGTCGGTCACTCCATCGCCGCCTCGGTGCTGGAGACCGGCTCAGCTGGAGCGGGGCGGGCCATGGCGAAGTGTGAGTCGATCGGGGGGCTCAGCTGGGACTGCTCGGGGCGGGGAGACAGGTGAAGGCTCGGTGCGAAGCGTCGCCGTCGTTCCGGCACCAGACCCTGCGGCCGGAACCACATGAAGATCAGGGTGAGCATCCCGATGACGACCCACTCCAGCGCGTCGATGAGGCCGGGGTAGCCAATGGCCGGCAGAAAGCGCGTGACCTCGAGGAAGAGCACAGGAACGAGGATGGTCCCGATCGTAACTCCGGCCATGTTGGCCCGCCCTCCGACGATGATCGCGGTAATGAGCGCAAACGTCTCTGGATAGAGCCAGCTGCCCGGGGCCCAGGCATTGACGAACTCGACCAGAAGCGCACCACTGAGTCCGGCGATCATCCCGCCGATGACGAACGACTGCATGCGGAGTGAGAAGACGTTTCTGCCTACGGCCGCCGCAGCCGCCTCGTTGTCGCGGGCAGCCCGCAGATTCCGCCCGAAGGGAGCTCGCAGGAGGCGACGCAGAAAGAGAAAGACCAGCAGTACCAGGAACAGGCTCCAGGCAAGGTACACCCACTGGTAGCCGAGCGAAGAGAGCCCGAGGGTGGACGACAGGGGCTTCGGTATCAGGGCGAGCCCGGCCGGACCATTCAGCAGTCCGATCTGGGCAAGGGCTACCCCAGTAGCGATGAGAGACAGTACCAAGAGTACGACTGCCTCGTAGTCGCCACGCAATCGCCTCATAGTGACCGCCCCCACCACTAAAGCGAGCAGCCCGGCAACGATGACCCCACCGATGATGGGAAGCGGGAACGGCAGACGCGAGCCACCGACGTACTGCTGGAAGCCGCCAAGCTGACTACTCGGGCCCAAGGAGAGGATCGCCGCGGTATAGGCGCCGGCGGCCGAGAAGATGATAAAGGCGAAGTTGTTGATGCCGGTACTTCCGAACTGCAAGTCCAGCCCCCAGGCGGCAATGACGTTGACGCAGGTGACGATGAGGACACTCGTCACATAGAACTGCATCGACGAACTCATAGAGCCACACTTCTCGAGGCCGAGTAGTCGCTGAAGATACCCTGGGGCCGGGCCACCAGGACCAGGACGATCACGCCACAGGCGACGACGTCCTTCAGAGCGGGTGACAGAACGGCGGCCGTGGCTTCGCTCACGATGCCGAGCGCCAGGCCGCCGATCATTGCTCCGTACGGACGCCCGATCCCACCGACGATAGCGGCGGCGATTACTAGAATAAAAAGGTCGTTTCCGGTCGTTGCCTGGAAGGCTCCGACGGAGATCCCAAGGATGATCCCGGTGACACCGCAAAGCCCTCCAGAGATGAGCCAGCTGAGGGTACGGATTCGATTAGTGCTGATGCCGCAGCCGCGACTGAGTGACGGGTCGGCTGAGGTGGCCCGCATGGCCAGGCCGAGCCGGGTATGCCGAAGCAGCAGGTGGATAAGTATCATCAGCCCAACGGCCACCCCGACCAGCGTCGTCTGGGTGGTGCTGACGATGGCATTGAAGATATGGAATGGCGAACCGGCCACGCTCTGGAAACTGAGAAGCCCCGGGCCCTGGATGGCCTCGAGCCCGAACTGGATGATAAGGCCCACGCTTACAGTCACAATTGCGATGCCGACCGAATTCGTGCCCCGCCTGACGAATGCGGCAATTAGGCCCATCCCAAGGAGATAGGACAGCCCAGCACCCCAAAGCGCTCCCGCGACGAGCAGCAGCCAGAGCGCCGTGGTGTGCTCGCTCAACAGGTAGCCGATGAAGATGGCCGAGGTGAGGATTGAGCCGTAGGCCAGATTCAGCACGTTGGTCACGCCGTACTGCAGGGTGAAGCCCACCGCGCCAATGGCCACCAGGGTGCCCGAGATGATGCCAAACACTATTGTGTCAACGAGCAACGACAAGTTCTTCCCTCCCTCCGTCCCCTGCCTGCATTGAGCCAAAGAGGCACGGCCAACCCCGACCCAGCCGTGTCCCCAATCACCATCTGTGCGATCAATGGGCGATCAACCGGCTCAGTTGTTGCGTTGGGATGGTACCTATGAGCTTGTTCCCGCTTGCCGGCAGGACATCGGCGTAGATCCCAGGCGAGGCGTGGTGCGCATTGAACGGGAAGGAGCCACTGGCCCCGATGTACTGAATCTGCTTGCCTGCCTTGAGTTCCTGCACCCCCTGGGCGTAGGTGTGCACCACAACTGCACCGGTTCGAGGTCTCGTGACGTTGATGATGTAGTTGTTGTAAACGGACGGCGTCGTGCTCTTGGCCGCCACCATCGCCAGGGCCATGGTGATCACGTTGTCATACGGCGCCATCGTGTAGGCGTTGTTGGAAAACTGGCCCGGATTCTTGTATTCGTCCTTCGCCTTCGAGAGGCCTTGGTCGTAGGCCGTCCACGCCGCACCGCTGGCCGGTGCGTACGGGTAGACGATGCTGAAGTACTTTTGGAAATCCTTCTTGCCGATCGCCGCGCTGAGCGCCTTGTTGTAGTCGGGTCCGACGGTACCGGCGGTCCCGATGATCGGAACCAGGTGGCCCGCTTGTTTGAGCTCGGAGAAAAGTACGCCTGCTGTCTGCGGATCGGACTCGGTGAGGATCACCTGCGGGTGCGCGGAGATGACTCTCTGCAACTCCGTGTTGTAGCTGCTCTGGTCGGGCGTGACCGAGAGGTTTGATACCAAATGGCCGCCAAGCGCCGGAAAGCCCGCCACCACTCCTGGGTCGTTGCCCTGTGCCGACACGTCGTTGGCGAAGATCGCCGCAGCCTTCGTGTATCCCTTCATGTGGGCCCAGAGGGCTAGGGCGTAGCCGGAGACGTTGTCCGCCGGCAGGGTCCGCCAGAAGTATTTGTAGTTCGTGCTCGAGAGGGCGACCGTTCCGCCGTTATCGAACATGGTGACTTTGGCCGAGTTGATAATAGACACGGTCGCCGTGTCCTCGTCACTACTAGGTCCAAGGACTCCGACCAGGTTCGGCGTGCTAGCCAGCATCTTCTGAGCGGCGAGTACCGCGTCGGCCGGGTCACCACGGGTGTCGACGGTGCCGCACTTGAGGGAGTGGCCCATGATGCCACCGGCCTTGTTGATCCAGTAGGCGGCCGGGGGACATCCGGCAAACTCATAGAAGCCGAACTGATTATCTGGGCCGCTGAAGGGGTTGAAGGTGTCGATGACCACCTGTGACCCGTGCGCCCCGGCGCCGCTGGCTGTCGCTACGACGCCGCCGACCACGATCAACATGCCGGCGATGGCGGTGGCTACACCACGACGCACTCCGCGAACTCTTCGCATGTGGAATCATCCTCTCGCTGTCGATTGTCCTTACCCGATGTTACGTACTTCGTGTCCCAGTGGGAAGTGGTCGCCGCCTCAAGCGTCGCCAGTTCCGTCAGGAGGTGCCTACACCCACCAGTTCCGAGACGTCCTCCGGGTAGAAAGCCTGGGGGAGGTTGCGCTCCCCGGCCTGCCAGACGGCATCCCAGCACTCATAGAAGCGGTCGCGGGTGAAGCGGGCCAGCTCCTCGAAATGCCGCCGCTGGTCGGGGCTGGTGGCGTATGAGCGGACGAGCTCGCGCCCCTCCTCCATGTGCTGGGTGTCACCTTCGATGTGGGTGATGAAGATGTCGAGGTCGTCGTCGCTCAGGTTGAACGACGCCTTCAGGCCGTTGACCAGCCGGGTGTACATATCGGGCAGCAGCGCCTCGGCACCGACCATTCCCGCAGCGATGACCAGCGCTCCGTCCTCATGGAATCCGATGTTGAGCGCGCTCTCAAGGGCGCACTCAAGCTGTGGGTCCGGCCGCAGCGTGCCGCGACGATTTGCCTCCTCGATCTCGTCAGAGTCGTAGCCGACCGCCCGGGCGAACTTCAGGGCGAGAATGTAGTGCGCCGCCTCCCCGCAGCGGAGCTCGGTCTCCTCGTCGATGATGTTCTCCATGATGGCATGGCGGGCTTCCCAGTCCATGTGGGCAGAGAGCGCCAGACCGATGTTTCGGACGCTGTTGTTGTAGTACCACATCATTTGGTAACAGCTCCGCTGCAGCTCCTCAAGGGTGACATCACCTCGCTCTAGCTTGTCGAAGAACGGGTGGTCGCAAAGTCGCCGCTCGTTGACCATTGCGAGCACGAGGTCCGCATACTCGTCCGGCGTCATCTCATCGGTTGGGTCCTTCAGCATTGGTTTCCCCCTCGGGGTCGTGGCCAGTCAGTGAAACAAATATTGCCGTCACAGATGTCGCTCTCATGAGATGGTTGTCCACCTATTAGCGGGAAGGGACCGCTCACGCCGCTGCGCCGGCGTCGAAGCAGGCGTACCAGCACGCCCGAAGTTCGTCCCGAATGCGGGCCGTGTAGTAATCAAGCTGCGCCTGGTCAAAGGGCGAGTCGATCTGTGCCTGGGCATACCCGAGGACCTCTGGACCGTAGATCGGAGGTGCGTCGAACAGAGCCGTTTGCCCGGTATTGAGCCCCCGTTGCGCCATAAGGACCGCCCGGATCTCGGCCATTGTCGGCGAAATCTCCGACTCGGCCTGTGCCACCGCGCCCATCGCCACCCAGTGCGGTGGCTCGAATAGCGTGGCCACCAGTTCATCAGCGCAGGTCACAAGTCTGCCTTCAGCCTCAGATGCCTTGACAGCCGACAGGTCGGCCCCGAGTGCCCCGGCTAGCTCACGGGCCAGGGCGGCATGGGCGCCCTCTCCAATCCGGGCCGGCGAGCCCTGCGGCATATCGATGGTCGAGAGCAGTTGGTCCGCAATCATTCGGCGGATCTTGTAGTCGGCGCCTGTCATGTACGGAGGCCCGTAGAGCCGAGGGAGGTGATCGTAGAGGCCGACCAGCAACAGACTGAAGGCTTGGTGCTGCTCCATGGAAGCGGTGCCCCGAAGAAGCGGGCCGTCGAGCCAGGGGTGGCTGAATACCGGGGCGACTAGATCGGAGCTCGCTGCAGTCCCCGTTACTGCCGTCATGAGCAAATTCCTCTCTCTCACCCGTAGAAACTCTGCTTTGGATGTTGTACTTTATTTCGTATGCAAAGTCAACGCGATTCCTTGGCGCCTCGGAAAGGTGCCCCGGCACCGGGGGCGTGATGGCCATTCCTGCGGGTGTCTCTCGTGCTTCAAACAACCTCCGATGCGCCCCCTGGACCCGCGCCCAAGGGCTCGATCCAATCGGAACGGCCGGCTACGCAAGGGCGATGCTGACAGTGGAGTGGCCGCTCCCCTGGCCATCCCGCATCGACGACATTCCCGAGCTCGGTCGGCTACTCGAGGCGACAGGGGAGGCCGGCGTGCAGATCCAAGCCCTCGTTCCCGAGGGATCGGATCGAGGAAAGATCGGAGTTACCGCCTACCGATCGTCGTGGGCTGGTGGCTTCGACCGGGTCGAGGCAACCGTCGCCCGGACCGATCTAGTCGAGGGGGTACTTACGCTTCTAGCCGAACCAGCGGCGGCAGAGCCGGGCGACGGTGCGCCGTCCTCTGCCACCGAGGTGCTGATCTGCGCGCACGGACGGCGCGATCGGTGCTGCGGATCATTCGGGACCCAACTGGCCACCCGGCTGTCAAAAGGCGACCCCTTCGACGGTCACGTCCGGGTCCGTCGCACAAGCCACACCGGGGGGCACCGCTTCGCGCCGACCGGCATTTTACTCCCCCAGGGTACCGCTTGGGCATTCCTGGACGAGGAGAGCCTGTTCGGCATTGTTAGCCGGTCAGGCGACCTCGAGAAGTTGCTGCCCCAGTATCGCGGGTATCTGGGCCTCGAATCACCACAGCTCCAGGCACTCGAGCGTGAGGTCGTCTACCGCATCGGTTGGTCGGTGTTCGACATGGGCCGCACGGGTGAGGATCTCGGGGGTCACCGCTACCGGATCCGCGTCCAATCACCGAACGGCGAGGCGTCCGTATGGGAAGGGACCGTCGTAGCCACAAGATCCCTGCCGGTACCTGTCTGCGGGGCCCCGATCGAAGACGCCGTCAAGAGCCAGACGGAGCTCGCAGTTCACGATGTGGTCCAGGTGCGCTGAACGGGGTTAGTGATCAAATGTGCTCAGCCTCATGGCGCCTGGCAAACCCTTGTGGGCAGAGAGTGTCGGTCCAGAAATATGGTGAGGGGCCCTTTGGGCGAAGCTGAGAAAGAAATGTTGACCCGGCACCCTGGCCGAGGCGGACGAAGTGACGACTTCTACGGACTCTGGGCCGCTCGCCATGCCGGGAAGGCACGGGAAGCCGTGCGCCAATAGCCGAGTTGGCACGGCAATACGGCATGCGCCGGGAGCAAGTCCGGGAGTATCTGTTCAGGTCCCCTGAAGGTCGCGTCCACCACCGGCGCGACCAACGCGCGTACCGTGGGTAATTCCGACCGACGATTCCACTCCTGACGCTCCTACCTACGAGCAGCTGGTCGCCCTGACCGGCGAGCAGCACG
>JBBQWW010000040.1:0-31197 GCA_038210245.1 Acidimicrobiales bacterium
AGGAGCTCGATCCGTCGGGCCAGGTTGACGGCGTGATCACCGAGACGCTCGTAGAACCGGGCCAGCAGGGTCACCTGGGCGGCGATAGGCACGGTCATCTGCTCTGCCTCCACCTCACGGGTCAGGCTCTCGTGGAGGATGTCCATCTCCTCGTCGGCCTTGGCCAGACGCTCGCCGATCCGGTCCCGTTCGCCGAAGGCATCGGCGGCCTGCTGCCACATCTCGTTGGCCACCTCGGTCATCAGTTGGACGATGCCGCGACTCCGGGGGCTCATGGCCGCCCCCAGGTGGTCCACCGCCCGTTGGGCCACGTGCTCGGCCAGGTCGGCACTGCGCTCCAGTTCCGGGATGATCAGGAGCAGACCGACCAGGTAGCGCAGCTCGTCCCCCTGCACCGGGCGCTCCTGCAGCTCGTCCCAGATGAGGAGCTCCACCTCCGCGGTCAGGGCATCCACGCCCTGGTCCCCGTCGATGACCTCCTGGCCGAGCCGCGCCTCCCCGCTGAGGAGGGCATCCGTGGCCTTGGACAGCGCCTCGGAGACCAACGCGAAGAGCTGGATGACCTTGTGGTCGATGGTGTCGAGACCGCGGTCAGGTAGTGGCATGTCCGACAGAGAGTAGCTACGACGTGGGCTTTCCTCCCGATCGGCCCATACTCGGGCCGTCGTTCGCCCTCGTGTACCCGGGGAAGGGCGCACTGGCCCCACCATGGGCCGACTACGAGCACGCCGCCGGCACCCGACTGGGAGACTGGGCCCATGACCCCCGATACGACCGCGTCCGAGCACGACCTCCCCTCCCCCGAAGACGAGGCCCGGGCCGTGGTGGCCGCCATGACCCCCGACGAGAAGCTGTGGTGCCTCGACGGTGATGCGCCGTTCTGGGCCGGTCTCGTCTACCTGAGCGAGCAGGGCTACCACAAGAGCCCGTTCCGGGCCGCCCGGGTGGACCGGGTGGGGCTGTCCGGCTTCGCCTTCTCCGACGGCCCCCGGGGCGTGGTGGTCGACCAGGCCACCTGCTACCCGGTGAGCATGGCCCGGGGCGCCACCTGGGACGTGGAGTTGGAGGAGCGGATCGGCGAGGCCATCGGGCTCGAACTGCGGGCGGTGGGCGCCACCCTCTACGGCGGCGTGTGCGTCAACATCCTCCGCCATCCGGGCTGGGGACGGGCCCAAGAGACCTACGGCGAGGATCCCCACCATGTGGGCGAGATGGGCGCCGCCCTGACCCGGGGGGTACAGCGGCACGCCATGGCCTGCGTCAAACACTTCGCCTGCAACTCCATGGAGAACGCCCGCTTCACGGTGGACATCGCTGTCGACGAAGCCACCCTCCACGATATCTACCTCCCCCACTTCAAGCGCATCGTCGACGAGGGCGTGGCCGTGGTGATGAGCGCCTACAACAGCGTGAACGGTGAGTGGTGCGGGGACAACCGGGCGCTGCTGACCGAGGTCCTCCGGGACGAGTGGGGATTCACCGGCTTCGTCATCAGCGACTGGATCCTGGGGCTTCGGGACGCCGGCCGGTCACTGCGCGCCGGGCTCGACGTGGAGATGCCCTACCGGATGGTCCGAGCCGACCACCTCGGAGCGGCCCTCGAGCGCGGCGAGGTCACCTGGTCCGAGGTCGACGGCGCCGTGGAGCGCATCGTGGCCACGCTGCGGCGCTTCGGACCCGTCCTGGGCACGCCGCCCCCCGGGCGCCACGTCCTGGCCCAGCCCACCCATCGGGCCCTGGCCCGCGAGGCCGCGGCCAAGTCGGTGGTGCTGCTCCGCAACGAGCCGGTGGCCGGGGTGCCCATCCTGCCCGTGTCCCTGGGCGACGGAGCCTCGGTGGCGGTGCTCGGCCGCCTGGCCACCGCCATCAACCTCGGGGACGGTGGCTCCAGCGATGTGTGGGCTCCCGAGGTGGTGACGATCGTCGACGGGTTGCGGGCCGCCCTCCCCGAGGCCGGGTGGGTGATCGACGACGGCGCCGATCCCGAGCGAGCGGCCGCCGTGGCCTCGGCGGCCGACCTGGCCCTGGTGGTGGTCGGCTACACCCGGCTGGACGAGGGCGAGTACATCGGTGAGTTCGCCACCAGCCACCTGACCGACCTGTTCCCGGGAGAGGACGATCCCGACCTCGTCGAGCGGTTCACGGCCGAGATCGCCACCGAACGCACCATCCAACCTCCCGAACACGTCGACGGCTCGGTCGGCGGAGTGGGCTTCGCCGTCGGTGGCGACCGCCGGTCCCTCCACCTCCACGACGCCGACGTGGCCCTGATCCGGGCGGTGGCCGCCGCCAACCCCCGCACCGTGGTCGCCGTGGTGGCCGGCAGCGCCGTGGTCATCTCCGAGTGGGACGACCAGGTCCCGGCGGTCGTCCAGTCATGGTACTCGGGCATGGAGGGCGGCCACGGGCTGGCCGACGTGCTGTGGGGCCGGGTGGACGCCGCCGGGAGGCTCCCCTTCAGCGTGCCGGAAGCCGAGTCCGACCTCCCCGACTTCGACCCCGACAGCACCTCGTTCACCTACGGCCCGTGGCACGGCTACTGGCACCTGGCCCGCACCGGCACGGCGCCGGCCTATCCTTTCGGATTCGGCCTGAGCTACACCAGCTTCGCCCTCGAGACGGTGGAGACGGAATGGTCCGAGGCCACCCTGCGGATCCGGGCCACCGTGCGCAACACCGGGTCACGTCCCGGCACCGATGTGGTCCAGGTCTACGCCCGCCGGCTCGACTCGGACCGGCCGGAGCGCCTGGTCGGCTTCCGACGCCTCGAGATCGGAACCGGCGAGTCGGCCGCCTTCGTACTCGACGTGCCGGTCGGGGCCCTGGCCGAGCGGGACACCGAGCAGCACGCCATGGTCGTGCGACCGGGTGCCTACCGGTTCCGGGTGGCCCGCAACGCCGTCGACCCCGGCATCGCCACCGAGATGACCCGGGACTGACCACCGGCCCCCGGGTCAGGGAGTAGGCCATGATGGACCGGGGTGGCCCGCCACTCCGATCCTGTACCGACAAGGAGGCCGCATGGCGATCAACGTGACGCCGATCCCCGGCTTGGACCCCGAGATCAACGACATCCGCCGACGCACGGCGGCGTTCATCAACACCGAGATCCTCCCCAACGAGGACATCCTCTGGCGGTCCCGGAGCGGGGAGGCCGGGAGCGAGGACGACCGCCAAGCCGGACGCCGAAAGAGCATCGAGCTGCGGGAGACCATCAAGGCCAAAGTCAACGAGGCCGGCCTGTGGGCCCCGCATCTACCCCGCGAGTACGGCGGGATGGGCCTCGACTTCCTCGCCACGGCCTACATGTACGAGATCCTGGCCTACGCCGTGGGGGCGTCGGCCCTGTTCGGCATCGCCGCCCCCAACTCCGGCAACTCCACCATTCTGGTCAAGTACGGGACCGAGGAGCAGAAGCGGAAGTGGCTCCTCCCCCTCATCGACGGGACCATGCAGTCGGGATTCTCCATGACCGAGCCGGACAACGCCGGGTCCGATCCCCGCTCCATCCAGACCGAGGCCGTTCGGGACGGGGACGACTGGGTGATCAACGGCCACAAGTGGTTCACCTCCAACGGCATCGATGCCGACTTCTTCATCGTGATGTGCCGGGCCAACGACCCCACGGGCGAACTGGGCTCCCCCGGACGGATGACTCAGATCATCGTGCCCACCGACACCTTGGGGGTGAACATCGTCCGAGGGATCGGGATCTTCGGTCACTCCACCTCCGACCACTGCGAGATCAGGTACGAGGACGTCCGGGTCCCCGTCGAGAACACGCTGGGCCTGGTGGGCCAGGGCCATCAGGCCGCCCAGGACCGACTGGGCGCCGGCCGGGTGTACCACTGCATGAACTCCGTGGGCCAGATGTGGCGGGCCTTCGACCTGATGGTCGAGCGGGCCCTGACCCGTCAGGTCCACGGCGGTCTGTTGAAGGACAAGCAGTTCATCCAGGGGTTCATCGCCGAGTCCTACATGGACGTGCAGTCGGCCCGGCTCATGACCATCAACGCTGCCGAGAAGGTGGCCCACGACGATCCCGATGCGCGCACGGCCATCTCGGCCATCAAGGTGTTCGTCCCCGCCGCCTACCACCGCGTGGTGGACCGGGCCATCCAGGTGTGGGGAGGTGCCGGCGTGAGCAACGACCTGCCGCTGGCTCAGATGTACCTGACAGCCCGGGTCCTGCGGCTGGCCGACGGTCCCGACGAGGTCCACAAGATCCTCATGGCCAAGAACATCCTCCACCGCTATGAGACCGGTGACTCCTGGAACTTCGGGAACTGATGTCGTCAGCGCACCGTCAGGTGCCATGACCTGATTCGAGGCCCCCGGGCGGGCCCGCCAACGATCTGCCAGGCTGGACCAGGAGACGGACCCTCCCGCATCCCGACGAGGATGCGTACGGTGGGAGCCATCCGGTACGAATAGGAGCCCACCATGCCCACCCGCACCTCATACGAGCCCGGCACCCCGTCCTGGGTCGACCTGGCCAGTCCGGACCTGGCGGCCAGCGCCGCCTTCTACGCCTCCCTCTTCGGCTGGGAGGCCCACGACCAGGGACCCGAGGCCGGGCACTACCACATGTTCGAAAAGAACGGGGTGCCGGTGGCCGGCGCCGGACCCATCATGATGGAGGGCCAGCCCCCGGCCTGGACCACCTACGTCTCGGTAACCGACGCCGACGCCACCATCGCCAAGGTCAAGGCGGCGGGCGGCACCGTCTTCGTCGAGCCCATGGACGTGCTCGACGTGGGCCGGATGGCCGTCTTCGCCGACCCCACCGGAGCGGCGGCGGCCATCTGGAAGCCACGACTGCACATCGGCGCCGGCCTGGTCAACGAGCCGGGGGCCCTGGTATGGAACGAACTGTCCACCCGTGACCTGCCTGCCGCCACCGCCTTCTACACCGAGGTATTCGGTTGGGAAGCGGCCTCCAGCGGCGCCACCGGCATGGAGTACACCGAGTGGAAGCTGAACGGTGAGGTCATCGGCGGCATGATGGGCATGCCCGCCGAGGTGCCGGACGAGGTGCCGGCCTACTGGCTCACCTACTTCGGTACGGCCGACTGCGACGCCACCGTGGCCCAGGCCACCGGCGACGGGGCCACCCTCGTGGTCGGGCCCATCGACATTCCCATCGGACGGTTCGCCGTCCTGTCCGACCCCACCGGCGCCGTGTTCGCCGTGATCGCCCTGGCCGCCGCCTGACCCCGGCCCGAGCGGCCGCCTCCGGTACGGTCTGTGCTGTGGAACCGTCCCTGATCAAGCAGCAGCGCAATGTGGCCACCGAGCTTCCCGGGCCCAAGTCGGCCGAGTTGGAACGCCGCCGGTCGGCGGCGGTGGCCACCGGGGTCTCCAGCACCTTCCCCGTGTACATCGCCGAGGCATCGGGAGCGGTACTGGTCGACGTGGACGGCAACTCCCTCATCGACCTGGGCTCGGGCATCGCCGTGGTCAGCGTGGGCCACGCCGCCCCCCGGGTGGTCGACGCCGTCGAGGCCCAGGTCGAGCGGTTCAGCCATACCTGCTTCATGGTCACGCCCTACGAGCCGTACGTGGCCGTGTGCGAGGAGCTCAACCGGCTGACACCGGGCACCCACGAGAAACGGTCGGCCCTGTTCAACTCCGGGGCCGAGGCCGTGGAGAACGCCGTCAAGATCGCCCGGCACGTGACCGGCCGCCAGGCCGTAGTGGTCTTCGATCACGCGTATCACGGGCGCACCAACCTGACCATGGCCCTCACGGCCAAGAACATGCCCTACCGCGAGAAGTTCGGCCCGTTCGCCCCCGAGATCTACCGGGTTCCAATGTCCTATCCCCTCCGCGATCCCGAGGGGATGACCGGGGAGCAGGCGGCGGCCCGGGCCATCGAGCAGATCGAGCGCCAAGTGGGGGCGGACAACGTGGCCTGCGTCCTCATCGAGCCCATCCAGGGGGAGGGGGGCTTCGTGGTGCCGGCCCCCGGCTTCCTTCCCGCGGTGGCCGCCTGGGCCCGGGACGCCGGGGCCCTGTTCGTGGCCGACGAGATCCAGACCGGCTTCTGCCGGACCGGCCACTGGTTCGCCAGTGAGCACGAGTCGGTGGTTCCCGATCTCATCACCACGGCCAAGGCCCTGGCCGGGGGGATGCCGTTGGCCGCCGTCACCGGCCGGGCCGAACTGATGGACGGCGTGCACTCCGGAGGCCTCGGGGGCACCTACGGAGGCAACCCGGTGGCCTGTGCGGCCGCCCTGGCCTCCATCCGCACCATGGAGGAAGAGGTCCTGGATCGGGCCGCCGCCCGCATCGGGGAGGCCATCGGCACCTGCTTGGGCGGACTACGCGCTGATCACCGCGGTATCGGCGACGTCCGCGGCCGGGGAGCCATGATGGCCATGGAGCTGGTGCGGCCTGGGACCCTCGAGCCGGACGCCGAGGCCACGCGGCGGATTGTGCATGCCTGTCATCAGGCCGGGGTGGTGGTGCTGTCGTGCGGGAGCTACGGCAACGTGATCCGGCTCCTCCCGCCGCTGGTCATCGAGGAAGAGCTGCTGGCCGACGGGCTCGACGTCCTGGCCGGGGCGGTCAACGCCGTGCTGGGCGGCGCCGGCGGCTGAGCACTCGCACTCGGCACCCGCCCACCGGATCGGGACCGGTGACCGGCGCGGGTAGCGAGGAGTGGGAGAGTCAGCGGGGACGGTGAGGCAGCGCGGCCTGGGCCGAAGCCAAGCCGGCATCGAGCAGCTCGATCTCGTGGGCGGCGTCGCGGGTCAGCTCGTCCACCCGGTGCCCGTTGGCGTCGCTGGCCGACACCACGGCGGCCCGCTGGACGTCACCAGCCGCCCGCATGACCTCGTGGACCTGGGTGCGCAGCTCGAGGGCGACCGGACCGGCCGGCTCCACTCGGAGCACCCGGTCCAGATCCATGGCCGCACTCTGCAGACGTCGACACAAGGAGGGCAGCTCGGCGGTGGGGGCCCCGAGGTCACCGGCGGCCCGCACGGCGGCATCGGCCTGGTCCACCGCACGCCACATCTCCTTGCGGGCGCGCCCCGGAGTCCACTGGCCGACCTCCTCGGGGGACGTGGTCTCGCCCCCCCGGCGGCGACGGACGGCCGTGGCCTCCCACAGTGCCGTGGCCCCGATCACCGCTCCGTGGGAGTGGAAGGCCCGCCACTTCCGACGGGCCAGCCTCCACAGGAGAAAGCCCGTGACGACCAGGCCGGCCAGTAGCAGGCCGAAGAACAGGGCCGTCCCGGCCAGAAGCGGTACCCACAGCGAAGCACTCACCCTCCCAGTGTAGAGGGAGTCCCGGTCCGGGAGGCATCCCCCCGACGGGAGGTGGTCGGGCTCTCGGAGCCGGCGTCAGGCGGGTCGGCGACCAGGCGGTTCGAGCAGGATCTCCCGCATCCTCTCGATGGATGCCGGGGCCACGCCGGCCGATCTGGCCCAGGCCTCGGATCCCCCGAGCCGCCGGTGGAGGACGTCGAGGAACCGCTCCATGGTGGAGGTCTGCACGGTGAAGCGGGACGGCGGCACCGTGGCCATGCGGGCCTCGAAGCCCGGGTCGGACCGGTACCGGCCGAGAATCAGGTCCATCCGCGCACCGGTGATCAGGTAGTCGGCCACGATCACATCGGGGGCCACGCCCAGCAGGTCGAGGACCAGGGCGGCCAGTACCCCGGTACGGTCCTTGCCCGCCGCACAGTGGAAGACCAGGGGGTAGCTGTCCGGTCGGCTCAGGACGGTCAGGGCCTCGGCCAGGGCCGGGGCGCCGACCTCGAGGTACCACAGGTACCGTTCCGACAGATCGTCCCCCTCGGGCGCGGCCATGGCCTCCCCGGTGGCATCGTCGCCGGCGCCCTCACCGATCACCGAGAGGTGCCGGTACTCAATGGGCTCGGGCCCCAGCGGGCCCCGGCCGGTCTGCTCCAGCTCACGCGAGGTCCGCAGGTCGATGACGGTGGCCAGTCCCAGGTCCCGCAGGGCGCCCACGTCCGACGGCGTGAGCTCGTGGAGGGTGTCGCTGCGGAACAGGGTCCCCCACCTCGTCATCCGCCCCGCCGAGCCCCGGTAGCCGCCCAGGTCCCGGAAGTTGAAGGCCCCGTCCAGCGGCAGCAGTCGGTCAGGGGCGTCCACGGTCCCATCATCGCCGATGGCGGCCGGGGGCCCGGATGGAGGCACGGGAGAAAGGCCGGTCTCGCTCGTGGCACCGGTCCCGGCGACGGCCGACGGAGCCCGCATCGACCAGATCGGCGTCAGGATCGGCGAGAATGTCCCCTACATTTGAGGGGACCAACGGTCGATCCGACGTCCCCGGAGCCTGCCCCGAACCGTGTGATCAGAAGATTGAGGAGTCCCCTGCAATGAAGCGCCTCGCCTCCTGGTGCGTCCGACACCGCCTCATCGTGCTGCTCCTGTGGCTGGCCGCGTTGGTCCTAGCCAGCGGGATCTCCCAGTCCGTCGGCACCGCCTTCTCCAACAGCTTCTCCCTGCCCAACACCGAGTCGACCAAGGCCCTGGCCCTGCTGCAGGCGGCCGCCCCGGCCGTCGCCGGCGACCGGGAGCAGATCGTCTTCCGCACCACCGACGGGACCAAGGTCACCGACCCTGCCGTGGAGGCCTCGGTGACCACCATGTTGGACAAGATCAAGGCTCTCCCCCACGTATCCACCATCGCCAGCCCGTACGAGCCCGTCGGGGCCAATCAGGTCAGCGCCGACGGCAGGACCGGCTTTGCCACGGTGACCTTCGACACCCTGTCCCAGAACATCTCCACCCCGCAGGCGAAGAAGTTCGTCGAGACGGCCCAGACGGCTATCGGGCCGAACCTACAGGTGGCGGTGGCCGGACAGGTGGCGGAGGCGGCGGACCGGGTGTCCTTCGGGGGAACCGGACTGGGCATCCTCCTGGCCGGCATCGTCTTGTTGCTGGTGTTCGGATCAATATTCGCCATGGCCCTGCCCCTGGTGTCGGCCCTGGCCTCGCTGGGCACGGCCATCGGGGTGATCGGCCTGCTCAGCCACGTGCTCAAGATGCCCCAATTCTCGACCGAGCTGGTGCTGTTGATCGGCCTGGGGGTCGGAGTGGACTACGCGCTGTTCATCGTCACCCGTCACCGCCAAGGCCTCATCGCCGGCGAGACGGTCGAGTCGTCCATCGGCAACGCCGTGAACACCTCGGGTCGGGCCGTGCTCTTCGCCGGCATCATCGTCTGCATCGCGCTGCTGGGAATGTTCGCCCTCGGGGTGTCCTTCCTCTACGGGCTGGCCATCGCCGCCGCCCTCGGGGTGGCCTTCACCATGATCGCCGCCCTGACCCTGCTCCCGGCCCTGTTGAGCTTCATCGGGCCCCGGGTCCTCAGCCGGAAGCAGAAGAAGAGCCTGGCCCTCAACGGGCCCCGGGTGGTCGGGTCCGGAACCAAGGGCTTTTGGCCCAAGTGGGCCGACTTCATCCGCCGGCGTCCGGTCCTCCCGGCCGTGGTGGCCCTGTTGGTGGTGGTCTTCTTGGCCCTGCCCTTCTTCTCCCTGCGCCTGGGCTCCTCCGACCAGGGCAACGACCCGGTGGGGACCACGACCCGGGAGGCCTACGATCTGCTGGCCCAGGGCTTCGGGCCCGGCTTCAACGGCCCCTTGCTCCTGGTCACCCAGAACGCCGGGTCCGCTGACACCGCCGCCCTCCAGCACCTGGCCACCGAGGTGGGGACCCAGCCCAACGTGGCCAAGGTGGCGGCGCCCATCTCGCTGCCCACCAAGGACGGCAAGACGGTGTCGCTGATCACCGTCTACCCCCAGTCGTCCCCGCAGGCCGCCGCCACCACCGACCTCATCGACCATCTCCGCACCGAGACCATCCCCACCGCAGTGGGCCACAGCGGGGTCGAGGTCTATGTCGGAGGGAACACCGCCATCTTCGTGGACTTCGCCCGGGTGCTCTCCTCCAAGCTGCCGCTCTTCATCGGCCTGGTGGTGGTGCTGTCCTTCCTCCTGCTGGCCATGGTCTTCCGCAGCATCATCATCCCCCTGACCGCGGCGGCGATGAACCTGCTGTCCATCGGGGCCGCCTTTGGGATCCTGGTGGCGGTGTTCCAGTGGGGCTGGCTCGGTTCGGTGTTCCAGGTGGGCCGCACCGGTCCGGTCGAGGCCTTTCTTCCGGTGATGCTGTTCGCCATCCTGTTCGGGCTGTCCATGGACTACGAGGTCTTCCTGATCAGCCGCATCCAAGAGGAGTGGCTCAAGACCGGCGACAACCACACGGCCGTGCGCAACGGGCTGGCCGCCACCGGCAAGACCATCACCGCGGCGGCCCTCATCATGATCCTGGTGTTCGGCTCGTTCATCCTCGGTGGCATCCGGGTCATCAAGGAGTTCGGCCTGGGGCTGGCCGGTGGGATCTTCGTGGACGCCTTCTTCATCCGGATGGCCGTGGTACCTGCGCTCATGTTCCTGTTCGGCAAGGCCAACTGGTGGTTCCCCGGATGGCTGGACCGGATCCTGCCTCACCTCTCGGTCGATCCCGAAGTGCCGCCCGCCAGTGGGCAGTCCGAGAATCCTGATGATCCTCCACGACCGGGCGGACCCGTCGATCCCGCCCAGCCCGAGCCGGTGCCCGTCTGAGGTAGCGTTTTCCTCACAGCCTGACTGTCCAGCACTGGGGGAATACACATGTCCGACTTCGTCATGACCATCGGAGGGGACACCGTCCCGGCCGCCGAGTCGTTCGGCGTCATCAACCCGGCCTCCGGCGAGGTCTTCGCCCACGCCCCCGAGTGCAGTCGCCAACAGCTCGACGCCGCCTTCGATGCCGCCGCCAAAGCCCAGCGGGATTGGAAGTTGGACTAGGCGGTGCGGCGGGCCACGCTGCTGAAGATGGCCGACGTGCTGTTGGCCTCCGGAGGCGAGATCGCCCCCGTGCTCACCTCCGAGCAGGGCAAGCCCCTGGCCGACGCCAACATCGAGGTCTTCGCCGCCGCCATCTGGTGCCAGTACTTCGCCAACCTCGAGACCCCGCCCCAGGTCATCCAGGACGATGCCGAGGCCCGGGTGGAGGTGGTGCGGAGGCCGGTCGGCGTGGTGGCCGCCATCACCCCGTGGAACTTCCCCCTGACCCTGGCCTTCTGGAAGATCGCCCCGGCCCTGCTGGCCGGCAACACCATGGTCCTGAAGCCCTCCCCCTTCACCCCCCTGGCCACCCTCAAGACCGTGGAGCTGCTGCGGGACGTGCTGCCGGCCGGGGTGCTCAACGTCGTCAGCGGGGGCGACCAGCTCGGCGCGTGGATGACCGGACACCCCGTGCCCCGGAAGGTCAGCTTCACCGGCTCCATCGAGACGGGCAAGAAGGTGGCCATCTCGGCCGCCCCCGACCTCAAGCGGGTCACCCTGGAGCTCGGCGGCAACGATCCGGCCATCGTGCTGGACGACGCCGACCCAGCCACCGTGGGCAAGGCCATCTTCGCCGGAGCCTTCAACAACAACGGCCAGGTGTGCTCGGCCATCAAGCGGGTCTACGTCCCCGAATCGCTCTACGACCAGGTGGTCGAGGTCCTCGCCGACCAGGCGGGCAAGGTCAAGGTGGGTGAGGGCACCGAGCCCGACTCCAAGCTGGGTCCGATCAACAACGCCCCGCAGTTCGAGCGAGTGAAGGAGCTGGTGGGTGGCCCTGGCCCACGGAGCCAAGGCTGCCGTCGGCGGGAAGGCCATGGACCGGCCGGGCTACTTCTTCGAGCCCACCATCCTCACCGACCTGAGCGACGGCACCCGCATCGTCGACGAGGAGCAGTTCGGGCCGGCCCTTCCGGTCATCTCCTACCGCGACGTCGACGACGTCATCGAGCGGGCCAACGCCACCCACTTCGGGCTGTCGGGCTCGGTGTGGGGAGCCGACAGCGACCGGGCGGCTGAGGTGGCCAACCAGCTCGAGTGCGGGACGGCCTGGGTCAACACCCACCTGGCCCTGGCGCCCCAGCAGCCCTTCGGGGGATTCAAGTGGAGTGGTGTAGGTGTGGAGAACGGACCCTGGGGACTGGCCGAGTTCAGCGAGATCCAGGCCGTCTACCGGTCCAAGAGCGCCGACGGCCTGAATATCAACACCGGCGGCCTGGTCTCCTAATCCGGACCTTCGGCCCGGTCCGGCCCACCATGGCGGGGGGCCGGATCCTGCGGATGGCGGCGGTGGTCCTGGTGGCCGTCCTCTGCGTCGGCACGGTACCGGCCCTGATCGACGTCGGGCCGGCCGAGGCCTCGTCCGACCGACCCACCCGTTCGACGTCCCCGGCCCCGTCGGTGGGCTGCGGGAAGCGGCCGGTGCCCTCGGCCCGGGCCACGGCCACCAGCACCGGGGACGTGGTCCAGTCGCTGCAGGTCGGTCGGCTGGCCCGCAGCTATCGACTGGCCGTGCCCACCCGGTACCGATCATCGACGGCTACTCCCTTGATCCTCCTGTTCCACGGCAGCGGATCCAACGCCCTCCAGACCTCGATCTACACCCAGATGCCCATCCGGGCGGCCCACCGCGGCTACCTGGTGGCCACGGCCGACGGAGTGGCGGGCCGGTGGCAGCTCTCCGCCCCCGGTGCCGCCACCGACGACCTGGCCTTCGTGTCGGCTCTGATCGCCAACCTCTCGTCCCGCTACTGCGTGGACCGCGCCCGGGTGTACGCCGCCGGCATCTCGTTGGGATCGGAGTTCTCGGCCATTGTGGGCTGCACGCCCCGGGAGCACATCGCCGCCATCGGGCTGGTCGCCGCCGAGTTCCTCCTGCGGCCCTGTGCTGGGCCCGTGCCGGTCATCGCCTTCCACGGCACGGCCGATCCCATCGTCGCCTACCAGTCCGGTGCCACCGGCGTCGCCTTGCCGGGGATCCCGGTGGTCGGGGCGGAGCAGAACCTGGCCCACTGGGCTGCGCTCGATGCGTGTACCTCGGGTCCCCATGTCCGCCCGGTGGCCTCCATGGTGGTGCGCCGAACCTGGTCGGGCTGTGCCGGGGGGAGTGCCGTGGTGCTCTACAGCGTGCTCGGAGGTGGGCACACCTGGCCCGGGTCCCCGATCACCCTGTCGGCCGGTACGTTCGGCGCCACCACCCGACAGGTCGACGCCACCGGACGGATGCTGGCCTTCTTCGACCGGCACTGGCGTACCCGGCGCTGAACCGGCTCCTGTCGGCCCCGGCTCCCACCACCGGTGCGGGCCATCACCCGGCGTCGCCGGGCCTTGAGGGGGCCGTCACTCCTCGCCGGAGAAGCGTTGCCAGGCTGACTGCCGGGTCATCCCGAGGGCATCGCCGATCCGGGTCCACGAGGCCCCGAGGCCGCGGGCCATGCGCACCCACTCGGCCAACTGGAGCTCGCTCTGGGTCCGCGACTCGGCGATCCAGGAGAGGTCCTTCAGGATCTGGTCGACCGAGACCCGCCCTCCCTCCCGCGAGTCGCCCGGCAAGGTACGGGCTCCGATCTCGGGCCCCTCGGGCCCCTCGTCCCCCTGCTGGTAGCTGCGGACCAGGCCGAGGGCGTCGGACCGGCTGGTGGCGTTCAGCTTGCGGTAGATGTTCGAGAGGTGGGTTCGCACGGTGACGTCCTCCACCCCCAGGTGGAGGGCGATCTCCCTGGTCGTCGATCCGCCGTCGAGAAGCTCCAGCACCTGCCACTCCTTCGGCGTCAGCTTGGCCCCGTTGGGGAGGCGGCTCCGCCGTTTCCGGCCGGGATCCTGGGACCGGAACTCCTGGACCAGTCGCTTGGCCAGCATCCCGTCGACGGCCGCTTCGCCCGAGAGCACCCGGGCCAGAGCCCTGGGTATCTCGGCGGGATCCTGCCCCTTCAGGAGGTACCCGGAGGCGCCGCCGGACAGCGCGGAGAAGAAGTCGTCCTCGTCGGCCGACACCGTGAGCATGACCACGGCGACATCGGGCTGGCCCGTCGAGATGACCTCGGCGGCGTACAGACCCCCACCGGGCATGCGTACGTCGAGCAGGGCCACGTCGGGTCGACTCTGGCGCACCTCACGGATGGCCGCGTAGGCATCGGCGACCTCGGCCACCACCTCGAACCCTCCCGACTCCACGGCCCCACGGATCATGGCTCGGGTCGGCGCATGGTCGTCAGCGATGAGGACGCGGGACGGGGTGCTCACCGTTCCCCACCGGCTACGGCCACTGGACGGACACGCTGGTCCCGACGCCGGGCTCCGACTCGATGTCGAAAGAGGCGCCGATGGCCGCGGCCCGTTCCCGCATGCTCACCAGACCGAACCGGCCCGAGGTGGACGCCTCCGACACGTCGAAGCCGGCTCCGTCGTCGAGGACTCGGAGGACCGGAGCATCGGACCCTCCCCCGCCGTAGTGGATGTCGATCCGTCGGGCCCCTCCGTGCCTCACGGCGTTGGACACCGCCTCGCGCACGATCCGGATGATCGACTCGCGCTGCCACGGGTCCGAGGCCGGGTCACCCCTCTCTCGGTCCACCTCGACGTGCACGTCCACGTTGTTGCGCGAGATGGCCTCGGCCACACTGGCCAGGTCGGCGTCGAAGGGGATGGGGCCGTCGTTGGCCAGGGCATCGATGGCCCGCCGGGCCTCGGCCAGGGCCCGTTCCGCGGTGAGGCTCAACTGCTGGTGCCACTCCGGTGAGGCTCGGAGCTCGGGCGACGCGTAGGTGTAGGTGGTCAGCAGGGCCAGCTCCTGGGCCAGCCCGTCGTGGAGATCGAGGGCCACACTCCGACGGGTCTCACGGCGCGCGGCGTCGGCGATGTCCGACCAGTAGGAGTGGATCTCGCACAGGGCACCCACCGCCCACGTGAACACGGCGGCAGCCAGAAGGACGTCACCGAGTTGGAAGGAGTCGGACGTATCCATCGGGAGACCGCTAAAGCTCACGGTGGCGATGGCGGCGAAGACGCAGCCGACGGCGATCCAGCCGAGGAATCGGTCGGACTCCTCACGAGCCAGTCGGGAGAGCCGGAAGAAGGCCGCCATGAACAGGGCGGCGCTGGCCACCTTCAGACCCAGATAAGCGAGATGAGACCAGGTCAGTTGGGCTGTCATGGCGGTGTGACTGACGGGGGCCAACCAGATGAGCAGGACCATGGCCACGGCCACGGCCACCACCCCGGGGCCCACCATCCGCCACCACCGGTGCCGGGCGACCATCGGTTGGGTGGCGGCTCGCCAGCGCGGCGAGACCACCATGACCAGCAGCCCGGCGGCCAGCAGCCGGACCAACAGCGTGCCCCAGATCTCGGTCCGCTCGGCGAAGCCGCTCCCCACCGAGTGCGGGGAGATCAGATCGGGGACCGAACGAAACAGGGCATGGACCCAGGCCAACTCGGCCACGGCGCAGGCGATGGCCAGATCCCCGATCCGTCGGGACCGGCGGAACCGTCCGAAGGCCAGCAGGGCCACCAGGGTGCCGACGACGGCCACCGAGGTCTCGAGGATGGCCCCGAGCACCGCCTGGTGGTGGAGGGCAGGAGAGGCGGGGGCGACGAGAGCGGCCACGGCCAGGGCACAGCCCGCCAGCACGGCGATCCACTGCCTGGCTGTGGCCGTAGACATGGTGGAATTCTAGTGGGATGCGCGCCCCGCCGTTGAGGCCCCTCCACGGTCAGAGTCCGCCGCTTCCGGGCCCCCGACCCGATTCCAGGATCCAGCTCGAGCGGCTCCGGCCCGGGTCCACGGTGTTCGAACCCGGCGCCTCATTCGATAGTCTAACTATGTGACTCTCAAAGCAACTCAGCGGGACGCCGCCGGCCGCGAGGAGCGGCGGACCCTCGGTCGCACGGCGGCGTGGCTGGCCAAGCAGGTTGAGATCGGCCTCGGCACCGTCGACCTGTCTCTGCCCCAGTACCGGGTGCTGGCCATGCTGGAGAGCACCTCAGCCCTCTCCTCCGACCTGGCCGAGCGGTTGGCCGTGCGCCCTCCGACGGTGACCTCCGTGGTCGACGGCCTGGTCACCCGGGGCCTCATCGAACGGCGTACGGTGGCCGGCGACCGGCGGCGGGTGGACCACGTGCTCACCGACCACGGACGCCAGGTCCTCGACACCGCCGATACCGCGGTGGATGCCCGCCTGTGCGAGATCGCCGCCCATCTGGACAGCCCGGCCGAGACCGACCGGGCCTTCGCAGGCCTCACCCTGTGGCGCCGTGCGCTGGTCGCCTCCCGCCTGGCCCGGACGGCGGCCCGATGAGCATCTCCCGATGGTTCCGACCGGCACCGAGCGGTCCGGCCGAGACCGGAACCGAGTTCGTGCCCATCACCGTGGAGGCCCGCAACGAGGCACCCCGGGCCACCATCGATCCGGACCAGTCGCTCACCTGGCTCCGCCGGGTCATGCCCATCATGGCCGCCCACAAGGGGATCTTCATCACCTCGCTGGTGGCCTCCTTCGTCGGGCTGGTCCTGCAGGTCTTGGTGCCCAACCTGCTCAACGACGCCATCACCAACTCCATCCAGAAGCACACGGTCCCTTTGAGTCACTACGTCTGGATCATCGTGGGCATCGGGCTGGTGGGTGGAGTGGCCGGCTACATCTCCCGGCTGTTCCTGTTCGAGACGGCCTACGACATCGAGTACGACTTGCGGAACATCATCTACGAGCACCTGACCAAGATGTCGTTCTCCTTCTACGACCGTGTCCAGTCCGGCCAGCTGATCTCCCGGGCCAACTCGGACATCCGGTCGGTGCAGATGTACATGACATTCGCCCCGTCCATCCTGGTCCAGTGCTCCATCGCCGTCGTGGCCTTCGGCTTCATGCTCTCCATCAATGTCCCGCTGGCCTTCGTCGCCATGGCCACCATGCCGTTCGTCTATCTGGCCGGTGTGAAGATGCGGAAGTCGATGTTCCCGGTGTCGTGGATCATCCAGGCCCGACTGGCCGATGTGGCCACCATCGTGGACGAGAACGTGAACGGGGTACGGGTGGTCAAGTCGTTCGCCGCCGAGCAGCAGCAGCTCCGATCCCTGTCCGGGGCGGCCGACCGGTTGCGGTGGAGTTACATCAAAGACGCCGATCTCCGGGCCCGGTTCTCTCCCCTCGTCCAGAACCTCCCCCAGGTGGGCCTGGCCCTGGTACTCCTGTTCGGCGGGTACATGGTCATCCACGGCGGGCTCAGCATCGGCGACATCCTGGCCTTCAACGCGTACCTGCTGATGCTCCAGGCCCCGTTCATGATGCTGGGCATGCTGATCATGATGGGCCAGCGGGCAGCGGCTTCAGCCGACCGCATCTACGAGATCATCGACGAGCAGCCGACGGTCACCGACGCACCCGATGCGGTGGACCTTCACGGCATCCGGGGGGACGTCCACTTCAGCCACGTGGACTTCGCCTACTCAGCCGACGCCGAGCAGTTGGTGCTGGCCGACTTCGACCTGCACATCACCCCGGGGGAGACGGTCGCCCTGGTCGGTCGGACCGGGGCGGGCAAGTCGACGGTGGCCCGTCTGCTCACCCGTTTCTACGACGTCAAGCACGGCTCCGTGCTGATCGACGGGCACGACGTGCGGGAGGTCACCCAAGATAGCCTCCGGGCCAACGTCGGCGTGGTCCTCGACGAGCCATTCCTCTTCTCGGTGTCCATCCGGGACAACATCGCCTACGGCCAGCCGTCCGCCGACTTCGACGAGATCGTGGCCGCCGCCAAGGCGGCCGGGGCCCACGAGTTCATCGCCCACCTGGCCGACGGGTACGACACCGTGGTGGGCGAGCGGGGCTACACCCTCTCCGGCGGGCAGCGACAGCGCATCGCCATCGCCCGGACCCTGCTCGTCAACCCGCCCATCCTGGTGCTCGACGATGCCACCAGCGCCATCGACGTCCAGGTGGAGCAGCGGATCCACGCCGGCCTGCGGGTCCAGATGGAGGGGCGCACCACCCTGATCATCGCCCACCGGCTGTCCACCATCTCGCTGGCCGACCGGGTGGTCCTGCTCGACCAGCACAAGATCGTGGCCGACGGCACCCACGCCCAGCTGCTCGAGACCACACCTCTCTACGCCGAGGTGCTGGCCCAGGCCGGTGAGTTCGAAGCGGCGGCTGACGCCGAGGAAGCCGACGGGGAAGTCGGCGTGGCCTCCGACGGGGGCCGGTCCGAGCCCGATGGTCAGTCGCTACGGGACCTGCTCGACTCGGTACGCGGTGGAGGTCGGTCATGATGTTCGGCGGAGGTGGTTTCGGTGGTCCCGGTGGGGCGGCGGCTTCGGCGGCCAACGGCCTGCCGTTCGCCGGTATCCCCACGGAGCTCCAGGACGGGGTGGACAAGCTCCTGGCCACCGAGCCCGAGTACGCCGACCCGGACATCACCTTCACCCCCAACGGCTCCGAGGTGGAGCTCAGGCGGCTGAGCCTCTGGCGTCTACTCACCAAGTACCCGGGCATGCTCACGTTGGCCGGCATCCTGGTGGTGGTGGTGGCCGTGGCCTCCCAGGTGGGGCCCAAGCTCACCGAGTACGCCATCAACAACGGCATGAGCCCGGGCCACTTCAACTTCGGCGTGGTGGTGGCCATGGCCGTGGCCTACCTGGTCTTCGTCGTGGTCACCTCTCTGGCCCAACGGTTCCAGGTCCAGGTGACGGGTCGCCTGGCCGCCTGGGTCATGAACGACCTGCGGGTCAAGGTCTTCGCCCACCTGCAGCGCCTGTCGCTCGGCTTCTTCACCGAGGAGAAGGCCGGCGTGGTCATGAGCCGGATGACCAGCGACATCGAGAACCTCCAGCAGCTCCTCCAGGACGGCCTCTCCCAGCTGGCCATCCAAGGGCTGACCATGGTGGTCATCACCGTCATCCTGTTCGCCACCAACGTCCGGCTGGCCTTCATCACCATCGTGCTGATCATCCCGGCGCTGGTGCTGGCGTCGGTGTGGTTCAAGCGGGCCTCGGAGCGCGGCTACGACCGGGTGCGCGACGGCATCGCCAACGTGCTGGCCGACCTGTCCGAGAGCCTCCACGGCGTACGCATCGTCACCGCCCACAACCGCCAGCGGCACAATGTGATCCATCACCGCAACGTGGTGGGTGACTACCGGGACGCCAACAACTACACCGCTCGTGTCAACGCTCTCTACGGCCCCGGCACCCAGCTCCTCGGTGTGCTCGGCCAGGCCGTACTGCTGGCCATCGGCGGCTCCATGGTGGTGAATCACACCCTGTCCCTCGGCGCCCTGGTGGCTTTCTTCCTCTACCTCAACCGCTTCTTCCAGCCCATCCAGCTCCTCGTCCAGCAGTACAACACCTACCAGCAGGGTCAGGCCTCGGTGAACAAGCTCCGGGACCTGATCGACACCGAGCCCGAGGTACGCGAGGCCGCCGGCGCCATCGAGCTGCCTCCCATCGAGGGGTCGATCGTCTTCGACCACCTGACCTTCGGCTACGACCCCACCAACCCGGTCATCGAGGATGTGAGCCTGAGCATCGCCCCCGGGGAGACGGTGGCGTTCGTCGGCCCCACCGGGGCCGGGAAATCCACGTTGGCCAAGCTGGTCACCCGCTTCTACGACCCCACCGGCGGACGGGTGCTCATCGACGGCCACGACCTCCGTGACGTCACCATGTTCTCGCTCCGGAGCCAACTCGGTGTCGTGCCCCAGGAGCCCTTCTTGTTCGCCGGGACCATCGGGGACAACATCGCCTTCGCCCGGCCCAGCGCCTCCGACGCCGAGATCCACGAGGCGGTGGACAAGGTGGGTCTGACCGACGTCATCGGGCGCATGCCGGCCGGCCTCGACACCGTGGTCCACGAGCGGGGGCAGACCCTCTCTTCGGGCGAGCGCCAGCTCATCGCCCTGGCCCGGGCCTTCCTGGCCCACCCCCGGGTGCTGGTACTCGACGAGGCCACCTCCAACCTCGACCTCCAGTCGGAGACCAAGATCGAGTCCGCCCTCGACGTGCTCCTCGAGAACCGCACCGCCATCCTCATCGCCCACCGCCTGTCGACGGCCATGCGAGCTGACCGCATCGTGGTGATCGACGAGGGCCGCATCATCGAGTCGGGGCCCCACGCCGATCTGGTGGCGGCCGGCGGCCGCTACGCCGAGATGTACGCCACGTGGGTGCGCCAGTCGGATCTGACCGAGCACGAGGCCAGCGGGGCATCGACGGAGTAACGGACCCGGCCCTCACCCCACAATGGACAGAGCTGAGATCTGGTCGCCCTCCAGGTTGAAGAAGTACGTGAGGTCGGCGACGCCGCCGGGGAAGTTCCCCTCGACGTGGACGACCACGCGATAGGGCCCGTCCTCCACCGCCTCGCTTCCCACCACGTTCGAGGTGTACGTCCACTGTTTGGCCGTCTCCTCCCGCCAACCGATGATCTGGGCCCGGCCCCGGTAGGTGACGTCCTCGTCGACCACGGTGCCCTCCGGCGTGAAGCAGGAGGCCAGGGCCTCGGAGTCCCCGTTGTCGGCAGCACCGAGATACCGGGTGATCACCTCCGGCATCGTGCCCGGGCTGTCGATGGCTCCAGTCGTGTTCATGGTCAGTTCCTCCTGTCGCCGGGTTCGCCGGGCCGGCCTGGTGAGTGGGTCCCCTCCCACCCTGCGCTCTCCCGCTAGGGGAGAGTCAAGGCAGCAACTTCTCACTGGACCGGGTTGACCCTTCCCCGACAGGAGGGTGGAGACTGGTCGGGATGAGCACCGAGGTGACGATCGGCGACTTCGCCCGGATGACCCACCTGACCGTCAAGACCCTGCGTCACTACCACCACCTCGGCCTGCTGGAGCCGGTCGAGGTGGACCCCCGCACCGGCTACCGGTACTACTCCACCGACCAGGTGCCGGCCGCCCAGGTCATCCGTCGGTTCCGCCAGTTGGACATGCCCCTCGACGAGGTCCGGGCTGTTCTCCAGGCGCCCGACGACCGCACCCGCCACCAGCTGATCGCCGCCCATCTGGACCGGCTCGAGAACCAGCTTCGGCACACCGAGGCCGCAGTGCAGTCGCTGAGAGGGCTGCTCGACCCATCCGGCCGGCCCGCCCCCATCGAGCACCGGTCGGTCCCGTCGCTCGAGGCCATCGCCATCCGGGCCACGGTCGAACCCGACGAGGTGGGCCCATGGTGGACGGCGGGACTGGCCGAACTACGGGCTACCGCCACCGGGCAGGGGTGGCCGGCGACCGGGCCGGCCGGCGGCCTCTACGCCAGCGCCCTGTTCGAGGGCGAACGGGGTGAGGCGATGTTGTACCTGCCCGTGGCCGGTGCCGAACAGGGATCGCTGCCTCCCACCGGCCGGGTGCAGTCGACCCTCGTCCCCGGTTCCGAGCTGGCCGTGGTGGTCCACCGCGGCAGCGAGGAGAGCATCGACCTGGCCTATGGCGCCCTCGGCGTCTACGTGACCGAGCACGGTCTGGCCGGCCCGGGGCCGATCCGGGAGGCCTATCTGGTCGACTCTGTCGACACCTCCGACCCCGAGCAGTGGCGGACCGAGGTCGGCTGGCCGATCGTCACCGAGCGTACGACCAAGGGCCGATAAGGTCGGAATCGTCGCGGTCGCCCCTGCCGACCGGGACCATTCCCCCACCACCGGTGATCGGAGCCATCAACCCAATGCACATCGGCGTCGTACTGCCCCAGACGGAGATCGGACCCGACGTCGCCGCGGTGCGCTCCTACGGCCAGGGCGTGGACGCCCTCGGCTTCCATCACCTGGTGGCCTACGACCACGTCGTCGGAGCCGATCCTGCCGTGCACGTCGGATGGAACGGGCCCTACGACATCGACACCCAGTTCCACGAGCCGTTCGTGCTCTTCGGCTACCTGGCCGCCTGCACCTCTCTGGAGCTGGTGACCGGGATCACCATCCTCCCCCAGCGTCAGACCGCTCTGGTGGCCAAGCAGGCCGCCGAGGTGGACCTGCTCACCGGGGGCCGGCTCCGGCTGGGGGTGGGCATCGGGTGGAACGCCGTGGAGTACGACACGCTGGGCCAGGACTTCACCACCCGGGGCCGGCGTATCGAGGAGCAGGTGGGACTGCTCCGCGCCCTGTGGACCACCCGGTCGGTGACCGCGGCCGGGCGGTTCGACCAGTTCACCGGGGTGGGGATCGCCCCGCTGCCCGTCCAACAGCCCATCCCCATCTGGTTCGGGGGCGCCTCGTCGGCGGCGTTCCGTCGGGCCGGCCGGGTGGGGGACGGCTGGCTGCCCATGATGCAGCCCGGGCTCCAGCTGGACCAGGCCCTGGCCGATGTGGCCGCCGGGGCCGAGGAGGCCGGTCGGGATCCGGCCGTCATCGCCATGGAGGGCCGACTGGACTGGCGCGGCGACCTCGATGAGCTGGCCCGCCGGGTGGGGCTGTGGCGGGAGGCCGGCGCCTCGCACCTCTCCATCAACACCATGCACGCCGGCCTGGCCACCGCAGACGCCCACCTCGAGGTGCTGGGCCAGGTGGCCCGGGGCCTGGGCCTGACCGCCGGCTGACCGCCCCTCGGCCGGCCGCTCTCCTCAGGCCACCACCGGCACCGTCGACAGCCCAGCGGCCAGACGGGCATCGGTGACCGCCTCGTCGACCATCTGCCCGCTGAGATACGAGTCGTAGGCGGCCAGGTCGAAGTGGCCGTGCCCACACAGGGCGGTGAGGATGACCTTCTCCTCCCCGGACTCCTTACAGGCCAGGGCCTCCCGGATGGCGGCGGCGATGGCGTGGGTGGGCTCAGGGGCGGGCAGGATGCCCTCGGACCGGACGAACTGCATGGCTGCACCGAAGCACTCCAGCTGGGGGATGGCGATGGCCTCCATCATCCCCAGCTCATAGATATGGGAGATGAGCGGAGCCATACCGTGGTAGCGCAGACCGCCGGCATGAATGGGGTCGGGGATGAAGTCGTGGCCGAGGGTGTGCATCTTCATGAGCGGTGTCATGCCGGCGGTGTCGCCGAAGTCGTAGGCGTAGACGCCGCGGGTGAGAGACGGGCAGGACGCCGGCTCGACGGCCCGAATGACCGGGTTCATCCGGCCGGCCAACTTCTCCCGCATGAACGGGAAGGCCAGTCCGCCGAAGTTGGATCCGCCGCCGGTGCATCCCACCAGCAGGTCGGGAGCGGTCTCCCCCGCCTGGGCCAGTTGGAGCAACGCCTCCTCACCGATGATGGTCTGGTGCATCAGCACGTGGTTGAGCACGCTGCCCAGGGCGTAGCGGGTCTCGGGGTCGGGCGCGGCCACCTCTACGGCCTCGGAGATGGCGATGCCCAGCGATCCCGGGCTGTCCGGGTCGGCCTCGAGCACGGCCCGGCCCGCCGCGGTGAGGGAGCTGGGCGAACGGTGCACCTTGCCCCCGAAGGCCTCCATCATCAGCCGCCGATAGGGCTTCTGGTCGAAGGACGCCCCGACCTGCCAGATCTCGCACTCCAGTCCGTAGAGTGCGCAGGCGAAGGCCAGAGCCGTCCCCCACTGACCGGCCCCGGTCTCGGTGGTGAGCCGCTTCACCCCGGCCTTGGCGTTGTAGTACGCCTGGGGTACGGCGGTGTTGGGCTTGTGGGAGCCGGCCGGCGAGACGCCCTCGTACTTGTAGTAGATGCGGGCCGGTGTATCGAGGGCCTGCTCCAGGCGGTGGGCCCGATACAGCGGCGACGGCCTCCACTGCCGGTAGACGTCGAGCACGGCGCCGGGGATGTCGATGTACCGATCCTGGCTGACCTCCTGCAGGATGAGGTCCACGGGGAACAGCGGGGCGAAGTCGTCGGGTCCGGCCGGCTGGAGGGTCCCCGGATGCAGGGCCGGGGGTGGAGGTGACGGCAGGTCGGGGACGATGTTGTACCAGGCCGTGGGCATCTCGCTCTCGTCAAGGATGTACTTGTGCTGCCGGACGGTCTCGTCGATTCGGGTCATGCGCCCTCCTTGGCTCGGATCCTGAAGCTACACACCACCGGGGTGGACGGCCACGACCGGGTCATCCCCATCGGGGGTATCGGTCGGCCCAGGGGTCGGCCTGCTCCAACTGGGAGGCCACCCGGATCAGCTGGGCCTCCCGCCACGGGCCGGCCACGATCTGCACCCCTACCGGCAGTCCCGATGGCGCCACGTGGAGCGGGAGGCTGACGGCCGGCTGTCCGGTGATGTTGAAGACGGCGGTGAAGGCGGCCATGGCCACGATCTCCATCGGGGGCATTCCCGTACCCGCCCCGGCGTGGACGGCGGCGAGCAGGCCCACCTCGGGCGGCTCGATGGTCAGGGTCGGGGTGACCAGCAGGTCGAAGTCTCGGTCGAAGCGCTCCACGATGGTCCGGGTCTCCATCTTGAGCGCGGTCAGCGACTCGACGAAGGCCAGGCTGTCCACGCCTTGGGCCGCCCGGCGGGCCGCCTGGTTGTGGGGCTCGACCCGATCCCAGTCGAGACCCTCCAACTCGGCCATGCCCGAGTTCACCACGTCGAGGAAGGGGCCGAGGCCGGCCGGATCGAACACATCGGCGTCCAGCCGGGCGACGTGGTGGCCGGCGGCCTCCAGCAGTCGGCCGGCGTGCTCCACGGCGGCAATGGTGGCATCGGCCAACCGGAGGCCGAGGGCTGACACCGTGCACAGGGCCACCCGCAGGCGCCCGGGATCGGCTCCGACCTCGTCGGCGAACGGCCGCACGGCGGGTGGGGCGTTCCACCAGGCGTAGGGATCGGGGGCGCTGATCACGTCGAGCACCGCCGCGCTGTCGGCCACTGTGCGGGTTAGGGCGCCGTCGGTGGTCATGCCCTGCCAGCCGGGCACGATGGAGGCCACCCGACCCCGACTGGGCTTGAGTCCCACCAGGCCGCAGCACGAGGCGGGAATGCGGATCGAACCACCCCCGTCACTGGCGTGGGCCACCGGGAACATCCCGGCGGCCACGGCCGAGCCCGCCCCTCCGCTGGATCCACCCGAGGTGTGGGCCGGGTTCCAGGGGTTACGGGTGATGCCGAACCGGCTGTTCTCGGTCACGGTGATCGAGCCGAACTCGGGCGTGTTGGTCCGCCCGGTCAGGATGAACCCAGCCCGGCGGAAGGCATCGGCGACCGGTTCGGTCACCGCGCTGGGCCCGGCGGGAGCGCCCAGTGATCCGTAGGTCACCGGCTGCCCGGTCACGGGCAGGAGGTCCTTGATGGGCAGGGGAACCCCGGCGAAGGGAGGAAGGTCGTCCGCACCGGCGGCGATGCGGTCCCCGAGCACCTTGGCCTCGGCCCGAGCCTCGTCGTCGTTGCGCCAGATGACCGCGTTGAGCTCCGGGTTGCGGGCGTCGATGCGGGACAGGGTGGCCTCCAGCACCTCGAGGGGGCTGATGTCCATGGTCGAGATGGCGGCGGCTACGTCGAGGGCAGATGCGAGTTCGTCCATCCATCCAGGCTAGACAGGCTCGTCGGACGCTGCCGGGCCGGACCGAGCTCAGTCAGGCCAGAGCCGACCCCGAAGGCCCGAGGCCCGGGACAGGGGGTGGGCCACGGCCTGCTGGAGCGATGCCGCCGAGCCCACGACGGTCAACCGGTCCCGGGCCCGGGTGACCGCGGTGTAGAGCAACTCGCGGGTGAGGATGGGCGATCCGGCATCGGGCAGCGACACCACGGCGTGGGGGAACTCGGAGCCCTGGCTCTTGTGAATGGTCATCGCCCACCAGGTCTCGACCCGGTCCAACCGGGACGGGGCCAGACGGCGGACGACGTCACCCGAGGCCAGGGCCACCTCCATGCCGGCATCGCCCTCCACGACCACTCCGGTATCCCCGTTGAACACCCGGTTGGCCCGATCGTTGGCCGTGACCAGGACCGGGCGGCCGACGTGCCAGCGGCGGTCGGGATGGAATCCGGCGACCCGTTCGGCCACGCCCCGCTCGATCCGCTCGGTCCAGTCGGCCATGCCGTGGGGACCCCGTCGGGTGGCGGCCAGGACCTTGACCCGGCCGGCGGCGTCCAGGGCGTCCTCGGCATCGCCGCTGGCCGCGGCGAGAGCCAACTCCTGTCCCACCACCACCAGCTCACCGGTCACCACGGCCAGCGCCCCGGCATCATCGGGATGCACCCAAGCGAGATCGTCGGCCCCTTCCTCCAGCAGTCCGAGGACCCGCTCCCCATCGCCGGTGCGGACGGCATCAGCCAGTGCGGCGATGGTCGAATCCCCTTCGAACCTGCGCATGATCCGGAGTACGGTGACCCGTCCGGACAGGACCCCGGGCCGGGCCAGAGCGGGATCGGGATCGGCGGCCGGGATCGAGTCCCACAGCGTCGGCGTCAGCACCGTCCCCGACGGCGGTCCCTCCGGATCATGGCGGCCGTCGGCCGGCGCCGGCGTGCCGGCCGGGCCCACTACGTCGCTCATCACCGTGCCGGCCTCGATGCTGGCCAGTTGGTAGGGATCGCCCACCAGTACCACCGAGGCTCCGGGCCGGACGGCCTCTAGAAGCTTGGCCATCAACGGGAGGGAGACCATCGAGGTCTCGTCGACGATCACCATGTCCTCGGGCAGCGGGTGCGCACGGTTGTGGCGGAAGTGGGTGCGGTCCTCCCAGCCGAGTAGGGCGTGGATGGTCGTGGGGTCGGTGGCCGCCACCAGGTGGGCCACACCTCCGACGGGCCCGGTGGGGTCCAGGCCAGCCAGCGCACCCTGCACCGCCTCGCCCATACGGGCGGCGGCCTTGCCGGTGGGGGCGGCCAGGGCCACCGACAGGTGACCGCCGTGGCCGGCGGCCAGCAGATGGGCGGCGGCCAGGAGCCGGGCCACCGTGTAGGTCTTTCCCGTCCCCGGTCCGCCGGCGATGATGGAGACACCGGGGGCCAGGGCCCGCCGGACGGCTAGTCGCTGGAGGTCCGGCCCGGTGGACGCCCCACCAGCGAACAGCGAGTCCAGCACGACGTCCACGTCGGTACCCAAGCGCGACCACGGTCCGGTGGTCGCCGGCGGAACCGGAGCGCACCGCCGGGCCAGGTCGTCGGCGATGGCCAGCTCGTAGTGCCAGTAGCGGTGGAGATAGAGCCTGTCTCCGTCCCAGACCAGCGGGCGGAGGGGGCCGTCCGTGGTCGGGGTCGATGAGGCGACGACCGCCGACCGGCGCAGGCTGGCCGCCCAGGCATCGGGGCTCGGCCAGGGCAGGCCGTCGGCCTCCTCGCCGTCGAGCTCGGCGAGACGAACGGCCATGGCATCGAGTGGCGTGCACACATGGCCGAACCGGGGAGCCCGGGCGGCCATGGCCAGGGCCAGGATCTCCTCCCCGTCGAGACCGGGCTGCAGACGGAGCACGGCGGCGGCGAACTGCACCTCGTAGGCCCCCAACACCCCGGCCTCGACGAAGGGGATCAGGGCCTCCACGCCGGGAGGCAGGGTCACCGGACGACCGGTGGAAGCGGACACCGTGCGCAGGGTCACGATGCCCGACCCAGGGGAGGGCCACCGTCGAGCCGGTCGCTGAGGGCGACGATCAGCGCCGGCGGCACGGCCCACTCGAACACGCCGGCCGGCAGTGCCGGGTCCGGGCCGCCACCGGCCATGCCCCGGAGGAACAGGTAGGCGGCTCCGCCTAGATGAGCCTGAGGCTGGTAGTCGCGTTGTCGCCACCGCAGATAGCGGTGGAGCGCCACCGAGTAGAGGAGCGCCTGGAGCGGATAGTCGTGAGCCTCCATGGCCGCCACCATCCGATCGAGACCGTAGTCGTCCGGCCCCACCGGCTCGCCCCGCGGATGGAGGGCGTTGGTCTTGTAGTCGGCCACCACGAAGCGGGAGCCGGCGGGACCACCCGGGACCCGCATGACCAGGTCGATCGACCCGGTCAGATGACCGGCCAGCGTGACATCGATGGCCCCGTCGGCCAGCCGGGCGGCCCATCCGGCCAACGGATCGTCCGGCTCGAGGTGGTCCACCACCAGCCCACCGATCCCCCGCATGGTGGCCATCGGGCCCCGGTCGGCCAGCCGCAGGTCGAACGAGACCTCGGTGAGCCGGTCCCCCGCACCGATGTCGGCCAGCCGGACACCGCCGCACGTCGGGCCGAGCGGGGTCTCGATGGCGGCTCGGAGGCCGGAGATGAGCAGCTCCCTTCCCTGCCGAGCTGAGGCGCCGGCAGGAAGGACGGGCGTCAGGTCGACGGACCGCCACGACAGCTGGTGGTCCACGGCGGCCGCCAACTCCTCGTCGAGGCCATCGGAATCGAACGCCACCTCCTCCAGGACCGAGTGCACCATGGTCCCGAAGACGGCCCCGGCCGGGAGGTCGGCCAGCGGGCTCCCGGTCGACTCCCCACCACGGGGACCGGTGGGACCGGGACCGTCGGCTCCACCGATCGGCCCGGACGGCTCCTGCTGGTCAGCAGCCCCCCCATCGCCCATCGACGGATCCTGGGGGTCGAGGCGACCCACCGCCGCCTGGTCGACGATGGCCGAGAACGACCAGCGCTGGCGCCAGCGGTCCGGGACACCCTCCAGCCTGGCCACCCGGAGTTCGGGGTGCCGATGCTCGTCGATGGGCGGGGACCACCGCTCGGTACGAGGCGGCTCGTCGTCGATCACCGTGACGACCACGGTCCCCTCCGCTGCCGCCACCAGCGGGGCGAAATGGTCCTGGGCGTCCCGGTCGTCGGGGACCGACGCCGCCGGGGCCAGGAAGGCATCAGGATCGATGGACGCCCCGGTGCGGGCGAACAGGACATGGGCCAGGGCCGACTGACCGCTCCGCTCCGCCTGGGCCCACCACGCCACCGTGTGGTGCTGCGCCCGGGTCAGCGCCACGTACAGCAGGCGGAGACGCTCACCCATGGACTCGTCAGCGGCCAGGCGGCGGCGGGCCATGGCCCCCTCCTCGTCCGGCCAGTCCGATCCTTCGGACAGATCGAATGTGCGCTGACCCGAGTCGGGGTCCACGTAGACCACCGGCTCGTCCCGACGGGGTGGACGCCACAGGGTGGGCAGGCACACCACCGGGAACTCGAGCCCCTTCGCCGCCCACACCGTCATGATCTGCACGGACGCTGCCTCCGAGGCGATGCGACGGGCGGTCACGTCGCCGTCGACCTCGGTGTCGTCCTCACGACGGGGCTCGGTGTCCAGCGCCACCAGCAGTCCTTTCACGCCGCTTCGACCACCGGTGGAGACCGCTTCGAACAGCTCGACCAGGTGGTCGAGGTCGGTCATGTTCCGATCGCCGTCGGCGGCACCCAGCACTCTCGCCACCAGACCGCTCTCTGACCACACACGGGCGAAGGTGTCGGCCACCGAGTGGGTCCCCAACATCTCGGACCACTGGCGGAGCTGCTCCTGCATGGCTTCCATGGCCGGCTCCGACAGGGCCGCCACCTCGGTGGCGCCGTAGCCGGCGAACCACGACAGGGCGTACATGCGGACCCGGCGGGGGTCGGCCGGACGGGCGAGGGCGTGGAGGAGCCAGCGCATCTGATCGGCGGCCGGTGACTGCAGCACGCTGCCACCCCGGGCCACCACGGCCGGGATGCCGTGCTCGGCCAGAGCGGCTTGGATGTCCGCTCCTTCGGCGTGCCTCCCGACTAGCACGGCGATGTCCGGTGGCCGGACCGGGCGGTGGCTGTCCCCTTCGCCGGCCCCGGGGAGCCGACCGGTGTCGAGGAGTCGGGCTACCTCGGCCACCAGATCGGCGTAGATGACCCGTTCGGCGGCACCGGTGATGACGAGATGCTCCTTGTTCTTGTACCGGAGGATGCCGTCCCCGATGGCCAGTCGCAGCGACAGGGCGGGAAGAGGTCGGTCGTCCGTACCCAGCAGGTAGCGGCCCCGGTGGGTCTCGGCCGCGCTGACGGGTACGAACGGGATGTCGGGACTGCCGAAGCTGGCCCCGTCCAACAGGACGTCGAGCGAGGTGAGGACCCTGTCGTCGGAGCGCCAGTTGGTGAGCAACGACCGTTGGGCCGTGGACGGTCCGTCCTGGACGGCCCGGAGGTAGGTGTGCACGTCGGCACCGCGGAATCCGTAGATGGCCTGTTTGGGGTCGCCCACCAACACCAGGGACGTCCCCGGCGCTGGCCCGTCGAACAGGGTCGAGAAGATCTCCCACTGGACGGGGTCGGTGTCCTGGAACTCATCGATGAGGGCCACCCGGAATCGGCTCTGCAGTGAGGCCACCGCGCTGGCCCCGCCGGGGCCGCAGAGCGCGTCACGGAGCTTGGTCAGCACGTCGTCGAAGCTGAGGATCCCGCTCTGGCGACGGCGCAGCGAGACCAGCGCCGCGCACCGCTCCACCAGCTCACGGAGGAGGAGGTGGGACGGGGCGGCACCGGGCTGACCCGGGCGCGGCACCAGTTCGAGATCGGGTCGGCCGTCCACCAGCATGGTGGCCCGGTGGAACTCCTCCAGGGTGGGGAGCTGGTTGACCGGGCGGCCTTCCACGGCGGCGGCGATGAGGACGTCGGCGCAGGTGTCCCGGATCAGTCCGGACGAGTCGACATCGAGCCGGGCGTCAGGGTCGGCCCCGGCCGACACCCCCAACGCACCGAGGACCTGCTTGGCGAACCCGTGGATGGTCGTGACGGTGGCGGCATCGAACTCGGATACGGCCCGCTCCAACCGGGCCAGCTGGGCGGCGTCGCCCTGCCCGGTCAACAGGGCCAGGAGAGTGTCACCCGGCGGTGCCGGATGACCGGCGGCCAGGTGCTCGACCGCGCCCACCACCCGGTCCCTCACCCGCGACCGGAGCTCGTCGGTGGCGGCCCGGGTGAAGGTGACGATCAGCAGCTCCGATGCCGCCGCCCGCCCATCGGCGATGAATCGGGTGGCCAGGTCGGCCAAGGTGTAGGTCTTGCCGGTCCCGGCACTGGCCTGGATGGCCAACTTGCCGAGGGGCAGCGGCTCCGCCAGGTCGAACGGGCCCGCGTCCTCGGCGCTCATGGGTGACCGGGGCCCGAGACCGGGCTGTCCCCACTGGCCCGGGAAGTGGTGGACGTGTCGATGGTCCGGTGCAGATAGGTGGCGAACCGGAAGGCCCGATCCTTGACCCCCCGGGGATCATCCGGCCGGGCCGGGAGTGCGGTGATGGCGTCGAAGTCCCGGTCGTTGAAGGCCAACCGCACGGCCGGGTGGTCTCCGTCCTCGGGGAAGGGGAACCCCTTCCAGCGCCCGCGCGGCGACTTGCCCCGGTACAAGTGGTACGAGAAGTTGGGGAAGAGCGGTAGGGGCTCGGTCATCCCGCGCCGGTACAGGTCCACGGCCACGGCCAACAGCTCGGAGGCACTCGTCCCGCCAACCCGCGCGGCCGGGGAGAGCACCAGGTCGTTGACGGTAGGTGGTCCGTCCTTCCGTTCAGGGCGGCTCACGGCCAGCGAC
>JBBQWW010000041.1:0-30645 GCA_038210245.1 Acidimicrobiales bacterium
CCGGGCCGATGCCACCACCTCGGGAGCAGAGCCGTGGGCCGACAGCATGAGCGGGGCCCCGGCGGGCACCTCGGACACGTCGTCCACGAAGATGACCCCCTGGGCCCGAAACTGGTCGACCACATGCCGGTTGTGGACGATCTCGTGGTAGCAGAAGACCGGGGGCTCGAAGACCCGGACCATCCAGGCCAGCGCTTTGATGGCCTTCTCCACGCCCGCGCAGAACCCTCTGGGTTCAGCCAGCAGTACCCGGTCCACGCTCACGACCCCAGGCTACCGGTGACTTCTGGGAGAACCGGCCCGGGGTGCCGCCGGAAGGCGGCGGGGGACCGGGTAGCCTGGGGGAATGTCGGCGCCCCGAGTGACGACGGCACCGAAGGTCGTCGCCGTCACGGAAGCGTCACCGGCGGACCTGGCCGGCCTGCGGCCCGGGGACGAACTCCTCTCCCTCAACGGGCGGTCACCCCGGGACGTCATCGAGTACAGCCTGTTGGTGGACGAGCCCGATCTGGATCTCGTGGTCCGTCGGCGCGGTCGCACCGAGCCGCTCGCCGTCCGGGTGGCCAAGGAGCCGGGGGAGCCCCTCGGGGCCGAAGTGTCGTCCGCCGTCTTCGACCGGGTCCGCACCTGCGACAACCACTGTGAGTTCTGCTTCATCCACCAGCTCCCCAAAGGGATGCGGCGCAGCCTCTCCCTGAAGGACGACGACTACCGGCTGTCCTTCCTCTACGGCAACTTCACCACCCTGACCCGCTTCACCGAGATGGACCTCGAGCGGGTGCTGACCGAGCGCCTGAGCCCGCTGTTCGTCTCCATCCATGCCACCGACCCCGAGGTCCGGGCCGACATGCTGCGCAACCGACGGGGCGCGGTGAGCCTGCGGTGGCTGGGGGCCCTGCTGGAGGGCGGCATCGAGGTCCACGGGCAGGTGGTGGTGTGCCCGGGCAAGAACGACGGAGCGATTCTGGAGGACACCCTGGCCGGGGTGCTCGACCGCTACCCGCAGCTGGCCACCGTGGCCTGTGTGCCCCTCGGGGTGAGCCGCTTCTCCCACGAGAGCGCCATGCGTCCCCATAGCCGGGCCGAGGCTGCAGCGGTGTGCGACACGGTGGAGCGGTGGCAGGAGACGTTCCTCACCGCCCTCGGTCGCCGCACGGTGTTTGCCGCCGACGAGTACTACCTGATGGCCGAGCGGCCCTTTCCCGCTGCCGCCTCCTACGAGGGGTTCCCCCAGCACGAGAACGGCCTGGGCATGGCCCGGGCCTTCGAGGCCGCCTTCGGCGGCGACGAGCGGGCCGCCCTCGGGGTGCGCCCGGGCTTCTTCGCCGCCGTGGACGGGGCCCCGGCCGCCGGCTACCGGGCCCAGCGCGGCTCGTCGGTCGGAGAGGGAAGGGAGCCGGGAGCGCCCATCGCCATCCTGACCGGCGAGTACGGTGCCCGGGTGCTCGGACCCCTGATCGACGGATTGGGCCGGGACGACATCCGGTTGGTGCCGGTGGCCAACACCTTCTTCGGGGGCAACATCGGCGTGTCCGGTCTACTGACCGGCACCGATCTCATCGAGACCCTGCGTGACCAACCCGAGGGGCACCGGTACCTGCTTCCCGACGCCTGCCTGTCCGAGGGACGCTTCCTCGACGACCTGGCCCTCGGCGACCTGCCCCGGCCGGTCGAAGTGGTGGCCACCGACGGGCTCTCGCTGCGCCGGGCCCTCGACTCGGAGCGTCCGGCCAGAGTCGGACCTGAGCGGGTCCCCGTCAGCCTGGGGGCCCCCCGATGACCAGCACCCAGACCGAGGGCGGGGCCGGTACGCGCCAGCAGCCGCTGGTGGTCATCGCCGGCCGGCCCAACGTGGGGAAGTCCACCTTGGTCAACCGCATCGTGGGCCGGCGGGCCGCGGTGGTGGAGGAACGCCCCGGGGTGACCCGCGACCGCAAGGAGCTCGACGCTGAATGGTGCGGCCGGGCCTTCACCGTGGTCGACACCGGGGGATGGCTCTCTTCCGACGATCCCCTCGACGCCCAGGTCAGCGCCCAGGCCGAACGGGCCATTGCCGAGGCCGACGTGGTCCTGCTGGTGGTGGACGTCACCGTGGGCCTCATCGACGAAGACATGGCCGTGGCCCGGGTGCTCAAGCGCTCGGGACGACCGGTGCGGGTGGTGGTCAACAAGGTGGACTCCTCCCAGCGCGACGCCGACGCCTGGGACGCCATGGCTCTCGGACTGGGCACCCCATGGCCCATCAGCGCCCTCCACGGTCGAGGCACCGGGGACCTGCTGGACGATGTCGTCAGCCTCCTGCCCGATCCCGCCCCGTCCTCCACCCCCGGACCGGCCCTCGACGAGGGCGTGCCCGACCTGGTCGGGACGGAGCCCTCCACCCACGGCATCCCGCGGGTGGCGCTGGTGGGTCGGCCCAACGTCGGCAAGTCCACTCTGTTCAACCGGTTGGTGGGCGATGAGCGTTCGGTTGTCCACGACGCTCCCGGCACCACCCGCGACGCCGTGGACACCGTGGTCGAGACGCCGGAGGGGACGGTCTGCTTCGTCGACACGGCAGGGATGCGCCGGAAATCGCGCACCGAGCGGGGGACCGAGTACTTCTCCGTGTTGCGGGCCCTGGACGCCCTCGACCGTTCGGACATCGCCCTGCTGGTCATCGACGCCACCGCCGGCGTGACCCATCAGGACCAGCGACTGGCCGAGCGGGTGGGGGCGGCGGGCTGCCCGACCGTGGTGGTGCTCAACAAGTGGGAGCTCATCGCCACCGAGGACCGGAACGACATCCTGGTGGACGTGGGGGACCGGCTGGCCTTCCTGGGCGACGCCCCGGTGCTGCGGGTGAGCGCCCTTTCCGGCCTCGGGGTCCACCACATCCTTCCGGCCGTGGCCGCCGCCGAGGAGGCCTACCACTCGCGGATCCCCACCGGCGAGCTCAACCGGGCCCTCAAGTCGATCCAGATGGCCCACCCCCCGGTCGGGGCCAAGATCCAGTACGCCGTGCAGGGGGCTATCGACCCTCCCACCTTCACCCTGTTCACCAACGGTCGCCTCCAGCCCACCTATCTCCGGTACGTGGAGCGGGGCCTGCGGGAGCGGTTCGACCTCGGACCGACGCCCATCAAACTGCGGGTGCGGGCCAAGGGGGCCAACGGGGGTGGGGGTCGGCGGCGGTGACCGTGACGACCCGGAGCCGCTGAACCGTGCCGTGGTGTGAGCAGTGCGACCAACGACTGGAGGCCGAGGAGCTGACCGCGGAGGGGACCTGCCCCGAGTGCGGCACGGTCCCGCTCGAGCACCGCAAGTCTCCTTGGTACTTCAAGTTCATGCTGGTGGCCAGCGTCATCTACCTCGGGTACCGGGCATTTCAGGGGATCACCTGGGTAGTCCACCACATCTAATCGATGCGACCGATGCCGGCAGATCGGTCATCGCTCAACACCTCACCGACAGACACGGTGCTGGCATGGTTAACGGACGGGAGTCCTGTCTCCGTGCTGCTCGTTCTGTCGGTTAGTCAGCGATTGGCCGCGTTGTCCAACCAGCAGCCGGCGATGGTGGACAGGAACTCGGGTTGGGCCCGGAATCCCAACCCGGCGTAGAAGGGTCCGGCGTCGTCGGTCTGCAGGCCGACGTGCTGGCCCGGGACCCGGGCGACCAGGTCGCCCACCATCTGCGAGCCGATGCCCAGCCTGCGGTGGGTTGATGCGGTCCAGACATCGAGCAGATAGGCGTTGCTCACACCGTCGGTCAGCAGGCGGGCCATGCCCACCACACGATCCCCTTCACGGGCGAACACCACGTGCTGCGACTGCTCGAACGACCGACGGAGGGCATCGGCCGACCGACCGTTGTCGAAGTCGTCCTCCCGAAGATCAGCTTTGGTCCGGATCCAGTCGATGCCGTCCAGCGATGGGTTGAAGGTCCACGCCACCGGACCAGTCTGCCCCGAACTTCCCTGTTCGTCGGACCGGCTGGGCCTTCGTGGGTGTCGGCCCACCTGGCCGCTCGGCTAGGGTTGCGCTGCTGACTCCCCGGGTCCGCAGCCCGGCCACCTCCCCAGATGGCCACGCCACCGGCTGCAGGTTCGGGGTTCAGGCGGGTCGGGTGCCGGATGTCGGTTGCCGAACCGGAGTACAGGAGACGGGCTGTGGCGCAGCTTGGTTAGCGCGCTTGACTGGGGGTCAAGAGGTCCCGGGTTCAAATCCCGGCAGCCCGACCAAGGGCTCTGAGCAGGGAATATCTGAAAGACGCTCAGAGCATCCACCAGCACAGCGCTCCAGCTGTGCGTCGCTTTTGTAGTGGCTACCACCGAGGTTCGCACTCGGGCCATCTCAATCGACACCATGTCGAAGTCTCTAGCCCGCAACCCGCCGGAACGTAGTCTTAACGAGGCGGTACTGGGGTGGCAAAACATTGCGTAGCCATGCATGTTCGCGGCCCCTGCGCCTGACCCCCACCCCGTACGCGTGCGGAGCTTTAGGTGGCCGAACCTAGGGGCATCGTGGCGACTGATCTGTGTTGCTGACCGAACTGATCGACATGTCCGCAGTACCCCGTGCGCGACAGCCCCGCTGCCTACCGCCCCTGATTGGGATGGGTCAGAACTGCCAGACGGTCCCGGGGGCCAGCCTTACATTCGACCTAGACGTTCCGGCAACACAAACGGTGACCGCTACGTGACCGTGGATGGCCGCCGCCTGCCCCGTACTCGAGATGACTCGGCCAGAGATGCCCAGGGCGAACGACGTTCCTGTCGGGCACGCAGCAACCGGGGCGACTCCATTCGTAAACCGGAAGGTGGTCGTGCCGCCGTTCTTCCAATAGACAATGTCGGTGGTCAGGCTGCGACGGGATGGGACCATGGCCAGCTGGAGAGAGCCACTGCCCCCCGTGGTCAACTTGGTGCATCCAGATAAGCGCGATGCCGTGCCAGCCACAGTGCCGTGGAGGGCGCTGCAGGTCGTAGGGGGGACGGCGGCGCCCACGGGCGGATCCGCAGCCAGCGTCGCCATGGCCGGAAGGGCCAGCATCGCCACGATGATGAGACTGGCAGACAGGAAGCTCCGAGCTGTTGATCTGTCTATCGCCAGTGGTCGCCTTCTTCGAACCGCCAGATTCGCCATGCCGACACCATAACGGTGTTGGCTCAACTCTGCCCGATCCTCACTATGGATCGCCAGTGCCTGCATCCTCGAGTTGGCGTCGGAATGGGGCCGGGACGAAGCCGGAGGAGTGCGCTTCCGGTAGAGCGGCTCGACGCAGAATCTATTGGCTCGCGCGCTCCATCTTGAGCACAATTCGGCATCCCGAACCTGCCTGACCCCGAGAGTATCGATCTCGGTTCCGACGTCAGCGAGACGATTCCGGAGGATGGCACGACGGAGGCAGTCCTCTGATGTCCTCAACGGGATCGCCTGAAGCTCGTGAAGGAGATTGGCGAACTCGGATCGCCGAACCGACTCCATCTGCCCAACTTCAGCAATCCGCCTCTTGCTGCGGGCGATTTCATCGTCCTTCACCGGCGTTGTCCTCCCTGTCCTCGTGGGTGCTGCCGCCGGGCGTGATGGTTCGGTGTTCTCATCGGCGCGCGTCGATCGGACCTTGAGCGGAGTTTGCCGCGAGAACGTAAACGGTGAGCATCCCAGGCCGGCAATCCAATGAAGACCCGAGATTCGAAGACTCAGCATGACGCAAGGGGCCCCGATGCTTAGCTTTCATTGGGAACTATGCGCGCACTGCGGCAGGAGCCAGCTGGACGAACGGCGCCGGCGAGCGCCAGGTGACCCCGGCGAATTGAAGTGGCCCTCGGAATCAACGGTTTGCCTGTGCCCGATCCCCGAGTCACGAACTTTCCGGCCCTAATCCTAAAGGAAGGCTACGCCGTGACGCTCACTAGGGTTCCACATCGCCCTAGCTAGCTGGCCCTGGTTCCACCGCCAGGTGGGAATGAATCCCGCCAGGTCTACGGCCCGCCGGGGCTCTATCTCTCAAAAAGGGCGAGTAGCGTTCCTTGAGTGCGGCGTGCTTCGTTGATCGGACTGCTCGTGGCCCTGCTCGTCATTGGCGGGCTTGCACTGACCAAGACAACTGCTAGTCCCACTGCGTCGGTCCACTCCCATGGAAGCTGGGTCCAATCGCATCAACGCGTTCCAGCTGGCGATAAAACGGCAGTCAATTGGTCGAGGTCATTCACCGACAATGCACAGACCCTCGGAGTCGTGTGCGTAGACAGCGTCGAAGGAGCCTCCTCGTACTGGTACCTCCACCCCAAGCTTGCCGAGCAACTCCACCAGCCGCCCGGTTGGTATTGCATTCCTTGGGATTGCACTCAGATCACCAACTGCGCCGTGCCCGTTTAGACCCTTGAGTTCGATAGAATGACCGAGCACTGCCCACCGAGTGACGGCGGGGTGCGCTACCGATAGATTCGGTCGATCCACCCCCGCACCCCCCATCACCCTGCCGCTGGCCTCCATGCCGCCTCCTGCCCCGGAGGCGACCCCCGCCCCAGTCCACACCGGCTACCGGCGACACTGGTGGTGCCGGCATGAAGCGGAGGATCCGTAACATCCTGCCGTTCGCCGGGCGGGGGAGAGTCGTCCGTTTCTCCGAGGCCACCCCCTCCACCCCCTCTCCCCACGGTTCGGCCGGAGGCGGGGACAGCTCGCCGGACCAGGACGACCTGCATCGGGCCCTCGGACGCATCGCCGCCAACTGGTCCCTCATCGAGATCGCCTCTGGTCTGGTGCTGATGAGCCTGGTGGGCAGTCGCGACGAGACCTTGGCCCGGGCCGTAGTGGCCGGGCAGCGCGTCGAGAACGTCTGGGAGACCATCGAGGCGCTCCTGGCCTCGTACGGCGAGGAGGCAGTGGAGGAGCTGGCCGCCTTCAAGGCCTGGAGGAGGGCCGCCAACAAGTGCCGCCGGAAGAGGAACGAAGCCATCCACAGCGCCTGGTCCCTCACTCCCGACAGCGGCGGTCCGCTGGCCTTCGACGTCATGAGTCAACGGGCCAAGCGGGGCGCCCGGACCGACCTCTTTCCGGGGGGAGTCGGCGAGCTCGTGACTCTGGCCCTGGGTATTGCCGAGTGTGAGGAACGACTGACCCTGATCCACGTCGACATCCTGGGCCTCATGGACCAACGGGACGGCCCGGAGCGGGAAGCCCCGGACTCACGGTCCTGAGCCACTCCTCCGGCTCCCAGGGGCGGGGGGCAACAGCCCGGTAACACCGTCAGCCCTTCGGCTGTCGCACCACCATCTGGCGGACCCGTTCGCGACTGACACCCAAGTGCTCGGCGATGGCGTCCAGTGAGAGTCCATAGCGGCGCGCCTCTTCGATGGCCTTGGCCCGCTTCCGGGCCTGCTTGGCCCGCTTGGCCTCCGCCTCCCGCATGGCTGCATTGGCTGCCACTACGCGGTCGAGGGCCTTCCAAGCCTTGGCGGTCACCGGTCGAGATACGAAGGGCACGATGCTCCTTTCCCCTAGCGCAAGGTTACTCTAGCGATGACTATTCGCACTAGTGCTCTTGCTCTAGCGAACCAATGGCACACATGGGTTTTCGCACCGAATACCCTCCCAACACAGCACCGGGGAACGCTTCTGTAGATGGAATGTGGCGACATCCACACTCCTCCCCAATCTTGGTGATGACGGAACCCAACGGGAGGGTTACCGTCACAACCAGTGAAGTGACTCCTGTCGGAGGGTCCATGGCACCAAGCACGTCAGAGAAACGAATCTCGGAGCACCCGAACAGCAGGGGGCCGAGTCCGCATCTCCTCCGACCGGGGTCCGTCACCGTGCAACCGCCGGACCGATTCGGCACCGGGGTCAGTGGGACCCGCGACATCGACGACGACCATCGGGTGGAGAGCGCGAAGAGTTCAGGAGCCCGAGGCGACCGCCGAGGGAACGAGAAGGGGCAGTCGTGAAGCGCATCATTGTGGCAGTAGCAGCGGTCATCACCCTGGTGGCATTCAGCGTGACGCTCGGGGGTGCAGCGTGGAGCGCCACCAACGCCCCCTCGACCGCCGTCATCACCTTCGACGACGCCGCCCATCAGGTGACACTTCAAATCCCCTCGCCGGCCTGTGCGGCCACCCAGCCCGACTGCCAGTGGAAGTTCTTCCTCAACGAGCCGAAGTTGTCGGTGGATGTGGCCACCATCTACGGCACGTCAGGGACCTTGACCCTCGCCTATCCACCCAACTTCTGTGGGGTGATCCAGGCCGACGCCTACGTGGGACCCCCGTGGGTGGCCAAGCGCGGCTGGCAGCACACCATTGCCGACTGCCCGCCGCCGACCACCACCACCACCACGGCGCCACCGGCCACCACGACGACCACTACCACGGAGCCACCGACCACCACCACGACCACGGAGCCACCGCCCGTGGTGCCTCCTCCCATCTCGGGTAGCAACGTCCAGCCCCCGGCTCCTACCCCGCCCGCGCCACCGGTGGCCACTCCGGTGACCACCTCGACGGTCACGGCCCCGCTCACCCAGCTGCCGTTCACGGGCAAGCCCATCAAACCCTTCCTCTTCGCCGGACTGGCCCTGGTGGCCGTAGGCCTGGCCCTGCTCGCCCCGTCCGAGTACTGGCGACGGATGTCGAGACGGCTGTCGGCCATCTTCCCGAGGAGCTCCCGACGGCTGTCGGGGACGTGGATGGGACGCTCCGCCCTCACCCTTCGACTGCGTGGCGCGCCCTCCATGGTGGGCTGCTCGTTCTACGGGCTCTGACGTTCTAGCGAGGGGGATCCGACGGTGATGGTGGCTTCGGGGGGAGCCGCTTCATCGTCGGTCCTGCCGATCGGGCTCGGTCCGACCTGACCGGGCTCCGATGGCCTACTGTGCTCCGAGCCCCGGAGACCCGTTGACCGGCCTCCGCCCGGGTCCACCGGGACCGTCAAGGGTCCGACGAGAGCCGACCGAACGGAGCCACCGTGCTGATCTGGATCATCCTGGCCATCGTGCTGGTGGTCATCGTGTTGGGGGGCTTCGTCGGTCGGAGCCGCCGCGATCGGTACCGCGAGCAGAACGCCCGGAACGCACCCCACAAGGTGACCCATCACGGCAAGGGGGCCAAGCGGTCCCGGGGCCGGGGCCGGCACTAGGCCTACCGGCCCATCCCGATCCCCGGGTCAGGCCGGGCGGAGGGTGATGAGCTCTCGGACGTTGTCGTCCAGGATGAGTCGGCGGTCCTCAGCACTGAAGTTCTTCAGTTCCTTCACGTAGTCACGAGGCTCGGGAAGGGCTTCAATGTGGGGCCAGTCCGAGCCGAACAGGACCCGGTCGGCGCCCATGCACTCGGCCACCTGGTAGACGTCGTCCTCCCAGAACGGGTTGATCCACACGTGACGGCGGAGCGTCTCGACCGGATCGTCCTTCCAGTAGCCGGGCATCTTGTTGGCCGTGGACCGGATCTTCTTCAGGACCTCGGGAAGATACTCGGCGCCGTTCTCGATGGAGGCGATGCGCAGGTTGGGGAACCGCTCGAAGTGGTTCTCGAAGATGATCGTGAGCAGGTAGTCGCGAATGGCCTGCTCGATGGCGAACGACTTGATGGACGGCTTCCAGCCCCCCGAGAAGGTGGCGGCGAACCCGTCCCCGGCAAAGCCGTTGGACGAGATGCCGCTGTCGGCGGCGTGGACCACCACGGTGATCCCCGCCTCGTCGGCCAGGCCCCAGAAGGCGTCGAACATGGGATCGAACGGGCTCCGCCGGCCCACGGCGGTGGTGGGAGCGGCCGGGCGCATGACCACGGTTCGGGCGCCCTGGTCGAGTGCCCAGGCCAGTTCCTCGGCGGCCCAGGCCGGATCGGCCAGGGTGAGGTAGGGGGCCGCGTAGATCCGGTCGCGGTAGTTGAAGGTCCAGTCCTCGAGCATCCACCGGTTGAAGGCCCGGAACAGAAGGCAGACCGCTTCAGGGTCGTGGGCCAGTGGCTCTTCGTAGATCATGCCCAGGGTGGGGAAGAGCAGGCAGCCAGCCAGCTCCTGGTGGTCGAGGGTGTCGAGGCGGGCATCGGGCTGCCGGTAGGCAGGACGGACCGGCTCTCGGCGGGACAGGAACTCCATGGGGTTCCGGTGGTCCGGGTTCCCCCGGAAGTAGTCGTACATGGCCCCGGGCAGGGCCACGGGATCGAAGGTGGGATTGGTGACGGCGTGGCTGACCCGTCCCCCGATCACGTGGTACTTGCGACCATTGACCTCACTCCACTGGATGACCCGTGAGCCGAGGGCGGGGTCGAGGTGACGGGTGAAGGCGTCCATGGCCTCGTAGTAGTGGTTGTCGGCGTCGAAGACCGGATGGTCAAGTTGGTCGGGATCGTGCATGCTCTGGCTCCTCATTTCTGCCCCTCGGGATCGCCTCATCCTAGGTTCCGGCGCCCGGTGGGGGCCCTTCGGTGCTACTTGACCTTGCCCAACGTCCAGTGCTGGAGGGGGGAGTTGCTGAGCGCAGCCGGGGACGACGTGTACGCCTGCACCAGCCAGTACGAGCCGTGGGTGGGCGCACCGGTGAAGGTAGGGGGACGGAGTTTCACCACCGTCGATGCGTGGGGTCCGAGCACCACCGGGCGGCGGTCGAGCGTATTCCAGAAGCCACTCGGATGGGAGCTGCCGATGGTCACCATGAAGTGCGGGACCACCGTCTCGCCGGTGTCGTTGTGCACCTGCACCGTCACCGAATCCAGCAGGGTGTCGGAGTACGAGGAGTGGAATCGGGTCACGTCGAGTTGGAGGGGAGGCGAACCGAAGGCCAGCACCGCCACGACCACGGCAGCGGCGGCGGGCACCAGGGCGGCGAGGCCGAGCGGCCAGCGCAGCCGCCCGCCGACCCGGGCGTGGGCCGACCGGGCCGCCCCGCTCAGGGCCGCCGGGGCCACGGTGACGGCGGCCACGATGGCCGCCGGATAGAAGTCCAACAGGTAGCTGAGCAGGCTCCGGGGGGCCACGAAGAAGGCAAGGGGTAGAAGCAGCATCCACAGTCGTTTCATGCCCGGGTACCAGACCACCAGAGCGGCCACCAGGGACACGTAGACCAACACGCTGGCCAGGGTCAGCAACGGCAGGGCCACCCCTCGGGTCACACCGTGTAGGGCCAGGCTCACCAGTCCCTGGCCGTCGGCCACCAGCGGTTGGGCGAAGGGAAGGATCGTGCCGTGGGCCCAGGCCGACGGTGACCACAGGATGTAGGGGAGGTTGACCACGGTGAAGACGGCGGCCACCACGGCCAGGTACGTGGCCACGGTGCGGGCCGGCCTCCGGCCCGCACCCCGCGCCTCGAGATAGAGGGCGACACCCAGCAGCGGGACGCAGAACCACGGGGTCTGTTTGATGGCGCAGGCCAGGCCCAGGGCCACCGGGCCCACCCACCGGGCCAGGCCGGCCCCAGGGCCGGCGCCGAACCGGTCCCAGCGCCACACGGCCAGCACCAAGAACGGCAGGAATACGGCGTCGGTGCCGCCCGAACCGAAGACGTCGGCGTAGATGGGGACGGTCACCAGCAGGGGTCCGACCCATCGGAGCGAGGACGGCATCAGCACGAAGATCAGGGCCCCGGTGACCAGCCAGGCCAGCAGGTCCATCCAGTCCACGATCTGGTGCTGGAATCCCAGCCACAGGGCGGGCACCTCCAAGAGGAACGAGCCGGCCGGATACGAGACGGCGTCGATGTGTCGGCCGGTGATCGTGTAGGTCCAGTAGTTGCTGGGTGTCTGGAGGAGCTGGGCCGCCGCCGCCATGGTGTGGGTGTAGGGGTTGGCACCGCGCATCGCCAGGTGGGCGGCCACCTGATTGAAGGCCCCCGAGTCGGTGCTGTAGTACTGGCGCACGTGGATCCCGATGCCCTGATGACCCAGGGTGGCGGCCAGGGAGGCGGCCAGGGCCGAGATCTGCACGACCGGCGAGCGAGGGCTCGGAACCAACCACGTGGCGACCAGACCGACCATGCCCACGGCCACGATCAGGGGGGCGAGGTAGCCGCCGGGGGGCCACGACGACCACGAGCCCCAGAAGGCCAAGCCGGCCACCACGGCACCGAGCCAGACCAGGGACCAGGCGCCGCGCTCCAGCGTGGCCGAGGCACCGAGCGGCTCAAGGGGCCCGGCGACCGTCGACGAGCTGCCCCTCCGGGCTTCCTCGGCATCGGAGAGGACGCCCGGCTCTTCCTCCGACCCCTTGTCCGGTGCTCGTACGATCGTCATTCCCCTCGGGCCGGCCGTGGTGGTTGGAGGCGGGACCGGAGCGACTCCGGGGCCGACGCAGAGCCGGTGGCCTCGCCTGTGACCCACCGCCCCACCGATGGTAGGTGGCGGGGGAGGGGCAGACGGCCCGGGAGGCCGCGACCAGATACCGGGCCCGGCGTCACGGGAAGATGCGCCACGAGGCCACCTCGAAGGCGGTGAAGCCGATCAGGAGGGCCGCTGACACCGACACGACGGTGACATAGGCCCGGCCCCGCAGCCAGGCGCCCACGGCGATGATGAGGGGGAAGGCCAGAAAGATGAACCGGGGTCGCAGGCCGATCGGGGCCGAGATCATGCCGAGGGCGGCGGCCGACAGCCCGTAGAGGACCACAGGGGTGGGCATGGACGACCGGACGGCCACCACCGCCGCTACCACCACCAGGACGGTGCAGACGAACAGCAAGTCGTCGGTCTTGTTGGTGGCGATGGGATCACGGACGAACACCGCCACCGTGTGGAAGGCGTAGACCAGCGACGGGTAGCTCTTCCACCCTCCCCGCTCGGTGAGACGCCAGGCGTTGAGGTTGCCGGTGTGCTGCCAGATCCACACCTGGTAGAGGATGAAGCCGAGGGGGGCCAGGATGGGAGCGGCCAGCACCCGCCAGTTCCGGTCGACGGAGAGTTCGCGGTAGGCGCACCAGAGGCAGCTGACCTCGAAGGCCAGGGCCACCGGCGTGGTGAAACTGGCCAGGAGGCCGAGGATCCCGGCCAACAGCCACCGCTTCTGGAGGAGGGCCAGGAGGCCGAAGGCCAAGAACGTGAGGGCGAACCCCTCCGAGTACACCATGCTCAGGACGAACGACCCCGGAAACAGGGCCACCAACAGGGTGGCCCGATCGGCCGACTCCTGATCGGCGTAGTGGCGGACCAGCGCCCACACCCCGATCACGGCGGTGAGGCCGGTCACGGTGGTGATGGTGATGCCGGCGGCCAGCAGGGATAGGCCGGTTGCGTCCGACAGCCAGCGGATACTCAGCGGGAAGAGCGGAAAGAAGGCAATGGTGCTCCCGGCCACATGACCCTGGTCGAAGGGCAGGTGCCGTGGCCATCCGAGGGCGGCAGCCCGGAGGAACCACCGGCTGTCCCATCGGTCTACCTCCTGGAGGATGCTCTGGTGGGTGAAGAGGGTGGTGACAGCCAGGGTCGTCCAGGTGACGGCCCGGGACACCAGGTAGATCACGGCAGGGCGGAGGACCCACCGGGGCCACCACCGGCTCCGATCCAACGACGATGGGTCGGGGTCGTCCTGGGTCCGCCCGGCCACTCCCGCCTCGGAACGGCCCGGACCGGGAGTCCGATCAGGGCCGGAGGAGCCGGACGGTGATGACAGGGCCACGGCCGACGACAGCTCGGTGTCGGTGCTCGGGTCAGGCGCCATGGCCGTCCACCACTCCTCGCCAGTGCCCGCCCCGGATCAGCCACGCCACCCCGGCCAGCGTGCCCAACGAGACGGCCAGATACCAGTTGCCCAACAGGAGCGGATGGCCACTCGGTCCGACCACCAGCATGGCCGACGCAGCCACGGCGGCCAGCACCCGGGACCGCTGGGCGGTGGTGGCGGCCAGCAGCACCACCCCCCACATCAGGTACCACGGCCACACCGTGGGACTTCCGAGCACGATGAGGAGGAGGGCCAGCCCGAGTGACCGCACCACCTCGTGGCGGCGCACGGTGAACAACAGCCACGCCACGGCGGCCACCGCCACCACGGCCACGAAGTCCTGGGTCACCGTCACCACCGCCGACCGGGCCACCGGGACGCCCAGTGGATGGAGTACGGAGAAGATGAGGACGCCGAGCGCCACCGAGGGGGTGGACAGCACCCGCAGCTCGGTAGGGATGTGCAGCGCGGTGGGCCCGAGCCACGTCCACCCGTAGCCGGCCAGCAGGGTCACCCCGACGACCACCACCACCAGGACGGCCATTGCTTGGGCCGCCACCCGCCATCGGGCCGGGCCGGGCCGGGCCTGCATGGCGTTCACGGCGAGGAAGGCCACGCCGGCGGCGGCCGGGAGTTTCACGGTGGCGGCCAGGGCGCAGAGGGCCAAGCCGGGAAGGAGCCGCCCGGTCACGCCCAGGGTCACCCCGGCCACCAGCAGGCCGACCATGAGGGCGTCGTTGTGGCCGGAGGCCACGAAGCTGAACAGGGCCAGGGGGCTCAGGGCCCCGAGCCACAGGGCGATCCCCGGATCGGTGCCCAGGTGTCGGGCCAGGCGGGGGAGGGACACCATGACCAGCACCACACCGACCAGCTCGAGCGCCCGGGAGGCCATCACCTGCACGGCCAGGGACCCTCCGGCCAGGTCCGCCACTACCCGGCCCGTACCCACGAAGAAGGGACCGTAGGGGGATGTGGTGTCGCGCCACACGCTGGCCACCCCCGACAGAAGGGCGCCGGGGCCGAGGGTGGAGGGGGCCACGGTGTAGGGATTGGCCCCGTGGTGGGCGAGGAGCCCCTGGGCCACGTAGCTGAACAGGTCCCGGCTGAACAGGGGGGGGCCGAGAAGAAAGGGCAGTCCCCACACGGCAAGGACCACCCAGGCCCGACGCGGGCTCAGGTCACCGGCCAACGCCACCCGCCCGAGACCGAGCCACGATCCGAGCACCACGGCCACCGAGGCGTAGAAGAGGATCGAGGTGAACGGTGCCCCTCCCGCCGGTAGTGAGAACCACCAGAGCCCCAGGTGGGGGTCGGGCACGGCCCCGATACGGGTCCCGGCCAACACCATGCCCACCGCGCCGCACCCGCCGAGGACGACCCAGCGGACCCACGGAAGAGTCGGCACCGACCCCGTCTGACGCTTGCTCTGGGCTCCGTGCACGGCGGTGGGCGCTCCCACGTGTCTCCTCTCCGTCAAGCCTCCTGATCCCAGGCCACCGGCGAACGATCTGCTGGCAGACGATAGCCCGGGCAATCGTCATGGAACTGTCACGTGGGAGCCGACTCCCTCAACAGGGATCACGCCACCTTGGCCCCCGTCGAGGGCGTGGCTTAGGGTCGGACGATGGCCATCTACCAACTCGGGGACCTGGTCCCCTCCGTCGATCCTGAGGCGTACGTCCACCCCGAGGCGGTGGTCATCGGTAACGTCACCATAGGGCCCGAGTCCACCGTCTGGCCCCACGCCGTCCTGCGGGGTGACTACGGCACCATCACCGTCGGGGCACGCACCTCCATCCAGGACGGTTCGGTCGTCCATGCCGGCCCCGGTTTCCCCACGGTGATCGGCAGCGGGTGCGTCATCGGGCACCTGGCCCATCTGGAGGGGTGCACGCTCGAGGACGATTCGCTGGTCGGGTCGGGCTCGGTGGTACTCCATCACGCCGTGGTCGGGACGGGCGCCACCGTCGGGGCCAATGCGGTGGTCCCCAACAACATGGACGTGCCGGCGGGAGCGTTGGCCATCGGCGTGCCGGCCACCCTCCGGCCCGACCGCTCCGATCGAGCCATGATCAAGATCTCGGCTGCCGAGTACGTGACCAACGGGCACCGCTTCCGAGGCCAGCTGGTCCGGCTCGACTGACCAAGGAAGGCCACCCCTTCCCGCCCATCCCTGTCCACCCGGGCCCCGGGCGACAGAATCGGAAGATGGACGGAACGCTGACCTTCGGAGGGGCGGTCGCCGCAGCCACCCGCCAGGCCATCGAACAGCACCTGTCAGCCGGCGAGTTCTTCTGGCTCGACCTTAACGGTGTGGACGACGACGCCCACGACATGCTGCTCACCGTGTTCCGCATCCACCACCTGGCCGTGGACGATGCCCAGCACTTCGGCCAGCGGCCCAAGATCGAGGACTACGACGACTTCACCTACATGGTGGTCCACGGGGCGTCGTCCGATCAGACGAGGACCGACGAGGTCCATTTCATCTTCGCCGATCACTTCGTGGTCACCGTGCACCGGGGACCGTGTCCGGCCATGGACGAGGTCCGTCAGCGGGTGGCCCATCGCCGCCCGTCGGATCTCGAGTCCCCCCAGATCGCCCTCATCTACCTGATCATCGATCAGCTGGTCGACAGCTTCTTCCCCATGCTGGACAAGTTCGACGGCCAGATCGACGAGCTCGAGGACGCCATCCTGGTCAAGCCCACCGACGCCCAGCTGGGCACTCTGTTCGCCATGAAGCGGTCACTCATCACCATCCGCAAGGTCATCACCCCCCAGCGGGACATGTTCGCCAGCATCACCTCGGGTGTGGTGGAACTTCCCGGTGTGTCCACCGACGGCCAGCGGTACATGCGGGACGTCTACGACCACCTGATCCGCATCAGCGACCTGGTGGACGGCTACCGCGACCTGCTGAGCGGGGTCATGGACACCCACCTGTCCACGGTTTCCAACCGACTCAACGTGGTCATGAAGCAGCTGACCATCATCGCTACCGTCTTCCTACCCCTCACCTTCCTGACCGGGTTTTTCGGGCAGAACTTCTCGTGGCTGGTTCGGAACATCCAGGGGGGTTGGCCCTTTCTCCTCTTCGGCGTGGGACTCGAGGTGCTGTCGGCCATCGGACTCTTCTACCTGTTCCGCACGCGGGGATGGATCGGGGGGCCCACCGACTGAGGGGGAACCGTGCCGGGGCTCGGTCGTCCGACCGCGGTCCTACCGCCGCCCGGTGGAGGCCACCCCCCGCACCGACCGGTACGACAGCGTCGACAACACCGAGGCGCAGGACAGCACCGACGCCACCCCGAGGAAACTGCCCAACGAGGCCACGGAAAGGGCGGAGCCCACCGATCCCACCGAGCCAAAGGACCCGATCGATCCGACGGAGAGGATCGACCCCTTGGAGTTGATGCTCAGCAGGGAGTCGGTCGAGTTGATCGACCATCGGGAACGCCGGTCAGACGGGGCCATGGGCACCAGTCTGACCGGCCACGGCCGAGCGTGCCGCTACTTGGTGATGACGGCGTGGCCGGACGCGTTGACCACGTACCAACGCCCCCCGGCGTTGGTCAGAGCCTGACCGGTGGCCTTCCCCGGCGCACGGTCCGGTGGCCAGTAGTAGAGCGGCCAGCCGTTGTAGGTGATCTGGACGGTGCCGTCGGTGCGGGGCGCTGTACCCAACTGGGACGGTCGGATGCCGGGACCGGCCGCCGGCCTCGACACCCCCGTCGCCAGCAGGTCGGGAGGCCACTGCACAGCGCAGATGTCGTAGCAGCGGGAGGGCGAGCCCTGGATGTCGGTCTCGAACAGGTAGAGGGTGATGCCCCGCCCATCGACCAGCACCGGTCCCAGTCCGCTGATGTCCTGGACTTTCACCTCGTAGCGGGGTCCCCGCTCGAGGGCCGGGTGGGTGCCGGAGAAGGGCGAAGACACCGCCGTGCCCGACGACGTGCACCCCCCGAGCGCCAGCGTGACCACGCCGGCGGCGGCCACCGCTGACACCAGCCTCCGCCGCCGGCGCCCGATCGGGGCACCCTCCACCCGACCTGCCGTCACCGGGTCGTGCCGCGCTCTCGAAACGTGACTAGGGCCGGGGCCGGGTACGGACCGATCCCCGGCCTCCAGCCGGCGGCCAGCTTCTGGTCGGCGATGCCGTCCTCCGCCCAGATGTGGCAGGAGTCGCGGGCCCAGGGGCTCCCACCGTCGCTCATGAGGTCCACCGCGTCGCCCTGCACGACGGACCGGGCCCGACGTGAGGTCACGGCCTGCACTACCACCGGTCCGAGGGAGCGGGCCAACTGTTCGAGGTGGGTACAGCCCCGTGGCCCCCCGAAACGGCTCTGGACCTCACGCGTGTACCCCCGGGTCACGGACAGGCCGGCCAGTCCGGCGAAGGCCGCCGTGATGCCCGGACACTCGGTGTGGGGAAAGGTGCGCATCTCGGCTGACGCCTCGATGATGGTCAGGTCGGCGACCCTGACCATCACCCGGAGCTCCATGTCGTGGACGGTCTGGACCGATTGGCCGTCTTCGGCCCATGGTCGGGTGTCGCTCAGCGAGCCCACCACGACCAGCGTGTCCCCACCGTCGAAGGCCTCGTACTGGATGGAGCGACGGTGGAGGGGAACCGGCTCGCCGCGCTCGGCCGCTCCGGTAGTCACGCCGGTGCGGGGAGGTTCACGATGTCGTACGACCAGAGCTCGCTGTGGGCACCGACCGGACGGGCTTCAGCTGGGCTCTCGCCGGCCCGTTCGGCCTCGGACCGATGTCCGTGGGCGAACGCCGGAGACGCCACCCAGGCGTGGAAGGACGCCTCGTCGCGCCAGCGGGTAAGCACCAGCCACACCTCCCGGTCGTCGTTGGGCTGGAGGAGTTCGAAGCCCTCGAAGCCGTCGGCCCCGTCGACGGCCCCAGACCGCTTGGCGAACCTCCGGGCCAGCTCGTCGCCCGATCCCTCCCGGACGGTGATGGCGTTGATCTTGATGACGGTCATGACCCGATCATGGCCCGCCGGGACCACAGGGCCAAATCCCGCCATCCCCCTCAGCCATCCCGGGCCGGAAGGGATGGTCACACCGTCGTAATTACGACGGTGTGATACCCTAGAACCGCAGGTTGACCGTCAGGTTTGGGTTGAGGGTCAACCTCTGATCGAGGTGGAGGAGTGGGAGTGACGGACAACACAGAGGCCGACCGTGTCGTCGGCAACGGGGAATCGAACCACCAGCCACGAGCCGGCCGGGTGCAGTACCAGGGTGTGGCCCGGGCCGATGAGGGCTACCGCGGTGCTCAGGTCTGTGCCCTCGTGGGCATCACCTACCGCCAGCTCGACTACTGGGCCCGCACTGGCCTGTTGCGGCCGTCCATCGCCGATGCCACCGGTAGCGGGAGCCAGCGGCGCTACTCCTACGGTGACGTGCTCGAACTCAAGGTCATCAAGCGCCTGCTCGACGCCGGCCTCAAACTGCAGCAGGCCCGTCAGGCTGTGGAGTGCCTGCGCGGTGACCTCGGCGCCGATCTGGCCTCCTCGCAGCTGGTGCTGGCCGGAAGTCGCTCGGTGCTGGCCCAGTCGGACGGCGAGGTCGTCGACCTACTGGCCGGGGGCCAGGGCGTCTTCAACATCCTGCCGCTCTCCGGGGTGGTCTCCGAACTCGACGCCGCCATCATCGAGATCGGTAACGAGGTGCCCGCCCCACGTCCGGCTGGTCACCCGGCCGCCGACTACCTGGCCTCCGCCAAGGCGGCCGAGCGTTGACGCAGGCGGATACTCGCCCGGACGCCAATCCCTTCGCCCCGGTGAAGCGCTTCGCCCACGAGTCCGAGCAGCGGTTCGCTCGCATCCTTGACTTCTACGGAGTCCTATGGGAGTACGAGCCCGTCGAGTTCGCCCTGGAGTGGGACCCGACCGGGCGACCGACGGCCGGCTTCCGACCCGACTTCTGGCTGCCCGAGCCGGGGCTCTTCGTGGAGCTGACCACCCTCAATCAGCGACTGGTGACGAAGAAGAACAGCAAGGTCCGGCGCCTCGGGCTGCTCTACCCCGACATCCGGGTCACCGTGCTCTACCAGCGGGACACCCTGGCTCTCCTGGCCAAGTACGGCCTGGCCGGTGACGGACTGGTCCCGTCGGCCGTGGCCCGCATCGCCTGATCCGCCACCCGGTAACCTCTCATCGTGGCCGATACCCCGTTGCCTCCTTCGGACCATGCCGCCGGTGCGACGGGGAGAGCCCTCCGCCACACCGCCCTGATCGACGCCCACCGGAAGCTGGACGCCAAGCTGGTGGAGTTCGGCGGCTGGGAGATGCCCCTGGCCTACCCGGACGGGACCATCGCCGAGCACCGGGCCTGCCGTGAGGATTCGGTGCTCTTCGACGTCAGCCACCTGGGCTCGGTCCGGGTCGAGGGGCCCGATGCCTTCGCCCGGCTCCAGTCCGCCTTGTCCAACGATCTGCGCCGCGTGGGCCCGGGCCGGGCCCAGTACACCCACCTGCTCGACGAGGCCGATGGGTCGGTGGTGGACGACATCATCGTCTGGTGGCTGGCCGACGAGACGTTCGACGTGATGCCCAACGCCTCCAATACCGAGCGAGTGGTGCAGGCCATCGGGGGAGAGGACACCACTGCCACCCGCGCCATCATCGCCGTGCAGGGCCCGCACGCCCGGACCCGTCTGGCTCCGGTGGCCCCCGAGGCCGCCGCCGTGCCCCGGTTCGGCGTGGCCCCGTTCGTGTGGGACGGCGTGGCCGGTGTGGCCGCCGGCACCGGATACACCGGCGAGGACGGAGTGGAGCTCGCCGTGCCCGCCGACGCCGCCGACGCTCTGTGGACCGCCCTGGTGGCCGCCGGGATCACCCCGGCCGGGCTGGGGGCGCGTGACACCCTCCGGCTCGAGGCCGGTCTCCCGCTGCACGGACATGAGCTCGGCCCCGGCATCACCCCGCTGCAGGCCGGGCTGGGCTGGGTGGTCGGCTGGGACAAGGACCGGTTCCGCGGCCGCCAGGCCCTCGAGGCCGAGCGCCGGGACGGGGTCCGCCGCCGCCTGGTCGGTCTGGCCACCGACGGCCGCCAACCTCCTCGCCAGGGGGGGACGGTCATGGGTGGGGGTCGGTCGGTGGGCACGGTGACCAGCGGGAACTACTCGCCCATGCTGGGCCACGGCATCGCCCTGGGGTTCGTGGACACCCCGGCGGACGGCACGGGACCCGGCACCGATGTCGGCACGGCCCTCGGTATCGAACAGCGCGGACGGCTCCTGTCCGCCCGGGTGGTCGGTACCCCGTTCGTCCGGGCCGGCCAGTGGGCTTCGACGGTATGACCATCGCGACGGCCCGGCATTGGGTCCGCACCCGCCCCGTCCGCTAGACACGACAGCACCAACCTCGAGGAGCAGGCCCCATGGGCACCTACATCCCCCACACCGACGACGAAGTGGCCAGCATGCTGGCGTTCCTGGGTCTCGACTCGGTCGACGATCTGTTCGCCGTGGTACCCGAGGCCCTCCGACTGCAGCGTGGCCTCGAGCTGGCCGACGGTGTGGGGGAGCCCGACGTCCTGGTCCACCTCGAAGGCCTGGCCGATCGAAACCGGGCCCGGTCCGACCGCCTGGTGTGCTTCGCCGGGGGAGGAGCCTACGACCACGAGATCCCCTCGGTGACCCGGGCTCTGGCCGGTCGCTCCGAGTTCGTGACGTCGTACACGCCGTACCAGCCCGAGGTGGCCCAGGGCGTGCTACAAGCCATCTTCGAGTACCAGACCATGGTGGCTCGTCTGGCCGGCCTGCCGGTGGCCAACGCCTCGCTCTACGACGGGGGCAGTGCCGCCGTGGAGGCGGTCAACCTGGGCGTGGCCGCGTCGGGCCGGGCCTCGGTGTGGGTCTCGGCCGGTATCCATCCCCACTGGCGTCAGATGCTGGCCACGGCGGCCCGGGGTACCGGGCACCACATCCGGACCGTGCCCTTGATCGACGGGGTGACCGTCTGGCCCGCGGCAGATGCCGGGGACGATACGCCCGGTGTGGTCATGGTGGGCTACCCCAACTATCTCGGCTGCATCGAGGACCTGGCCGAAGCCCGGGCCCTGTGCGACCTGACCGGGGCCCTGTTGGTGGTGGGCGCCGACCCGGTGGCCGCCGGCCTCTTGAAGTCGGCGGGGGAGTGGGGCGCCGACGTGGTGGTGGGCGAGGGCCAGGTCTTCGGCACCACCCTGGGCTTCGGTGGGCCCTACCTCGGACTGTTCGCCTGCGCCGCCGACCATGTGCGACGGCTCCCGGGCCGGTTGGTGGGGGAGACCGTCGACGTCGAGGGCCGCACCGCCTACGTGACCACCCTGCGGGCGCGCGAACAGGACATCCGTCGGGAGAAGGCGACCTCCAATGTATGCACCAACCAGACACTCATGGCGGTGACGGCCGCCATCCAGCTCGGATGGCTGGGCACCTCCGGACTGGAGGAGCTGGCCCGCCGTTGCGCCCGGGCCACCCACTACCTCCGCGCCTCCCTGCTGGACCTCGACCGAGTGGAGTCCTTCGCTGACGCCCCCGTGGTCCGGGAGTTCGCCGTGCGCCTCCCGGTGCCGGCGGCGGTGGTCGTGGACCGGATGGCCGATGCCGGGTTCCTGGCCGGCATCCCCTTGGGCGACGAGTTCGAGGGAGGGGAGCACGGCCTGCTCATCTCGGTGACCGAGCGGAGGACGCGGGACGAGATCGATGCCTACACCACAGCCCTGGCCAAGGCGGTGGCGTGATGGCGGTGATCGACAACGGACCGGGCACCGGCGCACCGGGCGGCCGGGCCACCAGCGCCCCCTTGCTCGGCCGCCAGGCCGAGCCCACCTTGTTCGAGCTGTCCCACCCGGGCCGGAGCGGCTGGTCGTTCCGCACGTCGGGAGTACCCGAGCTGGACCTCGACGAGCTGATTCCCGAGGCCCACCGCCGCACCGAGCCGGTGCCCCTGGCCGAAGTTTCCGAGCGTGACCTGGTGGCCCACTTCACCCGGCTCTCCCACCGCCAGTTCTCCGTCGACCTCGGGGCCTATCCGTTGGGTTCGTGCACCATGAAGTACAACCCCAAGGTCTGCGACACTGTGGCCGGGCTGGCCGGGCTGGCCGGGGTGCATCCGGCCGCTCCGGCGTCCCTGACCCAGGGCTGGCTGGGCCTGCTGGTCGAGTTGGAGGAGGCCCTGTGCGAGATCACCGGCATGGCCGCCGCCACCCTGCAGCCGGCCGCCGGTGCCGCCGGCGAGCTGACCGGCCTCCTGCTGATGCGGGCCTGGCACGAGGCCCAGGGCTCAACCCGGACCAAGGTCATCATCCCGGACTCGGCCCACGGCACCAATCCGGCATCGGTGACGCTGGGCGGCTACGAGGTGGTCACCGTGCCCAGTGACGAGCGGGGCTGCGTCGACATGGCCGCCCTAGCCACCGTGCTCGATGAGGACGTGGCCGGCATCATGCTGACCAACCCCAACACCCTCGGTCTGTTCGAGGAGGACATCGCCCCCATCGCCGCCGCCGTCCACGAGGTGGGAGGGCTCCTCTACTACGACGGGGCCAACCTCAACGCCATCCTCGGCGTGGTCCGGCCCGGGGACATGGGCTTCGACATCGTCCACATGAACCTGCACAAGACCTTCGCCACCCCCCACGGCGGGGGAGGGCCCGGAGCCGGCCCAGTGGCCGTGTCCGAACGCCTGGTCCCCTTCCTCCCCGGGCCCCGGGCCGTGCGGGTGGCCTCCGACGACCAGACCCCGGTGTTCGCCTGGTCCACCCCGGAACACAGCATCGGCCGGATGCACACCTGGCACGGGAACTCCCTGGTACTGGCTCGGGCCCTGGCCTACATCCTGGCCAACGGGGGGGACGGCCTCCGCCAGATCGCCGAAACGGCCGTCCTCAACGCCAACTGGATCCGGCAACGGCTGACCGGCACCTACGACGTGCCCTTCGACCGCCCGTGCATGCACGAGGTGGTTCTCTCGGTGCGGACCATCAAGCAAGCCCACGGGGTGCGCGCTCTCGATGTGGCCAAACGACTGCTGGAGGAAGGCTTTCACGCTCCCACCGTGTACTTCCCACTCATCGTGGACGAGGCCCTCATGATCGAGCCCACCGAGACCGAGAGTCCCCAGACCTTGGAGGCCCTGGCGGCATCCCTCGAGCGCATCGCCTACGAGGCGGTCAGCGAGCCCCACGGCACCATGGCCGAGTTCCCCCGACACACGCCGGTTCGCAGAGTGGACGAGGCCCGGGCGGCCCGGACCCTCATCCCCACCTACGACGCCCGAAGCTGAACGAGAGGCGCCGGCGTTCGTGGACGGCATCTTCACCACCCGCTTCGTGGACCCCTACCTCCGGTTCCACAAGTACATCTACGAACGCTCCGACGGCCGGGTCGGGAAGCACAGCAACCGGGTGCCGGCGCTGTTGCTCACCACCACCGGTCGGCGGTCCGGTCTGGCCCGGACCAACGGGCTGACCTACTGCCGAGATCGCGGTGACCTCATCGTGGTCGCCTCCAACGGGGGGAGTGACCGCCCTCCGGCCTGGCTGCTCAACCTGCAGGCCCAATCCGAGGTAACGGTACGGGTGGGACGCCGGGTCATGTCGGCTGTCGCCCGCGTGGCCGACCCGGACGAGCGGGCCCACCTCTGGCCGCTGGTCAATCGGACCAACCGGGGGATGTCCCGCCTCGTCCACCCCGGGGTGACGGGGCGGTACGACGTCTACCAGCGACACACCATGCGGACCATTCCGGTGGTCATCATCACGCCCGAGCGCCAGCCCGTCTGAGGCGGCGGCCCAACACCCAGGCGGCCCGTGACTAGGCGAGCGGAGATGCCCGGCGTCAGTCGAGCAGGTCGGGCTGCTCCCGGACGATGCGGTCGAACAGGGGCTGGAAGCTGAACCAACCGGCCAGGTGCGAACCCACCTGGGCAGCCGTGGTCCGGGCCATCTCCGGATCGATGAGCACCGGCGTGCCCGCCGAGGAGGCCAACAGCTGAGCCTGGCAGGATCGCTCCATGGTGATGAACCACCAGGCTGCTTCGTCCACCGTGTGGCCCACGGTCAGGAGACCGTGGTTGCGGAGGATGGCCGCCTTGTGGCCGGCCAGGGCGTGGGCGATCCGCTTGCCTTCCTCCAGATCGAGGACCACCCCGGTGTAGTCGTCGAACACCGCGTGGTCGTCGTAGAAGGCGCACACGTCCTGGGTGATGGGATCGAGGAGCTTCCCCATGGCCGACCACGACTTGCCGTAGATGGAGTGGGAGTGGGCGGCCGCCACCACGTCGGGCCGGGCGGCATGGATCTGAGAGTGGATGACGAAAGCGGCCGTGTTGACCGGCTTGTCACCTTCCACCACCTCACCCTGGTGATTGACGAGGATGAGGTCCGAGGCCCGGATGTGTCCGAAGTTGACGGCGAAGGGATTGACCCAGAAATGGTCGAGCCGCTCGGGATCACGGGCGGTGATGTGGCCCGCCACGCCCTCATCGAAGCCGAACTTGGAGAACAGGCGAAAGGCGGCGGCCAGACGCTGCTTCCGGTAGGTCCGATCCTCTTCCGGAGAGTCGAACGCTTTCCCGGGTGTGTACTGCACGATCTCGGGCATCACGCCTCCTTCTGCTCGGTACTCCGCAGTCCACCGGGCGAGCCGGCAGCGGCGTTGTCGTCCGGCCCAGTCTAGGTCGGTGTCGGCGGCGCTTCGGAGCCGAGCTCCGGGTTTGGCACCAGCCGGCAGAACGGCTCGACGCTTCCCAGCCCACGGTGATCTTTCGGCTCCCAATCGAACGGACGCCAGGCCCATCGGACGCGCCACGGCCCCCGAGGATTCGGGGGCCGTGGCAGTAAGTTGGAATGAGTTCGAACAGGAACTCAGGGGCGGGACCTACAGAGTGGAGGCTCCCCCGACGATGAGGACCTGGCTCCCCACGAGGTACACGCACGCACTTCCCTGGTTCGTATCCCCTACGGTCAGCTTGGAGTTACCGCCGGAGACGGTAGACGCCACCGACTCCTTGAACGTTGGGGTCAGTCCCAGGTACGTGCTGCAGTCATTGGTCACGGTGCTGATGGCGCCCAAGGTGAGCGTCGTGGTGTCCTTGTTGGTCCAATAGATCGTCGCGGACGTGGGAGCTGGGCTGACCTCAGGCACTTCAATCCCGAAGTTGGTCACGTGCGCCTTGGCCGCCAAAGGTCCGGACCCGGCGCAACCAGACAAGAGCTGCTGGCCCCCGCCGGCCGTGGTGCTCTGGCCGAACAGACCCGTGCAAGTTGCTTGTACCGGTGGCTTCGGTCCCGCCGCTCCAGCCAGTGCGGCCGGAGCCACGACAGCGGCAGCAGCCGAACCTACGAGTGCTGCCGCGACGATAAATCGGGAAGTGCTCTTCTTGCGCATTTGGTCCCCCCTAGGGATCGTATGTTGATTGTGGCGTCACCCTAAGAGTCTCAACTATCAAAGTCAAGCACCAACCGGCCACCACCAACGCATCAGGTGAAGCTGACAGACCAACGCTCCGCGTTCCTCTCTCATCGTGTCGGGTCGCCCACCCTCGGCACTGTGCCAACTCAAAAAAGACGCTCTCAGCGGTTAGCGACATCGCGATCATCGACTAACGAAAACAACGCTCAATCTGGTGCACTCCGACGCAGTCCGGACACCCAGGGTGGCCGGCCGCCGTTCTGTGGGAAGGCGAGCAGGGGACCGGCTATGCCTAACCTATGCTCCACCACCATCAACGACGCGGGGCGGCGACAGGAGGCTGCAAGTGATTCGACGTTTGACCTGTGCGTGCGCGCTGGGCTTCCTAGTGTTCACAACTGCCGCCTGCTCTTCGGGAGACACGACTGCGGCCACCTCCACCACGATCAGCCCTACAGGATTACCAACAACCACGGCGGCATCAACGACAACGCTCCCGGGCACCATCGGCCCGGGAACACCCCAGACCGCTACATCGGCATCTGGTCAGAAGGTAATGGTCACGCCCACCAAGGTGCAGCAGAACGGGTACCTTCTGACTGGACCTCCCGCCTCATGGGACCTAGGCGTGGTGCTACAAAACATCGGGCCCGGGCCCTACCAGTCGGTACCCATCTCACAGGTGACGGTGATCGACTCCTCGGGTGGATCTCACGCACCGATCCTCCCGGCGCACCCGACACCGTCCCAATCGACTCCGGAGCTGGGCATGCCAGCGACGCTGCCCGCCGGAGGCCAATTTCGGATGCTCCTCTTTTTCGTGCTCCCCAAGGGAACCACGCCCACCATGGTCACGTTCACTCCATACGGAGCTAGTGCTCCCGTCCTGCAGTGGGCGGCCTGACTCTTTCCGACGGCTCATCGTGGGATCGGCTCTCACCGGCCCAACGCACACCCCGACCGAGGCATGTCCCTTACTCAGGCCTTGAAGCCCCTGAGTCCGACAGGCAGCTGCCACGGGGGGACAGGACGATCGACCGTCCGATCCGGCGTTTACTTTACCTGACATAATATACAGCGCTGGCGTCTGACAACTGTCCCGTTCTGGGACTGCCGAAAACGGTACGCAGCCTGCCGACACGCCCCCGAGCAGTAGAGCGCCCTCGGGTCCATCTCGGTCCTATGGCCACACACCGGACACTGCCGAACTGTGTCTCTCCTTCGCACCATCCCACAAAACGTAACGTGTTACACGTCGTGACACATGGCGTTACGCGTGCGTTACGGAAGGCAAAGCGCACCCAGAGGGGGAAGTGGTTGCGTGCATTTGAGCCAAATGAGTGCCCGTCATTTGGTCCCGCCCTAGGTGTCCGAGCCAGACAAGGCCGCACCCCAGGCCGGAATCTATCCGGCCTGCCCGCCTGGACGCTTGCTCGGACGTGACCGGCCGACCGCACGGGGTCACCTCCGCAGTAAACGCCAAGGTCCGTCGTCCACCGTCCGAGCTCGAGTCGCCCCTAGGCTCCCTCGAGCTCGGCCGCCTCCCGACTCCCCCTGGCACTTGCTACGAGGCGTGCCTCCATGCGACCGGGGCCTCTCCAACTGTCAGAGCAAAACGGGGACGCGCTGGGGGAGACATTAACTGCCCCCCAACGGCACATGTGGGGCAGTGCTGTTTGCACATGAGTATGTCTAGGGTGCCTTGTAAGTCGATTCGTGATTGGCATCGTTGTACATCTCTGAGACAATCAGCCACTGGTCATCTGGTTGGCGCTGAAGCACTCGCAAGGAGAAGTTGTCCCGCTCTGCAATCTCTCCGCCGCCCACGAGCTTCTGGCCTCCTACCGTGAGATGCGTGGAGACGAGAATCACATCCGATGTCAGGACTCGAAGGTTGCTCTCCGGGGGTGCCTTCAACGTTCCAGCGTTGAAGTTGTCGTCCGAGAACAAGCCCCTCAGATAGGAGACGATCTCACGGCCGCCTCGTTTCGTCGTACCAAATGCGTTGACCCAATCACACGTGCTGCTGTAGACCCCTATGAGCTTGTCTGCGTCCCGTTGTTGGAATCCTTCAAGCAGGGCTACCAGCGTCTTTCCCACGGCTTCCTGGTCCGATTGTGGGAGGGAATCGAGTTCCCCAAGATCTCCGTCAAGTGCCATGGCTTGCACCGTAGCCGAGCAATCCCAAAAAATGCGTTCCTCGAACCGGCTGCCCCCAATCGCCGGGAGGGTGGCGTTCAGCCGCCTCCTCCATCGGGTTCATCGAGTGGATCAATGAACCGGGTAGGTGATTGATCTCTCAGCCACCCGACCGCATCTTCTGCTTGATCGCATGTCAGACCTGTTTGAGCTGCCAGCCACTTAGCGAACGGTCTGGCAACGATGGGAGGTGTCTGGGTGTAGGTGGCCACGTCGGCCCATTCATTGGGTTCTGTCTCCCGCTGCACGATCCAGCCAGCAGCTTCGCCCCAACGAAGGCGGTGAGGCGGGTTGCCGCCAATGAGTTCATCGTCCATGGTGCCGGGACCGTACCAGGCCACCTCACCCTGCCCCCGAACGCCGGTTGGTCGGCGGTTACAGATCGGCACGTTGGGGACGGGCCACTCGACGCCAGTCAAGGAGCTTTCCGGAGTGAGCTTCCAAGGGCAAGGAGTTCGTCATAGGGACCACCACCGCGGATTCCCTGCGAATCCAGACCTCGGATCATGTCCCACGGACGTTCGGACTTCGGGGGAAGGTCGCCGACCAATCTGATCTTGGCGGCAAACCTGTCCAAGGCTTCGCTCATGCTGATGGCACTTTCGTCACGCCACCCGCCCGCACGCATCTCATCGGTTATGGGCACCGTCAATCGCCTCGCCAGGGTTTCGACAACTTCCAGAATCTCTGCCGCCGACGGGGTCATAGTTCAGCGTACGTCTACCTATCCCACAACGCCGGTTAGGTGGGTCACACCGACACCCATGGGAGCCTCTGGCGATGTCATCCGACGACGGCACTTCGGTGCCATGGCTTTTCCAAAGCTCCGGCATCCCGAAGATGGAGACATCGCTGTTCTTGACGGAACGGGCGTGCGATTCGAATGTCCTACGCTGCCGAAATGAAGATGCTGCTCAACACCGTAGATCTCTGGGTATTCACACGCTCAGCCGACGAGGTCCAGTATCTCTTGCTCCAAGCTTCACGGGAGAAGGCCGATCGATTCTTTGGAGGTAACGCCTTCTGGCAGATTCCAGGTACTTTCATCACCAACGAGGACGAGGCGACTTCTGACACTCTGAGGCGCACTCTCGCAGAATTCGGTCTGTCGGCAACCAGCGTGTGGGCCGTCGAGCACGTCTCCACGATTTACAACCGGCGATTCGATGCCATCCAGATCATCCCGTCGTTCGCCGCCGAGTTGGCCGACGAGGTGACGCCAATTCTGGACTCGTTCGAGTTCGGGGCGCATGCGTGGTTGGGTGCCGACGAGGTCTCAGTTCGGCTTACTTTCCAGGCCCTCCACGACAGCTTCGCCCAATTGCGCAACTTCATCACCGAGGTCGAAGCTCCTCTGGGCGAGTTCAGAATCATCTAAGGGCACCGAGGGTTCTGTTCGACGAACCTGTCCCTGAACGCCGGATTAAGGCCGACCGCCGCCCTGCCGTAGGATCCACCGAGAGGCCATAAATCGGCGCCTGGGCCGGCGAACCTTCTTCCGCTTACCCACGGCCGTCTCCAGCAGTTCTGGGCCTCGATGCGTAAATCGGCCTGGCAGGTCTGCCCGATTCCACCGGCGCATAGCTGGCTCCAATCTCAACTACATCGCTGAATCTCTTTGCCGCTGCTTGTTTAGAGATCCCAACCGCCGCTCCAATCTGCCCCCAGGTGCAACCGGCCAAGCGGGCGTCAAAAACGGCCGCCCAGAGATCCCACTCAAGCCGGACCCTTGCCGTACGCAGCTCTGATATCGCCTGAAGGTGGTCAGCCGCCACCCGCTGCGGTTCCACCGTTGCATTTCGCCTAGGCATCTTCTTGCGACTTGGGCCGCCCATCTCAAGACTCCTCCGTCAACACAAGTTGTCCACAAATCCGGAACAGAGGCCCTGAACAGCACTTTTACCGCAAGTGTCCGTAGGACAAGGGAAAGAGGCCTCAGACATCAGGCACGACCTCGAACCGGCGGTACAGGCTCGACCTCGAGATCCCAAGAGCCTCCGCCACCGCAGATCTCGATGCTCCCTCAGACAGACTCTTGACCGCCAGCTGCTGGACCTCAGCGTCGAGCAGGGCCCGAACCCTGACTAAGAGGATCAGCGGATAGGTGACAGATCCTGCGACCAACGATCCCGCCAGTCGATGAGTTTGGCGGTGAGCAGGCACACGATTGCGAGTGACAGCTGACTCATTCGGTGAATAGTCCGGCGGTCGGTGTTGCGGCGGAGCTGGCCGAAGTTGGACAACCAGGAGTTGGTCCGCTCGACCGGCCACCGGAGCCCCAACTTCTGCTTCTTCTTTGGCTTGGGTTCTCCGTTCCTGCGCTGTTTGGCGATCATCGTGTCGGTGATGCCGCGTGCAGCGATGTTGGTTCGGACGACCTTGGAGTCAT
>JBBQWW010000042.1:0-30534 GCA_038210245.1 Acidimicrobiales bacterium
CGTCACCGAGATGCGCAGGTCGTCGTGGACCCGGCCGAACCCGTCGACCAGGGGCCCCTCGGTGGGCATCGACTCGGCCGGGGCACCCACGCTTCGGCCGGTGGCCGTGGTGACCGCACGGCGCCCGGGACCGGCAGACAAGGAGACGGGGACGCTGGTCATCGTGGCGCCACACCGGTCGGCGCCGGTCCCGTACCCACCCGTCCGAGGTCGGTGAGCATGACGTTGAGATGGCCGCCGGCCTCTACGCCGTCGCCGTCGGGCAGGACGGCCAGAGCGTTGGCCTCGGCCATGGCCTGCAGCTGGTTGGATTCCTGGCCCACCATGGGCCGCACCCACCACGCCCCCTCCGCATCCATCCGGGCGAAGGCCCGGAGGAAGTGGGTCTTGCCGTCGGGCCGGCGCTCGAACCCACCCTCGGCCGAGGCCGGGACTATCGGGCGGTCGAGGACGCAGTGACCGGCGAGCAGCCGTCCGGCCGGGCGCACAAAGAGCTCGAAGCTGACCATGGCCGACACCGGGTTACCCGGAAGTCCGAAGACGGGGGTGCCCGTCCCGGCTAGCAGCCCGAAGGCGAACGGCTTAGCCGGGCGGATGGCCACCTGCATCCAGCGCATGGTGCCGCCGCTGCGCTGCTCCAGGACCACTTTGACCACGTCGAGGTCACCCACGCTCACGCCGCCGCTAGTCACGATGGCATCGCACTCGTGAGCCGCCGCCTCCAGTACCGCTCCCAGTGCGGCTTCGTCGTCGCCGACCACGCCGAGGTCGACCGGATCCCAGCCCTCGCGGCGGACCAGGGCCAGCAGCGAGTGCCGATTGGCGTCGCGGATCTTGCCCGGCGCCAGGGGCCCGGGACCGGACACCAGCTCATCGCCGGTGGACAGGACGCCCATCCGGGGGCGGGGGCGCACCTCCACCCGGGTCAGGCCCTGATTGGCGAGCACGCCGATGTGGCCCGGGGTGATCTCCGACCCGGCGTGGAGGACGGTGGCCCCCACCGCCACATCCTGCCCGGCTCGGCGCACCGCGGTGCCGACGGCAAGGGTCCGGCCCACGACCAGCACCGTCCCGTCCGACTCGTCACGGCACTCCTCGAGCATGCACACGGCGTCAGCGCCGACCGGGAGCGGGGCACCGGTCATGATCCGGGCCGCCTGTCCGGGACCGAGGACCGTCCCGAGCGTGGTGCCGGCCATGATGGCGCCCACCACCTCCAGTCGCACCGGGTGGTCCGGTCCAGCGGCGTCGGTGTCGGCGGCCCGCAGGGCGTAGCCGTCCATCGACGAGTTCACGAAGGGGGGCACCGGCTCGGTGGCCACCACCGCCACGGTGGCCACACAGCCCAGCGCGTCATCGATGGGCACCGACCGGGACGGGAGGACAGCACAGGCCTCCAGTACGAAGGCCCGCGCCTCGTCCAGCGGGATCACGGGCGCACGTCCTCGATCGGGTGGGCGCACTCGCTCCAATCGGTGCCCCCGGCCCACGTCTCCCGTTTCCAGACCGGCACGGTCCGCTTCAAGGTATCGATGCAGTACTCGGCGGCGTCGAAGGCCTCCCCACGGTGGGGGGTGGATACGGCCACCACGACGCTCACCTCACCCACCTCGAGCCGCCCGGTCCGGTGGAGCAGGGCCACCCGGCCGATCACCGGCCACTGCCGGCGGGCCGAGGCGGCCACCTCCTGCAGCCGGGCCACCGCCTGCTCGGGAAAGACCTCGTACTCGAGCGAGGTGACGGACGGTCGACCGTCGGAGTGGTCCCGCACCGTGCCGGCGAACGAGACGACGGCGCCGCAGCCAGGCCGGGCCACCCAGGCCAAGGCGTGATCGAGCGCCAGCGGTCGGTCGGTGACCTCGATCCACTCCCGTTCACCCCGGATCTCCTGCTCCGGGCCCTGACCCTCCCCTCTGTCGGCTGGAGCGGGGCTGACCAGGAGCTCGGCTGCCGGCCGGGACTCACTCACCGTCGCTCCAGACCGGGCGGCGAGGTCGAGGATGTCGTCGGACCGCACATGGTGGCCATCCTAGGGACCCGGGCCCGCCCCCACCTCCCGGGCAGCACCGCTCAGTGCGGCTGACCACCGCGCAGCAGTTCGAGGGCGTGAGGCAGCACGTCGATGATCGACGCCAGCGACTCGACCGCCCCGGTCGTCGATCCAGGGAGGTTGACGATGAGGCTGGGGCCCACAGTTCCCGCCACCCCCCGGGAGAGTCGCCCCAGAGGGCTGCAGGCCCTGATGGCCTCGGACAGGCCCGGGGCCTCCCGATCGATGACGCGTCGGGTGGCCTCGGGGGTGAGGTCGCGAGGCGAGAAACCGGTGCCTCCGGTGGTGGCCACCAGCCCGCTGAATCCCGAGGACAGGCGGCGCAGAGCCGACTCCACCGGGGCCACCCCGTCGGCCACCACCTCGCAGGCCACCACGGTGAAGCCATGGTCCTCCAACTCCTCCACCACGGCCGGGCCGGAACGGTCGTCTTTCGACCCCTGGTGGACCGAGTCGGAGACGGTGAGCACCTTTGCCTGCAGGACAGCCATGGAGTCGACGCTAACGGCCACGGGTGCGACCCGCCGGCCGAAGGACCGCAGCGGGGTCCAAGGCCCGGTGGCCCTGCCGGGCGGGGGCGCCATGGCCACGCGGGTCCGATCGTCCGGGCGCGGCCCTCAGGCCGCCTGGAGGGCCACGACGAACCGGTCCCGGAACTCGGAGGTGCTGAGGACCAGGTAGCCGGCCGACCCGGCCAGGGCGGCGATGGCATCACGGCCGACATGAGCCCAGGGAAACCACTTCCCCACGCTGTGATGGGTCTCCCAGCGCCGGTACTCGGTGGTCACCCCGGTGGCGTGGGCATCCACCTCGGCGATGACCACACCACCGGGGCACAGAAGCTGCCGGGCCCGTTGGAGCAGACGGAGCGGATTGCCACCGATCCCGATGTTCCCGTCGGCGAGCAGCACCCGGGACCACCCGCCGTCGCCCGGCATGGGAGCAAAGATGTCCCGGTGGAGGGCCGTGCCGCCACGCTGCACGGTCATCTCCACGGCCGTGGCCGACACGTCCACACCGAGGGCATCGACGCCCCGGCAGTTCAGTGCGGCCGTGAACCGTCCCGGCCCACAGCCCACGTCCATGGTCGGGCCCGTGCACAGGGCCAGGATGGCGTCGTCGGCCCGCCGGTCCTCGTCGGTCGATCCGTCACCCCCCAGCCACCGGTCGATGTGGAGCGGTCGCCGGGTGCCCGAGCTGTCCGAGATCCAACAGGGCTCCCCCGAGGAGATCACCCGGTAGATGACGTCGGACGCCACCACCCGGCGCGACCCCAGCGGAGCCGCGGGACCGTCGTGCTCGGGGTAGGCCGGGGCCAGGGAGGAGGGGAACGCTGTGGTGGTGTCGATGCTCATCGGTTCAAAGGTGTTCGGTGCCGAGGGGGGGCGCAGATGTCTCGTCCTGGTGGCGGAGGCGTCGTCCCACCCGTGCCGAGCGGATGGCATAGGCCGCGGCGCTGGTGGCGAACAGCACGGCCGTGATCAGCAGCCAACGGTCGAGGTAGGGGGCCTGGGTCAGGCCGGTGGCCCGCAGATAGGCCGGTGAGCCCTGCTGGATGATGCCCGGGAAGAACATGGCGAAGAGCAACCCACTGGCCAGGGCCGGGATCCGGAGGTAGTTGACCACCGGCACCCGCGGCGAACCCTCGGGGAGACGGCCGCTGACGGCCCGCCATCCGGCGCCGAGCGACCGGTCAGCCAGCGCGTAGAGCGGGAACAGGACCAGGTCGTTGAGGAGGATGGCTCCGAGGAACCACACCAGGATGGACTGCCACCAGACCCTCGAGTTCCACAGCTGCTTCGGCCCCATCACACTGATCACGTACCCGACGAAGGCGAAGCACGCCAGCAGGGTCAGCAGTTGGAGCGGATGGGCGCCGTACTGCCGCTTGGTCCGTGCCATCAGCGCCCGCACCTCAGGCCTCGAAATCGATCGAGCGGACCCACTTGGTGCAGTGCACCCCGGGCAGGGCGGGGACGATGACCCGGGCCGGGAACCCGTGGTCGAGCGAGAGATCCACGCCGTTGACCTTCAGTGCGAGGAGGGCGTCGGCATCGAGCACCTGATTGGACTGCAGCCGGGCCTGCCCGAAGCCCCCGCTGGTGTCGAGGGACCGCACGTGGGCAGACGTCGGTATGGCCACGCCGGCCAGGCGGGCCAGATCGGCCAACCGGACACCGGTCCACTGCTGGGTGGTCGACCACCCCTCCACGCAGGCGATGGGCAGATCGGCCGTGTGCTGCTCCATGGCCAGCAGCATGGGACGGGTCAGCGTGACCGGCGTGGCGCCACCGCCCAGAGACAGGGTCCAGCTGGCGCCGGTGGTGGCCGGGTCGATCTTGGCGGCGACGGCGGTCCGGTTGATCTGGAAGTCATTCGGCCCGCTGCCGTAGGAGCGCCCCCGGGGGATGAGCAGGGCGGCATTGCGGGCCACCCCGCCGATGCTCTGTCCCACGGTGAGCACGGCGACCAGCAGGGAGCCCCCGCCCACCAGGGCCAGGGCCCCTCGGCGGCTGATGGTGGGAGCGGCCGGCGACTCGGCCACCAACCCGTCCTCGTCCATGGGCTCGGGACGGGTGTCGGCCAACGGGGTGCGGAGCTCGGTGCGCAGCGATCGTGAGCGGAGGCTCCGGACCATGGTCGGGAACTTCAGCGACACGTGGACCACGAAGCCGACGATGAACACCCAGGCCCCGAAGTAGTGGGCCGTGTAGAAGCTGAAGCCGAAGATGTAGTCGTACTGGATGTTCAGCAGACCGGTGACCATCTCGAAGACGATCCCCCCGACGATCAGGATCAGGGACAGTCGCTCGAGCACGTGGGCCACGGAGCGGGCCGGGGGCCAGGTGAACAGCTTGGGCATGACCGACCACAGCTTGGCCAGGACCACCGGGACGAGGACGAGGCCGAGGCCGACGTGCAGACCCTCGGTGAGCTGGAACAGCCAGGCCGGGCGGGTCGGCCAGTTGAAGTAGGGGAGGTGGAGGAAGCCGACGTGGGCCGGGATGGCCTGGTGCAGTCCGGGCCCGTAGGCGATGTAGTCCAGGAGGCCGGTGAGGATGACCAGGGGGAGGGAGATCAGCAGGAGGAATCCGAAGACCGACGTGAGCCACGGGCCCCGGAGTGGGCTCTTCCACGCCCGCTTGGAGGGCAGTCCCGGGGGAGGCCGTTCCTCAATCTTTTGCCAGAGCCCGCTAGGGAAGCCGTGTTCAGCTTCAGCGTTGGGCTCGCCCTCCCCCGTCGAGCCCTCCTCGGTCGGAGCTGCGGTCTCGACCTCTTCGACCGGCTCAGTCAAGGGGACGACCCTGGTACTCCCGCGGCGGTCCCGCCGTGGCCGGGGCCGGCAAAGATCGGGGGCTCATGTCCTGCGGTCTCGATTCCCGGGATGGCGTTACACCGACGTGCGCTTTCGTGTGTGAAGGCGTGCAAAGGGGCGTCAGCGCTGGAGGCCACCCTAACCATCCGGGGTCGCCGTCAGCGGTTCTACCCCCAACTCGGGCGCAGAAACCTCGGTTCGACGAGACGGTGGTGGCGCTACTCTTCGCGGGTGCCGCCGACCCTGAGCACCGAGCGCGCCGTGCCCAGGGCTCCGGAGCCGGCCTCGTGGCTCCGCCGGTACCGCTGGGACCTGGCCTGGGGATCGGCCGTGGTGGTGCTGGTGGCGGCGGCCTTCGAGGTGCCCCACCTCCACCTGTCCTGGCTGATGCCGGTCACCCATCAGACCGCCGGCCAGTACCGGGTGCTGGCCCGGACGGCGCCGATCCTGGGCAAGTGGCTACCCCACGCCGACGGGTGGACGGTGGTGGCGGTCGTGCTGGCGGGGGCCGTGGTGGCCGTGGGGCCCACCGTGGCCCGGATGGCCCCGTGGCGCTGGCTGGTCCTCGGGACCTGGGTCACCTCCGGTGCCTGGGCCATGTCCCTCGCGCTCATCGACGGATGGAAACGCGGCTTCGTCGGCCGGATGGGCGGACACTCGAGCTACCTGGCCACCATTCCCCGAGTGGGCAGCGCCTCCGGCCTGCTCCACGGGTTCGCCTCCCATATCGTGGACGGGCCCGGCGCGTGGCACATCTCGGTGGCCGGTGATCCCCCCGGTGCCCTCCTGACGTTCGTGGGACTCGACCGCCTGGGCCTCCACGGCCCAGCCTGGGCCAGTGGCTTCTGCGTGCTGGTGGGCACCAGTGCGGTCGCCGCCGTGCTCATCACCCTCCGGGCACTGGGCAGCGAGGACATGGCCCGGCGAGCGGCCCCGTTCCTGGCCCTCGGGCCGGTGGCCATCTGGATCGCCGTCTCGGCCGATGCCTACTTCGGCGCCGTGGCCGCCTGGGGGCTGACCCTGCTGGCACTGGCCTCGGCGCGCACCACCCGCCTCACCACGGTGGCCGCCGTAGGGGCCGGGCTGCTGCTGGGTGCCTCCATCTACCTCGACTACGGGCTGATCCTCATGGCCATCCCGGCCCTGGCCGTGGTGATCATCACCCGCAACCCCCGGCCGCTGATCGGAGCCGTAGTCGGGGCGGTGGCCGTGGCTGCCCTCGTCACCAGCTTGGGCTTCTGGTGGTTCGACGGGCTCTCACTGGTCCGCCAACGGTATTGGGCCGGCATCGCCACCGACCGGCCGTTCGCCTACTGGGTCTGGGGCAACCTGGCCTCCCTGACCTGTGCCATCGGGCTGGCCGCCACCACCGGGCTGCGTCGGGCCTTCAACGGCACCGCCCTCCGGGCCCGGGTCGGCATCAATGGGATCGTGGTGGCCTTCGTCCTGGTCATCGTGGCCGCCGATCTCACCGGGCTGAGCAAAGCCGAGACCGAACGGATCTGGCTGCCCTTCGCCGTGTGGTTGGTGGCCGCCCCGGCGCTCCTGCCCCGCCGCTCCCACCGCTACGCCCTGGGCGTGCAGGCGGTCGGGGCTCTGCTGATCAACAGCCTGCTCTTGACCACCTGGTAGGCGCGGCTGGCCGCCAGGCCGGCCTACCCGGCCCGATACCGGTCGGAGACGATGCGGAAGTGTGAGCCTTCGCCGACCTCGTCAGCCACCGTCCAGACATCCTCGGCGGTGTCGACATCACGGAGCTCGGGCAGCTCGGCCACGGAGGCCCCGCGTTCGGCCAGTGCGGCCCGCGTCAAGGTACCCGTGTCCGAGCGTGACATGGGTACGTGGCCCAGCACCGTCGCCAGATGCGGGTCACTGACTCCCAAAGCCCACCAGCCGCCGTCGAGGGCGCGGCCCAACACGGCATCGACCCCTCCGTCGGCGAGCATCGACGCCGCGTCCGAGAGAATCCCAGCCGAGACCTGAGGGGTGTCCATCCCGATCTGCAGGACCGGTGCGCCGGCCAGGACCGCGGCGTCGGCGTGGGCGGCGATCAGACGGTCGGCGAAGCCGGCTCCTCGCTGGGCGATGACGGTGAAGTTCTCGAGCACCGAGGCGATCTCCCCGGCCCGGCGCGCCCCGGCCAGGTCACCGGTCACGGCCAGGATGCGCGAGGCCACGTCGGCCTGGTCGACGGCGGCCAGGGTGTCGAGCAGGGCGGCGGCGGCCAGCTCCGCCGCTCCGTCCGGCCCGAACCGAGGGGCCAACCTGGTCTTGGCCAGCCCGGCCACGGGGGCCTTGGCAACCACCAGGATGGCCGACCTAGCCGGACTCATCGGATGACCTTCAGGAAGTCCCAGGTGGCCACGGCACTGCCCCACACCGAGCCCGACACCTTCGAACGGCCCGCGGTGCGAGGGCGGTAGGTCACCTCTCGCTCTTCGACCCTCAACCCGTCCCGGCCGGCCCGCACCAGCAGCTCGAGCGGGTATCCGGACCGCCGATCCTCGACACCCAGGCCGAGGAGCGTGTCCCTCCGGGCCGCCCGCACCGCTCCGATGTCGTGCACGGGGAGGCCGAACTTCTGCCGCAGGCGGGCGGCCACCGCGGCATTGCCCAGGCGGGCATGGAGGGGCCAGCCGGAACGTTCGGTGGCCCGGCGGCGGCCCACCGCCAGGTCGGCCCCGGCCCGCACCAGGTCGACCAGGATCGGGAGCTGCCCGGGGTCCAACGAGCCGTCGCCGTCCAGCACGCAGACGATGGAGGGAGGGGCCGCGGCCACGCCGGCCTGCACGGCCGAGCCGTAGCCCGGCACCGGCTCGTCCACCACGCGCGCACCGAGGGCGCGGGCCACCTCCGCGGTGTCGTCGGTGGAGCCGTTGTCCACCACCACGACCTGGTAGCCCGTGGGCACGGCGGCCAGTACACCGGGCAGCGAGCCGGCTTCGTCCCGGCAGGGGATGACGACGGTCACCGGCTCCGGTATGGCGGCCGTCGGTGACGGCGGTGACGGCTCAGACACGGGGGGCGCCTCCGGAGGCCGCGTCCCGGAGCGGCGCCCAGGCGAACTGCCCGAGACCCTCCGATGGCGCCACCTGGGCCCGGAACCCGAGTAGCTCGGTGGCCCGTGCCGGGTCGGCCACGATATGACGCACGTCCCCGGCCCGGTACTGGCCGGTGGTGGCCGGCGCCGGTCCGTTCCGGGCCTCGGCCAGGAGCAGGGCCACCTCGCCGATGGTGACCGGACGCCCCGAGGAGACGTTGAGCGGGGTGAACCCCCCCAACTCCTGGTCCACCGACCGGACGTTGGCCTCGGCGATGTCTGTGACGTGGACGAAGTCACGGGTCTGGTGGCCGTCCTCGTACACCTGGGGTGGGTGACCGGCCTCGAGGGACGACCGGAACATGGCGGCCACCCCGGAGTACGGGGTGTTGCGGGGCATGAGGTCGCCGTAGACGTTGTGATAGCGGAGGGCGGTCACCGAACCGCCAGAGCTCAGCGACCAGGCCAGGGCGAAGTGCTCCTGGGCCAGCTTGCTGGCGGCATAGAGGCTGCGGGGGCGGAGCGGGGCGTCTTCGGGGACGAGCTCCCACGTCACCGGCTCCCCGCCCACCGGACACCGGTTGTCGAATCGGCCCCGGTCGAGGTCGTCCACGTCCCGAGGAGGCGGATCGACCGATCCGTGCGCCTCGCACCGATACCGGCCGTCGCCATAGACCACCATCGAGGACGCCAGGACCAGCCGTCGGCACCCGGACCGGTGCATGGCCGCCAGCAGGACGGCGGTGCCAAAGTCGTTGTGGCTGGCGAAGGCCGGCGCGTCGTTGGCATCCACACCGGCTCCCACCACGGCGGCCTGGTGGCACACCACGTCGACCCCTCGGAGGCACCGATCCATGGCCTCGGCATCCCGCACATCGAGGCGCTGTACGCCCTCGGGCCCGGCAGGTGACGCTCCATGGGCCGAGGCGAGCAGAAGGTCGATGGCCACCACGTCGTGTCCGCGGGCGGCCAACGCCGAGTGGACATGGGTCCCGATGAACCCGGCCGCACCGGTCAGGAGCACTCTCACGTTGACGCCACCCACACGCTCCCGCCGTCGATCACCGACCTGATGGTAGGCGGGAGGGACCATGAGGCGGGTCGGCCGCCGTCGCGCCCGGCGCCCGGCCGGAGCGGACGGCGGACTCAGCCAAACGGACTCTGCCAACATGTCCGGGTGCCCGCATCCGAGCCGGTTCCCCCCGATGGCGTCCCGACCAGTGGCGCTGGTGACCCCTACGCCCTGGCCGAGGAGGCCGCCGAGCGGTTGATGGCGATGACCGGAACCGGCCGCCACGACGTCGCCGTGATCCTGGGCACCGGGCTGGCTGGGGCCGCGCCCAGCATCGGCCCGGACTCCACCCGGCACGATCTGGGCCTGCTACCCGGGTTCCCACCCTCGCTCGTCGCCCACCAGCGATCCGAGGTCTGGTCGCTCCGGGTCGGCGAGGTGCGGGTGCTCGCCTTCCTCGGCCGTCTCCACCTCTACGAGGGGTACCGCGCCGTCGAGATCGCCCATCCCGTCCGTACGGCGGTGGCCGCCGGCTGTCAGACCATCATCATCACCAACGCATCGGGCTCCCTGCGGCCCGAGATCCTCCCCGGCGATCTGGTGATCATCGCCGACCACCTCAACCTCAGCGGAGCCTCGCCCCTCACCGGCCTGTCCACCGGGGGCGGCCATCCGAGTCCCTTCGTCGATCTCGTCGATGCCTGGTCCCCGCGGCTGCGCCGCCTGGCCGCCTCCGTCGATCCCTCGCTCACCGAAGGCGTCTACGCCCAGGTCCACGGGCCCCACTTCGAGACGCCGGCGGAGATCCGGATGCTCCGGACGCTGGGAGCGGATCTGGTGGGCATGTCCAGTGCCCTGGAGGCCATCGCCGCCCGACAGATGGGCGCCGAGGTCCTCGGGCTGTCCCTGGTGACCAACTTGGCCGCCGGCATGGAGGCCGAGGGGGTCTCGCCGGCATCGATCATCGGTATCGGCGAGCGTCAGGCCCCCCACGTGGGGCACGTCATCGGCCAGGTGATCGCCGGCCTGTAGGGGGTTCAGCCGACGACGAACCGAAGCGGTGACGGTCTCCGGTGACCACCAACCTCAGCACACGTGGAGTGCATTGACCGGGCAGGCACTGGCCATCCCCGGCCTACCGATCCCTGCCTCCGGCGTGGACATCCAGGCCACCGGCGGCCCGGCCCTACCCGTCACCCGACTTTCTCGTCACGCCCGGCGCCTGGTTGGATGGGGGTCGCTTCCGCTGCCGTGGCGGTTCGGCGGCCACGGCCCTCGCCCGGCCGCACGCTCTGCCTGGCCCGTCTCCACCCACCATGACCAACCCTGACCCCACCCACCTGCCACCGAAGCCACCCCACCGCACCGATGCCGAGGGTGAGCTGATCGACGTACCGGCGGGGCTGACCTACGTCTGGGTCGTCCTGGGCATCCTGGTCGTCCTCGAGGCCCTCGACGAGCTGGGCTGGATCGGTGGTCCGACCGCTCTCTATCAGCGCTGGTTCCACGACACCGTGCTGGCCGTCGCCTCCCTGCTAATGCTGGCCCGCGCCTGGTTCGAACCGACGGCCCGCCGGGCCTGGCTGGCGTTCGGTCTGGCCATGGCCGTCTGGTCCGTCGGCAGCATCGCCTGGAGCCTGGTCTACGGGGGCCACTCCCATCCGCCCTACCCCACCTTCGCCGACGGGCTCTGGCTGCTGTGGTATCCGCTCATGGTGGTGGGCATCGTCCTACTCATCCGGGTTCGCTTCGACCGGTTCGAGGTCCACCGCTGGATGGACGGTGTGGCTGTGGTGCTGATCGTGCTGGTGGCCGGCTTCGCCCTGGTCGTGCAGCCCGTGGCCGAGGAGTCCGACCTGGGCTGGTTGGCCACCATCGTCGACTTCAGCTACCCCGTCCTCGACATCCTCCTGATCGGGGCCATCCTCGGCGTCTACGGCCTCCTCGGCTGGAAGCCCGACGCCATGTGGCTGCTGATCGGCTTGGGCATCCTGGCCATGACCTCCGCCGATGCCTCCTTCGCCGTCCAGGAGGCCCGAGGGGTGGTGCAGGGCGGCCACTATGACTTCGTATGGACGCTGGGGGCCCTCCTGCTGGCCTACGCCGCCTGGGTACACACACCCCCCGCGAGCGATGGCCACCAACCGGTCACCGGGATGCGGGCCATCGCCCTGGCCCTCATCGCCCAGGCCCTGGCCATCGGCATCCAGATCTACGCCGTCTTCGAGGAGGTCGGACGCAGCGAGCGGGTGGTCACCGCCATCGTCTTGGTGGTGGCGTCCGTGCAGATCATCCTGACCCGGCCCCGTGCCGAGCCGGCGGCCCCGTCGGTCGCCCACCCGACCGGGGAGGGACCCGACCCGACCCTCGAACCGACAGAGTCGCTCGGATAGGGCCGCCGGATGCTCTCGTCTTCGGTGGGGTCAGGGGTCGTGTCTGGCCGAGGGCCCGTCCCTTCCCGACCAGGGACAACGGTCGTTGCGTCGCGAACCGGACGGGTCCTGCCCCCCGCCCGCCGGAGCTGGGCCATCCACCCGCCCGCGCTTATTTGTGGGACTACCGGGTAAGTTCTGTTCCGCAGGCAGACCGGGACGACCGGCTGGATGCGCTGACGATCCCCAGGCCGACCGGGAGGAGCGGGGATGACCGATCTACTCACGACCACCGCGGATCGGACCATCACGGATCGGTTCTTCGCCACCCGGGCCCTCACCGAGTCGCTGGCCTCACCTCTGTCGGCCGAGGATCAGACCGTGCAGTCGATGCCCGACGTGAGTCCGACCAAGTGGCACCGGGCCCACACCACCTGGTTCTTCGAAACCTTCCTGCTCGCCACCCAGGTCGACGGGTACCAGCCCTTCCATCCCGCCTACGGCTACCTGTTCAACTCCTACTACGAGGGAGTGGGGGCCCGGTATCCCCGGCACGATCGGGGCCTGGTGTCCCGGCCCGGGATCCAGGAGATCGCCGAGTACCGGGCCTGCGTGGACGACGCCATGGCCGCAGTACTGGATCGGCCCGCCGACACCACCACCACCGCACTGGTCGAGTTGGGCATCCAGCACGAGCAGCAGCATCAGGAGCTCCTGCTGATGGACATCAAGCACGTGCTGTCCCGCAACCCCCTCCTGCCGGCCTACGACACCACTTGCCTGGTGCCTACCGCTCCGGCCGCCACCCCGGCCTGGCGCGAGTTCACCGGTGGGGTCGCCGAGATCGGCCACCAGGGCGACGGCTTCAGCTTCGACAACGAGGGGCCCCGCCACCCGGCCTACATCGGTCCCTTCGCCCTGGCCGAACGGGCCGTGTCCTGCGGCGAGTGGCTGGCCTTCATCGACGACGACGGCTACCACCGGCCCGAGCTGTGGCTGTCCGACGGATGGGCCACCGTGCAGTCGGAAGGGTGGGAGAGCCCCCTCTACTGGTCACGGATCGACGGAGAGTGGCACGAGTTCACCCTGGGCGGCCCCATCACCGTCAATCCGGGACAGCCAGTGTGCCACGTCAGCTACTACGAGGCCGACGCCTACGCCCGCTGGGCCGGCCACCGGCTCCCCACCGAGGCCGAGTGGGAAGTGGCTGCGGCGGGCCGCCCGGTCGACGGCCACTTCCTCGACCAGTCCCGCCTCCACCCCACCCCGGCCGGCGCGGTCCCCGAGACGGGCCCGTTCGGCGACGTATGGCAGTGGACGTCCTCGGCCTACAGCCCGTATCCCGGGTTCGAACCGGCCGCCGGTGCCGTGGGCGAGTACAACGGGAAGTTCATGGTCAACCAGTACGTCCTGCGCGGGGGGTCGTGCGTAACGCCCCCCGGCCATCTGCGGACCACCTACCGCAACTTCTTCCCACCATCCGCTCGCTGGGTCTTCTCCGGCCTGCGTTTGGCCCGGACCATCTGATCAGGGGCTACGTCATCCCCCACGACCATTGCGCCGAAGGAACCCAGAGCCCATGACCACCGTCATCCCGCCCACCATCGACATCCACCTGTCCGGCGACGACCTGCGCCGGTCCATGGAGCGGGACGTGCGCAGCGGGCTGACCGCTGACCCGAAGAGCCTGCCCCCCGTCTACTTCTACGACGACCGGGGCAGCCGACTGTTCGACGAGATCACCCGGCTCCCCGAGTACTACCCCACCCGCTCGGAGCGCTCCATCCTCGACGCCCACGCCGGGGACATCGCCAGGGGCTCGGGCGCCGACACGCTGGTGGAGCTGGGCGCGGGGACCTGTGACAAGTCGCGGCTGCTGCTCGACGCCATGCAGTCGACCGGCCTGCTCCAGCGCTTCGTCCCCCTCGACGTGAGCGACACCACCCTGTGGGAGGCGGCCACCGCCCTGTCCGAGGAGTATCCCGGCGTGGCCGTCAGCGCCGTAGTGGGCGACTTCCACCAGCACCTCGACCGGCTGCCCCACGACGGGACGCGGCTCTTCGCCTTCCTCGGCGGCACCATCGGCAACCTCGACCCGAGCCAGCGGCGGGAGTTCCTCATCCAGCTGGGCAAGGTCATGTCCATGGACGACCGGCTCCTCCTCGGCACCGACCTGGTCAAGGACCGGGCCCGGCTGGTCCACGCCTACGACGACGATGCCGGCGTGACGGCGGCGTTCAACCGCAACGTGCTGGTCGTGCTCAACCGGGAGCTGGGGGCCAACTTCGACCCGGACCGCTTCGAGCACGTGGCCCGCTGGAACGAGGACGATCAGCGCATCGAGATGTGGCTGCGCTCCACCGACGACCAGCAGATCCGGGTGGCCGACCTCGACCTCGAACTGACCTTCGGGGCCGGTGAGGAGATGCTGACCGAGATCAGCACCAAGTTCTCCCCCGAGGCCCTGGACATGGAGCTCAGCGAGTGCGGGTTCATCGTCGAGAGCATGTGGCGCTCGGCCGGCGACGAGTTCCTCTTGACCATGGCCCGGCCCTCCTCCTGACACCGATCCCCCGCCTCGGCACCCAGGGGACTCTCAGCCGCCGAGCAGATCCTTGACCGCCGACTCGATGGCCCGGTGGAAGGTGGGATAGGCGTAGATCATGTGGCGAAGCTCGGTGGTGGGCACGGCGGCGTGCACCGCCAGGGTGAGCAGACCGAGGACCTCGCCCCCGGCCGGCCCGGCCGAGGTGGCCCCGACCAGCACCCCCCGCTCGGAGTCCTCGACCAACTTGATGAATCCCTGGTTGCCGGCCTTGTGGATCCACCCCCGCGCGGACTCGGGGATCGAGGCCCTCCCCACCCGCACCTCGATGTCCTGCGCCCGGGCGTCTCGCTCGCTGAGGCCCACCGAGCCGATCTCGGGGTCGGTGAAGGTGACCCGGGGCACGGCCCGGTAGTCGGCCGGAACGACCAGATTCCCCAGAATGTCGTTGACCACGATGTCGGCCTGGTACATGGAGATGTGGGTGAACGCACCGTGGCCAACGGCGTCGCCGATGGCCCACACCCCCTCGGTCCCCTCCACCCGCAGGTGATCGTCGACCGGCAGGGCCCGGGCCGACGCCTCGAGGCCGAGGGAGGCCACATTGAGCTGGACCAGGTCGGGCCGTCGTCCGGTGGCCACCAGTAGGCGATCGGCCACCACCGGCTCCCCGGCGGCCAACGACACGGCGAAGCGATGGCCGTCGTGGTGGACCGAATCGATCGCCACCCCGGTCCGGACATCGATCCCCTCGGCCGCGAACACCTCGGCCAGCAGCGCCCCGGCCTCGGGCTCCTCCGGACCGACCAGGTGCGGTCCGAGCTCCAGCACGGTGACCTCGGCACCGAAGCGGCGGAACACCTGGGCCAGCTCCACACCGATGGCCCCACCGCCCAGCACCACGAGGGAGCCGGGCACCTCCTCGGTCTCCACGGCCTCACGATTGGTCCAGTAGGGGGTGTCGGCCAGCCCGGGCACCGGGGGGATCCAGGCCCGGGTCCCGATGTTGAGCACCACGGCCCGGTCGGCCTCGATCACCTGGTCCCCCACCGCCACCTGCTTGGGCCCCTCGAGACGACCCCAGCCCCGCACCAAGCGCCCTCCCTTGTCCTCGAACCGCCGGGCGGCGGCGGCGTCGTCCCACGTGTCGGTGGCCTCCTCACGGATGCGCCGGGCCACCGGGCCCCAGTCCGGGTCGACCGAGACCGTGCCGGCCAGGCCCTCCACCCGCCCGGCCTCGGCCAGCAGGTCGGCGGCCCGGATCATCATCTTGGACGGGACGCACCCCCAGTAGGGGCACTCGCCGCCCACCAGCTCGGCCTCCACCCCCACCACGTCCAGGCCGGCCTCGGCCAGGCGCCCGGCCACGTCCTCGCCGCCCGGGCCCATGCCCACCACGATCACGTCGGCCCGCTCACTCATGCCTTGGCTCCTCTGGTCAGTCCGGTCCGGTCGGTCCCTCCGGTTCTACCCGGTGGCGGTCGGCGCTGCACCTCGCCGTCCGGACCGGAGCCAGCAGGGAACACGCCACCGGCCCTCGGGGTTGTACCCACCATGACTGTACGAGCGACATGGAACGGAACCGTCCTGGCCGAGAGCGACCACACTGTGGTGGTGGAGGGGAACCATTACTTCCCCGCCGGGGACGTGCGCACCGAGCACCTGGAGGACAGCACCACCCAGAGCGTGTGCCCGTGGAAGGGCACCGCCAGCTACCGCAGCGTGGTGGTGGACGGGGCCCGCAACGACGACGCCGCCTGGTACTACCCGACCCCGAAGGAGGCGGCCAGCGAGATTGCCGACCGAGTGGCCTTCTGGAAGGGCGTCACCGTCGAAGAGGTGGCCTGACCCGTCCGGGGTGGGCGCGATCAGCCGGAGCGCTGACGGGACACGTCGAAGCAGGCGATGGCACCGGCTGTGGCCACGTTGAGCGACGAGAGAGTGCCGTGCTGGGGGATCGACGCCAGGGCGTCGCAGCGTCTGCGGGTGAGGGCGGCCAGGCCGGAGCCCTCGGATCCCAGCACCAGGGCCACCGGCTGGTCGCCCAGGGGGAGCCCGTAGAGCGACTGCTTGGCCTCCCCGACCAGGCCCACCGACCACACCCCCAGCTCCGAGAGCTTCTGCAGGGCGGCGGGCACCCCGGCCACCAGGGCCATGGGCAGGTACTCGATGGCCCCCGCGGCCACTTTGGCCACCGTCGGGGACAGGTGGGCCGACCGGTGCCGCGGTAGGACCACACCGGTCACGCCGGCGCACTCGGCGCTCCGGAGCAGGGAGCCGACATTGTGGGGATCGGTGATGCCGTCCAGGACCAGCAGGAACGGCACCCGGCCCCGCCGGGTCGGCTGGCAGAGGGCCTCGAGGGGTGTCTCCTCGATGGGGCGGGCCAGCGCCACCACCCCCTGGGCGGCATCGGTGCGGGCCACCGAGTCGACCCGTCGGCGGGACACGTACTCGACGCGCACCCTCCGGGTGCCGGCCAGGGTCTCGATCTCGTCGAGGATGGGGGCGGCATCCATGCCCTCGACCATCAGGAGGGACTTGACCGCCCGCCGGTTGGCACTCAGCAGCTCACGGACGGCCTGGCGACCCTCCACCTGGTCGCCACCCAGCCCGGTGGGTGCCGATACCTTCCGGGACCGCGGCTCGGGGGTCGGGCGACCTCCGCTCCTGGTGGTCCCACTTCGCGGGCCGGCCCCCCTCGACGTCGTCCCCTTGGGGCCGGAGCCCCGTGAGGAGTTGCCGCTGGCCCGGCCCCGGCCCGACCCGCCCCGGGCGGGCTTGCCCCGGCCCCCGGGGGGCTTGGCCGGACTCACCGGGACACCGCGTCCCCGCCGTCCACCGGCGACGCCGCCGCCAGCAGCACCACGGCGGTGCAGGCGATCCCCTCGGCCCGGCCCAGTGCGCCGAGCCCTTCGGCCCGGGTGGCCTTCACACTGACCGGCGCCCCCAGTACCGAGGACAGCCGGCCGGCCATCCGGTCCACGAAGGGGGCCAACTTGGGCTGCTCGGCCACCACGGTGCAGTCGGCGTTGACCGGCACCCAGCCGGCCCCTTCGGCCAGCGCCACCATCCGGGCCAGCAGCTCCATGCTGTCGGCATCCCGCCAGGCCGGATCGGTATCGGGGGCGTGGTGGCCAAGGTCGCCGAGGCCGGCCGCCCCCAAGACGGCGTCGGCGATGGCGTGGGCCACGGCGTCGGCGTCGCTGTGGCCCTCGAGCCCCCGGGCCCCTGGCCCGGTGACGGTCACCCCGCCCAGCACCAAGGGACGGTCGGACCGGTCCGAGAACCGGTGGATGTCGAGGCCCTGGCCGATGCGGAAGCCCGGGTCCGGGCGTCCTCCGGTCATCCCGGGGCCCCGGCCATCAGGGCCTCGGCCAGCCCCAGGTCCTCGGGTCGGGTCAGCTTCAGATTCCTCGGGTCCCCGGGCACGGTGCGCACCGGGTGGCCCAGCTGCTCGACCAGTCCGGCGTCGTCGGTGGTCTGGCCACCGCCCCGATGGGCCTGCCGGAGGACAGTGCCGGCGAAGGCCTGGGGGGTCTGCACCGAGACCAGTCCCTCCCGGTCGACGGTGGACGTCACCTGACCGTCTGTGGTGCGCTTGAGGGTGTCGGAGACGGGCAGGACAGGAATGGCGCACACCGCACCACCCTCGGCCACCGCGTCGACCACGGCGGCGAAGAGCGAAGGGCCGGCCAGGGGGCGGGCGGCATCGTGGACCACGATCACGGCGGCCTCGTCGGGCACAGCGGCCAGGCCGGCCCGCACCGAGTCGGCCCGGGCGTCACCACCGACGACCACCCGGTCGGCCCCGCACTCCGTCCGGTCGGGGCTGTCGGCCCGGTCGTCGGGGACCACCAGGACCACGCCGTCGGACACCGATCGCGCCGCCATCACCGACCAGGCCGCCACCGGTCGACCGGCCAGCGGGAGGAACTGCTTGGGCCCTCCGAAGCGACGGCCCGATCCGCCGGCCACCACGATGGTCCACACGGACCCCGCTCGGCTCAGGGCAGCGCCTCGTTGAGCCTGACTTCGGCGGTCTCTTCGTCGACGCCCAGGGCGAAGGTCAGCTCCGACACCAGGATCTGACGGGCCCGCTGCAGCATGCGCTTCTCACCGGCGGACAGTCCCTTGTCCTTGTCGCGGATGGACAGGTTCCGGACCACCTCGGCCACCTGGTAGATGTCGCCGGACCGCAGCTTCTCGGAGTGGTTCTTGTACCGGCGCGACCAGTTGGTCGGCATCCGGGCCTCCTTCTTGCGGAGCACGGCGAAGACCTCTTCCACCTCTTCGTCGTTGATCACCTCGCGGAGGCCAACGCCCTCGGTGTTGTCGGCGGGGACCATGAGGGTCAGATCGCCATAGGCCAACCGGAGCACCAGGTACTCCTGCTTCTTGCCGAATGCCTCTTTGGTCTCACGTCGTTCCACCACTGCCGCGCCATGGTGCGGATAGACGACCTTGTCACCGATGTCGAACACCGTTCCTCCTGGCGTTGCGTGCTGATCCCGGGCTGGTGAGCTCGATCGGGACCGCGTAGGGAGCATGTAATGGTACACGGTGCCGGGACCCTCCCCGACCGCCGCTCCCCACGCGGCTACCTCGCCCGCACCGACCGCTACTGGTAGCGCTCGAAGATGCTGGCCTCGGCCAGCCGGGCCAACCCGTTCTTGACCGAGTGGGCCCGGGCCTCGCCCACCCCCTCGACCTGCTCCAAGTCGGCGAGGGAGGCCCGCATGATCTGCTGGAGGTTGACGAACCGCTCCACGATCCGCTCGATGATGACGTCGGAGAAGCGGGGCAGCCGGTAGAGCAGCCGGTAGCCGCGGGGCTCCACACCGGACTCCGAGTCGTGGAACGAGCCGGGGAGCCCGAGGATCTGGGCCACCCGCTGGGAGTCCTGCAGCTCGTCGGAGGTCAGGTGGGTGAGCTGTCCGACGACCCGGTCGACCACGGCCAGCCGGTCCCGGCCCTTGACGGGGGGCAGCCGACAGTAGTCCCGCACCACCAGGTTGAGGGCGGGGGCCACCCCGTCGACCAGCTCGGTCGACTGCAGGCCGACCAGCCGCCCGTCGTCGCCCAGCTCGACCAGGTACCCCTCCACCTCCTCGGCGATGCGGAGGAGCATCTCCGCCGCCTGGACCACGCCGACCACGTCACCCACCGACACCGTGTCCTCCACCTCCAGCATGGAGAGGGCGGAGAGGGTCACGTCGAACCGGCTGCGGAAGCGCTGCATGGTGGCGAGGGCCTGATCGGTGCGATCGTGCAGCCACCCCGTGGGCTGCACGGTGTGCTTGAGCTCGTTGCGGTAGACGGCGATGACCGACATGGCCTCCGACACCGACAGGACGGGCACGTCGATGGAGCGGGCCACCCGCTCGGCCGTCCGGTGCCGGGTGCCGGTCTCGGTGGTGGGGATGGTGGCCTTGGGCATGAGGTGGACGTTGGCCCGGGCGATGCGGGAAGCGTCGGCAGCCAAGATGATGGCGCCGTCCATCTTGGCTAGCTCCGACAGCCGCTGAGGACTGAACTCGGCGTCGAGCAGGAACCCGCCCGAGCAGATGGAGAGCACGCCGGGCCCGTCTCCCACCACCACCAGGGCCCCCCGCTTGGCCCGGAGGATGCGATCCAGGCCGTCCCGCAGCGGACGCCCGGGAGCGGCCATGGCCAGGGCGTCACTGAGGGGCGAGCTCTGGCGGGTAATCACCTACGAATGGTACCCGGCGCGGTCCCCATCGGCCCCGCCGAGATCCGGCCGGCGATCAGACGTTCTCCTCCGTGGCCAGCCACAGCACGGCCTGGGCCACGCTGTCCACCCGGATCAGTTCCACTCCCGACGGCCCGTACGGTGACGACGTCGGCACCGCCACCCGCTCGAAGCCCAGACGGGCGCACTCCTCCAGCCGTCGGGGCAGATTGGTGACCTGGCGGACCTCGCCGGCCAGTCCCACCTCCCCCACGGCGGCCAGGTTGGCCGGAAGGGCCACCCCGGTGGCCGCCGAGGCCACGGCCAACGCCACGGCCAGGTCGGCCGCCGGCTCACTCACCTTGATCCCTCCGGCCACCGAGGCGAAGACGTCCATCCCGGTCACGGGCAGCCCGGCATACCGGTTGAGCACGGCCAGCATCATGCCCAGGCGGCCAGCCTCGAGACCCACCACGGTCCGTTTGGGCTGGGCATGGCCCATGGAGGTCACCAGGGCCTGCAGCTCCACCACCAGCGTGCGGCGACCCTGGACGGCGGGGAGGACCACGCCACCGGGCACCCCCACCAGTCGATCCCCGAGGAGCAGCCGGCCGGGGTCGTCGACCGGCTTGAGGCCCTGGTCCCCCATCTCGAACAGTCCCAGCTCACCGGTGGGCCCGAACCGGTGCTTTACCGCCTGGAGGAGTCGGATGGCGTGGTGCCGGTCCCCCTCGAAGCTCAGCACGGTGTCGACCATGTGCTCGAGGGCCCGGGGTCCGGCCAACGAGCCGTCCTTGGTCACGTGGCCCACCAGCACCGTGGCCACCCCCTGGGCCTTGGCCAGGCTGACCAGTTGGTCGGCGCACTCACGGACCTGGGTCACGCTGCCCGGCACCCCGGTGATCCGCCGTTCCCCCGGCGGGGTCGCCCCCATCGAGACCGCCTGGATGGAGTCCACCACCACCAGATCGGGCTTGGCCTCCCCCACGGCGGCGATCACCGCACCCACCTCGGTCACCGGCAGGATGAGCAGTCCGGGGGGGATGGGACCGAGCCGTTCGGCCCGCAGACGGACCTGATGGGCCGACTCCTCGGCCGACACCAGCAGGACCCGGTGCCGGGCCGCGGCCCGGGCCGCCAGCACCTGCAGGAGGAGCGTGGACTTGCCGATGCCCGGCTCTCCCCCCAGCAGGGTGACCGAACCGGGGACCAGGCCGCCGGCGAGCACCCGGTCGAACTCCTCCACCCCCGTCGGGATGACCGCCGCCTCGGACATGTCCACCTCGGACAGCTGGAGCGGCATGGTCTCCAGGCCGAGGGCGTCCACCGCCTGGACCAGCGACCCGAGCTGGGCCTCCTCCACCAGCGTGTTCCACTCCCCGCAGGTGGGGCAGCGACCGGCCCAGCGGACGGTGGTCGAGCCACAGTCGATGCAGCGATGACGTTTTGCCGTTTTGGCCATGGACCCGATGGTAGAGACTGGGTGTACCAACCAGGGTGACCGGCACCGGACGCGACTCCGCCCCGCCAGAGCCCGGCGGGGCGGTCGCACGCAGACGGTCGAGGGGCCGGTCAGTCGGCCGAGGCGTCAGCCAGCTCGACCGGCGGCGGGGGCTCGATGCCCTCGACGGCGGTGAAGGTCAGCTGCTGTTCCCCCGCGATCAGCGGTGGGGCGCCCTTCACGTCGTAGGCCGCGGCGGCCTCGGGCGTGATGGTCTCCACGTCGACCACGATGGTCTCCCCGACCCGGAACTCCTTCCACAGGATGCGCTCCGACAAGGGGTCCTCGATCATCTGCTGGATGGCTCGGCGCAACGGCCGGGCCCCCAGTTGGGGGTCGTAGCCCTTGTCGGCCAGCAGCTGCTTGGCCGCCGGGGTCAGGATGAGGCTGAGGCCCTGGAGCTCCAGCTGGACACCGACCCGCTGGATCATCAGGTCCACGATCTCGACCACCTCGACCTTGGACAGCTCGTGGAACACCACGACCTCATCGATGCGGTTGAGGAACTCCGGCCGGAAGTGGGCCTTCAGCGCCTCGTTGACCTTGGTCTTCATCCGCTCGTAGGTCACGGCCTCCGACGTCTTGGCGAAGCCCACCGATGACTTGCGGAGGTCGGCGGTGCCCAGGTTGGAGGTCATGATCAGCACGGTGTTCTTGAAGTCCACCGACCGGCCCTGGGCGTCGGTCAGACGTCCGTCCTCCAGAATCTGGAGCAGGGTGTTGAACACGTCGGCATGGGCCTTCTCCACCTCGTCGAACAGCACCACGGAGAAGGGCTTGCGGCGCACCGCCTCGGTCAGCTGACCGCCCTCTTCGTACCCGACATAGCCGGGGGGCGAGCCGACCAGGCGGCTCACCGTGTGCTTCTCCATGTACTCGGACATGTCCAGCTGGATGAGGGCATCCTCGTCATCGAAGAGGAACTCGGCCAGCGTCTTGGCCAACTCGGTCTTGCCCACCCCGGTCGGCCCGAGGAAGATGAACGAGCCACTCGGACGCTTCGGGTCCTTCAACCCGGCCCGGGTCCGGCGGATCGAACGGGCCAGGGCCGCGATGGCCGGCTCCTGCCCGATGACCCGCTTGTGGAGCTCGTCCTCCATGCGGAGCAGCTTGGCCGTCTCCTCCTCGGTGAGCCGGTAGACGGGGATGCCCGTCCAGTTGGCCAACACCTCGGCGATGACCTCCTCGTCGACCACGTCGAACAGGTCGACACCCTCGGCCCGCCACTCGGCCTCCATGGCCTCCTTGGAGTCGAGCCGCTCCTTCTCCTGCTCGGCGAGCTTCTTGGCCTGGTCGAAGGCCTGCTTCTCCAGCGCGGCCTCCTTGTCGGCCCGCAGCCGGGTGATGTCCTCTTCCAGCTTCTTGTAGGCAGGGGGCGTGGTCATCCGACGGATACGTAGCCGGCTTCCGGCCTCGTCGATCAGGTCGATGGCCTTGTCCGGCAGGTAGCGGTCGGCCAGGTAGCGGTCGGCCAGGTTCGCCGCCGCCACCAGGGCCTGGTCGGTGATGGTGACGGCGTGGTGCGACTCGTACCGGTCGCGGAGACCCTTCAGGATCTCGATGGTCAGGGCCACATTGGGCTGCTCCACCTTGATGGGCTGGAAGCGGCGCTCGAGCGCGGCGTCCTTCTCCAGGTGCTTGCGGTACTCGTCGATGGTGGTGGCCCCGATGGTCTGCAGCTCACCGCGGGCCAGCATGGGCTTCAGGATGGAGGCGGCGTCGATGGCGCCCTCGGCGGCACCGGCACCCACCAGGGTGTGGAGCTCGTCGATGAACAGGACGATGTCGCCCCGGGTCCGGATCTCCTTCAGCACCTTCTTGAGCCGCTCCTCGAAGTCACCGCGGTAGCGGCTCCCGGCCACGAGGGCGCCGAGGTCGAGGGTGTAGAGCTGCTTGCCGGTGAGCGTCTCAGGGACGTCGTCGGCCACGATGCGCTGGGCCAGACCCTCGACGATGGCCGTCTTGCCGACGCCCGGCTCCCCGATGAGGACCGGGTTGTTCTTGGTACGACGGGACAGTACCTGCATGACCCGCTCGATCTCTTTCTCACGGCCGATGACCGGATCGAGCTTGTGGTCGCGGGCCAGGGCGGTGAGGTTGCGACCGAACTGGTCCAGCACCGGCGAGCCGGTCGGAGCGTCCGAGGTCTGCGAGCCCGGGGCCCCGGCACCCACTGATTCTTTGCCCTGGTAGCCCGAGAGCAGTTGGATGACCTGCTGGCGGACCCGGGGCAGATCGGCACCCAGGCTCACGAGCACCTGGGCGGCCACGCCCTCGCCCTCGCGGACCAGACCCAGCAGCATGTGCTCGGTGCCGATGTAGCTGTGGCCGAGCTGCAGCGCTTCGCGCAGCGAGAGCTCGAGGACCTTTTTGGCCCGTGGGGTGAACGGCGGGGAGCCGGTCGGGGCGGTGCCGGCCAGGCCGATGGTCTCCTCGACCTTCTCCCGGACAGCCTCCAGGGAGACACCCAGGGACTCGAGCGCCTTGGCCGCGACCCCCTCACCCTCGTGGATCAGGCCCAGGAGGATGTGCTCGGTGCCGATGAAACTGTGGTTGAGCAGCCGCGCCTCCTCTTGTGCCAGCACAAGAACTCGACGAGCTCGGTCTGTAAATCGTTCGAACACTCCACCGCCTCCATCCGCGGTCAGCAACTGAACACGAAGTCTACAGGTACCGGTGGTACCCACACCCGCACGCACCCATATTCCGATCCATTTTTTCACCCATCGGCATCCTGGCCTATCGTCTGTAGGAAGTGAACGTCGTCGAACTTCTCGGGCTCCCCGCACTCGAAGATCACCTGATGCGCCTCGAGCCCCTGCTCGTGGAGTCGGTGGTGACCGGGGACGGCTTCCTCGACGAGGTGACCACCCACCTCCTGGCCGCCGGGGGCAAGCGCCTCCGGCCGGTGTTGGCCCTGGCCACCGCCACGTCGGGGACCGGGGACGCCTCCCGGGAGGACCTCTTGGGGGCGGTCTCCGTCGAGTTGGTCCACCTGGCCTCGCTCTACCACGACGACGTCATGGACGAGGCCACGGTGCGCCGCAACGTGGAGAGCGTCAACGCCCGGTTCGGCAATCTGGTGGCCATCGTGGCCGGCGACTTCCTTTTGGCCCGGTCGGCCGAGATCGCCGCGGGGCTGGGCACCGAGATCGCCGGCCTCCTGGCCGCCACGCTCGGTGAGCTGTGCCAGGGTCAGGTCGCCGAGGTGCACGCCGCCTTCCAGATCGGTCGGAGCCAGGACGAGTACTCCAAGGCCATCGCCGGCAAGACCGCCTCCCTCATGGCCACCTCGTGCCGGATCGGGGCCCTGACCGGTGGCCTGCCCCGTGGCCAGGTGGACGCCTTCACCGACTTCGGCCGCTCGTTCGGCATGATCTTCCAGGTGAGGGACGACATCCTCGACGTCATCGGCACCGAGGCCGAGCTGGGCAAGCCGGCCGGCCAGGACCTGGCCGAGGGCATCTACACCCTCCCGGTCCTCTTGGCCCTGGCCGATCCCGAGGCCGGTCCCGAGTTGAGCCGCCTCCTCGGCCAGCCGCTCGGCCAGCCCGAGCGGGACAAGGCCCGATCCATCGTGGCCGGATCAGGGGCTATCGCCCAGTCGGTGGAGGTGGCCCGGCGCTATGCCGAGCAGGCCGCCGCCGCCGCCGCTGCGGGACCCTCGCCCGAGTTGGCAGCCAGCTTCACCTCTCTGGCCCACTCCCTGGTGGACGATCTGCCCGTCGACTGATCCGGAAGGCCAGGGTGCCGCTCGGTGGGGTGGGTGCCCGACCGGGGGCTCAGGTGGTGGCGGTACCCGCCGGGACGGTCGACGGAGCGGCGGTCGACGGAGCGGCGGTCGACGGCACGGCGGCCTGGCACTGACCGGCGGCCAAGGCGGCGAGCTTCGCCTCCCGACGCAGGAACCGGGCGTTGATCTTGTGGGCCCGGACCTTCTGCCAGTGCGCCAGGTTCCGGTGGACCACGGTGGCCCGGTGAGCCCGGGCTTGGGCCGTGCCGGCCTTGGCCGCCCGGGTATCGAGTCCGCTCAGCCTGAGCACTTTGCCGTCCAGGACCGCCTGACGGTGCCGCATCCTCGCCAGGTCCTTCTGCACCCCGGAACAGTTCACCTTGGGGGCCGCCGTGGGCGCGGCACCAGCGGCCGGAGTGGTGCCGGCGGCCCCGGCGGCCCCCGACGCACCGAGCGCCACCACCCCAGCCACAACCGCTGTGACCAGGGACTTCTTGATCGGAAATCGGATGAGTGCCATGGTGGATCTCCCCCTGTGCTGTGGCGCTGCGGCCGGCCCTACCCTCGGAGTCCGGGGCCGCTCACCACTCGTACCCGCGAACGTAGCGGGCCGCCAGCCCCGGCGTACATCGCGGCCCATCCCGATCCGCCCGCGCCAGGACGCTCAGCCGACTCCCGCGTCGACCGAGCGCCCTGACCGAGTGGCCGGACCGGGCCTGGCCAGGCCCTCTATCAACCGGCCGAGGGAATGCCTCCGGGGGCGGCCACGTTGCACTTGGCCTCGATGGCCGAGGCCGCCTTGTCCAGTCGGGACTTGAAGGTGGTGCTCTCCAGCCGGGTGATCCGCTTCTGGAGGCGGTCGGCCCGCTGGGTGTTGCCGGCGGCGGCCGCCTTGGCCTGGGCCGCAGTCAGCTTGGGCAGCCCGGAGGCGATGGACGCCTCGCCCGTTTGGATCTTGTCCAACACCTTGGTGGCATTGGCGCAGTCGAAGTGGGCCAGACGGCCCGAGCCGGTGGCGGTGGCGGTGGCGGTGGAACCGGTGGTGGCCGCTCCGGCCATGCCGGCGGCGCCGAGGGAGAGGGCCCCGACAGCCGCCACGCCGACGATCAACTTCCTGGCGGTGGGAATCACGTGCTTCATCGCTGTACTACCTCCTGAGTAGCGCCGGGCGTTCCGGGCGCTCATCCAGTTATCGCCCGGCGGGATGTGGGATGCGTGAGGTGGTTGTTAGGAGGTGATGAGGTCCAGGGCTCCGGAGGCCTCCCCCCGCCGGGCGGCCCGGCACCGCTAGCCTCGCCCCCACTATGGCCACACCGTTGCCGGACCCATCCCCGGCGGCCGCTCCCGGGACTGGGCCGAGCACCCGGTCATGACGGCGAAGCGGGGGAGCGTCCGCCACGCCGTCCGCCTGGCCTGCCCTCCCGAGGCCGTCTGGGCCCTGGTCGGGGCACCCGAGCGCGTCTCGGAGTGGTTCCCCGGCATCGCCTCGTGCACGGTCGACGGCGACCAGCGGGTCGTCATGACCGGCTCTGGCCTGCCCATGCCCGAGCAGTTGCTGACCGTCGATCCCAACCTGCGCCGCTTCCAGTACCGGATCACGGCACCCATGTTCGTCGAGCACCTCAGCACCATCGACGTTCACGACTTGTTGGACGGCACCTGCCTGGCCGTCTACTCCGTCGACGTCAATCCGGCGCCCCTGGCCCTGGTCATCGGGGGTGCGGCCCGGGCCGGGCTGGAGAGCCTGGCCGGTCTGTTGGGACTCGAGACCGCACCGGTCGACGCCACTCCGAGATGAAGGGACCCTCCTGATGGGCCGCAAGATCCTCCTGGTCACCACCGACCAGCAGCGCTACGACACCCTGGGCTGCAACGGCGGCATGATCAGCCGGACCCCGGTGGTGGACCGGCTGGCCGCCGAGGGGATTCGCTTCGAGCGGGCCCACCCCCAGTCGGTGGTGTGCATGCCATCCCGGTCGACCATCCTGACCGGCCAGCACCCGAGCACCCACGGGGTGTGGATGAACGGCGTACCGCTGCCCGTCGACGCGCCGTCGGTGGCCGAGGAGCTCCACCGGGCCGGCTACCGCACCTCCCTCATCGGGAAGGCCCACTTCGAACCGTTCCTCGACCCGTTCTTCCGATTCGAGGAGAACGCCCTGGCCCAAACGGGTACCCGACCCGCCGGTGGCCTCCACCGGGGCTTCGAGCACCTCGAGATGGCCACCCACGGAGTGATGGGCCCCCTGCACTACGCCCGCTGGATGATGGCCGAGCATCCCGAGGCCCTGGGTGGGTTCTACCCGGCCATCGACGGATCCCTCCAGGTCAACGCGGCGGGGGGTGGGGACACCGACGCCCCCCAGGTGAAGGTCAACCCTATCGACCGGGAGATCTACCACACCGATTGGGTGGCCAATCGGACGATGGCCTGGCTGGACACCCTCGGGGCCGACGAGGACTGGTTCTGCTGGATGAGCTTCCCCGACCCCCACCACCCCTGGGACCCACCGGAGTCCGAGGTGGGCCGGGTGGACTGGCGGGAGGTCCCCCTACCGGCCGGCTACCCCGCCGACCGGGCCGAGCGGGAGGCCATCCTCGACGCCAAGCCCCGGCACTGGCGCCTCTGGTACGACGGCACGCTGGTGTCCAACTACGAGGCCCCGGCCGACTGGGTGCCCGCCACCCTCACCGCCGACCAGGTGCGTGAGGTCAACGCCCGCAACGCCGTGGAGTGCGAGCTCATCGACGAGGCCCTCGGACGCGTGCTCGACCACATCGCCGAGCGCGGCTGGGCCGACGACCTCGACGTGGTCTTCACCACCGACCACGGGGAGCTGCAGGGTGACTTCGGGCTGTTGTTCAAGGGCCCGTACCACGTGGACGCCCTCATGCGGATCCCCCTAGTGTGGCGGCCGGCTCCGAGGGCCACCGCCGTTCCGGCGGTGGTATCCCGACCGGTGGGCCTGGTTGACCTGGCCCCGACCTTCTGTGCCATCGCCGGCATCGACACCCCGGGCTGGATGCAGGGCGGATCCCTCCCCATGGACGACCTCGACGCCGACGCCCGGGGCTTCGAGCGGGTGCTGACCGAGTGGGACAGCGAGCTGTTCGGCACCGACGTCCACCTCCGCACGGTCATGCGGGACCACTGGGTGTGCAGCGCCTACCGGCCCGGAACCTCCCACGACGGCACCGAGGGTGAGCTCTACGACCTCGACGACGACCCCCTCCAGCGGGTCAACCGGTGGGACGATCCCGCCTTCGCCTCCGTGCGGAGCGATCTGGTGGCCGACCTCTGGGACCACCAGCCCCCGACCCGGAGCCCCCGACTGCCCCTCGAGGCACCCGTCTGACCCCTGGCCCCGCCGGGCCAGATCGGCGGGCCAGATCGGCGGGCCAGATCGGCGGGCCGGGCCGCCTACGGCGAGTTGCGGTCGAAGATGATGCGGAGGCCGTGGAGGGTAAGCCACGGCTCGACGTACTCGATCTCCTCGGCGTAGGGCGAGATGAGCTCGGACAGGCCCCCGGTGGCCACCACGGTGCACTCCCCCAGCACGGCGGCGAATCGGCGGCACAGCCCGTCCACCTGGCCGGCGAAGCCGTAGAGGGCCCCGGACTGGATCGACTCCACCGTCGACTTGCCGATCACGCTGCGGGGCTCGATCAGCTCCACCCGTCGGAGGGCAGCGGCGTGGGCGAACAGGGCGTCGAGGCTGATGGCCACCCCCGGGGTGATGGCCCCGCCCAGGTACTCGCCCGCCGCCGAGATGGCGTCGAACGTCGTGGCCGTGCCCAGGTCCACCACCACGCAGGGCCCGCCGAACAGGTCGTGGGCCCCGACGGCGTTGGCGATGCGGTCCGCCCCCACTTCCTTCGGGTTGTCGTAGAGGATGGGCATCCCGCTCTTGACCCCGGGCTCCAGCACCACGGCCGGCACGTCGAACCAGCGGGACACCATCTGGCGGAGGTTGGCCGTCACCAGCGGGACCGACGAGGTCACGGCGATGCCCGAGACGGTGTGGTCGATGTCCAGCCCGTCGAGGTCCAGCAGCTGGGTCAGGAGCAGGGCGTGCTCGTCGGCCGTCCGCTCGGCCACCGTGGACAGGCGCCAGTGGTGGGCCAGGCCGGTCGGCTCGTTGCCGTCCCGCGGCCCCGTGCCGCCGGCGTCCTCGGACGGGTCGTCGGCGAACAGGCCCACCACGGTCTCGGTGTTGCCGACGTCGATGGCGAGGAGCATGGTCAGCCCTTCCCGCCGGAGACCGGCGTCAGGTCGAATCCGAGGTCGAGCACGGGTGCCGAGTGGGTCAGGGCCCCCACCGAGATGAGGTCGGCGCCGGCGATGGCCAGCTTCGGCGCGGCCTCGAGGTCGACCCCACCGGACACCTCCACCAGCGTGTCCACGCCGTCGGCCCGCAGCTGGGAGACGCACCCGGCCACCCGCTCGAGCGACATGTTGTCCAGCATGATCACGGTGGCGCCGGCGGCCACGGCCTCGTCCACCTGGGACAGGTGGTCGCACTCCACCTCCACCATCCGCCCCGGCCACAGTGCCTTGGCCCGGGTCACCGCCTCCCCGATGGACAGCCCGGCCAGGTGGTTGTCCTTCACTAGCACGGCGTCGGACAGGCTGCCCCGGTGGTTGTGGCCCCCGCCGGCCCGCACGGCGGCCTTCTCCAGGGCCCGCAGGCCGGGAGTGGTCTTACGGGTGTCCAACACCCGGGTGGACGGGTTGACGGCCTCCACGGCCTCCACGTACCGGTGGGTCAGCGAGGCCACCCCGGACAGGTGACCGAGGAAGTTGAGGACCGTCCGCTCGGCGGTGAGGATGGAGCGGAGGGAGCCGATGACCTCGGCCACGTGGTCGCCGGGGGCCACCGGATCGCCGTCACCGATCCGCCAGGTCACCTCCAGCGTCGGGTCGATCTGATGGAAGGCCTCGAGGGCGCAGGCCCGCCCGGCGATCACCCCCACCGCCCGGCTCACGATGGCCACCCGGGCGGTGGTGGTCACCGGGACCAGGGCCGCGGTGAGGTCGCCCAGGGGCAGCAGGTCCTCGGCCAGGGCGCGGGTCACCGCATCGACCACCGCCCCCCGAGGTGGGTCCACGTCCACGGTGCCCACCGGGATTCGACCGGGTCCGGCGAGAGCGCTCACGCTCGGGAGCGGCCCGCCGCCGAGGGGGAGGTCGATGGGCCGTCCATCACGGCCACCCCCTCTCCGTCGTGGACGATGCGCCGACGCCAACCAGCAGAGGTCTCAGCATGGTCGCT
>JBBQWW010000043.1:0-29846 GCA_038210245.1 Acidimicrobiales bacterium
CTCGGGGCCGTCGACCGGCGCCCCCGGAGCAGACGGCACGACGGCGGGGCCGTCGGGCTCCTCGGCGGGGTGGTCGTGGGCCGGGAGCACGATGACAGCCAGCACGGCGGCGATGGCCATGAGGGGCAGCTCGCCCCAGAAGAGGGCCCGCCACCCGAAGTACTGGATGATGGGGGCCCCGATGGTCACGCCCAGCACGGGCCCGCCCGCCCCGACGAGCGCCCACCAGCCCAACGCCTTGACCCGGTCCTCGTGGGAGAAGGCCTGGAGGACCAGGGCCATGGACGCCGCCCCGGTGGCCGCCCCCTGGACCCCGTCGAACAGGCGGGCGGCGATCAGCACCCCGGCGGTCGGGGCCGAGGCCGTGAGCACCACGCTGACCGCCGCCCCGGACAGGCCCCAGAGGTAGAGCTTGCGGTAGCCCCGGAGGTCGCCGAGCTTGCCCAGCACCGGGGCGGCCACCCCGAAGGCCAGCAGTGGTCCGGTGGAGGTCCAGGTGAGGGTGGACACCGAGGTGTGGAGCTCTTGGGCCACCTGGGGCAGCGCCACCACGAACACGGTGAAGGTGATGTTGACCGAGAGCAGGCCGGCCAGCACCGTCCACAGCACCCACCACTGGTACCGGTCCGATCGGGACAGACGGCGGTGCAGGCGGTGACGGAAGAGGATGGGCCACGGCACCACGATGCCGCCCTCGGCTCCGGCCCCGGTGCCGCTGAGCAGTGCCTCGGCCGACCGCACCTCATCGGGCTCGAAGGCCTGATCCCCCCCGGGACGGTCGGGCCCCCTGAACGGGGACATGCCTCAGCCTCCGAGCCGGTGCATCTCCGCCTGCAGCTCGGTCACCGTCCAGCGATCGTCCCGGTCGATGGACTCGGTCATGGTCCATGGCTGGAAGAGGCGGACCTGGCCGCCCTGCACGAAGAAGACCCGGCCGGTGGCCGGGCACGACTCGGTGGCCAGGTAGGCCACCAGGGGGGAGACGTTGGCCGGGTCCCAGCTGTCGAAGATGGCGGCGTCGGCGGGAGCCCGCACGATGTCGGAGAGACCCGGGGTCTGCTCGGTCATGCGGGTACGGGCAGCCGGGGCGATGGCGTTGACCCGGACCCCGTAGCGGACCAACTCCTCGGCGGCAATGACGGTGAAGGCGGCGATGCCGGCTTTGGCCGCCCCGTAGTTGGACTGGCCCGGGTTGCCCAGCAGTCCCGAGGTCGACGAGGTGTTGACGACCGACGCCCGGACCTCCTTCCCGTCCTTGGTCTGCTGCCGCCAGTAGGCGGCGGCGTGGCGGGTGGGCACGAAGTGGCCCTTCAGGTGGACGTGGACCACCGAGTCCCACTCGGCCTCGGACATGTTGACCAGCACCCGGTCACGAAGGATGCCGGCGTTGTTGACCAGCACGTGGAGGTCCCCGAAGGCCTCCACCGCCGTCTGGATGAGACGCTGGCCACCGTCCCAGTCGCACACGTCATCGGTGTTGGCCACGGCCTGCCCCCCCGCTGCGGTGATCTCGTCCACCACCTGCTGGGCCGGCGACCGGTCGTCGCCGGAGCCGTCCACGGCGCCACCGAGGTCGTTGACCACCACGCTGGCCCCCTCGGAGGCGAACAGCAGGGCGTGCTCCCGCCCGATGCCGCGACCGGCCCCGGTGATGATCGCGGTGCGTCCGTCGAGTGCTCCCATGTGGTTGGTCCCCCTGGGGTGCCGATTGGGTGGTGGGCCGTGCGCCGGGAGTGAGATCCCGCCGGTGACCGACCACGTTGGCAGGGGGCCCGCACCCCGGTCAAACCGGACGCACCCCTTCGCCCGACCCCACCACGACGGGCACGGGCTGGTCCACCGCCTGGCCCAGACCCGCCCCGGCCACCGCCTCCACCATCCGCCGGACCCGGCTCCGATCCCCCGCCACCAGGACGTATTCGGTGTTGCGGAGGTGGGAGACGGCCCCGACCTTGCGCCCGGCCCGGTTATGGATGCCGATGCGGGCCCCCACGTAGCGGGCCGAGTCGAACGCCAGTACCTGCACGTGTCCCCGGGCCGAACACAGCTCGTGCAACTCGTCGAAGGTCAGCCACGACTCGTTGTTGTAGGACAGCACCACCACGTCGGCCTGCAGGTCGGCAATCACCCCGCCCAGGGCCGGGGCCATGCTCCGGCGGCCGTTGAAGGCGCTGCGGCGTTCGGGGTCGCGGAGGTCGTCCCGCTTGCAGGCCACCCCGTAGTGGGTCGGCGCGTCCCAGGCCACGATGGTCTCCCACACGTGGTAGTTGGAGTCGTACCGGTGCTGGTTGTAGGGAGGGTCGAGGTAGGCCAGGTCCACCGCGCCCAGCTCGGCCGAGCCGGCCAGCCGACAGGCGTCCCCCTGGACGGCCCGGCCCGGCCCGGGGAGGAGCTCGGGGACCCGCAGGGCGAGGGGCTGGCCGGACCGGGCCGCCCACTGCTTGAGGTACGCCATCTGCAGGCCGGTGGTCGAGTCGACCCGGTCGGCCGCCTCCAACAGGCTGGTCACCAGGATCGGCCACAGGTCGGTGCCGGCGTACTCGGACTCGATGGTGTCCCGGATGGCGTCGATCCGGGCTCCGTTCTCGGGGCGGAAGAACCTCGACGCCGTGCAGAAGGTGGCCGTCACGTACCCCGGTCGACCCGGCAGCCGGTTGAGCCGTTCGACCGCCTCGCCCACTTCGGCGAGGAGCCCGGGGGTGGCCGCCGGATCGGTGGCCACGTAGCAGCGGGCCAGTACGTGGGCCACCCGGGCGCTGTCCACGGCGGTGACGGTCATCCCCAACGCCTTCCAGGCCTGGGCCACCCGGGTGGTCCCGCAGAACAGGTCGAGTCCGGTGCGGGCCCCGGAGGCCTGGGCCAGCAGGGTGAGAGCCGGGACCAGCCGACGTTTGGACCCCAGGTACTTGATCATGGGGCCCGGTGGGACGGGCCGGGGTAGGTCAGGGCACCGTCGGTCAGGGCACAGTCGGAACGTGGTCGGCGGGACCGGGCGCGACCGGTCACCGGCGCCCGAACCGGCGGAACCACCAGTCGGGATCGCGGGCGTGGGCGTGGAAGTGATCCGGGATCTGGCGCATGACCCGGTCGAAGGACCACACCCCGGCTCCGAGGCGCTCGTCGGCCACCCGCCCCAGCTGGGCCAGCATGTGCTCCACGTCGACCTCGGGGGGCTCGTTACCGTGGTGCTTCCACACCACCATGGGCACGTCGCACACCTCGCAGGCCGCCACCCAGCACACGTCGTCCTCGTGGTACCACTCGGTGAGGCGGGCGGCCTCGCACAGCTCGCAGTCGGGCGCGGTCGGACTCACAGGGTGTACAGGTTGACCGTGGTCCCGGGCTGGACCGACGTGCCCGCCACTGGGTCCGTGGACAGCACCTTGGTGGCCCCCGGGGGGCCGTAGGGGCCGGACACCTTGAGGCCCAGGGCGGTGAGAGCACCAGTGGCCGCGGCCACCGACTCCCCGCCCACGCTAGGGATGATCACCGGCTGGGGCCCGAGGGAGATGCCCACCGTGACCTTGGAGCCGAACGGCTGGGGACCGGCCGCCGCCGCCGGGGTGGTGCCGATGATCTGGCCGGTGGGCACGGTGGAGCTGTACTGGTTGCTCTGGGAGGGCACGAAGCCGGCGGCGGTGAGGGCGGCCGCGGCGGTGGCATAGGAGCCGGAGACCGCCGGGATGGCCACCGGGGCATGCCCCTTGGAGGTGGAGATGGTCACGGTCGAGCCGTAGGGTGCGGTCCCGGTCGGCACCGAGCTGATGACCGCCCCGGGCACCACTGTCGAGCTGTACTGCTGGGCGGCCGGTGGGCACACGCCGACCAGGTGCACCGCCTTCAGGGCAGCCACGGCGTCGGCACAGTTGGTGAACGAGGTGAGGGCGGGGATGGCCACCGGTGGTGGTCCGGTCGAGACCACCACCTTGACGGTCGATCCCTCCTTGGCCGTGACCGCCTGGCCGGCGGATCGGACCGTGGGCTGCTGGCTCAGGATCAGGCCGGGACCGAGGGTGATGCTCGAGGCGTGGCCGGTGGTGCGGACGGTGAACTTGTCGGCCTTGACCGCCTGGGCGGCCTCCGGCACGGTCTTGCCCACCAGGAGCGGAATGGGATGGCTCGGGGTGAACAGCTGGGCCTGGACAGCCAGCGCCACCCCACCGGCCAGGAGGGCGACGACGGCCACCACGATGGCGGCGATCCAGGGCCACCGACGCCGACGGGCCCGGATCGGGCCACCGGTGGAAGCCGAGGGCCGTCGGGCCCGGGTCGGCTTCAGCTTCGGCTTCGGCGTCTTGGCCGTGGACTTGTCCAGGGTGGCCGCACCGACCACCGCCGGCACCCCGAGCTCGGTGGCGTCGGGGTTCAGCCCGTCGAAGACCGGTGAGCGGGCGGGCCGAACCATCACCTTGTCCACCCCGTCGACCTCCTCGATGGGGACGGCGTCGACGATGGGGATGGGCCGGGGGTCGGGCAGCGTGGCGGCCAGTTCCTCCAGGCGGAGCGAGAACTGGGCGGCGTCGAAGCGCTCGGACGGCTCGGGGGCGGCCGCCCACACCAGCACGTCGTTGAGCGGGCCAAGGGCCTCGTGCTCGGGCAGCAGGGCTCCGACCCGGGCCATCAGGGTGGCGATGGTGGTGTCGCCGATGAAGGGCGTCTCCCCGGTGACCCCCTCGTAGAGGACCAGGGCCAGGGCGTAGACGTCGGCCTTCCCATCGAGCACCCACCCTTCGACCTGCTCGGGGGCGGAGTAGCGGGCCGTGCCCAGGATGGCCCCGTCCGGTTCCGTCCACGACGCTTCAGCCAGGGCCCGGGCCAGCCCGAAGTCGGCGATGCGCAGGCGGCTGTCGGCGTCGAAGAGGAGGTTGGCCGGTTTGATGTCCCGGTGGATGAGCCCGCGCCGGTGGGCGTAGTCCAGCCCGGCGGCGGCCTGCAGCCCGATCCGGACGGCCTGCTCCGGCGAGAGGAGGGCATCGGTGTCGTAGACCTGGCGGAGGCTGCCGCCGGCCAGGTACTCGAGGACCAGGTACGGCTCGTCGTTCTCTTCACCCCAGTCGTAGACCTGCAGGATATTGGGATGGTTGAGGGCGGCCACGGCTCGGGCCTCGGCCCGGAACCGCTTGAGGAAGTTGGTGTCACCGGCCAGCGCCGGGTGGAGCACCTTGATGGCCACCCGCCGATGCAGCGAGATGTCGTCGGCCAGGTACACGTGCGCGGACGCACCGGTCCCCAGGGCGGTGACCAGTCGGTAGCGGTCGCCGAGGACACGCCCGATGGAGTCGGTGATACTCGGCATGATTCTAGGGTTCAGGCTACCGAGGAGCGGTTGTCAGGTGGTGGAGGGTCGGACCGGTCGGCGGGACCCCTCGGTGGTGAGCTCACCGGGTGGGAGGCCCGACCGCTCGTCGAAGGCGGGGTCGGAGCCCCGCCCACGCGCCGACGGCGGGGCCGGCGCCCCGCCTTCGACGGTCCCGGTCCGCCCGATCGCTCGGGTGGACCGTGCTGCCTTACTGCAGGCTGGCGGTGCCCGATCCGAGGCTGATGGTGGTCAGTCCACCGGCGGCCAGGCACTGGCCGGCCAGGGCCGCCTCAGACTGGGCGGTGGTCGACGTGGTGGTGCCGGAGGCACCCCCGTCGGATCCGGGGAAGCTGCCCACGATGGAGCCCGTGCCGGGGTTGCCGGGAACCGTGAAGGTCCCGAACCCACCGCTGGTCCCACCCAGGATCGACGTCACGGCGATGGTGGACTTCGATCCCCCGCCGAACTTCTGGCCGGTCGGGGCGGACCACTTGACCTTGAGGCTGCCGGTCACGGTGCCGCCGGGGGCGGGGTCAACTCCCGACAGACCGGTGCAGGCGTAGGCCTGCGCCGGGGTCTCGGTCGGGTTGGATGTCTTGATCTTCCCCGAGACGGCCCCGGTGAACGAACCCGTCACCGCCGGCGACGTGCAGGTCAGGGTGACACCGGTCACCGAGATCTGGTTCCCCTTGTTCTTGGTGGGGAACACATACGAACCACCGGCCAGGCCGATGCCGTACTTGAAGGTCAGCGACCCACCGCTGGAAGTGCAGTTGGCGGTGGCCGGAGCACCGGTGGCGTCCGTAACCGTGGCGGCCGACGCCGTCCCGGCCGTGGCGGCCACGATACCGAGCGGCATGGCCACCGCGGCAGCCACCATGAGCATCTTGCGAATCATGTGTTCTCCTCACTAGTTCCCCCACGTCTCCGTGGGCATCGAGTTCGGGAGACAGGTTCCCCCCAACGTGAATCGAGCCGGGTGATCGGTCGTCCCCGCTCGGAGGTGGAACTGGCGTGTCCCCCCGGACGACGATGACGTTGCACGTCGGTCTGCAGCGCCGGGCCGACCGGCGGGCACGAAACTCGGAACTGAGAGTCCCCCCGTGCATCACCGCTCCGTCCGGTACCGGCACCCTAACGACGTACACAGCCTATTTCAAGGAGATTCCAAGGCTGGGCCAAGGAGCCCGGATCCCCGCTCCTCTAGCCCCACCGAGCGACACCGTGCCCACACCCACGGTGGTGGCCCGACCCGCACGATGCGGGCACCCCGATCCGGTCCAAGGCCGAACCAAGGTGCGGGGAGTGAGATCGGGCGCATCAGCGAACAGAGAACCAGGCCGGGGAGGACCGGACAGCCGGGGATCGGTCGTCGGCCCGATGCGGGGTGCCCCGATGAGCACCCTTCCGCCGGCAGCGTCCTCGATAACCGGTCGGCGGCGGTGTCCGTCGAACGTCGGCTCGGGCGAGAGCCGGCTCCCGTCCTGGTGTGCTTCGGCGGACTCGACGGTCGCACCACCGGAGCACCCTTCGAGCTGGCGGCGCTAACCGCCGCCCTGCCCGTCCACCGCGTGTTCCTCCGGGACACCGGCCAGTGCTGGTATCAGCAGGGCCTGCCCGGACTGGGCCACGACGTGCTGTCGGCCGCCGCCGGGCTCGGCGCCCTGTTGGCCGAGCTCGGGGGCACGAGCACCACCTTCGTGGGCACCTCCTCGGGGGGGTTCGCCTCCATCCTCTACGGCGTCCTGTCCGGGGCCGACCGCATCGTCGCCTTCAGCCCGCAGGTGTCACTCCGGCGATGGGACCGCCTCCGGGCCCGCGACCGCCGATGGTCGGACCGGGTACGCGTGGCCCGTCGGGCCAGCGCTGACGTCCACCACCTCGATCTGGTGGCCCTCCTCCTCCGTCATCCCGATCACCGACCCATCGCCGTCCACTACGGCAGCGGCGACCCGAGGGACACGGCGGCGGCCCACCGGATCGGCACGCAGCCCGGGGTGGAGCTGCGGGCCCATCCGGGCGGCCACCTCTTCGTGCGGCGCCTGCGCGACTCGGGCGAGCTCGAGGCGCTGATCCGCCACGCCGTGATGGACTAGGTCGGAAGCTCCCCCGACTCGAGGAAAGCGGCGAACCCGGCACCGTCGACCACCGGGACCCCGAGGCTCTCGGCCTTGGTCACCTTGGAGGCCCCCGGCGTCTCCCCCACCACCAGGGCGAAGGTCTTCTTCGACACCGTCCCCGGCGACTTGCCCCCCCGGGCCAGCACGGCCTCCTCGGCCTCCTCCCGGGTGTAGCCGTCCAGGGTGCCGCTGACCACCACCGACCGGCCCTCCAGGGTCTGAGGCAGCGCCGGGGCGGCAGCCTCGCCCCGGCCCGGCTCCACGAGGTTCACTCCGGCTGCCCGCAGGCGTTCGACCACCGACCGGTTGATGTCGGAGGCCAACCAACGGGTCACGCTGGTGGCGATCACCGGTCCCACGCCGTCCACTCCGGCCAGGGTGGCCTCGTCGGCGGCCATGACGGCGTCGATGTCGCCGAGGGCCCGGGCCAGGGCGACGGAGCCGACCTGGCCCAGGTGACGGATGCCCAGGCCGATGAGGACGCGGTGCAGGGGCCGGGACCGCGACTCGTCGATGGCGCCGAGCAGGTTGGCCACGGACACGGTGGCGAAACCCTCCAGGCCCTCGAACGTCCCCGGGGTGAAGGAGTAGAGGTCGGCCACATCGTTGAGCAGACCGTGGTCGGCGAAGAGCTGCACTCGCTGCTCGCCGAGTCCCTCGATGTCCATGGCCGACCGTGAGGCGAAGTGGGCGATGCGCTGGACCCGCTGGCCCGGGCAGTCGAGGTTGGTGCAGAAGGTGTCGCTCTCGTCGGGCAGCCGCACCAGGGTGGCCCCGCAGCTGGGGCACACCGTGGGGAACGTCCAGGCCGACTTCCGGCGCCGGCCCTTGACCAGCACCGGGCCCACGACCTCGGGGATGACGTCCCCGGCCTTGCGCACCACCACCGTGTCGCCGGGGCGGACGTCCTTCACCCGGACCTGGTCCTCGTTGTGGAGGGTGGCGAGGGAGACGGTGGACCCGCCCACGAACACCGGGTCCAACACGGCGAACGGCGTGGCCTTGCCGGTCCGGCCGATGGACACCTCGATCCCGAGGAGCGTGGTGGTGCGCTCCTCGGGGGGGAACTTGTAGGCGATGGCCCACCGGGGCGCCCGCGACGTGGCCCCCAGCCGGCGTTGGAGGTCGAGGTCGTCCACCTTGACCACGACGCCGTCGATGTCGTAGTCCAGCTCGTGCCGGTCCGCCTCCCAACGGCGGCAGAAGTCGAGCACGGCATCGAGGCCCTGGACCACCGACCGTTCGGGATTGACCGGAAACCCAGCCCGGTCCAACCAGGTCAGCGTGTCAGCGTGGGTGGTGGCCAACTCGCCGGGCGGCACCGGTCCGGACGCCGGCTCGGCTCCGGCCACCAGCTCCAACTCCCCCACCTGGTAGGCCCAGAAGGAGAGGGCCCGGCTGGCCGTGATGGAGGAGTCCTTCTGGCGCAACGATCCGGCCGCCGAGTTGCGGGGGTTGACGAAGAGCCGTTCCCCGGCCTCGGACTGGCGCCGGTTGAGGTCCTCGAAGGCGCTGATGGGCATGTAGACCTCGCCCCGCACCTCGATCAGGGCTGGCGGGGGGGCCACGGCGCCGTCCAGCTGGACGGGGATGTCGGCGATGGTGGACACGTTGGCCGTGACGTCCTCGCCGGTGGACCCGTCCCCGCGGGTGGCCGCCTGCACGAACCGGCCGTCCCGGAAGGTGAGGGAAATGGCCAGGCCGTCGATCTTGAGCTCACACACGAAGGTGGTGTCGGCGGGGATCTGCTTGGCCAGTCGGTCGGCCCAGGCCTGCAGCTCCTCGGGACTGAAGGCGTTGTCCAGACTCATCATGGGTACCCGGTGGGCCACCGGGGCGAAGAGGGCCGACGGGGTGGCGCCCACCGTCGACGTGGGCGAGTCCGGTACGGCCAGGTCGGGGTGCTCGGCCTCGATGGCCCGGAGCTCGCGCACCAGGGCGTCGTACTCGGCGTCGGCGATCTCCGGCGCGTCGAGCCGGTGGTACTGCTCGTTGTGGTGGGCGATGAGGGCCCGGAGGCCCTCGGCCCGGGCCACCGGATCACGGTCGTCGACGTCCGGCCCGACCGCCGGGTCCGCGGGCTTTTTCGGGCTCATCGGGCGATGCCCGAGCCGACCACCTCGTCGGGACGGCGTGGGTCATAGAGGGCCACGGTCTGACCGGGGGCGATACGTCGCTGGGGGACGGCGAACCGCACCACCAGGCCCCCGGCCCCCTCTTCCACCTCGGCCGGCACCGGCCGCCCGTGGGCGCTGCACTGGGCCAGCAGGGCGATGCCGTCCGGACCCGTGGCCGTGGGGTCAGCGTCCACCCAGGTCACCGTGTCCAGCCTGACGGAGTCAGTGCAGGCCGCCTCGGGAGGGCCGAGCATGACCCGGCGGGCCGGGACGTCGACGGCGGTGACGAACCGGCGCCGCCCGTCACCGCTGTGGCCCATGCCCCGGCGCTGGCCGACGGTGACCAGCTCGACGGCGTCGACGGACCCGAGGTCCTCGCCGGAACGGTGGTCGACCATGCGCCCGGGATGGAGCGGCATCCGGTCACCGAGGAACCCGGCGCGGCCCTCGTCCGATCGGATGAAGCAGACGTCCTGGCTGTCGGGCTTGGCCGCGGTGCGCAGGCCCCGGCGGTGGGCCTCCGCCCTCACCTCGGCCTTGGTCAGCGTCCCGACGGGGAAGGCCACTCGGGCCAGCTGGTCCTGGCCCAGCATGGCCAGCACGTAGGACTGGTCCTTCAGCGGGTCGGCCCCCCGGCACAGCCGGTACCGCCCGTCGGCGGTTTCGGTCCGGCGGGCATGGTGGCCGGTGGCCACGGCGTCGAAGCCCAGATCAGCGGCGCGGTCCAGCAACCGGTCGAACTTGAGGTGACGGTTGCACTCGATGCACGGGTTGGGGGTCCGGCCCTCGGCGTGACCCCGCACGTAGGGGTCCACCACCCGGTCCTCGAAGTCGGCGGCGAAGTTGAACACGTGGTGGACCAGGCCCAGGTGGTCGGCCACCCGGCGGGCATCGTCCACGTCGGCCACCGAGCAGCACCCCGAGTCCGAGTCCCCGCCCCACAGCTTGAGGGTGGCCCCGACCACCCGGTCCGGACCCAGCCGATCGGCCACCAGGGCGGCGGCCACCGACGAATCGACGCCGCCCGACATGGCCACCAGCACTCGCATGGGTTCAGTCTCGCAGCTTGGCGACCATGTCCGGGACGACCGACAGGGCCAGGTCGACGTCCTCGTCGGTGGTGGTCCACCCGAGGGAGAAGCGGATCCCGCTGGTGGACTCGTCCCGGTCGAACCCCATGGCCGCCAGCACGTGACTGGGCTCGACGGCCCCGCTGGAGCAGGCGGCGCCGGCCGAGACCGAGAGGCCGGCGGCGTCGAGCAGGAGCACAAGAGCCTCACTCTCCACCCCGGTGAACCGGAGGTGGCAGAACCCGGGCACACCGTGGCCCGAACCGGTCCACGCCGCCGCCGGGACCGAGGCCAGGAGGCCTTCGGCCAGCCGGTCACGCAGGGCGCCTACCCGGACGTTCTCCGCCGCCCGCTCCCCGGGGTTCCGGTCCAGGGCGGCGGCCATGGCCACGATGCCGGCCACGTTCTGGGTGCCGCTCCGGCGCTCACGCTCCTGTCCGCCTCCGTGGGCCAGGGCCACCAGACCCGTGCCGTGGCGGACGGCCAGGACGCCGACACCCTGGGGGCCGCCGAACTTGTGGGCACTGATCGACACCAGATCGAACGCTCCGGTCAGGGGCCCGAGCGGGAGCCACGGTGCGGCCTGGACGGCATCGGTGTGCAGGACCGCCCCCGGGGAGCCGGCCCGCGCCGCCTCGGCCAGGATGGCGAGGTCCTGCACGGTACCGATCTCGTTGTTGACGGCCATCACCGAGACCAGCCCGACCTCGGGGGTGCACGCCTCGGCCCAGGCGTGGGCGTCGACCATGCCGTCACGGTCGGCCCGCACCTCCCGCAGGTCGGCGCCGGTCTCCCGGGCCAGGGCCCGGCAGGTCTCCAGCACGGCATGGTGCTCGATGGCCGAGCACACGATGGCCGGGGGTGACGACCGGCCGGCGGCGACGGCCCGCCACCCTCCGACCACAGCCAGGTTGTCCGCCTCGGTCCCCCCCGAGGTGAAGACCACCTCGCCCAGATCGGCGCCCAGCATCCCGGCCACCGTCTGGCGGGCGTCGTCCACCGCCCGCCGGGCGCGTCGAGACTCGGCGTGGCTGCCCGACGGATTGCCGAACGCTCCGGCCAGATAGGGCAGCATGGCCTCCCGGGCCTCGGGGCGCATGGGGGTGGTGGCGGCGTGGTCCAGATACGCCCGCCGCTCCGGCATCAGGCCACCCACACCGTCTTGATGTTGCAGAACTCGCGCAGGCCCCAGCTGGACAGTTCGCGGCCGACCCCCGAGCTCTTGATGCCGCCGAAGGGCAGCTGGACCATGGAGACCACCATGCCGTTGACGAAGACCTGGCCGGCCTCGAGGTCGGTGACGAAGCGCTGCTGCTCGTCGGGATCGGTGGTCCACACGCTGGAGCCCAGGCCGAACTCGGTGCCGTTGGCCAGAGCCAGCGCCTCGTCGGCGTCGGCCACCGTGTAGAGCAGAGCCACCGGCCCGAACACCTCCTCGGTGGCCACCCGCATGGCCGGGGTGATGTCGGTGATGACGGTGGGGCGGTAGAAGAAGCCGGGGTGGTCAGGCCCCCCGGGACCCACCACGCGCTCCCCGCCGCACAGGATGGTGGCCCCGTGGGCGCGGGCGTCCTCCACCTGGGCGGCGATGGCGTCGCAGGCCGCCGCCGTGACCAGAGGCCCCACCTCGGTGGCGGGATCGAACGGGTCGCCGACCGACAGCGCGTCCATTCCGGCCACGAACCCCTCGGTGAAGGCCTCGGCCACGTCCTGGTGGACGAGGAACCGCTTGGCGGCGATGCAGGACTGGCCGGCGTTCTGGGTACGGGCCTCCACTCCCACGGCGATCGCCCGGTCCAGGTCGGCCGAGGGCAGGACGATGAACGGGTCGCTCCCGCCCAGCTCGAGCACGACCTTCTTCCCGACGGCACCAGCCTGGGCAGCCACGGCCCGGCCCGCCCCCACGCTGCCGGTGAGGGTCACGGCGGCCACCCGGGGGTCGGCAATGATGGCCGGCACCTGGTCGGTGCCGACCAACAGCGTCTGGAAGACCCCGTCAGGGGCACCGGCCCGCCGGAGCAGGTCCTCCAGGAGGAGGGCGGTGCGAGGCACGCTCGGCGCGTGCTTCAGCAGGCCCACGTTGCCGGCCATGAGGGACGGGGCCAGGAAGCGGACCACCTGCCAGAGCGGGAAGTTCCACGGCATGATGGCCAGGACCGCCCCCAGGGGTTGGTAGGTGATGAGGCCCAGGGACGCGTCGACGGGGACCTCCTCGTCGGTGAGCATGGCCTCGGCGTGGTCGGCGAACCACCGGAAGCCGCTGGCGCACTTGGCCACCTCGCCCTTGGCCTGGGCGAAGGGCTTGCCCATCTCGGTGGTGACCACGTGGGCGATGTCGGGCAGCTCCCCCTCCAGCAGCTCCGCCGCCGTGATCAGCAGGCGGGCCCGTTCCTCGAAGCTGGTCCGGGCCCACACCGGGGCGGCCGCCGCTGCTGCCGCCAGGCGCTGCTCCACCCCAGTGGCGTCGTAGGCCTCGAAGGTCTGGAGCAGCTGGCCCGTGGCGGGGTTGATGGTGGCGATGGGGGGTCCGGGGTCGGCGTCGGTCATCCGTCCAGTATCGCCCAGGGGGGCGTGACCCGGACCGGCCTAGCCGGCTCCCGGCCCCCGGAGGTCACCGCCCGGTCCCGGATCGGCCGGGGGGTCGGCCATGGCCGAGAGGAGCTCGGGGAGGAGGTTGCGCTGCAGCTTGCCGGTGGCGGTGCGGGGCAGGGCATCGACCACGACGTACTGCTTGGGGCGCTTGTAGGCGGCCAGTCGGGAGGCGGCGTGGGCGGTCACGGTGGCCGGGGCCGTGTCGGGCGTGGCCGCCGGGTGGGCCGGGTCCACCACCAGGGCGGCGCACACCCGCTGGCCCCAGCGGTCGTCGGGCAGCCCGAACACGGCCACGTCGGCCAGTCCGGCGGCGTCGGCCAGAGCCGCTTCCACCTCGGCGGGGTACACGTTGACCCCGCCGGTGATGATCAGGTCGTCCCGCCGCCCGTCGATGAACAGGTAGCCCTCATCGTCCAGGCGCCCGAGGTCGCCCACGGTGAAGGCACCGTCCCGCCAGGCGGCGTCGGTCTTGGCCTGGTCCCCCCAGTAGCGGAAGCGGGCGAACCCGGGTGGGCGGCACCAGATGGTCCCGTCGTCGTCCACCGAGAGCGTGCGACCCGGGCGGGCCCGGCCCACCGTCCCGGGGCGATCGGCCCACTGGGCCGGCGAGCACACGGTGAACTGGCCCTCGGTGGAGCCGTAGAACTCCCACAGCACCCCAGGACCCACCCGCTGCAGGGCCGACCGCTTGAGCGCCGGCGGGCAGGGCGACCCGGCATGGACGAGCAGTCGGAGTCGGTCGAACCGGTCGGCAGTCCCCTCCACCAAGGCCAACAGCCGGCTGAGGGCGGCCGGGGCCATGAAGGTGGTGGTCGGGGTCGGCCCGGCCCGCTCCCCGGCCAGGACCGAGCGGGCCACCTCGCCATCGAACCGGGAGAGGATCACACAGGTGCCGCCCCGGAGCAGGGTGCCCCCGGCGAACCGGATGGAGACCGAGTGGTACATGGGCGAGCACACCAGGTGGACGTCGTCGGGGCCGAACGACCACAGGTCGGCCTCGTCGGCAAAGGCCGCCGCCGCCTCCTCGGCGCTCCACCGCCCGGACCACACCCCCTTCGATCGCCCGGTGGTTCCCGAGGTGTAGTGCATGGGTCGGGCCAGGGGGTACGGGGCCAACGCCGCGTCGGGGCCCCGGACCAGCGCAGCCAGGGCCTCCCCGTCCGTGACGACCAGGGCGGGCTGGGCGTCGGCCACCAGCGCCTCACGCTCAGACTCGAGGAGGGTGGCGTTGAGCAGTACCGGCACCACACCGGACCGCAGGGCGCCGAGCACGACACAGAGCAGGGTGGCCGACGACGGCAGGCAGAGGACCACCCGGTCCTCCGGACCGAGCCCCGCCCGCTGCAGGGCCCCGGCCGCCCGGCGCTGGATCGGCTCGGCCTCCACCGCCGTCAGCACCTCCACGCCCACCGGGGGGCTCACGGCCGCTCCTCGCCAGGTCGGAGCGAGACGCCCGGTCCGGTCGGGGCCGCGCTCGGATCACCGAGCGAGGTGAAGACCACCGGACGGAGGGTGGCGACACCAGCCATCACGGCCAGCATGGCCACGGCGCCCACCACCGTCACCGTGCGCACGCCGGTGTGGTTGGCGATCCCTCCCTGCACCACCGCCCCGATCGGATAGACGATCCCCAGACCCATCATGTAGATGGACAGGACCCGGCCTCGCACGGCGGCCGGGGCCCGCAGCTGCACCACGGTGTTGAGCCCCGAGAGCACGGCGATGTAGCCGGCCCCCACGGCCAGGAAGGCCACGGCCGACAGCCACAGGGACGGGGCCAGGCCGTAGAGCACCAACAGGACGGGCAGCGCGAACAGGGCGGACTGCAGCATGGCCCGCCGGCCCACCCGCTCGGCCAGGGTGGGGAGGACCAGGGCCCCGGCCACCGCACCGATCCCCTGGGCGGTGACCAGGATGGCCGTGCCCACCTGCGTGCTCACACCTCCCCGGTCGAGTACCGCCGACATGGCCGGCACCAGGGCGATGAACGGTGAGGCCAGGAGGGCCACCACCGCGATGAGCTGGATGGCGGCACGGCATCCGGGCTCACCGGCGGCGACACGGGCCCCGGCCACCAGTCGGGCCATCAGGCCCACGTCGTCGTGCGGGGCCACCGGCTTGGGCAGTCGCACCAATACCAGGGCCACCACCGTGGCAGCGAAGGAGGCGGCGTTGATTCCGAACACCAGGCCGTAGTTGTGGCTGAGCAGGGCCAGGCCGGCCAGGGCCGGCCCGATCACCCTCCCCAGGTTGAACTGGGCCGATGACAAGGACACGGCCCCGAGCAGGTCCTCGGTGGGTACGAGGTCAGGCACCATGGCCTGGTAGGCCGGGAACCCGATGGCCCCCGCCGCCCCGCCGAGGAAGGCCAGCACCACCAGCACGGCCGGGGGGTCGTGGCCGGTGCCGGCCAGGACGGCCAGCACCGTGGCGAAGGTCATCTCGGCCAGGGTGGTGACGATGAGCCAGCGCCGTCGGTCGAGGCGGTCGGCCAAGGCCCCACCCACCGGGGCCAGCAGCCCGATGGGGATGAAGGCGGCGGCCGCCACCAGACCGGTCCATCCCGGCTGGTTGGTCCGGGCGAAGACCAGCACCCCAAGGGCCACCGTCTGCATCCACGAGCCGACATTGGAGACCAGGGCGGCCGACCAGATGAGCGCGAAGTTCCGCGAGCGGAGCGGACGCAAAGAGGCCAGGGGCACCGGGCGAGGCTACCGGTCCATCCGATCCGGCCGGCCGGGCAGCGCTGGGGTCAAAGTCGAGGTGGGACTACTCCTCGCCCTTGTGCTTGCGCCGAGGGCGGAGGGCGAACCACCAGATGCTCGCCATGGTGGCCAGTACGCCGAACGCCGCCGCGGGCTTGGCGATCTTGCGAGATCGATCGGACATGGGCCTGACGTTACCCGCCCGGGGCCCGGGGCCGGACCCCGGGCCGATCGGTCACTCAGGGGGCGGCCGGTTCGTGGCGGTCGGACCCGCCCGCCCGGGATGCGGCCGGGCTGTCGGTGGCCGGCAGGGCCACGTCCACCTCCACGCCGAGGTGGGGGACGACCCGGTCCAGCCAGCGCGGCATCCACCAGTTGGCCCGGCCCAACAGCTCCATGATGGCCGGCACCAGCACCATCCGGACCAGAGTGGCATCGATGAGGATGGCGGCGGCCAGGCCCAGACCGAACACCTTGAGCACGTGCAGAGGGTCGCCGATGACGAACGACCCGAACACGCAGATCATGATGGCAGCGGCGGCCGTGATGACCCGGGCCGTCTTGGCCAGTCCGTCGGCCACGGCGGCGGAGTTGTCCCCGGAGAGCCGCCACTCCTCACGGATGCGGGACAGGAGGAACACCTCGTAGTCCATGGACAGCCCGAACAGGATGGTGAACATCATGAGCGGGATCCACGGGTCGATGGGGCTGGTGGCTCCGATCCCTATCAAACCCCCCAACCATCCCCACTGGAACACGGCCACGATGACGCCGTAGGCGGCACCCACCGACAGCAGGTTGACCAGCACCGCCTTCAACGGGATGGCCAGCGATCGGAACACGGCCATCAACAGCAGGAACGAGAGCAGGAGCACCACGCCGATCACCCACACCAAGCGCGTCGACAGATACGTGGAGGCGTCCACCGAACCTGCGGTCTCGCCGCCGACGTAGGCCACTACTTGGGTGGCGCCGGTTGCCGCCGGAATCACGTCGTCGCGCAGCGTGTGGACGATGGCCTCGGTCTTGGCCGACTGGGGTGAGGTGGTGGGGTAGGCGATGATCACCGCGTCACGACCGGAGGCCGAGAACTGGGCCGGAGTGGCAAAGGCCACACCGGGCGTGGTCGCCACCTGCTTCTGCAGGGTCGCGATGGCAAACCGTTGGCCTTCGGGAACCGTGGCCGCCACGATCAGGGGACCGTTGAAGCCCGGGCCGAATCCGGTGGCCAGGGCGTCGAAGGCCTGTCGGGTGGTGGTGTTGGGGGGGTCGTTGCCAGCGTCGGTGAAGGCCAGGCGCATGGAGAAGAAGGGGAGGATGAGCAGGATCAAGCAGAGCAGGGCCCCCACCGCGGCCACCACCGGGTGGCGCTGCACCGTCCGGCTCCACCGGTACCAGAAGCCCCGCTCGGAAGGCTCCGCCCCGCTCTGGTGGAGGCCGGGGACGCGCACCTTGTCGATGGCCAGGCCCGAGAACCCCAGCATGGCCGGCAGCAGGGTGACGGCGGCCAGCATGACCAGGACCACGGCGGCGATGGCCCCGACGGCCAGGCCCCGCATGAACGGCAGCTGCAGGATGAACAGCCCGAGCAGCGAGAGGATCACCGTGGTCCCGGCGAACACCACCGACCGGCCCGAGGTGGCCAGCGACACCGCGGTGGCCTGGCGGGGGTCACGGCCTTCGGCCAACCCCTGTCGATAGCGGGTCACGATGAACAGGGCGTAGTCGATTCCCACCCCCAGCCCGATCATGGCCATCATCTCGGGGGCGAAGGTCGGCGTGGTGATGACGTGGGACAGCAGGTCGAGCACGGCGAAGGCGATGGCGATGCCGAACAGGGCGGTGATGATGGGCAGGCCCATGGCCACCACCGACCCGAAGGCCAGCAGCATGATGACGATGGCGGCCAGGATGCCGATGCCCTCGCTCGGGCCCGGCTTGGCCCCGGCCACCAGGCTGATGGCCTGGCCGCCCAGGGCCACGTGGTAGCCGTGGGCGGCGAAGGACTGAGCGGTGGAGACGACCTTCTTGATGGCGTCCTGGGGGAGGTCGCCGGCCTGCTGATCGAAGACCACCTGCACATAGGCGATGTGCCCGTCGGTCGAGATCTGGTGCGCACCGGCCGCGGTGAACGGGCTGACCACGTCGGACACGTGGGCCAGCGGGGTGATGGCCGCCACCATCTTGGCCGTCTGGTCCTTCACCGAGGCGGCGGTGACCGGTCCGCTGGAGGTGATGACCACCTGGGCCGGGCTGCCCTTCTGGTTGGGGAAGGCCTGGTCGAGGATCTGCTGCACCGGCTGGGCCCTACCGGTGAGATTGTTGGAGAAGTTTCTCCCCGCCGCGTGAGCCACCACGTTGGTCCCTACCAGCGCCACCAGCCAGAGGAGCAGCACCCACCAGCGATGGTCGTGGCACCATCCGGCGATCCGTGCCAGTCCGCTCTCCTCGGCCGGCTGGGAATCGGTGCGGACCGGTGCGAGTCGGGAAGGAGACAGGGTGGTGGCCATGGGTCGAAACTAATCTGCGGGTGTTGACGATCGACCCATCCCCGACCCTCCCGACGATGGATCGGACCGGTGACCTCCGCCCCACCTCCCGCGCCGTGATGAAAGTGGAGTGGACGCTCCGTTAGCCACCCCCGCCAGAGGAGGGATCCGGCGATCCGAGGTCGGCCGGCACCGATGTCACCGCCGGTCGGGTACCCGCCGGCGCACGGACGGTTCCTCCCCACCCGGGTCCGGCCGTACGTGGTCGGACAACGCCGGGTCGATCAGCTCCTCGAGCACGTACCGGGTGACCCAGGCCGGCGCGTTGAAGTCACCCTCCCGGTGGGCCCGCTGAAAGCGCTCCACGGCCGGGAACTCCCCCATGGGCGTCGAGCGGATGAGCGCCTGCATGTCGGTGTCCACCAGGCCCGGGGAGACGGCGTAGGCGGTCAGCCCGTGGGCTCGCTCCTCCCGGGCCACCACCTCGGTGATCATCTCTACGGCGGCCTTCGACCCGCCGTAGACCGCCCACCCCTCGTAGGGCCGCGTGGCGGCGCCCGACGACAGGTTGACCAGCACGCCGAAGCCCGGTCGGGATCGGACGTGCCGGGCGAACGTGGCCGTCCCGTGCACGACCCCCAACACGTTGACCTCGACGTTGGCCCGGAGGTCGGCGGGGTCGGCGTCGGCCAGCGGCCCGATAGGGGCCAACAGCCCGGCGTTGTTGACCCACAGGTCGATCCGGCCGAACCGTCTCACCACCTCGGCGGCGAATCCGTCCACACCGTCGGCATCGGTCACGTCCACCGATTGGGTGAAGGCCTCGGCGCCGGATGGAGGGTCGGGACGGGTGCGGGCGCACAGTCCCAGCCGGACCCCCTCGGCGGCCAACGCTTCGGCCTTCCCGGCCCCGAGGCCGCGACTGGCCCCGGTGACCACAGCCACCAGGGATCGGCGGGAGACGACGGCCATCCCGGGCTCAGTCCGCCGTGGAGACGAAGACGTTCTTCACATCGCTGTACGAGGCCAGCGCCTCGAGGCCCAACTCCCGCCCGAAGCCCGACTGCTTCATCCCCCCGAAACTGGTCTGCACCCGCACCGAGCTGTGGGAGTTGACCGAGAGGTTCCCGGCCTGCACGGCGCGGGCCATGCGCAGCGCCCGTGCCCCGTCCCGGGTCCAGATGGACCCGGACAGTCCGTAGGGGGTGTCGTTGGCCAGCCGGACGGCGTCCTCCTCGTCTTCGAAGGGGATTACCGCCACCACCGGTCCGAAGATCTCTTCACGGGCCAGGCGCCACTCCGGCCGGGCCGGCGCCACCACCGTGGGCGGGAACCAGAAGCCGGGACCGTCAGGAACGGCACCGGCGGCGAAGACCTCGACCGGGCTGCCATCGGGTTCCCCCATGCCCGGGTCGAGGAAGCCTTGCACCACCCCGCGATGGTGGGCGGTGACCAGCGGGCCCATGTTGACGGCGGGGTCGGTGGGGTCTCCCACCGTCCACTGGGCCACCGACGTGGTCAGCAGCTCGAGGAAGCGGTCGAACACGGTGCGCTGGACCAGGACGCGGCTGCGGGCGCAGCAATCCTGGCCGGCGTTGGCGAAGACGCCGGCGGGGGTGGCGGCGGCGGCCCGCTCGAGGTCGGCGTCGGCAAAGACCACTGATGCCGACTTCCCGCCCAGCTCCAGGGTGACACGCTTGATAGTTCCCGAGGCCCGGCTCATGACGTCCCGGCCCACCTCGGTGGAGCCGGTGAAGGCCACCTTGGCCACGTCGGGATGCTCCACCAACCGCGTCCCCACCACCGACCCCTTGCCCACCAGGACCTGCAGCACGCCCTCGGGGATGCCGGCGTCGAGGGCCAGCTCGGCCAGCCGGAGGGCGGTGAGTGGGGTGATCTCGGCCGGCTTCACCACGATGGTGTTGCCGGTGGCGAGGGCCGGGCCCACCTTCCACGAGGTGATGGCGATGGGGAAGTTCCACGGGACGATGGCCCCGACCACACCCAACGGCTCGGGGAAGGTCATGTCCACGCCACCGGCCACCGGCACGGTGGCCCCCCGGTGCTTGTCCACGGCACCGGCGTAGAAGTACAGCACCTCGGCCACCATACCCACCTCGTCGCGGCTGTCGACGATGGCCTTGCCCACATTGGCCGTCTCCAGCTGGGCCAGCTCCTCACCGTGCTCCTCCACCTGGGCGGCGAAGCGGCGCATGAGGCGGGCCCGGTCGGCGGGGGCGATGGCCCGCCAGGCCGGCCCGGCGGCCAGCGACCGGGCCACCGCCTCATCGGTCTCCCTCACCCCGCTGAGGGGCAGGTCGGTGATGGCCGTCTCGGTGGCCGGATTGACCACGGTGGTGGTGTCGCTGCTCATGCGGGCTCCTTGGTGGCGGTCATCTCGAATCGGGCGGCGGCCGCCTCGACCAGGGCGGCAAAGAGCCGGACGTCGCCGGTCTCCTCAGGATGCCACTGGACCCCGACCACGAACCCCGGGCCAGGCCGCTCCACCGCCTCGACCACGCCGTCCTCGCTGCGGGCCGCCACCACCAGACCCGCTCCTAGGCGGTCGACCGCCTGATGGTGGCTGCACAGGACCTCGGTTCGATCACCCAGGAGGCGGCGGACCGTGCTCCCCGGCTCGGTGAGCACGGTGACCGGTCCGAAGGCGCCGGGACGGGGCTGGTGCCGGGTGGACGAGTCGAGCCGGTCGGGCAGCTGCTGGACGAGGTCGCCACCGAGGCAGACGTTGAGCACCTGCATGCCCCGGCACACGGCCAACAGGGGCACCTGGCGGGCCAGGGCGGCCCGGGCCAGACCCAGCTCGAGGTCGTCGCGCTGGGCGCTGGTCCCGCCGTTGCGGGGATCGGGCTCGGCGTCGTAGCGGGCGGCGTCGAGGTCCCCGCCACCGATCAGCACCACGCCGTCGAGGGCGGACACCACCCGGTCGGCGCGGCCGGTGTCGACCGGGCTGGCGACGGCGCTTCCCGGGGCCAGGAGCAGTGGCTCGCCCCCGGCCGCCTCGATCACGTCGAGATAGGGACCGGGCACCAGGGCGGCGTCACGCTCCCACGACCACCATGAGGTGACCTGTCGGTAGGTGGTGACCCCGATGAGGGGGCGTCGACGGGAGGACGGCATGGCTTTCAGTATCCCACCGCCGTCGCGGCTCCCCGGTAAGGTGCGCAGGCGACGGAACCGAGGACGGGCACCCCTGGCCCGAGAGGGAGACAGCCATGGCACGACTCGACGGCAAGGTTGCCGTGATCACCGGGGCCGGCAGCGGGATCGGGCGAGTGGCCGCATCGCTCTTCGCCGCCGAAGGGGCCAAGGTGGTGGTGGCCGACGTGGCCGCCGACCCGGCCGAATCGACCGTGGCCGAGATCGTGGAGGCCGGCGGCACGGCCACGGCGGTGACCGTTGATGTCTCCGACGAGTCCCAGGTGCAGGCCATGGTGGCCACCGCCGTCTCCACCTACGGCGGGCTGCACGTGCTGTTCAACAACGCCGGCATCTTCCCCGATGATGACGGCGGGCTCCTCGACACCCCACCCGAGACCTGGCAGAAGGTGATGGAGGTCAACCTGAAGGGTGTCTGGCTGGGTTGTCGGGCCGGCGTACCGGCCATGCTGGAGTCCGGGGGCGGCTCCATCGTGAACGTGGCCTCGTTCGTGGCCCTGGTGGGGGCGGCCACCGCCCAGATGGCCTACACCGCCTCGAAGGGAGGAGTGCTGGCCATGACCCGCGAGCTGGCCGTGGAGTACGCCCGCCGCGGGATACGGGCCAACTCCATCTGCCCCGGGCCCATCGAGACGCCCCTGTTGGCCGAGCTCCTCTCCGACCCCGAACGACGCCAGCGGCGGCTGGTGCACATCCCGATCGGTCGGTTCGGCCGGCCCGAGGAGATCGCCAAGGCCGCGCTGTTCCTGGCGTCCGACGACGCCTCGTTCATCACTGGCTCCGCCCTGGTGGTCGACGGGGGCATCACTGCGGCCTACGTCACGCCGGAGTAGCGCTGGACGACAGGGCGCCACTGGGCCAGAGTGCTTGCATGCTCACCCTTGAGACGCTCCCCCACCAGATCCAATCGGGCGACATCGACACGGTGGTGGTGGCCTTCCCCGACCTCCAGGGCCGACCGGTCGGGAAACGGGTCACCGGATCGTTCTTCATCGAGCACGTGCTCCACCACGGTATCGAGGTGTGCGACTACCTGATGGCCTGCGACGTCGACATGGAGCCCCTGCCCGGGTACCGCTTCGCCAACTGGGAGACCGGTTACGGCGACCTGCACGCCGTCATCGACCCCCAGACGGTCCGTCCGCTGCCCTGGCTACCCGGCAGCGCCCTGGTGCTCTGCGACCTGCTGACCCTGGAGGGTGAGCCGGTCGAGGTGTCGCCCCGCCAGATCCTGCGCCGGCAACTGGAGCGGGCCGCCCACCACGGACTCGAGGTGAAGTGCGCCACCGAGCTCGAGTTCTACCTCTTCCTCGACTCCTTCGCCGAGGCGGCCGGCAAGCACTGGCAGGACCTCGCCCCCCACGCCGACACCATCGAGGACTACCAGCTGCTGCAGACGTCGCGTGAGGAGTACATCATCGGGAAGATCCGCAACCAGATGGTCGAGGCCGGGATCCCCATCGAGTTCTCCAAGGGGGAGGCGGGCATGGGCCAGCACGAGATCAACATCACCTACGGCGGAGCGCTCGAGGTGGCCGACCGGCACCTGGTGTTCAAGAACGGGGTGAAGGAGATCGCCTCGGGGTTCGGACGAGCCGCCACCTTCATGGCCAAGTGGACCATGGACAGTGCCGGCTCCTCCTGCCACATCCACACCAGCCTGTGGGACGCCGAGCACGGCACCCCGCTGATGGCGCCGGTCGACGGTGAGTCGTCCGCCTCGGGCTACTCGGCCATCGGGGCCCACTTCGTGGCCGGGCAGCTCTTCGCCGCCGACCAGTTGGCCTGGTGCTTCGCTCCCTACGTGAACTCGTACCGCCGGTACGTGCCCGACTCGTGGGCCCCCACCGCCATGGTGTGGGGCGAGGACAACCGGACCTGCGGGTTCCGGGCCGTGGGCCGCGGGGCCGGACGACGGGTGGAGAGCCGCATACCCGGGGCCGACGCCAACCCGTACATCGCCCTGGCCGCAGCCATCGCCGGAGGCCTGTGGGGCATCGAACACGAGCTGGAGCTCCCACCGGCCTTCACCGGCAACGCCTACAAGACCCCGGGACTGCCGCACATCCCGACCACACTGGCTGAAGCCATTGACAAGCTGGCCGACAGTGAGGTGGCCGCCGAGGCCTTCGGGCCCGATGTCCATCACCACCTCCTCAACACGGCCCGACAGGAGTGGGCCGCGGCCAACCGGGCGGTCACCGACTGGGAGCTGGCCCGCAACTTCGAACGCATCTGAACCGCAGGGGCGACGGCCGACGTCGCCGTCCCGTCTGCGGTCTAAGGTCTCGGCGTGGATGAGGATCCGACCATCGGTCAGCGCATGGCGTGGGTCGACCAGGTCGCCGCTGACCCCCCCATCGTCCACCCGGGATCCCCCGACGGCGCCGTCTGGAGCACCGAGACCAGCTGCTACCGGTTCATGGCCGAGCATGTGCAGAAGGGTTCCCGCACCCTCGAGACCGGAGCCGGTCTCTCCACGGTCCTGTTCGCGGCGTGGGAATGCGACCACGTGTCCGTGGTCCCCTTCGCCGACGAGGCCAGGGCCATCGAGGAGTACTGCGACACACACTCCATCCCGCGAGACTCGTTGCGGTTCGATCTCCGGCCCTCGGAGGTGGCGCTCCCGTCCATGCTCGGCTCGGACCCGCTCGACCTGGTGTTCATCGACGGCAGCCACGGCTTCCCCATGCCCATCATCGACTGGTTCTATGGGGCCAGCCTTCTCCGACGGGGTGGCGTCGCCGTCTTCGACGACATCCAGCTTCCCCAGGTCCGATCCTTCGTGGAGCTCTTCTTGGAACCGGACCCGCGGTGGCTGCCGCTGGCCAGTACGGCCAAGTGGGTGGCCTTCGGTCGTGACTCCGAGGGCTCCCTGGCCGAGGGCGAGTGGGAGCAGGGCTTCTTTCCTAAGCCCACCGTGGAGAGTGCGCCGCCGCCGAACCCCGGTCCGGCACCGGGGCGGCCGGCGGGACCCTCGGCTCCGCCGACGCTCACCCGCCGCCTGAAGGACGTCGTCCCGCTGTCGGTCAAACGCTGGCTCAAGCAGCTCTGACCACTCCTGAGCGCACGGCTCGTGGGTGGCCGGGCCGGGGAATCCGGGGCCGATGCTACATTTTGGGGCCAATGGCGCAGCCAGGGACGGGGGGTCTGGAGTGGTGTCGTCACGTAGCAATGCGGTGATCGTCCCATGAGGACCCTGGTCGTTGTGGAGTTCTTTCCCTGGCCGGCCACCAACGGCGGCCTCATCCGGGCGGCCAACTCCGTCGAGGCACTCGCCGAGCTCGGCGAGCTGGACCTGTTCGTCTTCCACGACAAGCGCAAGCCCGAGCCGGTGGTGCCCCCCACGGTGCGCGTCGCCAACGTGGTGACCACCGCCTATCCGGTGTCCGGCTGGCTGCGGTGGCGGGCGCGATGGTTGCTGCAGCGAGGGGTCCCGACCCAGATCGCCAGCCGGATGGCCGACCCGGGTCCCCGTAACGACTTCGCCTCGCTGGAGATCGCCCCCTACGACCTGGTGTGGTTCAGTTCGGCCCGGGCCTACGAGTGGCTCGGCCGTCCCCACCTCGGGCCGACGGTGGTGGACTTCATCGATCTCGAGGACGAGAAGGAACACCAGCGGGCCGCCATCATGCGGCGGAAGCCGGCCGTCACCACCCGCCAGCGGATGGACCGGTTCCTCTCGGCCCGGGAGGCCGATGTCAACGCCGGGGACTGGACCCGCATCCAGCGGTCGATCGCCGGTGAGGCCGACCGGGTTCTGCTCTGCTCCGACCTCGACGTGCAGCGGAGCGGACTGGCCAACGCCGAGGTAGTGGTCAACTCCTATCAGCGCCCGTTGCGCCCGGCCGGACGTCACCACCAAGGAGCCTCGCCGGTCATCCTGTTGCCGGCCACGTTCGACTACGAGCCCAATGTCGACGGGGCCAAGTGGTTGGCTCGGGACATCGGTCCGCTGGTCCGCCGGCAACTGCCCGGCGCCGAGATCCGTCTGGTCGGACACACCACACCGGCGGTCGAGGCCCTGCACGATCCGCCCTCGGTGACGGTGGTGGGTCGGGTGCCCGACATGGCCACGGAACTGGCCCGGGCCGATGTGGTGGTGGTGCCCGTCCGATTCGGGAGCGGCACCCGACTGAAGATTCTGGAGGCATTCGCCCACCGGGTGCCCGTGGTGTCCACCACCATCGGAGCGGAAGGCCTCGGCGCCGAGGATCGGACCCATCTACTCATCGCCGATCGGCCCGAGGAGTTCGCCGACGCCATCTACCGGCTCCGGTCGTCGCCGACGCTTCACCGGCGCATCGTCGACGCCGCCGAGGAGTTCTATGTCGAGCGCTACGCGTCTTCCGTGGCCGGGGCACGCGTCCAGCAGCTGGCCCGCCAGCTGTCAGAGTCGGGGGCATCGATCCGCCACCCGGCCCGGGCCCGCCTGTCACGTAGGGTCGAGACGATGCACGTGATCGCCCACTACCTGCCGCAGTACCATCCGATTCCCGAGAACGACGAGTGGTGGGGCACGGGGTTCACCGAGTGGACCAACGTCACCAAGGCCCGTCCCCTCTTCTGGGGCCATCAGCAGCCCCATCTGCCCTCCGACCTCGGTTTCTACGACCTCCGGGTGCCCGAGGTCCGGGAGGCCCAGGCCGACCTGGCCCGTGATCACGGGGTCACGGCCTTCTGCTATTGGCACTACTGGTTCGGCGGCAAGCGCCTCCTCGAGCGCCCGTTCGACGACACCCTCGCCTCCGGCTCACCCGAGTTCCCGTTCTGTCTGGCCTGGGCCAACCAGACCTGGTCGGGCATCTGGCACGGGGCTCCCAACCGCATCCTGGTGGAGCAGACCTACCCCGGGCCCGACGACGAGCGGCGGCACTTCGAGTACCTGCGCGCGGCCTTCGAGGACGACCGCTACGTCCGGGTCGGTGGGCGACCCCTGCTCTTCATCTACAAGCCTGCCGACCTGCCCGAGCCGGCCCGGTTCGTCGAACGCTGGCAGAAGATGGCCAGCGACGCCGGGTTCGACGGGCTCTACCTGGTGGCCGGTATGGGCGAGTCCGACTACCCCACCCATGCCGAGGACGGCTTCGACGCCGCCGTCTGGTACGAGTTCCCCTTCGGGGAGGACCGCGGGTCCCGCATGCGGGAGCGACTGATGGCCCGGGGCTACATGCGGGGTCCCAAACGGTACCCCTACCGGTGGACCTTCCCGGAGCCCCCCACCCACCTGGCCGGCCCGGTCTTCCCCTGCGTGTATCCCAACTGGGACAACACCCCCCGCTCGGGGCGGGGCGGGGTCTTGGCCCTCGACTCCACTCCCGAACGGTTCGGCGCCCAGGTCCGCCGGGCCGTGGAGCTGGTCGCCGACCTCCCGGTGGACGAACAGGTCCTGATGATCAAGTCGTGGAACGAATGGGCCGAGGGGAACTACCTCGAGCCCGATCGCCAGTACGGGCGAGCCCGCCTCGAGGCGCTGTCCTTGGAGTTGGCCCGGGCCCGGGGTGAGGTCCGCAGGATCTAGCCCCCGTCACGGGTCGGACCCACCACCCGATGGCCCGAAGGATGAACCAAGTGGGCGTCGGCGACGAAGTACAGGCATGGGACCGTCGCTCCATGCCGCCACTGGCGCGGCCGCCACTGGCTCGGCCGGCGCTGGCGCCGATAGGCACCCGGGTCGGGGGCGGACCGCTGGCGACGTGGTCATGGGTGGCCTGGCCCGACTGCTGGTCCGGGCCTTCTTTCGTGGCGTGGAGGTGGAGCACGGCGAGCGCCTCGGGTCCGGTCGGCCCACCGTGCTGGTGGCCGACCACCGCAACGGGCTGGTGGACGGCCTCCTGTTGATGGCCGCCCTCGACCGGTACCCCCGGTTCCTGGGCAAGTCCACCCTCTTCCGCAATCCCCTGTTGTGGCCCTTCCTGAAGTTGGGCGGCGTGGTCCCCATCTACCGCACCCAGGACGGCGGCTCGCCCGAGGGGAACCGGCGGGCCTTCGCCCGATGTCACCGGCTGTTGCGGGCCGGCGGGATGGTGGCCATCTTCCCCGAGGGCATCAGCCACGACGAGCCGACCCTCCAGCCCCTGCGGACCGGGGCCGCCCGCATCACCCTGTCCGCTGCCGCCAGCGGGGTGGCCGACGTGGACACCGTGGCCGTCACTCTGGTCTACGACGACAAGCAGCGGTTCCGGTCGAGGGCCCTGGTCCGCGTGGGCGTTCCCTCGTCGACGCGCCCGTGGGCCGAGGCGTACTGCCGCGACGAGCAGGGTGCGGTGCGTTCCCTCACCGACGACCTGGCCGGGCGGCTGCGCCGAGATGGTAGCGAGTACGCCTCTTGGGCCGAAGCATCGATGCTCGCCGCCGTGGCCGACGTGGTGGTCCGTCCCACCACCGTGCTGCCCGACTCGGTGAGCCTGGCCGACCGGGCCCTGGTGGTGGCCGGCCTGACTGGTTCCCTGGCCGCGCCGGCGGCCGGGCTCCCTGCGGCGGAGGGGGCCGCGCTGGAGGCGGCCTACCGTCAGTACCGCGAGGCACTCGACCTGGTGGGGTTGGACGACGCCCAGGTGGCCGCCGACTACGGGTCGGGACGACTCCGCTGGGACCTGGCCCGGGCCGCGGCCAGGGTGCTGGTGGCCTTGCCGCTCGCCGTCCTCGGGATCGCCGTCCATGCCGTGCCCTACGGAGTGGTCAAGCTGGCCGCCCGGGTACCGGTCAATGTCGGCGTGCGGGCCACCGTCAAGGTGCTGGGCAGCTTCTTCCTCTACACCCTGACCTATGTGACCATCGGCGTGGCCGTCGGCCGGTCCGGAGGTGCCGGGCTCGGCGTACTGGCGGCGGTGGCCGCCCCGATCTGCGGGTACGGGGCCGTTCGGATGATCGAGCGGATTCATCGCGTCGGTGGGGCCATCGCCGGCTACCGCGCCGTGCGCGGTGGAGGCCCGGTGACCGAGATGGTCCGTCGGCGACGGGCCGCGGTGGTCGACGCCGCCCGGTCGGTGCTGGACCGCTCCGTGCCCTTGGGACCTTGACGAACCTCGGTCACCCTGTCACCATGGTTTTCACTATGTTCGGCATTTCGACCTCGGACCTCCTTCTTACCTGACGGCGAACGCCCCATCGCGTTCGCCCGCAACCTCCTGAGCCCCAGTGGCCAGGAGGTTTTTTGTTGGCCCGACACCGAGTACCAAGCACCTAGCACCAAGGAGCAGCACCGTGAGCAGTGAGACCGACGGCCACCCCACCCCCGTCCCCGACGTCCCTGGCCATGCCCACCGCCTGGCCATGCCCTGCGACGTCTCGCCCATGCCCTTCCACCTCTACCGGCCCTACCGTCCCCTGACCCTTCCGGACCGTACGTGGCCGGACCAGGACATCACCGTCGCCCCCCGCTGGGCCAGCGTGGACCTGCGCGACGGCAACCAGGCCCTGGTCGATCCCATGGACCCTGAGCGGAAGATGCGGCTGTTCGAGACCCTGGTAGCCGTGGGATTCAAGGAGATCGAGGTGGGGTTCCCTTCGGCTTCCCAGGCCGACTACGACTTCCAGCGCCAGATCATCGAGGGCGGACTGATCCCCGACGATGTGACCATCCAGGTCCTCGTCCAGTGCCGCGAGGAACTCATCGAGCGCACGTTCGAATCCCTGGCCGGCGCCCCCCGGGCCATCGTCCACTTCTACAACTCAACGTCCGAGCTCCAGCGCCGGGTGGTGTTCGGCCTGGACCGGGCCGGGATCACCGAGATCGCCGTGAACGCCGCCCGTCTGTGCAAGAAGTTCGAATCCACCCTGCCGGACACCGAGGTCCGCTACGAGTACTCGCCCGAGAGCTTCACCGGCACCGAGCCGGAGTTCGCCGTGGAGATCTGCGAAGCCGTCATCGAGGTCATCCAGCCCACTCCCGAGCAGCCCCTCATCGTCAACCTGCCCAACACGGTGGAGATGTACGGCCCCAACGTCTACGCCGACGTCATCGAGTGGTTCGGCCGGACCATCTCCCACCGTGACTCCATCATCCTCAGCCTCCACCCCCACAACGACCGGGGCACGGCGGTGGCCGCCGCCGAGCTGGCCGTGATGGCCGGTGCCGATCGCGTCGAGGGCACCCTGTTCGGCAACGGCGAGCGCACCGGCAACGTCGACCTGATCACCCTGGCGATGAACCTGTTCAGCCACGGTGTCGACCCCGAGCTCGACATCTCCGACATCGACGGGCTGCGGGCGATGGCCGAGTGGTGCAACCGCCTGCCGGTACACCCACGCCACCCCTACGTGGGCGACCTCGTC
>JBBQWW010000044.1:0-29417 GCA_038210245.1 Acidimicrobiales bacterium
GCGACGCCATACGTTGGCACCGAGCACGCCATCCTCCTTGCCTCGTCTTTGGGACCTTCAAGCAGTCCGAAAACTAGGCGGGGGCTGGCGTTGCTCGCGTTAAAGGGTGGTCAGGGCACCCACGGATCAGTCAGGAGAGCCGTTTTTCTGCCGACCCGAGGGTCTGCAGGCGCCTCCTGTTGAATTTGTGCGGCCTCCGCAAGGTAGCGCATCGGTCACGGCTCGTGCCAGTCAGTGGCTGAAGACACCGCTCGAGCGCGAGAATGCCCAGCATGTCAGGTCGCCGCCGTCACTTTGGGAGTGTCAGAGAAAGGCCGTCAGGCCGTTGGGAGGCCAGCTATTGGCACGACGGAGTCCGGCAATTGGCCTCAGAAACCTTCACCGACAAGAAGAGCGCACAGAGTTGGCTCAGCGGTATCGAGACGGACATACGACGTGGAGGTTGGATTGATCCACAAGCCGGTCAGATCCTGTTCTCAGATTTTGCTAGAGGCTGGTTGGCGTCACGGCCGGACTTGCGGCCTCGTTCGGTAATCGTCTACCAGTCGCTCTTGGACCAACACCTGATTCCAGCATTTGGGCCGCTGCCCATTTCGGACGTGGCACCAAGTCAGGTCAGGACCTGGTATGCCCGCCTCGTCTCGGAGAAGCCCGGAGCTGCGCGCAGTGCCTACCGCCTGCTGCGAGCCGTCTTCAACACTGCCGTCCATGACGAGATCCTTCTCCGGTCACCGTGTCGGGTGGTGAACGGAGGAACCGATCGGACAGTCGAGCGGCCCATGCTCACCGTGGCGGAGGTCCAAGCTCTGACGGATGCCATGCCGCAGAAGCTGCGGGCCGCAGTCTCCTTGGCTGCGTGGGGAGGCTTGCGGCGTGGGGAGGTGCTGGCACTGCGAAGGAAGGACGTTAATCCGATGTGTTCGGCGCTACGGATAGAGAGGGCTCAGATCGAGCTAAGCGATGGGACGGTCCAATTCAACGGGCCGAAGACCGATGCCGGCGTGCGGACCGTCCATCTGCCCGAGGCGGCCATGGAGCTAATCAACTGCCACTTGGGGGACGCTGTTCCCGACGATCCTGATGCGCTGTTGTTCACCGGCCAAGGCGGGGGGCCGATGCGGGCCCACATATTGACCACCGCGTTCACGAAGGCCCGAACCGGATGCGGAATCCCTCGCATCCGGTTCCACGACCTCCGGCATTTTTCGCTGACTATGGCGGCGGCCGCAGGAGCTAGCACCAGGGAGCTCATGAGCCGAGGCGGCCACTCAACGCCAGCAGCCGCTCTGCGGTACCAGCACGCCACCGAGGATCGAGACCGGGCCATCGCTGACGCTCTTTCGGCTCTGGCTGGCGGAACAGTTTCGGACTTGAAAGAGACCAGAACTGCGCGTTCTTCGCGCCCGTAGCGCGCCCGGAATGGAAATCGGTCGAGAGGAAAAGGCTCTGACCAGGTGAAAGCTCCGGGGGAGAGACTCGAACTCTCAACCTAGCGGTTAACAGCCGCTCGCTCTGCCGATTGAGCTACCCCGGAAGGAGCACCGACCGAGGTCTCTGTCCTCGGCGTGCCTGTGGAGATTAGCCGGTGGCAGCCCACCCGATGGGCAAAGGTGCGCCGTCGCACCACGGGGGGCACAATAGGTCGGTGAAGTTCCGCATCGGCACCGCCATCGCCTTCGGGTTGGGCTATGTCCTGGGCTCCCGGGCCGGACGTGAGCGGTATCTCCAGATCACCCGAGCCGCCCGGCAGTTGGGCAGCTCAGCCCCGGTGGCCGGGACCACCACCCTGGTCACGGAGAAGTCCAAGGCGGTGGCCGCCCTCGGGGTGGAGCGGATGAAAGACACCATCGGGGTGCGGCTGGGTTGGCGCAACGGGGATCAGGCTGCTGACGCCATCGCCCTCGATCTGGCCGAGGACCTGGCCACCGCCCTCAACAGCCGGCGCCAGCTACCCAACCGCCGCCGCGCCGACGACCGCCGGAGCGACTCGGCCCACTGAGGTCGGCGGGCACTCCCTCGCCGTCAGGCCTCGTCGAGGTAGTCCCGTAGGAGCTGGGCGGACTCGGGACGCCGCAGCTTGGCCAGGGTCTTGGCCTCGATCTGGCGGATCCGCTCCCGGGTCACCCCGAAGGCCTTCCCCACCTCCTCGAGCGTCCGGATCTTGCCGTCCTCCAACCCGAACCGGAGCCGGACCACGTCCTGCTCGCGTGGAGAGAGGTGACCCAGCGCCTCGCGCACGGCATCGTCCAGCATCATCCGGGCGGCGGCGTCGTCGGGCACGACCGCTTCGCGGTCCTCGATCAGGTCAGACAGGCTGAAGTCGTCCTCGTCACCCATGGGCTGTTCGAGCGAAATGGTGTCCTGGTTGATCCGCTGGATTTCCCGCACGCGCTCGATGGAGAAGTCGACCCTACCGGCCACCTCTTCGGCGCTGGGCTCCCGTCCGAGCTCTTGGAGCAGCTGGCGCTGGGCCCAGACCACCTTGTTGATGGTCTCCACCATGTGGACAGGGATACGGATGGTCCGGGCCTGGTCGGCGATGGCCCGGGTGATGGCCTGTCGGATCCACCAGGTGGCATAGGTCGAGAACTTGAACCCCTTGGTGTGATCGAACTTCTCGACCGCCCGCATCAGGCCCAGGTTGCCCTCCTGGATCAAGTCAAGGAAGGCCAGTCCACGGTTCCGGTACCGCTTGGCGATGGAGACCACCAGCCGCAGGTTGGCCTCGATCAACGCCTCCTTGGCCATGAGGCCCCGGCGCACCATCACCCGGTCGGCGGCCCGTCCGTTGTAGGCCTCACCGCTGGTTTCGTGCTCGGCCAGGCGCTGGGCCGCCTCGTTGCCGGCCACGATCCGCTCGGCCAGTTCCACCTCCAACGCCGCATCCAGGAGCTTGACCTTGCCGATCTCCTTCAGGTACATGTGCACGGGATCGGCGGCCGATCCCCGGAACCCGTCGGTGTCCGAATACCCGTCCTTGGCCGCCCCCCGACGTGGGCCCCGGTCCTTCTTGACCGGGGCCGGCTTGTCCGTCCTGGCGACGTCCGGCGAATCAACCCCCGCTCCCGAGTGGCCGTTCCGGCGGATCGGTTCGCGAACGGGCTCGAGGGCTACGATGCGTGGCGGCGGTGGCCCGGCATCCGACGGCCCGTTCGGGTGGGCGGCGAGGTCATCCCGCAGCCGACCCGAGAGGTCCTCGGCCATGGCCCCGGTCATCGGAACCACCGTGGTCTCCCCGGTGTCGTAGGTGAACTCGATACCGGCCTGCTGGATCCGGTCCACCACATCGGCAATGAGTTCTGCGCTCAGCTCCACCGAGCGGAGGACGGTCATCACGTCGTCTTGGGTCAGTCCGCCCCGGGCCCGGCCCATCCGGATGAGCGCGTCGAACTGCTCAGCCGGGAGCACGGCCAGCACGCTCCCCGGTGCCGGCGTTGATAACACCGGTGGAACCTCGATGGTCTCGGACATCGGGAGCCCCGTGGGCGACACCACCGGCCTGGCGATCACGATCCGTGTCCCGGAGAATCCGTCTGTGCCCTCACCACCAGCCAGGCTACCAACCTGGCCGTGGCTGCGACTGAGGCGTTCGGATCGTCCAGTTCCTGGACCCATGCGGCCACCTGTGCCGCCTCGGCTGCCGCCGCACCCGAGGTCCGGGCTTCCCCGGTGATCACGATGAGTTCACCCCGGGCCGCGTCCCTGACCAGCTGCAGAATCACCTCGTCGGGCTGCCCCCGGGGCTCCTCCACGGTGAGGCGGACCAGCAGGGCCCGCACTTCGGGGGGGGCCTCCTCGATGACCTGGTGGAGGGGAGCGGTGCCCGCCCCGGCCAGGACCTCGAAGGCCGACCGCTGCAGATCGTCCCGGAAGAGGGCGGCCTCCATGCGGTCCGCCACCTCCTCGGGTCGGTGTATCGCCAGCCGGAGGGCCTCGAGGCCTGGTCGGAACTCGTGAGGGGATCGGCCGGTGGCCGACCGCCGGGCGCCCGGGCGCCCCGATCCTTCGTCGTCGGGCCAGACTCCGGCGCCGTCGAAGCCGTCAGCGGCCCACTCACTATCCGCGTCGGGCTCCCGAACCCACGGATCGTCCGGGGACCCCGGGGCCGCGCCCCGACGTCGGGCCCCACCTCCGCTGCTCGGCGGCCCGGCCCCTCGCCGGCCACGGGAGGCCGACTCGTCGGGCCGGGGCCCGTCGCGTCGGATCTGCTCCAGCCGCTCCCGGAGGAGGAGTGGCTCGAGGCGGCACCGCTCGGCTACCTGCATCAGGTACTGGTCCCGCACCAGGTTGTCGGGGTGCTCGGCCACCGCCGCCAGCGCTGAGTCGGCGGCCCGGGCCCGTCCTTCGGGGGTGCCCAGCTCGGCTGCGTCCAGGATTCGCTCCACCCGGAACTGGAGGAACGGCTTGGCCCCCTCGATGGCCGCCCGCAGACCTTCGGGGTCCTGGCGGGCCAGTTCGCCGGGGTCGGAGCCGAGGGGCAGGGCGGCCACGGCCACGTCGATGGACAGCTTTCGCTCCCACTCGTAGAAGCGGCCGGCAGCGGCCTGGCCGGCGCCGTCGGCGTCGAAGGCCAGGACCACCCGGGAGGCAAAGCCCCGCAGGAGCTTCACGTGTTCTTCGGCCAGGGCCGTCCCGCAGGTGGCCACGGCCCGCTTCACGCCGGCCCCGAACAGTCCGATGACGTCGGTGTAGCCCTCACACACCACCACCTCGTCGGAGGCGATGATCTCCTGCTTGGCCCAGTTGAGGGCGTAGAGGGTCTTCCGCTTGGAGTAGATGGGGGTCTCGGTCGAGTTCTTGTACTTGGCGGGATCGGAGCTCCCGGGCAGCACCCGCCCGCCCAGGGCCACCGGATGGCCGGAAGGATCGCAGATGGGGAACAGGACCCGGGCCCGGAAGGCGTCCTGTAGTCGTTGCCGCCGGTTGACGAACCCGAGCCCGGCCCCGACGGCGATCTCCTCGCTCAGGGCCAGCCCCTGGCACAGGGCGTCCCAGTCGTCGGGGGCCCATCCCATCCGGAACCGTCGGACCACCTCGCCGTCGTAGCCGCGACTGCGCAGGTAGTCCCGGGCCTGGCCGGCGTCGGCGGAGGTCAGGAGGCGCTGGTGGTACCACTCCGTCGCTTGTTCCATGGCGTCGAGGAAGACCTTGCGCCGCTGGCTGTCCCGGCCCGAGTTGGCGTCCTCACGGATGGGTATTCCGGCCTTGTCGGCCAGCTGGCGGACGGCGTCGACGAAGTCGAGGTGCTCGATGGCCCGAACGAAGCTGATGGCGTCGCCCTTGGCCTGGCAGCCGAAGCAGTAGTAGAAGCCCTCGTCGGCGTTGACGCTGAAGGAGGGGGTCTTCTCGCCGTGGAACGGGCACAGGCCCACCCATCGCCTCCCCTGGCGCTTCAGGGCGGCGTGCTCCCCGATCAGGGCGACGATGTCAGTCTCGGCCCGGACCCGGGCCACGTCCTCGTCGGGGATGCCCATGGGTGATGACGGTACCGCGTGAACGACGGACTCCGTCCGCCCAGCACCCGCCCGGGCCCGCGATGATCGGGGCCCGCTGAGCTGAGCTGGGCGTCCGCTCTCGACAGGTGAGGGCGGTCACGGACCGCAGCGGGACCGGCCGGCTCCGAGCCCGGTCCCCGGGCCGCCGGACTACCGCTTGGCCTTGGCCTTGGCCTTGGTGGTGGCCTTGGGGGCCGACTTGGCCGACTTGGCGCCGGCTCCCGACTTGACCCGGGTGAGTCCAGCCAGCACGGCCTGGGCGGCGGCCAGCCGGGCGATGGGAACCCGGAAGGGCGAACAGCTCACGTAGTCCAGACCAGCGGCGGCGAAGGTGGCGATGGACTCGGGGTCGCCCCCGTGCTCACCGCACACCCCGATCTTGAGGGTCGGGCGGGTGGCCCGTCCCCGCTCCACGCCGAGGCGCACCAGCTCACCGACCCCGTCGGGATCCACCACCTCGAACGGGTTCCGCTTGAGTAGGCCCTGCTCGAGGTAGGCCGACATCATCCGACCCTCCACATCGTCCCGGCTGAAGCCGAAGGTCATCTGGGTGAGGTCGTTGGTCCCGAAGGAGAAGAAGTCGGCCACCTCGGCGATCTCGCCGGCCCGCAGGGCGGCCCGGGGGGTCTCGATCATGGTTCCGATGAGCACCTCCATCTTGCCGGGGTCAGCCCCGGTCGTCCCGGTGGCGGCCAGAGCCTCACCGATGGCCGCTTCCACCCAGGATCGGGCCAGGGCCAGCTCCTCGCGGGACACGGTCAGCGGGATCATGATCTCCACGATCGGGTGACCACCAGCCGCCACCCGGTCCAGGGCCGCTTCCATCAGGGCCCGCACCTGCATGGCGTAGAGGCCGGGCTTGATCACTCCGAGACGCACCCCGCGGGTGCCCAACATGGGGTTGTACTCGTGCCAGGTCTTGGCCGCCTCGTAGAGGAGGGACTCCTCCTCGGTCAGTCCGGTGGTGGCCTCCTTGATGGCCAGCTCCTGGGTATCGGGCAGGAACTCGTGCAGGGGCGGGTCGAGCAACCGGATGGTCACCGGCAGGGCGTCCATGGCTTCGAGGATCTCCACGAAGTCCGAGCGCTGGGCCACCCGCAGGGCCTCCAAGGCCCGCTCCTCCTCCTGCGGCGTGGAGGCCAGGATCATCTTTCGCACGATGGGCAGGCGGTCCTCGGCCAGGAACATGTGCTCGGTCCGGCACAGCCCGATACCCTCGGCCCCGTGACGGCGGGCGTTGGCCGCGTCGGGCCCGGTGTCGGCGTTGGCCCGGACGCCGAGGTGCCCGGCCCGGACCTCGTCGGCCCAGCCCAGGATGGTCTCGAACTCGGGGGGGGTCTCCCCGGCGGCCACCGGGACCTGTCCCAACATGACGGTTCCGTTGGTGCCGTCCACCGAGATCCAGTCGCCCTCGTTGACCACGGTGTCCCCCACGGCGAACGAGGAGCCCGAGATGCGCAGCACCTCGGCCCCGACCACGGCCGGCTTGCCCCATCCCCGGGCCACGACGGCGGCGTGGCTGACCAGCCCACCGCGGGCGGTCAGGATGCCCTCGGCGGCCAGCATGCCGTGGACGTCCTCAGGTGAGGTCTCGCTGCGGACCAGGACCACCTGCTCGCCCCGCTCGGCCGCGGCCTGGGCATCGTCAGCAGTCAGGTAGACACGCCCCACGGCGGCGCCCGGGGACGCCCCGAGGCCCCGGGCCAACACGGTGTGGCCCGTCCCGGAGAACTGCGGGTGGAGGACCTGCTCGAGGTGCTCACCGGTGACCCGGTCCAGGGCCTCCTCCTTGGACAGCTTGATGGTCTTCTCCCCGACCATGTCCACCGCCATCTTGAGGGCGGCCCGACCGGTGCGCTTGCCCACCCGGGTCTGGAGCATCCACAACTTGCCCTGCTCGATGGTGAACTCGGTATCGCACATGTCCCGGTAGTGGGCCTCCAGCCGGCCGAAGATACCCAGGAGCTCGGCGTGGATGGTCGGGAATTCGTCCTTCAGGGCGGACAGGGGCTCGGTGTTCCGGATCCCGGCCACGACGTCCTCTCCTTGGGCGTTGACCAGGAAGTCGCCGTACTCGCCGGTGGCGCCGGTGGCCGGGTCGCGAGTGAAACCGACACCGGTGCCGGAGGTGTCGTCGCGGTTGCCGAACACCATGGCCTGCACGTTGACCGCGGTGCCGAGGTCGTGGGCGATGCGCTCGCGAACCCGGTAGGCGACGGCGCGGGGGCCCTCCCACGAGGCGAAGACCGCCTCGATGGCACCGCGCAGCTGCTCGTCGGGATCCTGGGGGAACGGCGACCCGGTGTGACGCTCCACGATCTGCTGGTAGGCGTCCACCAGGTAGCGGAGCAGCTCGACAGGAACCCCGGCGTCCGAGGTGGTGCCGGCCAACTCCTTGGCCGCCTCCAGCAGCGTGTCGAACTCGTCTCCGGGGATGTTCAACACGATGCGGCCGTACATGGCGATGAAGCGCCGGTAGGAGTCGAAGGCGAACCGTTCGTCGTCGGTCTGCTTGGCCAGTCCCTCGACGGAGTGGTCGTTGAGGCCCAGATTGAGGACGGTGTCCATCATCCCCGGCATGGAGAACTTGGCGCCGGACCGCACCGAGACCAGCAGGGGGTCACCGGGGTCACCGATGCGCTTCCCCATCGTCTTCTCCAGACGGGTGCGGGCCTTGGCCACCTCGGCGGTGAGACCCTCGGGCCAGCCACCCTCCATGTAGGCCCGACAGGCGGTGGTACCGAGGGTGAAGCCGGGCGGGACCGGCAGTTCGAGCACCGAGGTCATCTCGGCCAGGTTGGCCCCCTTGCCCCCGAGGAGGTCCTTCATCTCCATGGGAGGCTTGCGGTGGGCATGGTCGAAGTCGAAGACGAAGGGCATCGGTGCGGGGGCTCCTGGACTGGATTCGGAGGGGATTCGGACCGGCGGACGCCCGCCGGCCACAGCCCCCCAGCCTACCTGGCGCCTGTCGGCACCATCGACGCACCGAAAGGCACCGGGGCCGGACCGGGGACATCTCCCCCGTGGGAGCCGGCCGTGGCGGTCGTCGGCCGGAGGTCGGAACCCGCTAGTAGCTGGCCGGCAACAGCGCGTTGACCGCCCCGAAGAGGAAGTAGAGCAGGACCAGGGCCACGGGGGTGGCCACTACCCACATCAGCCAGGGCCGCCGGATCCCGAGTCGGCGTCGGGCCACCATCACCAGCACCACCAGGGCTCCACAGGCCAAGGCCCACAATCCGAGCCACAACCACTCCTCCGTGGGCCGGACCACTTCGGTGACGGCGCCCTCGGACCGGGTGCGGGTGGGGACGGCGGTGGCGGCCATGGCCGGTGCCACCAGTCGGGCCACCACCACTAGGCGCTGGGCCGCGCTGTAACGGGGGGTGCAGGTGGTCAACGTCAGCTCGGGGACGGTGGTGGGGGCCAGCACCGTGAGGTCGGCCGGCGCCACCACCTCCGAGCGGACCACCCGGTAGTGGAAGGTGCCCTGGAGGGTGGTCACCGTGATCGGGTCCCCGACCATCAGGGCGTTCAGGTCGTAGAAGGGGCGCCCGTGGGTGGTCCGGTGGCCGGCGATGCCGGCGTTGCCCCGCTGACCGGGCAGCGGGGTACCCGGGTAGTGGCCGGGACCGACGGCCAGCTGGGCGGTCCCCACGCCCTCCACGACTACCTGGTCCACGCCGATCTCGGGGATGACCAGGGTCCCGACCGGGTCACCCGTAGCCGGATCGGTGGTGGGTGACCCCGCTCCGGCCGACCCCTGCGCCGGGCTCCGGTGGGTGGCGACCGCCCGCTGTTCGGCCAGGGACTGCTCGAACCGGTGGCGGAGGGAGTCCTGCTGGCGGGACTGGACGAGCCCGGTCCCCCACAGCTGGTACCCGACGAAGAGCAGTACCACGGCGGCCAGGGCCAGACAGGTCCACCCGGTGGTGGCCAGCGGCGAACGTCGCCGCTCCCGACTCATCGGGTCAGTGGGTCTGCTCGTCGTCGAGGTGGAGGGGCGCCACCCGACGGAGGCGCCGGATGCGGTCGATGACCAGCAGGACCGAGCCGATGAGGGCCAGCACCACGGCCAGGGCCAGAGGCACCCGCACGTCGGTACCGGTGGCGGCCAGGGCCGGACCGGTGGCCGGCACCGTGGTGGCGGTGGTGGCCGGCGCCGTGGTCGACGAGGACGCGTTCTGCTCCACGGCGGTGAAGGTGTTGGTGAAGGCACAGGTCACATGGGGATTGGCCGCGGTGAGGGTGACCAGGACATCGGAGGAGGTCGGATCGGTGGCCGTCCCGTTACAGACGATGGACACCGGGGACCAGGCGCCGAGGGCCGAGGTCTGGGGACCCTGCTCGACGATGGAGTACTGGCCGAGGTCGATGGGGTCGAGTGGGTCACCCGAGGTCTGGGTGGCCGTGGCGGGCACGCCCACCTGGGTGGTGGTCGCGGTGAGCACCGGATCGGTGACGTCCTCGGGCACGGTGATGTTGGTGGGGTCGGCGACCGGGGACACCACGAAGCTGGTGGTGCCCACTCCCCCGGTGGTGGTCTTGGTGACGGTGAGGGTGGCGGTGGGCGTGAACAAGTTGGTGAACGTGCATTCGAGCGACCGGCCCGACGTGAGGAAGGTCGAGTCCACCGTGAAGGTCTCTGTGGTCGGTCCCGGCGAACTGGTGGCCGGGGCGCCGTCGCAGTTGAACCCGGTCATCGACCAGGTCCCGCCGCCAGAGGCGGCGTTGGCCGCGGTGAGGTCCTCGGTGAAGGTGTAGGTGCCCAGCACCAAGGTCGGAGCGAAGGCGGCCCCGTTGCCCAGCGTGGCCGCCACCGGGGTGTCCGGCTGGGTGGTGGTGGCCACCAGGGGGGTTGTCGCGGAGGCGGGGCTGGTCACCGTGAGGTTGAAGGGTCCCCCTTCGCCTCCGGTGGTCTGTTTGAGTACGGACAGAGTCCCGAGCACCGGACGAGAGTCGGTGTAGGTGCAGGTGACGGTGGCCCCGGCGGCCAGGGTCAGGGTGACGGTGGCCCCGGTGATGACCACCGGGCCCCCCGAACAGGTGGGAGCGCCGGGGGCGGCCCAGCCAGGATTGTTCAACTCCGTGAAGTGCCACGACACCCCGGACGAGCGGACGAAGCTCATGCTGCCCGGGGCACTCGGCGACGCGGCACTGGCCGGAACGGTGATCTGGAACGGGTTGTCGTCCGGGCTCGGGCTCGGGCCCGGGTTGTAGGAGACGTTGCCCTGGAACTGGAAGGTGTTGGCCACTGGCTCACCGGCCGCCAACTGCTTCTGGACGATGATGGTCCCCGGGGCCGGGGTCTGGTCGACGGCGTAGTAGTAGCAGAATACGTTGGTCTGTCCCGAGGGGAAGCCCGCCCACTCCACGTTGTCGCCGTTGAGGTTGTCGATGGCGCACCGGAGCGCCCCGAATGCGTATCGGCTGGCGAAGGTGGCCGTGCCCAACGGATCGGTGGCCGTGCCGCCCTGCACCCACAGCTGGTGGTTGAACGCCGCCGTAACCTGGGAGGGGGTGAGGGTGACGGTGGTAGCCGCGGCGATGGACTGCCCGGTGGGGTTTCCCTGGGGGTCGAGAAGGGGCACCGACGGCTGCACGGTGACGGGCGGCGAGACCGGGTTGGACACTCGGGAGAGGTGGGTGCCCGGGGTCTGTCCGTTGATCCCGTTCCCGAAGGTGAACTGCCACCCGGTGAGCGGGGTGCAGCTGGGGTCGTTGGGGGCCTCGACCGACGGCGAGATGGGCTGGCCCGACTGGTAGGCGCTGTTCGGCCCCAGGTCCTGCTGGCTCTCTTGGATGTTGTTGCGGGCCAGGTTGGCCATGATGTCGGTGTAGTTCGGGCACTGCCGGGCCACGAAGGTGACCTGGTAGGGATGGGTGGTGGCGGCCTGGGCCCGGGCCCCGGCCGAGAGGCCTAGCGAGACCACGCCGGTGAGTCCGGCCAACACGACGAGGGCCGCGCCGATCCGGGCCGCCGGGGTGGATGATCGCCGCCGATGCACCCGGTGATGATCGCATACGACGCCGGCGGATGCGTCGATGATCCGGTGGGAGACGTCGGCTGGGTCAGCCCCACCGAGGAGGTCAGGCCCGGTCCATCCTCGACCGCAGCTCGGTCACCAGGCCGTCGACCGGTATCCGGACCTGCTCGGTGGTGTCGCGGTCCCGCACGGTCACGGCGTGGTCCTCCAGGGAGTCAAAGTCGACGGTCACACACCACGGGGTGCCGACCTCGTCCTGACGGCGGTAGCGCTTGCCGATGGACTGGGTGAGGTCGTAGTCGCACATGAAGTGGGGCTGCAGGGAGGCCAGCACCTGGCGGGCCAGTGGCTCCAGGGTCTCCTTCTTCGACAGGGGCAGCACCCCCACCTGGTAGGGAGCCAGTTTGGGGTGGAGGCGGAGCACGGTGCGGGCCTCCCCTCCGACCTGGTCCTCGTGGTAGGCGGAGAGCAGGAAGGCCATCATGGTGCGGGTGGCCCCGGCGGCCGGCTCGATGACGTAGGGGACGTACCGCTCTCCCGAGGCCTGGTCGAAGTACTCGAGCCGCTCACCCGACGCCGCCGCGTGGGCCTTGAGGTCGAAGTCGGTGCGGTTGGCGATGCCCTCGAGCTCGTCCCACCCCCAGGGGAACAGGAACTCCACGTCGGCCGTACCCGCCGAGTAGTGCGACAGCTCGTCGGCATCGTGGTGGCGGAGGTGGAGCTGGTCCTCGGGGATGCCCAGATCGAGGTACCACCGCATCCGCTCGGCCAACCAGTACTCGAACCAGTGCTGGGCGTCGGCTGGCGGGACGAAGTACTCCATCTCCATCTGCTCGAACTCGCGGGTCCGGAACACGAAGTTCTGCGGGGTGATCTCGTTGCGGAACGACTTGCCCACCTGGGCGATGCCGAACGGGGGCTTCTTGCGGGTGGTCTGGAGCACGTTGGCGAAGTTGATGAACATTCCCTGGGCGGTCTCGGGACGCAGGTAGGCCACCGCCCCTTCGTTCTCCAACGGCCCGGCGTGGGTCTTGAACATCAGGTTGAAGGCCCGCGCCTCAGTGAACTCGGTGGAGCCGCAGTTGGGGCAGACCCCCTCGATCTTGTCTTGGCGCCAGCGCTGATGGCAGCTGCGGCAGTCCACCAGGGGGTCGGTGAAGTTGGACAGGTGGCCGGACGCCCCCCACACCGCCGGCGGCGAGAGGATGGCGGCATCGAGGCCGACCACGTCGTCGCGCCGCTGCACCATCGCCTCCCACCAGGCGTTCTTGACATTTCGCAACAGATTGACGCCGAGGGGTCCGTAGTCGTAGGTCGAGCGGAAGCCGCCGTAGATCTCGGCCGACTGGAAGATGAAGCCGCGCCGCTTGCACAGGGAGACGACCTTCTCCATGAGGTCGTCAGGCGCGTCGGGAGGAGCTTCCGGGTCAGGCATAGGGACGAATGGTACCGGCTGGCCCGGTGGCCGCAGCCACGGGCCCGGTGCGGAGCCGGGTGGTCACGGCGTTGGCCAGGAGGCGGCCGCGGAGGGTGAGCACGGCCCGTCCGGTCGACCGCTCCACCAGCCCGCCGAGATCGGGGTGGTCGGGCAGGTGGTCCAGCGGGACGCCGGCCGGGGTGCGGAGCCGGAGGGCCAGCGCCTCGAACTCCCGCTGGTCGTCGGTGAGCACCTCCTGGCCGGACTGCGCCGAATGCCCGGCTCCGATGGCGGCCACGTACCGGTCGGGGGTGCGCACGTTCCACCACCGCCGACCCTGGCGGTGGGAGTGGGCGGCCGACCCGATGCCCCGATAGTCCCCCTGCGCCCAGTAGAGGCCGTTGTGCCGGCATTCGTGCCCGGGGAGCGCCCAGTTGGAGATCTCCTCCCACCGGTAGCCGTGGTCGGCGAGGATGCGGTCGGTCTCCTCGTACCGGGCCGCCTGGGTGTCCTCGTCGGGATGCCGGTCCGGGGTGGAGGCCAGCGGGGTGCCCGGCTCCACCGTGAGGGAGTAGGCGCTCAGGTGGGGCGGGGGCGATTCGAGTCCGAGGACGTCCTCGAGGCTCCGGATCCAGTCGGAGTCCCGCTCCCCGGAGCCCCCGATGATCAGGTCCATGTTCCACGACTCGAACCCGGCCGCCGCCACCGCCCGAGCCGCCTCGGTGGCCTGGTCGGCCCCGTGGCGCCGGCCCAGGCCGGCCAACACGTGAGGCACGGTGGACTGCACCCCCAGCGAGACCCGGGTGACCCCGGCGGCCCGGTAGGTAGCCAGGCGCTCCGGGTCGGCGTCCTCGGGATTGCACTCCACCGTGACCTCGGCCCCGGACCGTCTGGGCACGGCGTCGAGGACGGCCACCAGCAGGTCGGCCGGGAGCCGGGAGGGAGTCCCCCCTCCGAAGTACACCGACGTGGCCGCAGGCATCCCCTCCTCGGCGCGGGCGCGGACCACTTCGGCCACGCAGGCGGCGGCATAGGTCTCCATCAGGTGGTCCCGGTCGGTGAAGGTGGCAAAGGCGCAGTAGTCGCAGCGGGCCCGGCAGAACGGGACGTGCACGTAGACCCCGAACTCCCCCTCCGGGCTCATCGGTCCCCACCGCCCTCGGCGGCCAGGGACAGCTTGGCCTCCTCCCACCGTCGGAGGGCCTCAACCCGTTCGGCGGCGTGGTCCACCATGGGCGCCGGGTAGCCGAAGCCGTCGGCCTCGGGAACGTAACGCCGCACATAGCTTCCGTCGGGGTCGAACCGCTCGGCCTGCAGGGCGGGGTTGAACACCCGGTGGAACGGGGCGGCGTCGGTGCCGGTCCCGGCGGCCCACTGCCAACCGTGGTTGTTGGAGGCCAGGTCGCCGTCGACCAGCCGATCGAGAAAGAGTCGGGCGCCACGGCGCCAGTCGAGGTGGAGGTCCTTCACCAGAAACGAGGCCGTCAGCATCCGCACCCGGTTGTGCATCCAGCCCTCGGCCCGGAGCTGCCGCATACCCGCATCGACCAGTGGGAACCCCGTACGTCCGTCGGCCCAGGCGGCGAACCGCCCGTCGGCCTCGGGCCCGGAGTCCCACCGGAGGTGACGCCCGACCGGCTGGAGCGGCTCCCACGCCGACCAGGGGTGGTGCCAGAGCACGTCGGCGTAGAACTCCCGCCAGGCCAGTTCGGAGCGGAACACGTCGGCGCCGGGCCCGGTGGGCAGACGGGCCAGGACCTGGCGGGGGTGGACCGAGCCGAAGCGGAGGTAGGGCGAGAGTCTTGACGTGCCCTCGTGGTCAGGGCGGTCGCGCTCGTCTTGGTACTGGCCCACCGGTCCGGCCACGAACCGGTCCACGGCGGCCTGGGCCGCCGCCTCCCCGGCCACCGGGAGCGAGGGGGACTCCGGCCGGGTGCCGATGGCCTCGACACCGACGTCCGAGCCGGCGGCCCGCCAGCGTGCCCCACCCGGGGGCTCCGACGGGCCAGGCCAGCCCCCCGCCTCCCAGGCCCGCCGGAACGGGGTGAACACCCGGTAGGGCGAGCCGCTGCCCGTCCGCACCCGGCCCGGTGGGACGGCGTAGGGGGAGCCGACCAGGGCCAGCTCAGCCCCGGCGGTGACCAATGCGGCGGCGACCCGGGCGTCCCGTCGGCGCCCGTAGGGCGCCGTGTCGCCGGTAGCGAACACGGTACGGGCCCCCACCTCGGCGGCGAAGGCCGGCACCACCTCCTCGGGCCGACCGCGTCGCAGGGCCAGGCACCCATCCAGCCGACCGTCGAGTTCGGTCAGCGTCTCGGCGAGGAACGAGCGTCGGTTAGCCCCGGCCGAGGTGACCAGGGCCTCGTCCACCACGAAGAGTGGCGCCACCGAGCCACCCGCCGACGAAGCCTCCTCCACGGCGGCCAGCAGCGCCGGGTGGTCGGCCGTCCGCAGGTCCCGACGGAACCACAGGACCGTGGACCGTCCGGTGGCACCTCCACCGCCGGCCACGTCAGGACACCTGACTCGAGCGCACCGAGCGGAGTCGGCGGTCGAGGTGGGCCTCCATGGCCTCGGTGGCCAGCGCGGTGATCTCATCGGTGACCGGTGAGCGCGTCTCGGCCAGAACGCCGGACAGGCCACCCCCCAGAGTGCGGCGGAGGAGGGCCAGGCCAGCCGGCGAGAGTGGTCGACCCCGACGGCAGCTCCGGCACAGCACCCCCCCCTCCACGAGGTCGAAGGCGACCAGCTGGTCGGCGTCCTGCTCACCGCACGAGACGCACCCGTCCAGTACCGGTGCCGAGCCCTCGAGGGCCAGGACCTTCAGGAAGAAGGCCGGTGCCACCATGGGCGAGCTCTGGTGAGCCAGGGCGGCGATGGCCCCGACCAGCATCTCGTACAGGCGGGGGTTCCCGTGCCGCTCCTGGCCGATCTGGTCCACCACCTCCAGCATGGACATGGCGGCGGCCATCCGGTCGAGGTCCTCGCGCACGGCTCGGTTGGTGTCGATCACCTCCACCTGGTTGATGGTGTCGAGGTCACCTCTCCCCTGCCACCCGAGCAGGGCCACGTGGCTGAGAGGCTCGAGCCGGGAGCCGAATTTGGACGTGGTCCTCCGCACCCCTTTGGCCACAGCTCGTACCTTGCCATGCTCCTCGGTCATCAGGGTCACGATCCGGTCCGCCTCGCCCAGTCGGATGGTGCGCAGCACCATGCCCCGGTCTCGAAAAAGGGTCACCGGGGCTCGCCGGACTCCTCGACCGCCGCCGACGGTACTGGTTCGGCCGACCGCGACCCGGTGGGTCCACCCGACGACTCGGGCACCTGGCTCTCGGCCAAGGGCCGGCCGGCGGAGCGCCCGGGGCGCCTGGGTCCACCCACCAGGCTGTTGGCGGCGATGAGGGCGATGAGCACCGGAGGGATGACCACCAGCGGGGTGACGGAGGTGAACCCGGCCACCAGCATCATGACCATGCCGGCGTAGACCACAGCACCCAGTACCAGGCCGGTCACGATCCACACTCCCCCGGCATCGTCGCCGTGGCCGTGACGGCGGGACGCGGCGACCTCGGGCCTTTGCGTCACTGCACGCCCCCGTAGCGACGCTGGCGCTGCTGGAAGTCGCGTACCGCCTCGAAGAGGTGGCCGCGTCGGAAGTCGGGCCACAGCACGTCGTCGAAGACCAGTTCGCTGTAGGCCAGCTGCCACAGGAGGAAGTTGGAGATGCGGTGTTCGCCGGAGGTGCGGATAACCAGATCGGGATCGGGCTGGTCGGGAAAGTAGAGGCGGGAGCGGATGGCCTTCTCGTTCACCTTGTTGGCGGCCACGCCGTCGGCCACCAACCGCTGCACGGCATCGACGATTTCGGCCCGTCCGCCGTAGTTGAAGGCCATGGTCAGGGTGCACCGGCGATTGGCCCGCGTCAGGTCGATGGACTCGTCCATCCGCCGGAGCACCCGCTTGGGGACGCGCCAGTCGCGCCGGCCGGCGAACCGGATGCGGACCCCCTTCTCGTGCAGTTCGTCGCGGCGGCGCATGAGCAGGCTCTCGTTGAAGCCCATCAGATAGCGGACCTCGTCAGCGGGGCGTCGCCAGTTCTCGGTCGAGAAGGCATACATGGTGATCCAGGGGATCCCGAGATCGAGCGCCCCCTCCACGGCATCGAGCAGCGCAGCCTCTCCGGCGGCGTGGCCCTCCGTGCGGGGAAGGCCCCGGCGGGCCGCCCAACGTCCGTTGCCGTCCATCACGCAGGCCACGTGGGCGGGCACCGGGCCTCCGGCCAGGTCGGACGCCGTCACCGTGGGCCGGCGCGGCTCGGCCTCGTCAGGCCCTGACTGGTCCGGTTGCACCCTTCGAACCTATCGCCTCCACGTCGGTACCCGTGCCTGGGGACGGCGCTCGCGCCTCGTCCCCGCACCCGTCCGGGCCGGATGGTTGAGCCCGCGTGCCGCGGGAGCTAGACCCTCTCCATGTCACCGCTGGACGCCTTGGCCATTTTCGCCGCCGGACTGGCGGCCGGGACGGTCAACGTCATCGTGGGGTCGGGGTCGCTGATCACCTTCCCCGTCCTGCTGGCCCTGGGCTATCCCCCGGTGCTGGCCAACGTATCCAACACCGTGGGCCTGGTCCCCGGCAGCGTGAGCGCCGTGGTGGCCTACCGTCGGGAGCTGGTCGGTCAACGCCGGCGGGTGGTGCAACTGGGTGGGGCCTCCCTGCTCGGCGGCCTGTCTGGGGCCGTCCTCCTCCTCTCGCTCCCCAGCAGTGTGTTCAAGGCGGCGGTCCCGGTGCTCATCGCCGTGGCCGCCCTGCTGATGGCCGCCCAGCCCCGCATCAGTGCCGGCCTCGAGCGCCGGGGGAGCCGACGGGTCCACGGTGGGGCGGGCCTGCTGGTCGGGGTGTTCTTCACCGGTGTCTACGGCGGCTACTTCGGCGCCGCCCAGGGGGTGATCCTCATCGCCCTCCTGGCCATCTTCATCGACGACGACCTGCAGCGCCTGAACGGCACCAAGAACGTGCTGGCCCTCATCGTCAACGGCGTGGCCGGACTGTTCTTCATCGCCACCACTACCATCTCGTGGCCCGTGGTGGGCTGCATCGCCGCCGGCTCCGTGATCGGAGGACAGGTCGGCGGCCGGTACGGTCGCCGGCTCCCAGCCCCACTGCTCCGGGGGATCATCGTGATCGTGGGCCTGGGGGTGGCCGTTGGTCTGGCCGTCGAATGGCACTGACCGATCGCCGGCACGCCGGTCCTGTGGCCCTGACCGGTCGCCGGCACGCCGGTCCTGTCGCCCTGACCGGTCGCCGGCACGCCGGTCCTGTGGCCCTGACCAGTGGCACCGACGCCGTACGGGGGGACTGAGCGGGTCGGGAGGGGTCCGGAGCCGACGGTAGGGTCATCGCATGCCCGACGACGTGACCGGCACCCTGGGCGCGGTGGCCGCCGGGCTCCCCGGAGGCGGCGAGTCGCGCCAGGGCCAACAGCAGATGGCCGAGGCGGTGGAACGGGCCATCGAGGACCGTCGTCATCTGGTCGTCCAAGCGGGCACGGGCACGGGCAAGTCCCTGGCCTACCTCATCCCAGCGGCCCTCTCCGGTGAGCGCATCGTGGTGGCCACGGCTACCAAGGCCCTCCAGGACCAGCTGGCCCACTCCGACCTTCCACGCGTGGCCGCCGCCGTGGGGGGCGACTTCACCTTCGCTGTCCTGAAGGGCCGGAGCAACTACCTGTGCCGGCAGCGGGTGTCCGAGATCGGTGGCCGGGGCACGCAGCTCTCCCTACAGCCCGGGTCAGCTGATCCGCCCGACGCCGACGACACCCTCACCCCCGCCGCCGGTGGAGGAGAGACGGCGGTACCCGACGACCCCGCCGAGGTGGGTCGGCTCGGCGAGCAGGTCCGGCGTCTGGTCCGGTGGGCCGACGACACCACCACCGGAGACCGGTCCGAGCTCGAGTTCGAGCCCCACTTCCGGGCGTGGGCCATGGTCTCGACCACGGCCCGTGAGTGCCCGGGGGCGTTCCGGTGCCCGTCGGGACGCGAGTGCTTCGCCGAGGCGGCCCGGGCCAAGGCGGCCGAGGCCGACGTGGTGGTGGTCAACACCCACCTGTACGGAGCCCACCTGGCCAGCGGGGGTGCCGTGCTCCCGCCCCATCAGGTGGTGGTGTTCGACGAGGCCCATGAGGTGGAGGAGGTGATGACCGACTGCCTCGGTGTGGAGATCGGCCCTGGTCGCTTTCGGGCCCTGGCTGCCACCACCCGTCCTCTGCTCGACCCGGGCTCGTCTGCAGCCATAGACACCACCGAGGGCGTGGCCGCCATCGGCGACCTGCTCCACCGGGTGCTCCGCCCTCTGGCCGGTCAGCGCGTCGCCCGTCACACTCTGGTGGGAGCTGGGCCACCGACCGCCGAGGAGGCCCCCGACGAGCCGACGGCCGAGCCCCAGGGTCTCGATCTCGGACTCGAGGAGCCAGTAGCCGCGCCGCGTCCCCCTCCGCTGACCGCCGCGCCCTCCGGCGACCCGGACCTGGACCAGGTGGTCGCCCTGGCCGTGGGTCGGGTGGGTCGCCTGATCGACCAGCTGCGCCACGCCGAGCGGCTGGCCGGCGACGACGAGCCGGGCCCGGAGCGGGCCCGTCGTGATCGGGCGCTGCTGGCCGCCGGCCACCTGGCCGCCGACCTGGCCCGTCTGGCCTCCCTCACCGACGACGAGGTGGCGTGGGTGGACGGCGGGGCACGGGCCCCGAGCCTGCGGGTATCGCCCATCGACGTCGGCCCGCTCCTGACCGAGCAGCTGTGGGGGACGGTGACCGGCGTGCTCACCTCGGCCACCGTGCCCATCGGCCTGCCCGAGCGGCTGGGCCTCCCGGCCGGCCGGTGTGACGAGCAGGATGTCGGGAGCCCGTTCGACTACCGCGCCAACGCCTTGCTGTACGTGGCCCACTCCCTCCCCGACCGTCGGAGCCCCGAGGCCGAGCCGGCCCTCCACGACGAGTTGGAGGTCCTGATCACCGCAGCGGGGGGCAGGACCCTGGCCCTGTTCACCAGCTGGCGCGCCATGCACGCCGCCGTCGAGGCCCTGAGGGACCGACTGGACGTCCCCATACTGGCTCAGTCCGACCTGCCCAAGCCGGCCCTGGTCGAGGCGTTCCGCTCCGACGAGGCCACGTGCCTGTTCGCCACGCTGGGCTACTGGCAGGGAGTGGACGTGCCCGGACCCACCCTCAGCCTGGTGACCGTGGACCGGATCCCGTTCCCTCGACCCGACGAGCCGGTCCTGCAGGCCCGTCGGGAGCGCGCCGGGGCGGGGGCATTCAGCGCCGTCGATCTCCCCCGGGCCGGCACCCTGCTCGCCCAGGGGGCGGGACGCCTGATCCGTTCGGCCCACGACCGCGGCGTGGTGGCGGTGCTCGACAGCCGGCTGGCCACGGCCCGCTACCGGGGGGCGCTCCTGGCTCGGGTCCCCCCCATGAAGCGGACGGTGAGTCGCGACGAGGTGGTGGCCTTCCTCGAGCAGATCGCCGCGGCCACCTGACCCGAGGTAGGTACGGGCGGTACCCGGCCCGGCGAGAGCAGCGGGACGGCGCCGATCCGGGCCGGCCCCTGGCTACCATGGGCTTCCCATGGGCCACCTGAGCACACCAGCGGTGGCGTCCGCCGCCGCTGGTGTGAGCATCCTCTCCCACTCGTCGGGCGGGAGCGTTCGGTGAGCGATGACCCACTGGTCAGTGTGATCCTGGCTACCAACCGGAACGGACCCTTTCTGGATGCCACCCTGGCGTCCCTCGAGGCCCAGACCTACCCCACCTGGGAGCTGATCCTGGTGGACGACGGGTCGCCGGACCCCGACGCCGTGGAGGCCGCCGTGGCCGCCATCCCCGACGTGGTGGTGATCCATCAGGCCAACGCGGGGGTCAGCGTGGCCCGGAACATCGGGTTCTCCCGGAGCCGTGGCGCGTACCTGGCCTTCCTGGACGACGACGACCTCTGGGAGCCGGAGCGGTTGGCCCGCCAGGTGGCGGCGCTGGAGGCACGGCCCGACGCCGCCGCCGCCTTCTGCCAGATGACCATCATCGACGAACACGGGGAGGCCACGGGGGGCACCTCCCTTCAGACCGGCGACTTTCGGGCCTTCATCCGGAACGACGCCGTCGCCCCCATCCCCACCCTGCTGGTGGCCCGTTGGGCCATCGACCGGGTGGGCATGTTCCACCCCATGCTCCCCCCCGGCGAGGACCTCGACATGATCTACCGCCTGGCCCGGGTGGGGGCCTTTGTGCTGGTCCCCGAGGCCCTGGTCCGCTACCGCCGCCACGGGGACAACGAGTCCGGCGACCTGCGCGGCGCCGCCCTGGCCTCGCGGCGGGCCCTGTGGGTGCAGCGGTGGTGGTCCACCCGGCTGGGCGAGGACGAGGTGCTCGAGGACCTGGAGACCGGCTTACGCCGGTCCCGCCGCTACTGGACCGACACCATGGTCCGCTCGGCCCTTCACGAGGCCCGGCAGGGCCACCTGGCTGACGCCGGGCGCTACGCGGTCTTCGTGGCCCGTCACGATCCGGTGGCCGGGCTGCGGGCGCTGATCCAGCTCACCCGCCGGCAGGGCACCAGCCCGCACGAGCGGCCGACCCAGCTCTAGGGTTCGAGCGCCGTGGCCCACGGCGGCGCCGACTCCCCCTGGGTCGGAACTCAAAAACCCAACCGGTCCAGGGCATCCTCGCGGTGCTGCCATCGCTTCTCCACTCGGACAAACAGTTCGAGGAAGGCTCCGGGTGGCATCTGCTGGCGCACCGCCGTGCCCACCTCCTTCAGCGTGCTCCCGCCCCGGCCGATGACGATTCCCTTCTGCGAGTCCCGCTCCACCAGGATCTCGCAGCGGACCCGGGGCCACTCCCACTCCGTGACCCGGCAGGCGATGCTGTGGGGCAGCTCGTCCTCGACCCGGTGGAGCAGCTCCTCACGCACTAGATCCGCTACCCAGAAGGCCTCGGCCACGTCGGTGACCATGCCTTCGGGGTAGTAGCGCGGGCCCTCGGGCAGTCGCTCCACCACCGCGTCGATCAGGCCAGGGACACCCTCGCCGGTGGCGGCCGAGACCGGGAAGTACTCCACCGGCACCGGGGCACCTCCGCCGTCGTGATCGATGGCCTCGATCACCCCCGCTACCGCGGTGAGGTGGGTAAGTACCCCGTCACCCCCTACCCGGTCGATCTTGTTCACCACCACCAGCAGGGTGGGGTCCCCGGTGGTGCCCGGTTCCGCCGACTCCCCCTCAGGCGCCTGGGCCGCCGCCCGGGCCATCGAGCGGACCCGGTGGGCCGAGGCGGTCAGGACCATCCGGTCGCCGGGTCCGACGGCGCCGGTGGCCTCCACCATGGCCACCACCACGTCCACATCGTCCAGGGACGAAGTGGCTGACTCGTTCATCCGCTCGCCGAGGGCGGTGCGCGGCTTATGCAGTCCCGGCGTGTCCACGAAGACCACCTGGGCATCGGGCCGGTTGAGCACCCCGCGGACCTGGGCCCGGGTGGTGTTGGGCCGAGGCGACGTGATGGTGACTTTGGTGCCGACCATGGCGTTGACCAGGGTCGACTTCCCGACATTGGGTCGCCCCACCACGGCGACGAAGCCGGACCGGAAGATGCTCATGGGGCCTCCCCGGAGACCGGCCCGGCCATGGGCACGATCCGGACCCGCTCGATCCGGCGGCCGGTGACACGGTCGGCCACCAGCCGCAGCCCGCCCACGTCGACCGACTCGCCGGCCACGGGGACGTGGCCCAGGAGGTCGAAGACCAGGCCTCCCACGGTGTCCCAGGCCCCGTCGGGCAGGTCGGCGTGGAGGAGCTCATTGACCTCGTCGAGCGGTAGGCGGGCACTCACCCGCAGCTCGCCCGAGTCCAGTCGTTCGACGGTGGCCTCTTCCACATCGAACTCGTCCACGATCTCGCCCACCAGCTCCTCGATGAGGTCCTCCAGGGTCACCAACCCGGCGATGCCCCCGTACTCGTTGACCACCACCGCCTGATGGAACTGGTCGGCCTGCATCTCCCGCATGAGGTCGGACACCCGCTTGGTCTCCGGCACGAACCGAGCCGTCCGGAGATGGGTCCGGACCGGGTCGGCCCCTTGGCCCTGGCGGACGGTCCGGATCATGTCCTTGGTGTAGGCGATGCCCACCACGTCGTCTACCTGCTGCTCCACAGCCGGCATCCGACTGAACCCGACCTCGAGGGCGCGCTCGAGGACCGCCTCGACCGCCTCGTCGGCCCCGATGGTCACCATGTCGGGACGGGGCACCATCACCTCACGCACCACAGTGTCGCCGAACTCGATAATGGAGTGGATGAGGGCCCGTTCCTCGGTCTCGATCACGTCACCCTCGAGGGCCACGTCGGCCATGGCCAGGAGCTCGGACTCGGTCACGGCGGATCCCAGGTACTGGCCCTTCTCGCCGATGAGCAGGTTGGCCAGTCCGATCAAGGCGCCCGACACGATCCGCACCGGCCAGAAGCGGACGATGGCCGAGACGAGCGGCGCACTGAACAGGGCGGCCCGTTCGGGATGGTGCACGGCCCAGTTCTTGGGCACGGCCTCCCCCAGGACGAAGATGACCACGATCTCGAAGACCGTGGCGGCCACCACACCCCACGCCCCGAACCAGTCGGCGGCCAGGATGCCCACCAGCGTGGCCACCACCAACTGGCAGATGAGCACCATCAAGAGGACCGGGTTGAGGAAGCCCTGGGGGTTCTCGGTCAGGCGCAGCAGCACCTTGGCCCCGCGTCGCCCGTCGTCGACCAGGGCCATGGCCTTGGCCCGACTGGTTCGGACCAGGCTGGTCTCGGCCAGGGCCAGTAGCGCGGAGATACCGAGCAGGACCACCACCACGACCAGGAGGACCCCGTCGACCGGGGTGAAGGTGGCAGCGATGGGCAGGGTGAGGGGGCGGATCATGGGGCCGGAGTCATGGCCCGGCGTCGGTCACGTGGCCACCCGGTAGAACAGGGCCAGGAGCTGCTGCTCCCTGTGCTCCATGCGCTCGGCCTCGGCGTCGGCCACATGGTCCATCCCGAGCAGGTGGAGGAGGCCGTGGACCACCAGCAGGGCGATCTCGTCGTCGAAGGTGACCCCATGGTCGACGGCGTTGCGGGCGGCCACCGCCGGGCAGATGACCACGTCGCCCAGGAGGACCAGTCGACCGGTGTCGGCCTCGATCGAGCCCGGTCCGGTTCCGCCCTCGTCCGGTGACCTCCCACTCCGGTCCGACTCGTCCTCGATGGGGAACGAGAGGACGTCCGTCGGACCCTCCTTCTCGAGGAAGCGCTGGTTGAGCGAGGCGATGGTCGCCTCGTCCACGAAGAGCAGGGATACCTCGGTGTCGGCGAGGACGCCCTCGGCGTCGAGCACCGAGCGGGCCAAGGACGACCAGCGCTCGACATTGACGGGATGGTCGGCCTGCTCGTCGGCCGCGTAGATGTCAAGGGTCACGCAGGCCGTCCGACGGCTTGCCCCGCTCGTAGGCGGCGACGATGTCGGCCACGATGCGGTGACGGACCACGTCACGCTGGTTGAGGTGAACGAAGGCCAGGTCGGGAACCCCGCCCAGAACGGCCTCCAGGCCCACCAGCCCCGACCGCCCGCCGGGCACGTCCACCTGGGTGACGTCGCCGGTGATGACGGCCTTGGACCCGAACCCGATGCGGGTGAGGAACATCTTCATCTGCTCGGGGCTGGTGTTCTGGGCCTCGTCGAGGATGATGAAACTGTTGTTGAGGGTCCGTCCCCGCATGAAGGCCAACGGAGCCACCTCCACCGCTCCCCGGTCGATGAGCCGCTGGGCTCCCTCGGGCTCCAGCAGGTCGTGCAGGGCGTCGTACAGGGGGCGGAGGTAGGGGTCCACCTTGGCCATCAGGTCGCCGGGTAGGAAACCCAGGCGCTCGCCGGCCTCCACCGCCGGGCGGGTCAGGATGATCCGGTTGACCTGGCGGGCCTGCAGGGCCTGCACGGCCAGAGCCACGGCCAGGTAGGACTTGCCCGTGCCGGCCGGGCCGATCCCGAAGGTCACGATGTTGGCGGCGATGGCATCGGCGTACTGCTTCTGCCCTCCGGTCTTGGGTCGCACGGCCTTGCCCCGGGACGAGCGCAGCAGCTCGGCGGTGAGCACCTCGGAGGGTCGGACGTCGTCGTGCATCATGTCGATGGTCCGGTGCACCTGGACGGCGTCGAGGCCCTGGCCCGACTCGAGCAGGATGATCAGCTCCTCGAACAGCGAGCCCACCCGCTCGGCGCCGGCTCCTTCGATGGAGATCTCGTTGCCCCGCACGGCGATCCTCACGTCGTCGAAGGCTCCCTCGACGAGCCGCAACAGTTCGTCACGCTGGCCCAGCAGGCCGGCCATGAGATGGTTGCCGGGGACGAGAATTTTGACCTGGGTGCCTGCCACGTGCGCTCTGGCCCCGACCCTACCAGCGGGACAGCGGACCCGATCCCATGATCACGGGCCCGCCCACCCAGGGGGAACGGGCCCGGACGGTCGGGGACGGATCAGCCGGGAGGCCAGTCGAACGTCCGGCCCCCGAGCACATGGAGGTGGAGGTGGTCCACCGAGTTGAGAGCATCGGGACCCACGTTGAACACCAGCCGGTACCCCCGGTCGGCCCCACCGATCCCCTCGGCGTCGGCCACGGCCTTGGCCGCCACTAGCAGGGCAGCCACGTCGTCGGCGTCCTCAGCGGTCACCACCGAGGCGTTCACCAGGTGCCGCTTGGGCACCACCAGGACGTGGGTGGGCGCCTGGGGGTGGAGGTCGCGGAAGGCCACCGTCCGCTCATCGGTCCGCACCACCTCGGCCGGGATGTCCCCGGCCACGATGCCGCAGAACAGGCAGTCGGGCACCGGTGGGTCAGTCTTCGGAGGCGCTCAGGCCGTCCGGGGTCACATGGGCACGACCGTTGCCGTTGGTGCTGGCGCCCTTGATCTCCGGATAGAGGTGCTCGAGGCTCCCCGGGGCGATGCGACTGGCCCGGATGAACTGCTCCACGTCGGTCTCCTGCAGACGGATGACACGACCGAACTTGTAGGCCACCAGGTCGCCCTCGTCGATGAACCGGTAGAGGCTGCGCAGCGTCACTCCCAACAGCTCGGCGGCGTCCTTGGTGCTCAGCCAGCGGATCTGATCGGTCACGTCGTACCCCGGCCCGCCATCAGACGGTGACGAGGAGTCCGAGCTCGTCCAGCCGGGTGCCCATGGAGTCCGGCGTCACGCCGAACAGGCAGGCGATGGCCCGGACGTCCTCGGCCCGAATGGTGATCATCCGGCCGTTGAAGTCCTGCCGGTGCACCTGGATCATGCTGAGGAACCGGCGCAGCAGGTCCCGCTCTGGCCCGCTGACCGTATGCAGCTTGGTCAGGTCGATGGCCACCTTCTCGGTGCCCGACGCCGTCAAGTTGGCCCGTCGGGCGGAGGTGGTGACGATCTCCTCGGTGGTCCCACTGGCCCCCCATCGGGTCATGGTGGCGTCGTCGGGCGGGAGCAGCTGGTCCACCGGCACGTCGTAGAGCTTGGCCAGTCGCTGGAGCCGGGGCACAGAGATGGCCCGCTCGCCCCGTTCGTAGGCACCCAGCACCGACGCCTTGAACTCCTGCTCGGACATGGCCTCGACGGCCTGCAGGGACAGACGCATCTGCTTGCGCATGGTCCTCAGCCTGGCTCCGACGGCACGGGCGTAAGCGACCCGGGCCGCCTCCTCCTGCTCGTCCTCATCCAGTACATCGACACTCTTGTCAATCACCGACATCTGCACCTCCGCTCCTCTCCACCGATCGCCCCCCGAGCTCCGGCTCTGCCAATGTGACGCAGGTGCATGTCTGTCAACTGACCACGGACTCCGCCATGCGGATCCCTACGATCGTCCTCCCTAACAGGACTCCCTGCCTCCCACGACTAGTTTCCCTCACGGAGCGTGGTTACGCAAGCGGTCCGATCAAACCGGAGCGGAGGCCACACAGGAGGGTGCCAGCGGCGACGGCTGCGGTTTCGGCCCGTAGGACCGTGGGACCGAGCCCCACGCCCGGGCCGAAACGGGCCTCCTCATCGGGATCCCACCCCCCCTCAGGACCCACCGCCACCACCGTTCGGGCCAGGGAGGGCGGGGAGCCACCGGGTCGGGCCAGCACCAGCTCCGGGCCCACGGCGGCGGCCAGCCCCTCCAGCGTGGTGACCGGATCCACCCCGGGCAGCCAGGTCCGACGGCACTGGGCGGCCGCCTCGCGGGCCACCCGGGCCAGCTTGGCCACGGCGCGCTCCCCCCGCTCGCCGTCCCAGCGGACCACCGAGCGGGAGGTGCGGATGGGCACGATCCGGTCCACCCCCAACTCAGTCAGCTTCTGGACCACCCACTCGGGCCGGTCGCCCTTGGTCGGAGCGAAGGCCACGGTGATACCGGGAGTGGGCCGGGTCTGTCGGGTCACGGTCCCGTCGGGTACCAGCAGTCCGGCGGGGTCGGCCCCCCGCCAGGCGCGCCCTCCGGTGCCCGGTGCCACCCGGCAGGCCGACCAGGATCCCGAGCCGTCCGAGACCACCACCGATTCGCCCGGTCGGAGGCGCAGGACGTCGAAGAGATGATGGGCATCACCCTGCGTGAGGATCGGTGCGGCCGGGTCGGCCACGAAGACCATGGCCGCCGCCGCCACCAGCGCAGGATCGGGCTCGGACGGCGCCGCGTCCGGCGCCACCTCAGCTGAGCGCGGAGCGCAGCTTGGAGAAGATCCCTTCGCCCTGCGGCGCATCGCCCAGGTGCTCGCCGCGTGCCTCGGCCAGCGAGGCCAGCAGGTCGCGTTGGCCGTCGTCGAGCCCCGTGGGCGTGTCCACCTGGACGTGCACGTAGAGGTCCCCTCGGCCGCGGCCGCGGATCTTGGGCACACCCAGGCCCTTGATGGTGAGGATGGTGCCGGACTGGGTGCCGGCCGTGATGGCCAGCTCCCGGGCGTCGTCCAGGGTGTCGAAGGTGACGCTCCCGCCCAGGGCGGCCAGGGTCACGGGCACGTGGGCGGCGGCGTGCAGGTCGACGCCGGAGCGCTCGAAGGTGGGGTCGGGCTCCACGGTGAGATGGACGAAGAGGGCGCCGTTCGGACCACCCCGGAAGCCGGCCGGGCCGTGTCCGGCCAGCCGCAGGGTCGAACCCTCGTCGACACCCCCGGGGATGTCGACGGTGAGCGTGCGCGACTCGTTCCTCCGCCCCTCGCCCCGGCAGTCGGCACAGGGGGTCTGGATGAACTCGCCGGTGCCCTGACAGCGCGGACAGGGCACGGCGGTGATGACCTGGCCCAGGATGGACTGGCGCACCCGGCGCAGTTCGCCCGCGCCCTGGCACTCGGGACAGCGCACGGCGCTGGTCCCCGGCTGGGCCCCCGACCCCTCGCAGGTGTCGCAGTGCACCGGGGTCTGCACGTCCACCTCCCGTTGGACCCCAAAGACGGCCTCTCGGAAGCTCAGCCGCAGGACCATCTCGGCGTCGGGCCCGGGCATCGGACCGGTTCGGCGGCCGCGGCCGCCGGTACCTCCCATGCCGTTGAAGAAGGCGTCGAAAAGGTCGCCCAGACCGCCCCCGAAGGGGTCGCCGGCGGCACCGGCGGCGGCGGGTCCGAAGACGCCCTCGGCCCCGTAGCGGTCGTACTGGGCCCGGCGGTCCGGGTCCTTCAGGACCTCATAGGCCAGGCTGACCTCCTTGAACTGCTCGGAGGTGTCGGAGTCGCCCTGGTTGGCATCGGGGTGGAACTCCCGGGCCTTGGCCCGGTAGGCCCGCTTGAGATCGTCGTCGGAGGCGTCGCGGCGGACGCCCAGCACCTCATAGAGGTCGGCGGTGGTCACGACCCGGTCCCCTTCCCTTTCGTCCTCATCGTCCGGGTTCGCTGAGCCGGCGGCTCAACCCGTCCCCCACCACGCGGGCCGCGGCCAGCGCCAGGGGGTAGTTCATGCGGGTGGGGCCGAGCAACCCGATGGTCCCGGCCTCCACGCCATCCACTGACACCGGCATGACCACGATGGCGCACGACGCCAGCGGCTCCACCCCGTGCTCGGTCCCGATGGCCACCGACAGGCCGGTGTCGAGGATGTCGCGCAGCAGGGTGACCACCACCAGCTGCTGCTCCAAGATGGTCAGCACCGACCGGACCGTGTCCACGGCGTCGAAGGCCGCCGCCATGCGCGACGACCCTCCGACGAAGAGCTGCTCGGCGCCGTCCACCCGGCCGAGGGCGTGCAGCCCGGCCAAGGCGGCGGAGACCACGGCGTCGGTGGCCGGGTCCCCGGTCCCGGCGGCGGTGGCCGTCACCTGGGTGAGGGGCAGGCCCAGGGCGTGGGCGGCCAGGCGGGCGGCGGCGTCGGCCAGGCTGGCCTCGTCAACGTCGTCGGTGAACTCGATGGACTGCTTCTGGACCGCCCCGTCGGCCAGGACCACCACCAGCAGGGCCAGGCGGGAGCCGAGGCCCACCAGCTGGACCGAGCGGACGGCTGCCGACTCGTGCGA
>JBBQWW010000045.1:0-29323 GCA_038210245.1 Acidimicrobiales bacterium
CCATCGACCACGCCCTCCGCCTGGGCCTCGACGCCTTCGCCGCCCGGGTGGGGGCGCTGGCCGAGCAGCTCCGGCACGACCTGACCTCGCTCCCCGGGGTGGAGGTCCACGACGGGGGCACCCACCGAGCCGGCATCGTGACCTTCACCGTGGCCGGCCACGATCCGACCGAGGTGACGGGGAGGGCCTCGGCGGTGGGCATCAACCTCGGGGTCAGCGACGCCCCCTGGGCCCGGCTGGACATGGTGGCCCCCAACCCCGTCTCCAAGGTCCGGGCCTCGCCGCACTACTACAACACCGAGGGGGAACTGGCCCGATTGGTGGACCTAGTCGGGCAGATCGGCTAGCCCTCGGGTTCAGCCCAGTACGGCCAGCACGTCGTCGGCCGTCTGCTCGCCCGAGCGGACCGCCCCTTCCATGTAGCCGTTCCAGACTGAGCTGCACTCGGCTCCGGCCCAGTGCAGCCGGCCCACCGGCTCGGTGAGGGCGGGCCCGAAGTCCCCCCAGACCCCAGGGGTGAAGTGGGCCCCGTAACAGCCCCGGCTGAACTCCTCGGCCGTCCAGTCCCGCTCGAGGTACTCGATGGGGTGAGCCGCCTGGGGCCCGAAGTAGCGGACGAAGCACGCCATGGCGGCCCGTCGGCGCTCCTCCAGGGTGAGGTGCGAGGCCTGGCGCCCGTCGTTGGCCTCCATGAACCCCATCAGCACGCCGGGGGTGCCTTCAGGCGGGGAGTTGTCGAAGGTCACCTTGACGGGCCCCTCGTCCGAAGCGGCCTGGCCGGTGAGACCATCGCTCCGCCAGAACGGCTCCTCGTAGACGGCATAGAGCTTGATCACCGAGCCGGCCGGTAGGCGCTGGGTCAGCTGATCGCGCCAGGGCGGGAGGATGGGCTGGTACTCGAGCCGACCGGCCAGGGTGGGCGGGAGGGTGACGATGACCCGGTCGCCCCGGAACACCTCGCCGTCCCGCGTGGTGACCGACACCCCGCCGTCCCCTTGCTCGATGCGGCGGACCGGGTGGTCCAGTCGAACCCGGTCTCCGAGGGCGTCGGCCATGGTCTCAGTGATCCGGATGGAGCCACCCACGATCCGGTCCTGCTGGGCCCCCCGGTCGGTGCTCAGGAGTCCCTCGAGGTCGGTGCCGGAGTGGGCGTAGAACAGGGCGTGGAGGGCCGAGAGGTTGCCGCTCTCGGCCGAGAAGACCGCTTCGGTGGCCACCCGGAAGTAGGCCCGGCCCGTCTCGGTGCGCAGATTCCGGCGGATCCAGGTCTCGAAGGTCTGGTTGTCGAGGGCCCGGGCGTCCGGAGCGGTCCAGGGCTGGTCCAGCGGGACCGTTCCCGCCAGCCGTTTGAACCGGGTCATGCCCTGGAGCAGGTCGGCGAGCACGAACGGGTTGAGCTTGGGCACCGCCCCCCGCTTGGAGGCCATCCGGCTCTGCTTCCCCCCCAGCTGCACTACGTGCTTTCCGGTGTTGTAGGTGGGGAACGTCTCGAGTCCCAACTCCTCGACCAGGGCGTACATTCGGGTCTGGGTGGGGCCGAGCCACTGGCCCCCGAGCTCCACCGGCGTCCCACCCTCGGTGTGACCCCCCTCGGTGCGACCTCCGACCCGGTCCCGGGCCTCGAGCACGATCGACTCCACCCCGGCGGCCTCAAGCCGTCGGGCGGCGGCCAGACCCGAGAGCCCGGCTCCGATTACCACTACCTGGGTTGTGCTCACGAGTGCAGCTCCTTGTCGATGTCGGCGGCCCGGTCGATCCCGGCGGCCCGGTCGACGGACTTGGAGGACCGGCGGACCCACGTCGGACGGTTGTCGGGGAGGTGGGCTGCGGCCACGTCGGACAGCCACCGCCGCTCCAGCCGCTCGGCCTCGCCGAAGGCCGACGCCGAGGTCGGTGAGTCGGCCATCCACCGCGCCTCGGTGCGGTCCCGAGCGTACCGGTAGCGGGGCATCAGGGTGGAGTGGGCCGACATGGTGGCCCGGTGCAGGAGCTCGTGGCGCCACCAGAGAACCCCGGGGTCGAAGGTGTTGGTGGGGGGCGGCCCGAGATCCAGCGGCACCCCCACGTCCACCGGCTTGAACAGCGAGGTGCACGGCGCCGCGGTGCCGGTGGCCCAGTGCCGGATCCCATGGCGCAGGTCGGACACCCACGACGCCGTGGTCTGGCTCGAGGCCACCAGTCCCCCGGCATGGACGCACGGGGCCCCGAGCCCGCCGTGGACGGTGGACCACCGGGGGGAGGCGGAGTCTCCGTGGCTGCGGAGGGCTTCCATCAGGTCGGCCGGCCCTTCGGCCCGGCAGGCCAGGGGCTCGGTGGTGGCCCGGCGGGTCGCGGCTGACGACACCCAGGTCCGCAGGCCACGCCGGTGGGCCCGGGCGAAGGCCGGGATGGTCAGCCCGTTGGAGATGCTCCGTCCCGGACCGGTCACCACCTCGGTGGCCCACCGGGATCCCGCCGTCTCCAGTACGAAAGCCGTACTCGGGTCGGCCACCAGAAAGCTGTTGTCGTAGGTGAAGCCGCTCGGCTCGTAGCTGCACGGGCCCCCTTGCCCGTGCCGTTCGAGGAGCTCCACCATGACCGAGACGGCCTCCTCGGCGGTAGGGGCCCGCTCCAGCGCCAGTCGGAGCAGGTCCATGCCCAAGAGGGCCTTCTCCCCGGGCTCGGCCGTGGTGAACACGGCCTCGTTGCCGATGACCACGCCGTGTTCGTTGGCCCCCATCTCGGCGCCCCACATCCACCAGGGTCGAGACAGGAGCAGGGCGTTGGTGTGATCCACCTGGGGCACATCGATCCACGTGCACGACACCCGGTCACCGGCCGAGTGGTCAGCCGACGGGACCCACTCGAGGGCCTGGGCCTCGTTGGGGTCCCGGTCGCTGGTCTTGGCGAAGAGGACCCCATCATCGGTGATGGTCACCATCGAGTCACACATGGGGTCCCCTCCTCCCGGGCAACAGTGGAACGGCACCCGGACAGGCACCCGTCCGGTGGTGGGCCGGCGGGCGGGGCCCCGGGTGCCGGGCGGGCAGTCCCGTTAAGTTACCCCCCAGCGTGAAACTCTCCCCCGAGCAGCCCCGATGACGCCCCGTACCGTGCCCGGACCGGTCGACCCTTCCCGGTCGGTCCCGGTCGTGGGCCGGCCTCGGGTCCTTCGTCGATGGCCGTCTCGATGATGCTGGACCTGATCGTCCGGAACGCCCGCATCCTGACCGTGGACCCCCGACGTCCCCGCGCCTCGGCCATCGGGATCTGGAACGGCCAGATCGTGGGGCTGGACGAGCAGTTGGAGGGCTCCCGGGCCCGGGCCGAGGTGGATCTGGACGGAGCCGTGATGGCGCCCGGGTTCCACGATGCCCACTGCCACACCACGTCGTTCGGGCTGGAGTTGGTCTCCCTCAACCTCCATCACCACTCGGGGCGCCCGGCCACGCTCGAGGCGGTGGCCGCCTACGCCGACGGCCTCGGGGCCGATGAGTGGGTCATCGGGTTCGGGTTGGGTGGTGGCATGGAGGCGGGGGACGAACCCAGCCGCGACGAGCTGGACCGGGCCGGCCGGGGACGACCGGTGTGGCTCACCCACCGGTCCGGCCACTCCTGTGTGGTCAGCAGCGCCGTCCTCGACGCCGTCGGCATCACCGGCGCCCTCGGGCCCTCGGCCCGCGGTCGGGTGGAGGTGGACGCCGGAGGGCGGCCCACCGGGCGGATCGAGGAGGCGGCCATGGACCTGGTCAAGGACCACGTGGGTCCGTCGTCCCTCGAGCGACTGGCCCAGTCCATCGATCGGGCCACGGCCCGCTACCTGACCGAGGGCATCACCGGGTTCACCGATGCGGGCATCGGCTCCACCGGTACCGACCACACCCCCGTCGAGCTGGCCGCCTACCTGCTGGCCCGGGACACCGGTCGGCTGCACACACGCGCCCAGGTCATGGCCTACAACGAGCTCTTCCACCCGCTCGTGTCCCACACCGACGACAAGATGTCCACCGGACTCGACCTGGGCCTGCGGACCGGCTTCGGCGACGAGTGGCTCTCCCTCGGTGCCATGAAGGTGTGGGTGGACGGCTCGGGGCTGGGCCACACCGCCGCCACCACCGGGCCGGACGGTGAGGTGCGGGGCGGCTTCGACAACGATCCGGCCCTGCTGCGCCGGTCGATCGTCGACGCCCACCGGGCCGGCTGGCAGGTGGCCGCCCACGCCATCGGGGACGCGGCCGTGGACCTGGTGCTGGACGCCCTCGACGAAGCTGAACGGGGTGGTCCCTACCCGGCCCGGGCCGGGATCGCCCCACGCCACCGGATCGAGCACGGGGTGATGATCCGCCCCGACCAGATGGTTCGCCTGGCCGCCAAGGGGATGAGCGTGGTCACCCAGCCCCTGTTCGTCGAGGACTTCGGGGACCCCCTCCTCCAGATGTTCGACGGTCGTCCGGGGGCCGAGGACTACTTCCGCACCCGGAGCCTGATGGATGTCGGGGTCGACCTGGTGGCCAGCTCCGACCGCCCGGTGGCGGCGGGGTCACCCCTGCCCGGCATGCAGGCCATGGTGGAACGGACCACGGCGGGAGGCGCGGTCTTCGGTGCCGGCGAGCGGCTGACGGCCGGGGAGGCCTTGGCCGCCTACACCGTGGGTGGGGCCCGGGCCGCCCACGGTGAGGGGCGGTGGGGCACCCTCGCCCCTCGGCTCTCGGCCGACCTGGTGGTGCTGGACGACGACCCCACCACTGTGGAGTCGGACCGGATCGGGGCCGTCTCCGTCCTGGCCACCGTGCTCGCCGGTCGGGTCGTCCACGACCCGGCCGGGCGGTTCGACCGGTGGGGAGAGCCAGCCGGTGCCTGATGCCCACCGGCTCGACACCCCGCCGCCCGACGGCATGCGTGTGAGCCGTTGGGGCTTTCCCATCATCGACTTCCACACCCACTTTCCCGTACCCGACGAGCACCCCCCGCCGGCTGAGTTCCGGTATCGCCAGAGGCACGGCGAGCGCAAGGCGGCCCTTCTGCAGGACAGCTGGCGTCGCTACCAAGAGGAGTGGTGGACGGCCTACGGCTTCCCCTTCCCCGAGGAGCACGAACCGCCGGCCGACGTGCAGGCCCGGCGGTGGTCCGAGGAGATCGAAGGGGCCGGCCTCGAGGCCGTGGTCTTCGTCACCGGTGGGGGCAACCGCACGCTGGCCCGGGCCATCGCCGACCACCCACGGATGGTGGGGTTCGCCCACCACGACCCCTTCAGCCCCGGGGCGGTGGAGGAGCTGCGTCGGGCGGTGACCGAGGATGGCCTGAGCGGTTACAAGGTGCTGGCCCCGGCCATCGACGGCGCCATCGACGACGACCAGCTCTATCCGCTGTGGGAGGTGGCCGAAGAGCTGGGCATCCCCGTCCTGATCCACTTCGGGACGCTGGACGGTGGCGGCGGGACGGCGGCCCATGTGAACATGGATCCGCTCATCCTGCACCCGGTGGCCAAGGCGTTCCCCGAGGTGCCCTTCGTGGTCCCCCACTTCGGATGCAGCTATCCGGCCGAACTCCTCCAGCTGGCCTGGGCCTGTCGCAATGTTCACGTCGACTCGTCGGGCAACAACGAGTGGGTCCGGTGGATGCCCTATCCGCTGACCGTCGCCGACCTGTTCGCCAAGTTCCTCGACACCGTGGGCCCGGAACGGGTGCTGTTCGGCTCGGACTCCGCCCACTTCCCCCGGGGCCTCGTCCACACCTACTACGACAGCCAGATCGAGATCGTCGAGCGGCTGGGCCTGTCGTCCGCCGACCGCCATCTGGTGTTCGCCGGCAATGCGGCCCGCCTCCTCCGCCGGCCCGCCGGCGGGACCGGCCCACTGTGAGTATCCCCGCGCCCCGACGGTCACCCCTGACCACCTACGCACCCGAGGTCGAGGACCGGGCCCAGCGGGTGCCCGCCGGAAACCTGTGGATCTCGCTGGACGAGGTGGACGGCAGCGACGGCTCCGTCCACTCGCTCGGTGCCCTCATCGAGCGGTCGCTGGGCCTGGTGGAGGCGGCCGGGTCCTGGCCTTCCGGTTCCGCCGGTCACGCGTCGGTGGCCGACGGCCAGCCGGCCACCGACGCGCTGATCCGACCTCGCCTGGAGATCGACGGGCAGCCGGTGACCCTGGGAGGCCCCACAGCCCTCCACTGGCGTCGGGCGTCCTCATGGCTGCCCGTCTTCACCTGCCCGGGCCCGACCGGGGTGCTCGAGGGTCGGATCTGCGCCCCCGTCGACGAGTACGGCGGAGAACGGGGGGTGGCCCTCCGGCTCGAGTACCGGAATTCAGGAACCGAACCGACCCGGGTCGGACTGGGTTGGTCGGGCCGGTGGAGCGCTACGACGGTCACCCATCTCCGCTCCAAGCCCATCGACGGCGTGCCCGTGGGGGGTGACGATGCCTGGACGGGTACCAGGACCGTCACCCTGCAGTCCGGTCTGCCTCTCCTCTCCATCGGCTGGCAGGGTGGGGACGGTGTCCACCTGACGTCCGACGGCGTGGCCCCGATCTGGAACGCCTGGGCCCACCGGGATGTCGGGGCCGGGGAGGCCTTCGCCGTCGAGCTCTTCGTGGGCGTGGCCACCGAGCCCGATGGGGCGGCCACCACCGCCCTCCATCTCCGCCGACGCGGGTTCGAGGACCTGTGGAGCACGTCTGTCGAGTGGCTGGACCGCCGGGCCCTTCCGGTTGCCGACGGTGGCCGCCACGGTCTGGCCGAGCGGGTCAACTCCAACCTCTTCTTCAACTACTTCTACGCCCAGGGCGACTGCCTCGACACCGGGCGGCCGGTGCTGGTGACGTCGAGGAGCCGGCGCTACTACGTGGCCGCCGCCTTCTGGAGTCGCGATGCCTACTGCTGGACGTTCCCGGCCTTGCTGCTCACCGACCCCGAACGGGCCCGGCGGGTGCTGGTGGCCTCACTGGCCACGGCGGGTACCCGGGCATCGGACCATGCGCTCTACCTCAACGGCACCTCCCTCTACCCCGGGTTCGAACTGGACCAGGCCGCCGCCCCCATCCTGGCCGTCTGGCGGTATGTCCGCCACACCGGTGACGCCAGTGTGCTGAGCGAGCCGGACGTCCGCACCGTGCTCGACGGGCTGGTGGCCTTGGTGGAGCCGTGGCGGCACCCGTCGTGGGCGCTGTACGGGACGTTCCTGCTCCCTACTGACGATCCCACCGACTTCCCCTACGTGACCACGGCCAACGCCCTGTGGGCGGCGGCCTGCGACGCCCGGGCCTGGCTCCTCGAGGCCACCGCCTCCTCGGGCCCGGCCGGTGGGCCCGCCCCGGACGAGGTCCGCGCCCAGGCCTCCGGGCTCCGGACCCGGGCCGCTGCCATCCGGGCCGCCCTGGTCGAGCATCTCGTCGTGGCGGGACCGGACGGCCCGATGTGGGCGTGGGCCTGCGACTCCGAGGGTGCACCCGAGTTCCGGGACGAGCCGCCGCTCGGCCTCCGAACCCTGCCGTACTGGGGCGTCGGTGACCTCGACGACCCCGTGCAGGCCGCCACCCGGAGGTGGCTCGTCGAAGGAAGCCCCTACCACTACTCGGGCCCCTACCCCGGAGCCGGTGCCGCCCACTTCCCCCATCCTTCCGGATTCGACCTGGCCAATCGGCTCCTCGACCGTGACCCGGTTGAAGGGGACCCCCTCACCCAGTTGGCCGGACTGCCCCTCGACCACGGCCTGGCCTGCGAATCGTGGGACGTGGACTCCGGTGAGGTCCGCACCGGAGCGGCCATGGCCAGCATGGCCGGACTGCTGGCCTGGACGGCGTGGGAGCATCTGTCGGGCCGGACCCGCTGGGACCAGCCCCCCGATCCCTCGTGACCTCGACGGGCCGGTCGGGCCGCGACGTGGCCATCATCGGACTGGGCGGAATGGGTTCGGCGGTGGCGTGGCAGCTGGCCCGCCGGGGCCATCGGGTCGTGGGGGTGGAGCAGTTCGGGCCAGCTCACGCCCGTGGGTCCAGCCATGGCGCCTCCCGGCTGGTCCGCCGGGCCTACTACGAGGACCCTCGCTACGTCCCGCTCCTGCTCCGGTCCTACGAGCTGTGGGAGGAGCTCGGGCGTCTGGCCGGCCGGCCCTCGCTGATCAGGACCGGAGGGCTGATGATCGGGCCCTCGGGCGGTGCGGTGGTGTCCGGCACGGTGGCCAGTGCCGAAGCCTGGGACCTCCCCCACCACGTGCTCGGTCCTGATGCCGTGGCCCGCCGATTTCCGACCTTCCGCCTGGGACCCGACGACCTGGCCGTGTTCGAGCCCGACGCCGGATTCGTCGATCCGGAGGCCACCGTGACCGCCCACCTCGGACTGGCCGCCGCGGCCGGGGCCACCCTCGAGTTCGACACCGTGGTCCGGGGGTGGGAGCTACGCGGGTCGGGCGTCGTTCTCGAGACGTCGTCCGGAACGGTCACCGCCGACCACCTGGTGGTGTGTGCCGGCCCCTGGTCCGGCCGGGTGCTCGCCCCCCGGGGTCTGCTCGACCCTCCCTTGACCGTCGAGCGGCAGGTCCTGCACTGGTTCCTGCCCTCCGGCGACCCCGGCCCGTTCGCCCTCGGCCGCCACCCGGTGTACCTGTGGGAGTACGAGCCCGGGGCCGAGTTCTACGGCTTCCCGGCCCTCGGTGACGGTCGGGGGGCCAAGGTGGCCTTCTTCCACCACGCCGGGCCCGCCGACGCGGCGGATCCGGACCACCTCCATCGGGAGGTCCTGGCCGCCGAGGCCGAGACCCTCCGAGAGGTCCTGGCCGACCGGCTCCCCGACCTGGCCGGTCGATGGCTCTCGGGCACGGCCTGCATGTACACCATGACCCCTGACCGCCACTTCGTGGTGGGTCCCGTCGACGGCACCGACGGACGGGTCACCGTGGCGGCCGGCTTCTCCGGACACGGATTCAAGTTCGTCCCGGTCATCGGCGAGGTGGTAGCCGATCTGGCCACTGGGCAGGCACCGTCTCTCGATCTCACCCTCTTCGATCCGGGGCGGTTCCGCTGAGGGTCAGGGCCCGCCCCGGTCCCGACACGTGTGCCGGCCCCATGGCCGGATCACCCCTCGGAGGTCGAACCCCCGGACCAACCGGTCAGTTCCGTGATCCTGAAGGTCAACAGGTCGATGAAGGGGAGGTCCCGGTACTGGGGATACTTCTCGGCCAACCGGTGCCCGAGCTGATCCCGAACGGCAGGGTCCACGCTCGCCCGCTCCAGGGACGCACGCACCCACCACAGCCTGGTCCAGTCCACCGGGTCCCAGTGATCACACAGCAGGACGGCCCGGGAGTCGGCATCGAGGTTCCGCACCCGCTGCAGCGGCGACGATGACTTCGGCTTCACCTCATCGACGGGCACGCCCACCACCGTGCCCACCACGGCGAAGCAGGCCGGGACGGCGTCGACACCCCGCTGCACGTGGACTGTCCCGAGTACCCCGTGGTCGGCACCGAGCAGGTAGTCGAAGCAGCGGTCCCGGTTGAGCCTCATCTCCCCGGTCTACTCCCCACGACACCGGGTGGGCCCTCCCGCCGGTCGGACCCCTGGTGGCCCGAGGCCGGTGCCGGGCCAGCCGCCTCAGCTCGAGGGCGCCTTCGGATGCGCGGCGAAGAACGTCCAGATGGTACCGGTGGCGTCGAGGGCCCGGGAGGGGGGGTCGGCTCCCAACAGGAGTTGGCGTAGCGGATGAGCGGGGAGCCGGGCCACTGGTGCCCGGCCCCGGCGATGGCGATGAGTTCGACCGACCGGCCGGAGGGACACGAGGCCACCGACCTACTCACCGGGCCGGACACGGTGGCCTCGGGCGCCGGGCAACCATCGGTCGTGCGCCAACCGGCCACGACACTGGGCACCGATGGTCCGTCGATGGCGGCGCTGCCGTCCCCCTGGCCCCCGAGGTAGGGGACCTTGGTGTCGGCGGTGCCGTGGATCTGGATCACCGAGATCGGTGCCGGGTGGGGACACGGGCCCAGCCGGGTGGCCGAGTCGGGGCCGATGGCGGCGAAGAGGTCAGTGTCACAGGCCAACCGTTCGTCCATCATGCCTCCGTTGGAGATCCCGGTGGCGTAGATGCGATTCGGATTGACAGGAAGGAGACCACCGATGTCGGCGACCACGGCGGTGATGAAGGCCACGTCGTCCACGTGGTCCCGCCCGGGTTGGCCGCAGCAGCCGCCACCAGCGTCCCAGGCCCGGCCGAGGCCGTCGGGGTAGGCCACGACGAAGTGGTGCCGATCGGCGGCGGCGTCCCATCCGTAGGAGTGCTCGGCCTGGGTCCCGCTGCCGTAGCCGCCGTGGAGCATGACCACCAGGGGAGCGGCGGTGCCGTCGGGGAGCGAGGGAGGCACGTCGAGCTCGAAGGTTCGCTTCACCCCACCCGAGGAGATGGTCTTCGTCGATGACCCGGTGGGCGGATCCGACCGGCTCCATGCCCCGGTGCCTGCGACAGAACGGGTCGCCGACGACGCCGATGCACCGGTGCACGCCGTCGCCATCAGGGCGACGACGAGCGCCACGGTCGCCGCCGCACCGGTGGACCGTCGGGGTACCCGCATGGCGCTGGTCTAAAGGACAGGTGTGAGGGAACCGTGATCGATGGATCAGGGACCGATCAAGGACGGTGCCGCTTGGAGGGACAGCGCACCAGGTGGTCGTCGATCACTCCGACGGCCTGGAGATAGGAGTAGATGATGGTGGAACCCACGAAGGTCAGCCCTCGTCGCTTGAGGTCCTTCCCCACCCGATCGGAGAGCTCGGTGCGGGTGGGCAGGTCGGCCACGGTCCGGGGCCGATTGACGATGGGAGCACCGTCGACCCACGCCCAGAGGTACTCGGCGAACGATCCGTGCTCGGCGGCGATGGCCAGATAGGCCCGGGCGTTGGTCACCGTGCCGCGCACCTTGAGTCGGTTCCGCACGATGCCCGGGTCATCCAGCAGGGACACGATCTTGCCTTCGTCGTACCCGGCCACGGTGGCGACGTCGAAGCCGTCGAAGGCCCTCTGGTAGTTGTCCCGCTTGTTGAGGATGGTCGACCACGACAGGCCGGCCTGGGCCCCTTCGAGGATCAGCATCTCGAAGAGGTGGGCGTCGTCGTGGGACGGAACACCCCACTCGTCGTCGTGGTAGCGACGCATGGCCTCGGAACTCTCCGCCCAGTCGCACCGTCGGTCCGTCACCATCGTTGGGACCCTACCCGGCCGACGGTTTGGGGTCCTACCCGGCGGGAGCGCTCTCAGGGGGTGGGCCAGGAGACGCCACCGTCGATCCCGGTCTCGGACCCCGGACGGCCAACCAACTGGTACCGGGAACCGTCGAGTCCAGCCGGTGGGATGTGCCGCCGGGCAGCAGCAGCCACTCCCCCGCCGCCAGGCTGATGGTCCCACCGTCCACGAAGAGCACCGCCCCACCCGTCAGGACCACCACCCATTCGTCATGGTCCTGCCGGTACTCGACCGGGGCGTCGAGCGTCCCGCTGAGGATCTGCTCGACCGAGAATTCCGCCCCGGTGACCAGGGACTCGACCGTCTCCCCTCGCACGGGTGCGGCATCGCCCGCTCGCAGTCGACCTCGTCGGAGCGCCGTCACGCCACCACCGTAGGCCCACAGGCGTCGACGACTGCCGCTGGTACAGGGTTGGCCCTGGTCAAGCCGCGCCTGGCGACGTCAAGTGGGCCCCGAAACCGGCCGATACCTTTGGGCGGAGTTCGGGAGCGCTGGCACCGATCGGGTGGCGGACGTTTCGGGGTCTACGCCGAATCATCTTGGTCCCCGTGGTCGTGCTGGGACTGGTCCTGGCGGCCAACTACCGGTCCGAAGCCCAGCGGCGGGGTCTGGCCGAGGGACGCTCGGAAGCGACCCTGATGGCCCAGACGGCGGTGGAGCCCTTCTGGACGGCCGGCCCCTCCGCTCCGGGCTCAACCCCACCGAGCAGCTGGACCTCAGCCAGATGACCCGTGCCGCCATAGCCAGCGGGAACGTGAGGCGCTTCCGACTGCGGGACCTTCGAGGACGAGGCCGTCCTGGCCGGCCTGGCCGGCACCGGGTGTGATGTGGCCCAGGGCTCCCTGATCGCACGTCCCATGCCGGCCGAGCAGGTGGCCGGATGGCTGGATGGGGCCCGACGCCAGACCACCGTGGGCACGACTCCGGCCTGAGGTCCCATCGACCCGGGGTCCGGACCAGGCCACTCGATCTCCGGTGCGCGCCGGAGCCGGTCCCACCCCCGGGGGCGCGAAGATGGTGCATGGACTCCACCGTGATCACCGTGGACACCGAGGGACGCACGGTGGTCGACCTGACCGGTGCCGTCGGTCAGTTCTGTGTCGGCCGGGGGGACGGACTGGTCCACGTCTTCGCTCCCCACGCCACCGCCGGACTGGCCCTGATGGAGGTGGGGTCGGGCTCGGAGCGGGATCTCGAGGAGACCCTCCACCGGCTGCTACCCCGGGACGATCGGTACGGCCACCGCCACGGGGCGCCGGGCCACGGAGCCGATCACGTGCTCCCGGCCCTGGTCAGCCCCTCCCTCTCCGTGCCGGTCCTCGACGGAAGGCCGCAACTCGGTACCTGGCAGAGCGTGGTGCTGGTGGACACCAACGGGGACAATCCGGTGCGACAGGTCCGGCTCAGCTTCCTGGCCGGATAGCCCGGTCACGGTGGCCAAGGACGGGCCACGATAGGACGGTGATCCCCGGGCGCCTCCGCTCCCTCCTCACGGGTGCAGCGCCGCGGCCAGCGCCTGGGCTCCGTCCAGGGCCACCTGCAGCGTCTCCAGCACGGCGGTGGACGGTCGGCCATCGGTGAAGTCGGCCCCGGTGGCGTAGACCACGGTGGGCACGGTCCACCCCAACAGGCTGGCCACCACGGCCCGTCCCCCGGTGTCGAGGGCCAAGTAGTGCCCGGGGCCGGCGGCTGTGCCCACCCACACCACGGCGGTCCGGCTCAGGGCATCCGGGGCGAACCGGTCGAGGAAGGCCTTCATGGTCCCGTTGTAGGTGGCCCGGTAGATCGGCGTGGCCAGTACCAGCACCGACGCCGCCGAGGCCGCAGCCACGGCATCCTCCACCCCGGCATCGGCCCGGCGGCCGAGGAGGGCGTCGGCGGAGAGGTCGATCAGGTCGACGAGTCGACCCCCGCCGGCCAGCTCGAGGGCGGCAACGGCCAGGACCCGGGTCTTGGAGGCGGCCGAGTCCCCGCTGCTCACGGCCACCACCGACCCGGACGAACCCTGGGTCACGAGGGGCTGGCCCGGCTGGGAGTGGCCCCCTTCTCAGGCGCGCCACCGGCGAGGAGCCCGTCGCTGCGGAGGAGGGGGAGCACGCCCTCACCGAACCAGTAGGCCTCCTCGAGGTGCGGTTGCCCCGACAGGATGAAGTGATCGATCCCGAGCGCGTGGTACTCGGCGATCCGGTCGGCCACCTGGCGATGGCTGCCCACCAGCGCCGTCCCGGCGCCGGAACGGACCAGGCCGAACCCGGCCCACAGATTGGGTGAGACCACCAGGTTGTCGCGACTCCCGCCGTGCAGGGCGGCCATCCGCTGCTGACCCACCGACTCGGCGCTGTTGAACTGGCTCTGGGCCAGGGCGATCACCTCGCCGGACATGGCCGCCAGCATCCGGTCGGTCACCGCCCAGGCTTCCTCCGCCGACTCGCGGCTGATCACGTGCAGCCGTATCCCGAACCGGAGGTGGCGACCGGCCTCCTCGGCCCGGCCCCGCAGGCGCTCGATCCGCTCGGCCACCTGGCTGGGGGTCTCCCCCCACGTGAGGTAGACGTCAGCATGAGCGGCGGCCACCCGTTCGGCCGCCGGTGAGGCGCCCCCGAAGAAGATCTCCGGCAGCGGGTCGGGTGGCATCACCGTGGTGGCGCCGGCCATCTCGTAGTGCTCGCCGTGGAAGTCGAACGGTTCGTCTCCCCACGAGCCGCGCAGGACGGCGATGAACTCGGCCGTGCGGTCGTAGCGCTGGTCATGGTCCAGCCAGTCCCCGAACCGCCGCTGCTCCACCGCATCACCGCCGGTGACGATGTTCAACAGCAGGCGTCCTCCGGTGATCCTCTGAAACGTGGACGCCTGCTGGGCGGCGAGGGTGGGTGAGATGAGTCCGGGCCGGAAGGCGACCAGAAACTTGAGGTCACGGGTGTCCCGGCTGAGCGCCGCGGTGGTGAGCCATGAGTCCTCGCACCAGGTGCCGGTCGGGGTCAGGACGGCCTCGAACCCGAGCTGGTCCGCCGCCTGGGCCACCAAGGCCAGGTAGTCGATGTCCGGGGCCCGCCGCACCGTGGTCGGTCCGAAGCCAACGATCTCGCGGCTGTCCCCCGTAGTGGGGAGGAACCAGTGCACGTGGATGCTCGCTCGTGGGGCTCCTTCGCCATCGCCCGGGGCAGCCGCCCGGAACCGATCACCATCCGGAGGCGCCGACTGGTGCCGCCGTCCCCCGGCCCGGCGCCTACCGGGTACCCGTCCACCATAAGTCTATAAACCCGACTGGTCCAGTCACCTTTAGGGACCGCCCGCCGGGCCGGCGGTGGTGCCGGTGATGGCTCAGGCCGGGCGGAAAGGTGCGCCATGACCGGGGATGACCAGCGAGGGACGAAGGGCCAGCAGCTCGAGCCGTGAGGCTTCCAGCTGGGCCTGGTCGCTGGCCAGGGGATCCACCTCGGGTCCGTCGGCGGACCACCACAGATGGGTGCAGACCACGAGGCCGTCCTCCGTCTGGACCAGGGTGGAGATGTCCTCGGCGGAGTGACCGGGCGTGGCCCGGAGGTGGACGTCAGGAGCGAGGGCGAAACCGTCGGCCTCCCGTTCGGTCCAGATGTCAGCTTGGTAGATGGCCCAGTGGTCGTGGAACCGGGCCTCAGGGAAGAGGGCGGCGTTCAGGGTGTGGTCAGGGTGATGGTGGCTGAACACCACCTCGGTGACCTGTTCGGGGGCCACGCCCAGAGCACCCAGCGGGTCGAGGATCGCCCTCCGGGTGGCCACCATGCCCGGGTCCACCACGATGACGGCGTCACCGTCGCGCACCAGCACCACCGTGCTGGCCACCCGGTCATCGGCGTAGCCCACAGCCAGCACATCCACTACAGCGGTCATCCTGCCTCCTGATGGTTCCGGACCCGATGGTACCGACCCCACCCCCTATCGGTCCGGACCCGGCGACGAGGGCCCTAGAGTCAACGCAGGAAGTGGCGGCCCCGGGCCCCCGGGCGGGTCCGCCGCCGACCGGTCGGCGCGGCCGCCACGGTCCGTCGGGCCCCCGGTACCCGCGGACCCACCCACTTCCCTCACCTCGACACTCGCTCCCCACCAGGACTCCCACCCATGCAGCGCTACTCCATGAACCCCAAGATCAGCGTCAGCGTGGTCTACGTGGCGGCCATGTTCATGAGCATCATGGACGTCACCATCGTCAACGTGGCCCTGCCGGCCATCGGTCGGCAGTTCGGCGAGTCCACGGCGGGACTCGACTCGGTGGCCGTCGCCTACCTGGTCAGCTTGGCCGTGTTCATCCCGGCGGCCGGCTGGCTGGGCGACCGTTTCGGTTCGAAGCGGATCCTGCTGGTGTCCGTGGCCATCTTCACGGTGGCCTCGGTCCTCTGCGGCCTGGCCGGCAGCCTCTCCCAGCTGGTGCTCTTCCGGGTGCTGCAGGGAGTCGGCGGTGGCATGATGACCCCGGTGGGCATGGCCATGCTCTTCCGGGCCTTCCCACCCGCCGAGCGGGTCCGGGCGTCCAGCATCCTCGTGGTGCCCACGGCCCTGGCCCCCGCGCTCGGACCGGTCCTGGGCGGGCTGCTGGTCACCGAGCTGTCGTGGCGGTGGGTCTTCTTCGTCAACCTCCCGTTCGGGATCGTGGCCGTCATCTTCGGGGCGATCTTCTTGGAGGGACACCGCGAGCCCCATCCGGGCGCCTTCGACGTGCCCGGATTCCTCCTGGCCGGCATCGGGTTCGCTCTGCTCATGTTCGGGGTGAGCGAAGGGCCCAACCGGGGCTGGGGCACACCGGGCATCCTCGCCAGTATCGCCGTCGGTGCGGTCATGCTGGCCGTCATGGTGTGGGTGGAGCTGCGGACGGCCAAGCCCATCCTCAAGCTGCGTCTCTTCGGGAACCGGCTGTTCCGGTCGACCAGCCTGGTGCTCATGGTGGCCATGGGCGCCTTCCTGGGCGTCCTGTTCGTGGCCCCCCTGTTCTTCCAGATCGCCCTCGGCCTGTCCGCCCTGCAGTCGGGCCTCAACACCTTCCCCGAGGCCATCGGCGTGATGGTCGGTGCTCAGCTGGCCAGCCGACTCTTCTACCCGCGGCTCGGTCCCCGCCGCCTCGTCGCCGGAGGTCTGGTCGGCGTGGCCGTGGTCATGGCCCTGATGACCCAGATCGGACTCACCACCGATCTGTGGTGGATGCGGGCCCTCATGTTCGCCATGGGCCTGACCATGGCTCAGGTCTTCGTCTCCTGCCAGGCCGCCGCCTTCGCCACCATCTCCATGCCCGACACCGGTTCGGCCTCCTCCATCTTCAACAGCGGCCGGCAGCTGGGCAGCGCCCTCGGGGTAGCCGTGCTGGCCACCGTCCTTGCCGCTGTCGGCACCACCCACCAGGTGGACGGTCACACCGTCGCCAACCTGGCCGCCTACCACGCCGCCTTCCTGACCGCCGCCGGTATCGCCCTGGTGGCCGCGGCCATCGCCCTGACCATTCGGGACGTCGACGCAGCCAGCACCATGGTGCGCCGGGTGACCACTAAGGTGCCGGCCCGATCCGCCTCTCCCGGCGAGGTCACGCCGCAGAGGGCCCGATGAGTTCCGCCGCCCACGCGGACGTGGTCCGCTCGGCCCGGACCCGCCTGGGCCCCACCGGCGTGTGGCTGGGTGCCCTGCTCGGGGTGACCGCCGCTGTCGAGCGGCAGGCCGCCCGTCGGATCGAGGCATTGGGGTTCGGCTCGCTTTTCGTCGGCGAGTGGATCGGAGGCAAGGAGGCCATGGCCCATCAGGCCGTGCTATTGGCGGCGACCGACCGCATGGTGACCGGTAGCGGGATCGCCAACGTGTGGTCCCGTCACCCGGCGGCCATGCAGGGGGGCGCCGACATGCTGGGCGACGCCTACCCGGGCCGGTTCGTGCTGGGCCTGGGTGTGAGCCACGCGGTGATGGTGGACGGCAGCGGACAGACCTACCAGAAGCCGTTGACCCACATGACCCGGTACCTCGATCAGATGGATGCCACCGCGGCCAACGGTCCGTCGCCCGCTGTCCCCGTCCCTCGGCTGCTGGCCGCCCTCGGCCCGCGCATGCTGGAGCTGGCCCGGGAGAGGGCCGACGGTGCCCATCCCTACTTCGTGCCCCCGTCCCACACCCCCCGGGCTCGGGAGGTGCTCGGGAACGACCGACTCCTCGTCCCCGAGCAGGCCGTCGTGCTGACCACCGACCCCGTTACTGCCCGTCGGGTGGCCCGCTCCCATATGGAGACCTACCTCTAGCTGCCCAACTATGTGCACAACCTCCGAGCCCTGGGCTTCGGCGACGAGGATGTGGCCGGGGGTGGCAGCGACCGACTCGTGGACGCCATCGTGGCTTGGGGCGACGAGACCACCATCGCCACCCGGGTTCGGGAGCTGCTCGACAGCGGTGCCGACCACGTGCTGCTGCAACCCCTCGGGAGCGTCGATCGGGCCCTGGCCCAGCTAGAGGCCCTGGCTCCGGCCGTGCTGGAGCCCTGACCGGCATGGGTCCAAGCGCGACCTATCGGTGGCCGTGGCCCTGCACGACCGACCCGGGCAGCGAGTGCTGCTGGAAGAACTGCCACATGGCCTGATCGGCATCGACCAGGACGATGCCCCTCCCCACGCCCTGCAGAATCCACGTGCCGGGTGGTCCGGTGTTGAACGGGCTGCCGGGCCACACATGGCCGGAACCGGTGAATCTCCACAGGGCCACCTCGGCCCCACCCCGGCAGTGGCCGTAGGTGACCAGCGTGGCGGTCTCTCCCGACGAGATGGAGTCTGGGGCTCCCACCATGCTCGGCGCGGTCGCGGGATCGGGATCGCAACCGTCGGCCCTGACCCACTGGTCGATCCCCTCCATCACCGAGAGCACACGCCGGGGATTGCGGTTCGGCGTTCCGGCAAACAGGGCGATGGGGTCGTCGACGCTGTGGAATTCCAGCGTAGGCACCGGCCGGGTCGGGGAGATGGTGGGCAGTTCGACCTGGCCGGAGACCGACGAGATGGCAGCCACGTGATCAGAAGCTTTGGCGGCCATGGCGTAGGCCATCATTCCCCCGTTGGATATGCCGGTGACGTAGACCCGACGCAGGTCGACGGGCGTGCGGGCCGCCACATCGGCGATCACCTGGATCAGGAACCCGACATCGTCGATGTGACGGGTCACCGGTAGGCCACAGCACCGCCCGGCGTTCCATCCGTACTGCTCCTGCTTGGCCACCGGGTCGGGGGTCAGTACCTTGGCGATGCGGGTCCCATCGGGATAGGCCACCAGGTAGCCGTTCTGATCGGCGGAGGGATTCATGCCCGAGGTGATCGCCTCCAACCAGTCGTTCTGGGTGGCCCCGTGCAGATTCAGGATCAGGGGCAGGGGCTGGCCGGCACCGGCCGCGGGCGGGACGTGTAGGAGGTAGCTGCGGTGGAGTCCATCGAACATCAGGTGGAATCCGTAGTTGCCGGCCATGGGGACCAGCGGAGCGGTCGCCCCTCCAGCGGCGCCGGCCACGGTGTGGCCACCTGCCGGCAGTAGCGTCAGCAGGCCTAGCGCCACGGACGCCAGTACCGTCCGAAATCGCACCGGATCCCTCACGGCCCTCGCCCGTGCGATTCGGATCTGACGCCGACTTCGTCCGGATCGGTCAGGTCGGTGTGCGCTGACGCGTTCCGGACTTCTGAACCGGCATCTTCTGGCGCTTCTTGATTGGATAGGCAGCGGCGTTCGCGTTGTTCAACTCGATCAACTGCGTTGGCGTGCACTCGTTGGATATCGGAGGCGAGGTCGTCGACGCCGAAACAACCGGCAAACGCTGCGTCTTCGTCACCGGTGTGCCCAGCACAGGGAGTGTGGCGGACAGGTCGCCGGTGATCCCGCGTCGCCAGGCCGAGATGTTGGGCGCCGTCACCCCGAACCGGGTTTCCAAGAACCGCATCTGGGACGTGTGATCAAAGGTATCGGAGCACACCCAGCCGCCCACGCTGAAGGGGGAAACCACCAACATCGGCACACGGAAGCCCAGCCCGATCGGACCGGCAACGCCGTTGGCCTCGGGAGGCAGTGTTCCGGTCAGGTATTCGCCGGCCGTCCCTGAGGGCGCAACCGGTGGGGCCACATGATCGAAGAAGCCGTCGTTCTCGTCCCAGCTGATGAACAGTACCGTCTTCGCCCACACGGCAGGATTGGCTACCAGCGTGTTGAGGACCTGCTGGATATACCACTCACCTAGCTGGGGTGCGGCGGGCGGATGCTGGTCGAATCCGATCGGAGGAATGATCCAGGAAACCGCCGGCAGCTGGCCCGAGGCCACATCGTGACTGAAATCATCAGGCCCATTTGGGTTACTCAACGGATTGGTGACGTTGGGTCCGTAGTAGCCGAATGCGTTCTGGTAAAGCGAGCTGGTCGGACTCTGGTACTGCGAAAAGTACTGGAGTGGATTGCTGTTCAACAGCATGGAGCTGTTGCTGGTGATGTCGTAGCTGCTCCCGCTGGGGTTGTAGACACGCCAGGAGACATTGGCTGAGTCGAGGGCCTCAGGCATGGTCGACCACGAGGCCGTGAACTTCTTGGCCGCACTGGAGTTGGTAACCAGCACGGGACCTCCGGCCACCCCGTCTGGGTCGTTGGTACCCGACATGTGGAACAGGCGGTTGGGATGCGTGGGGCCCATCACCGAACAGTGGTAACCGTCACAGATGGTGAATTTGTCAGCCAGCGAGTACAAGAACGGGATGTCAGGCTTCTGGTAGTAGCCCATGGTCAGCACGCCGTTGGATGGACCTTCGCCACCCAGATTGGTCGGGGCGACATGCGTGGAAACAAAGCTGTCCATCGCTCCGTTGTTCCAGCACTGGTGCTGCGGCCCCCAGTTGTGCGTGAGATCGAACGTGCACTCAGCCATGGAGTTCTTGGTGTTGAGATGGAACGGCAGGAGCGTCGATGCGCTCCCACCTGGCCACGCCTGGGCGAAGGGTCCGTTGTCCCCAGACGGGTGGTCGTCAAAGCCACGCACACCGCTCATCGTCCCGAAGAAATGATCGAACGAACGGTTCTCCATCATGAGGAAGACCACGTGCTCCACTGCGCCTAGGTCGTTGCCGGCCGCCTTCACGGTGGACGCCCGTCGGACCGTCTCGGCGCCGGAGATCTTTGGGCCGCCCAGGGCACCGAGGCCTAGCGCGGCAGCACCCCCGACCCCTCCGGCCAGTACCTGCCTTCTAGTGAAGCGTGGATCCGTCATCGTTCCCCCTGAACTGTTCGACGCCAGTGGAGCACGGCCCCGCGAATCCCCCGGAGGGCCCTGCCCGCACAGAACCTTCTAGCACCAATTGGGGCGGATTGCCCGGTTGGTCACCGGGTGTAGCCACCGGACGGCGAGGAGACGCCGACGGCTTCGGTAGCATCGATCCTTCAGCGGCCGCCGGTCGCTTCGTCCTGCGGGGGTGGTCACCACGAAGACAAGGGCAGCGATCTGTTGGGGGGTGGAACAGCCCTGGAGCGTCGAGGAGATCGATCTCGACGCTCCACAGGCCGGTGAGGTCCTGGTCCGGCTGGCCGCCACCGGGCTGTGCCACTCTGACGACCACATCGTCACGGGAGATTCTCCCATGCCCACGCCCATGATCGGCGGCCACGAGGGCGCCGGCGTGGTGGACGAGGTGGGTCCCGGCGTGTCCGGCCTGGCCCCCGGAGACCATGTGGTGTTGGCCTTCCTCCCCTCCTGCGGCCGGTGCGAGCCCTGCTCCACCGGGCATCAGAACCTTTGCGACCTCGGGGCCCTGATCGGCTTCGGACGCCAAGCCGACGGGACGTCGCGCCATCACGTGAGCGGGCAGGACCTCCAGCTCATGTGCCTGCTCGGGGTGTTCGCCGAGCGAACCGTGGTCAACGAGGCCAGCTGCGTCAAGATCGACCCTGCTTACTCCCTCCGCACGGCGTGCCTCGTGGGCTGCGGCGCGGTCACCGGGTGGGGGTCGGCCGTCTACGCCGCCGACGTCCGGCCCGGCGACACCGTGGTGGTGGTGGGCGCCGGCGGCATCGGGTCGTCGGCCATCCAGGGCGCCCGCCTGGCCGGGGCGGAGATCATCGTGGCCGTCGACCCGGTGCCCTACAAGCAGGAACGGGCGCTCGGCTTCGGAGCGGACGCCACCTTCGCCTCCATGGAGGAGGCCCACGGTCCGATCCGGGAGATGACCAGAGGTCGGATGGCCAGCAAGGTCATCATGGCCATGGGGGTGGGACGGGGCGATCGGATGGACCAGGCCCTTGCGCTCACGGCCAAGCTCGGCCGGGTGGTGATCACCAACATCCATCCCTACCTCGAGAACCAGGTGTCGATGAACCTGAGCAACCTCACCGGGATGGAGAAGCAGGTGGTCGGGTCGCTGTTCGGGTCGGCCAATCCCCGGGCCGACATCCCCAAGCTGCTGGAGTTGGATGCCAGGGGCCAGTTCGACCTCGGCGGCCTGGTCACCCGGTCCTACCCCCTGGAGTCGGTCAACGACGGCTACGCCGACCTCCGGGCCGGCCGCAACATCCGCGGCATCCTGACCCTGGACGAGGGGCTGGCCGGCGACTGAGCCGGATGCCGCACGCATCACTCACGCCTCAGGGATCGGTACCGCCGCCTCGGCTCCGGACGTAGCCGGAGCCTCCTCCCAGGGGCGCAGCGCCAAGGCCAGGGCGGGTAGTAGGACCACGGACAACAGGCCGGCGGCGATCAGGGCGGCCGCCGTCGGCGCCGTCATGAAGTGGAGGCTGGTCCCGAGGGTGGTCACGATGATCGGGAAGGTCAGGGACGTGGCCTGCAGGGAGCCGGCGGCCACCGCTCCCCGCACGCTCATCCCTCGCCGGAGGATCAGTCCAGAGGTCACGCCCCGGGCCAGGATCATCCCGACCAGGAACAGGGGCACCAGCGCCAAGGTCCGCGGGTGGTCCAGCACCGACAGGATGTCGAGCTGCACCCCGGTGGTGATGAAGAATATCGGCACCAGAAAGCCGAACCCGATGGCGTTGAGCTTGCTCAGATAGCGCTCTTGGACCTCGGCCGAGGCGTGTTGATTGGCCGAGTGCAGGACGATGCCGGCCACGAAGGCCCCCAGCACCGAACTGAGGCCGAACCCATTGACCAGCGTGGCGAAGAGCAGGAGCAGGACGAAGGCCGCCCGCACCCGCAGTTGCGACGTGGTCTCGTCCAGTCGGTCGAGGGAGTTCCGGAACCAGGCGGAGCCCCACCACCATCGGACGACCACCACGGCCACGGCGGCACTGACTCCCAGCCCGAGCACGTAGAGGATCTGCACCGGCGTGGACTTCGGGTCGGCTGAGAACAGGACGGTCAGTAGCAGGAGCGAGGCGAACTCACCGATGGAGCCATTGACCAGGACGTTCTGGCCGAAGGGTCGGGTGGACTCGCCGGCATCCCGCAGCACCGGGACCAACACGCCGAGGGAGGTCGAGGTAAGGGCCAGGGCCACCAGGCGGACGTCGCCCCCGGCGCCGAGGCTCCGGAGGGCGAAGGCCAAGGGGATCGAGACGGCCACGGCGGCCACGTAGGCCAGTCCCCCCATCCGGGCCTGTCGGTTCCACAGCGACTTGGGGGTCAGCTCCATGCCGGCCAAGAACAAGAGGAAGCCCAACCCGATCAGCGAGAGGACCTCGACGGGGATGTTGATCTTGACCCAGTCCAGCACCTCGGGACCGAGGAGGATGCCGGCCACCACTTCCAGCACCACCGGGGGAAGGATGCCCCCGGGCACCAGCTCTGACACCATGGGGGCAGCCACGGCGGCGATGGCGATGATCAACAGTCCGAGGAATGTGAAGGAATCCGAGCCCACTGCGCGACCTGCTTCCCTGGGAGGTGTGCGCCCCGTGACGACGCCGCCCGTCACCGGCCACGGGTCAGTGTAGGGACTCGGGCCACTCCGGTGGCTGATCGCCGGCGCCGACGCCTCGATCCCGTTGCGGACCCGGCCCGGTGAGGCCAGACTGCAGCCCATGGAGCCGCTCGCCATTCACCACGTAGCCATCAACGTGTCCGACGTATCCGAGTCGGTGGCCTTCTACACCGACGTCCTCGGAGGTGCGCTGCGGCCCGACCGGCCCGACTTCGGGATCGGCGGCGCGTGGATCGACCTCGGCGGCCAGCAGGTCCACCTGCTCGAGGCCCCGGTCCCCCGCAACCTCGGCCAGCACTTCGCCATCCGGGTCGGTGACATCGACGTCGCCGTGGCCGAACTCCGGGCCAGGGGAGTCGACATCGCCGATCCGGTGGACTCCGGGTCGAACCGACAGACCTTTCTCGACGATCCGTCGGGAAACGCCATCGAACTGCACGAGGTCGGGGGGATCCACTGACGTCACGGCTGGCCAACACCGTGATCCCGACCCCTCGCCGGATCGGCGTCGTGTCGGACGCCGGAGCCCGACCGGGGGTGGGTGGGCCATGCGCGTCGGGGTGATCGGCACCGGCTTCGGCGGTCGGGTGGTGGCCGGTGCCTACCGAGCCGGCGGGTGCCAGGTGACCGACGTGGTGACGGCCCGGGACGCCGACGCCGTCGGGGCCCTGTGCCGGTCCGAGGTTGACCTGATCTCGATCCATTCACCTCCGTTCCTGCACCGCGACCACGTGGCCATGGCCCTGGAGGCGGGCCGGGCGGTGCTGTGCGACAAGCCGTTCGGCCGCTCCCTGGACGATGCCGAGGCCATGGCCCGCCAGGCCGGGGAGGCCGGGGTCGTGAACTTGGTCAATTTCGAGTTCCGTCACCAGCCGGCCCGCCAGGCCATGCACGAACTGCTGGCCTCGGGGGCCATCGGACGTCCCGAGCACCTGGCCTACACGGCGTACAACTCGGGCTCGCGGGTGCCCCTCCGTCCGTGGGGGTGGCTGTTCGACCGATCTCTGGGAGGGGGGTGGATCGGCGCCTTCGGGTCGCACGCCATCGACCTGGTGCGGTGGCTGCTGGGCGACGCCGCCGACGCCGGGGCCGTGTCGTGGATCTCCATCACCGAGCGACCCGACCGGGACGGCACCCTGGTGCCGTGCGACGCCGAGGATGGCTTCACCGGATGGATCCGCCTCGAGTCCGGGGCCACGGCCACCGTGGATACCTCGTTCGCCGCTGGCGTGACCACCCCGGCTCGCATGGTGGTCACGGGATCCGAGGGTGCCCTGGAGAACGTGGGTGACGTCCGGCTGGTCCTACGGAAGCCAGGTGAGGCCCCCCAGCAGTTCGACTTCGACCGGCCCGGTGGAGACGGGCACCACCAGGCCATGGTGGGCTGGGTCGGCGCGATTCGTGCAGCGGTCACCCAGGGGATGCAGGTGACTCCGTCGTTCGCCGACGGCGTGGCCTGCATGCGGGTGATGGAGCAGTGGCGGGCCCAGCCGCCCGTGCGGTTGGGCGTGGGCCCCCCGGGTAGCTGACACCGGCACCCGGAGAGAAGGGGGAGAGCCGGCCGTGGCCGCGACACCGGTTCAACCGATCGTCGGATTGCGGAGCTTGCCCACTCCCTCGATCTCGCTCTCGATGACCTCTCCGGGCCGGAGAAACCGTTTCGGTGTACGGCCCATCCCCACCCCGGAGGGAGTACCGGTGAAGATCACGTCACCGGGCAGGAGGGTGAGCACCGACGAGAGGTGCACGATCAGAGCCGGTACATCGAAGACCATCGAGCTGGTGCGGTCCGACTGCATGAGTTCGCCGGCCACCGAGCACGTGAGACCTAGGTCGTCGGGATCGTCCAGCTCGTCCGCCGTGACCAGGGCCGGGCCCATGGGCCCGAAGTTCGGAAACGACTTGGCCAGGCTGAACTGCGGAGCCGATCCACTCCTCTGCAGCTTGCGCTCGGAGATGTCTTGGCCCACGGTGACCCCGGCCACCTGGTCCCATGCCGCCTCTCGCCGCACCCGGCTGGCCCGGTGGCCGATCACCACCACCAGCTCGACCTCCCAGTCCACACTGCCCTCGGGCAGCCGGACGGTGGCCGACGGCCCGGCCAGGCTGGTCACGAACTTGGTGAACGTGGGGGGTACGGCCGACACGGCCAGATTCGACTCGGCGGCGTGGGCGGCATAGTTGAGGCCGATGGCGAACACTTGGGTGGGCCGGGGCACCACCGGGCCCAGATCGTCCGCCCCGACCGAGACCTCGTGCCCATCGAGCTCGGCGTCCCGGGCCCACGCCGTGAACTCGTCCCACTCCGAGTACACCCCTTGAGGGTCCGATCCGAATCGGCCGACGCTGGCTGCCTCCACATCGAATCCCCTGACCGTCCCCCCGTCGACGATGGCCCCGATGGCCGGGGGCACGACCGTCAGTCGTCCACGGACATTGGCGAGTCGCACGTCTTCCTCCCTGGTGCCGGCACGGGACGATCCTTGTCCATCGCTGCCACCGTGTGCGCCGGCGACGCCGGTCGGAGGGGAGCCATCCGTTCAGAGCCGCGCCGACACGGGGCGGGCCGTCTCGACGCTGTCAGCCACGAACGCCCTGATCATGCCGTCCTGGGTGAACGAGGCGATGAGGTTCCCCTGTTCAGTGAATACCTGGCCCCGCACATAGGACATTCCCCCACCGACCTGGGTGCTCTCGTGGTGGTAAAGGAGCCATCCGTCCCAGGCCATCGGCTCGTGGAAGGTGACGGCGATGCCCATGACGCCGGTGGACAGGGTGTCGTGGGCCATGGCGGTACCGATCCCCCGATGGCTCCGCATGGTGGTCGAGATGGACAGGTGGCCGGTGAAGTGGGCCACGAGGGCCTTGGCCAGATCCGGTCGCGGCGGCACGGGGTCGTAGTGGAGCCAGGCGTCGATGACGGGTGGTCCGGTGGCGTCAGGGTCGTTCGGATCGTCCATCCCGACCAGCCGCAGCTGGCGCCCGACCAGCGGCATCTCGCAGGGGATGGCGTCGGCCGGCGTCCCGACCTCAGGCATCAGGTGGTGGTGGGTGATGACATCGCCGTGCTCGACATCGGACAGTACGGTCACCGACGCGCAGCGCCGCCCGGCCTGGTGCACGGTGACCACGGCGCTGGCGAAGGTCCTGCCCTGGTGGAGGATGTCGACCTCGAACTCGAGTTCGTCGTCGGCCCGAACGGTCCGCACGAAAACGGCGTGGGCGGTGCGCACCGAGTGAAGGGGGAGGGACCGCGACACGGCCACGATGGCCTGGGCCAGCAGTTGGCTCCCGTCGACGACGCTGCGGGAGCCTCCGTCACTGGTGCCCCCATAGCGGTGCTCACCCATCGGATCGACATCGAACACCGCCAGCAGGTGCTCCAGGGTGGAGGGAACCGCCGTCGTCACCGGCCGGACACCGCCGGCGTGGCCACCCCGACCCGCAGGTCCACTGAATTCTGGAAGAAGGCCACGTACCCGGCCACCCTGGCCACCTCGGGGAAGGGGTCCGCATAGGACCAGATCAGGACGTCGTCCTCCCCCCGGGGGAAGCGGCGGTAGGTGGCCAACCCCTTGAACGGACAGACGCTGGTCCGCTCATCGGGAACGAACAGGTCCAACCGGACGTCGTCGGGCGGGAAATAGAAGACGAGGCCGTGGTCCTGCTCATCCACCAGGAGGCACCGTTCGCTGTCGGCCAGCCTCTGGGTGCCCGCCGACACGGTTACCCGGTTGCGCCGCAGCATGATGTCTACTCGGTAGTCGGGCCGGTCAGCGAAGGCCGACTGCTCCACAGTCACTCCTCTCGGGCTCGGGTGGCCCCGATCCCTAGTATTCAGGGTTGTACCACCCGGGTGCAGTGAACTCAACTTGTCGGGGAGGTCGATCGTGGTGATCGTCATTACGGGATTCTTTGATGTCGCCGAGGGGGATCGCCGGGCGTTCTTGGATGCCAAGGCGTCCCAGGCCGCCCGCACCCTGGGCGAGACCGGCTGTCGTGAGTACGCCTTTTCGGCCGACGACGTCCATGCCGGACGGGTGCGGCTGGTCGAGCGGTGGGACACCATGGACGACCTGGCCGCCCACCTGGCCGCCCTCCAGGCCTCGGGTCCGACCCCCTCCCCTGTCCCCGTCCTGGCCACCGAGTTCCATGTGTTCGAGGCCACGCCGACCCGGTTGCCGGCGGCCTAGGCCCGTGGACCGACCCGACCGGGGACGCTGGCCCCTCCGGTCCGTGCCACCCGAACTCGAGCGGCAGTGGCGGGAGGCCGGCTACTGGGACGATCTCACCATCGGGGCCCATCTGGACCGCGGGCTGGCCGACCATCCCGACCAGGTCATCCGATTCCACAGCGCCGTTCGCCCGTGGGAGGGTACGTTCGCCGAGGTCCGCCACCGGGCTCTGGGCCTGGCCGGGTCCCTGCGGCAGCGGGGGGTGGGTCCCGGGGATCCGGTGGCCTTTCAGCTCCCGAACTGGGTCGAGGCCGCCATCACCTTCTACGCCACCACCCTGCTCGGGGCGGTGGTCGTCCCCATCGTCCACTTCTACGGACCAAAAGAGGTGGCCTACATACTCCGGCGGACCGGGGTGGAGACCTTCATCACCGCCTCGTCCTTCGGCCCGACCGACTATCTGGCCGGCCTGGAGCCCATGCGATCGTCGATCGATCACCTTCGCACCGTGGCCGTGGTGGGCGCCGCCGAGCGAGCCCTTTCGGATGGTCTGATCCGGTTCGAGGAGCTCGAGCACGAGACCGGCGCGTTGGACGGGCCCGTCGACGTCGACCCCTCCTCTCCGGCCATCGTCGCCTACACGTCGGGCACCACCGCCGATCCCAAGGGCGTCATCCACTCGCACCGGACCATCGGCTCGGAAGTCCGCCAGCTCGGAGCCATGGATTCTGGCCAGGGCCGGCCGAATCTGGTGGGGGCGCCCGTGGGCCACGCCATGGGCATGCTCGGCGGGCTCCTCATCCCCGTGCTGAAAGGGGACCCGGTCAACCTGATCGATGTCTGGGACCCGGAGAGGATCCTCCGGATCATGTCCGAATTCCAGCTCTCCTGCGGATCCGGGGCCACGTACTTCCTGACCAGCCTCTTGGACCATCCCGATCGAACACCGGAACATCTCGAGTTGATGGCGTACGTCGGACTGGGTGGCTCGGCCATCCCCACCGCCATCGCCGAACGGGCCACGGCCCAGGGGATCTCCATCGTACGGATGTACGGATCGACCGAGCACCCTTCCATCACCGGCTCACGCCATGACGAACCGGTGGAGCTCCGGCTGTCCACGGACGGGCATCCACTCGCCGGCGTGGAGATCAGGATCGTCGACGACGACGGGCTTCCCGTGGAGCCGGGCCGGCCGGGAGAGATCTGGTCACGGGGCCCCGACTGCTGCGTGGGCTACACCGACCCGGCGCTGACCGATGCCTTCTTCGACCGGGACGGTTGGTACCGGACCGAGGACATCGGGGTCCTGGACGACCAGGGCTACCTGTCGATCACCGATCGGAAGAAGGACGTCATCATCCGGGGTGGCGAGAACGTGAGTGCGGCGGCGGTCGAGGAGGTGCTACTGACCATGGATGGGGTGGCGGAAACAGCGGTGGTGGCCGCCCCCGACGTGCGCCTGGGCGAGCGGGTCTGTGCCTATCTGCGGATGCAGCCCGGCGGTGTGGTGCCCGACCTGGCCACGGTGCAGGACTCGATGAGGCAAGCCGGACTGGCCCGCCAGAAGTGGCCGGAGCAGGTGCGGCTGATCGACGAGTTCCCCCGTACCCCGTCAGGGAAGATCAAGAAGGCTGTCCTCCGCCAGCGGCTGGCCGACGAGCACGGGCTCGCTCCGTCGACGGATCCGCCGAAGTGAGGACGGCCTAGGCGGTGGGCTTGCGGCGCCGGACCAGGAGCCCGAGGCCCAGGGCCACGAACAGGACGCCCAGGATGAGGAAGGGCTCCAGGTTGGCCCCGGTGAAGGGCAGCGAGGTCACAGTGGCGGCGGGCTTGGCCGGCTCCGTGGTCGTCGGTGTGGCCACGGCCGCCGCCACCACCGGGGTCACGGCAGCGGCCTGGGGCTCGGGCGGTGCGGGAGCAGGGGCCGGGGGTACGACGACCGGCGCCGCAGCCGGAGGAGTCGGCTCGACCGGCGGTGGCGTGGGCTCGCTGGGGGGACTGGGCGGCTCACACCCGTTGCCCGTGTCGATGGGGTGTTGCCA
>JBBQWW010000046.1:0-29102 GCA_038210245.1 Acidimicrobiales bacterium
GCACCGACCTCAACCTTCAGAGCGAGGCAGACCTACTGGAGATCGAGCGCAAACTCAACGGGCGTCCCCGGGAAACCCTTGGTTGGCTCAAGCCGTGTGAGAAGCTTGAGGAGCTGCTTGCGCTGACCGCTTGAGAACGCCGTTCCAATCCCGAGGTATCGGTGGCGATGGCCCACCACGCCCTCGAGTTGCTGGCCGGGCTGGATGGCCAACCCGTTCCCCACGTCGTGACTCTCGCTGATCCCCAGTCCCTCGAGACCCTGGCCATCGGGTCCTGCGGCCGGGCCCACTTCCTGGCCGGCCGGCTGGACGTGGCGCGGGAGTGGCTCGAGCGCTCCCTGGCCACGGCCGGAGCGGCCTACTCGGGCTGGAAAATCGGCATCCTGGGCTCCCTGGCCCTGGTGGAGGCCTGGACCGGGCGGCTCGAGCGGGCCCAGGCCCAGGCCGACGAGGCGCTCGGCGTGGCCCGGGAGGTCGGACTCCTCGTCCACCCGGTCACCGCCGACGCCTTCCTGGCGTCGAGCCTGGTGGCGCTGGAGCGCGGCCAACCCAGGCACGCCGCCCTCGCCCTCCGCGAGGGCTGCCTTCGAGCCGAGACCAATCGGCGCAGCCCACTGAGTTGGGTCGGTCGTCTGCTGGCCGCCGAGCTGCTGGCCGCTGAGGGTCGAGCCGACCAGGCCGTGGCCGCCATCGCCGAGGCCCGACGCGCATTGGGATCCCCTCCTCCTCCCGTGGTGGACGAGTCGCTGGTGGCCCTACAGTGCCGGTTGTTCCGGCTGGACGGCCACCCCGAGGAGGCCGAGCGTCTGCTCCGGGACCAGCCCTCCGGTGCGTCACCGATCGCATTCGAATCGGTGGCCGCCGCACTCGCTCTCGGCCAGTTCGACCGGGCCAGGAAGCGCCTGGACGGGGTCGGATGGATGGACACCGGGCCCACCCGCACCGTGGAGCACCAGCTGCTCCTGGCCTGGCTGGCCACGGCCGAAGGCCACGACGTCGAGGCCGGCCACCATCTCCGTGAGGCTACCGAGACGGCCGCGGCCTACGGCCTGATCGAGGTGCTGGCCAGAGGGGGACCCACGGTGGCGGGACTCCTGGCCGAACGGACCGAGGAAGCAGCTCTCCGTGACCAGGTCCGGGCCCGGGCCCAGGAGACCGTCGCTCCAGCTGGCCACGACCTCCTCGACCCACTGACCGACCGGGAGCTGGAGATCCTCACCTATCTGCCCAGCCGGCTGACCAACGCGGAGCTGGCCCAGCAGTGCTACGTGTCGGTCAACACCATCAAGACCCACATGGCCCACATCTACCGCAAGCTGGACGTGGTCAACCGCAACGAGGCCATCACCCGGGCCCGGGCCCTCGTCCTGCTCTGATCGGATTCATCCACCAGCTGGCCCGAAGCCGGCCATCTCGCCAACTCATCCGCGAAGGATGACGACTCCGATGGGCCCGGTGTGCTTGGATCGCGGGGCAATCAAATACAGCCACCAAGGAGGACCCCTCGATGCTCGCCTATACGTACCCGCTGGCCGACCTGTTCGGAACCATGCTGGGCCTATTCGTCTTCTTCATCTGGTTCTGGCTACTCATCGTGATCTTCGGGGACATCTTCCGCAGCCGCGACATGGGCGGTGGGGCCAAGGCCCTCTGGGTGATCTTCGTCATCGTCCTCCCCTTCATCGGCATCTTCACCTACCTGATCGCCCGGGGCGGGAAGATGCACGAGCGGGCCGATGAGGCCGCCCGGTCCCAGCAGCAGGCCTTCGACGCCTACGTCAAGGAGACGGCCGGGGTGTCCGGAGCCGGCAGTGCCGACCAGTTGGCCAAGCTGGCCGACCTCAAGAGCCAGGGTGTGCTCACCGATGCCGAGTTCGAAGCGCAGAAGGCCAAGATCCTCGCCTAGTCCGGTCCGGGTTGGCCGGGCTGGGGGCGATGGTGCCCCCAGCCCGGCCTCCCGGAGCCATCCCGTTCGGCCCGACGATCGGAGGACGACGTGTACTACCTAGGCGGTGTGATCTTCGCCCTGCTGGCCATCGTGTTGGTGGTGGCGTTCGTGAAGAAGTTCCGCCAGAGCAATGACTGACCGACGGCGGAGTCGGGGCCGGGCCGGCAGCGGGGTGTGATCCTCGACCTCTCGTTGATCGCTCTGGTCATCACCTTGGAGCCGATCCCGCTCACCGCCTTCCTCTTGGTCCTGATGTCCAAGGGTGGCGTCCGCAAAGGCGCCGCCTTCATCTTCGGTTGGCTGCTCTCGCTGGCTGCCGTGGTGATCCTGACCGTGATGTTCACGGGCAACCGGCCCCCCAAGCCGAACACGGCCCCGTCTCTGGCCGGCATAGCCGTCAAGATTCTCATCGGCGTGGTCCTGGTGTTCATCGCCCTGCGTCGGCGGGCCAAACTCGGCCGGCCCAAGGCCCCGAAGAAGCCACCGAAGTGGCAGACCGGTATCGACAACATGTCCCCATGGATGTGCATCGGGCTGGCCCCGTTGACCCAGCCCTGGGGCGTGGTGGCCGCCGGCGTGGCCACCATCATGGAGGCCAAGCTCAGCTCGGCGGAGAGCTACCTCGCCCTCCTCCTCTTCTGCCTGGCCTCCACAGCCGTCTACCTGGTCATGGAGATCTACGCCGGCTTCCGGCCCGACCGGGCCCAGGCCATTCTGCAGAGCATCCGGACGTGGATCGACACCCACACCGACCGGGTGATCATCATCATCTCCCTCGGCCTGGGGCTCTACCTGTTGGCCACGAGCATCTACGTCCTGGTCACCTGATCCGGGGGTGGCACCCCGGAGCCGCCTGCTCATGCGGGCCCCGATGGGGCGACAGCAAGGGGCCGTGGCCGGAAGTGGGTCGACGGCTCCCCCGTGGACCGGTCTCAGCCCGGGATCTGATCGTCCGACGGAACCGGATCGGCCGAGGCCGGCTTGCCGGCCACGGCCCGGTTGACCGCCCCGAAGATCAGCCGGATGACCACGGCCACGACGGCCAGGTCGGCCAACATCTGGACGGCGACGACCAGTCGGGCCGGATCGGTGCGCGGCACGATGTCACCGAACCCCACGGTGGAAAAGACGGTGATGGCGAAGTACAGGGCTGAGCTCCGGTCCAGCGGGTGCGGGGTACCCGAGAAGTAGCCCGGATAGGACTGGGACATGGTCAGGTAGATCCAGGCGAACAACACCAGGAAGAGCGGGATCACGGTGGCCATGGCCACGCCGGCCCGAAGCAAAGGCCGCTCATGGGCGGTGATGAGCCGGACCTCATTGGCCACCACCACGGCGAAGACGGCCAGGGCCACGACCAGCCGGAGCGCCGGCGACTGGTGGTGTCGATGCGGCTCGGGGATCAGGTAGTAGGCGGCCAGCAGCAGCACCGCCGTGGCCAGCGCCCGCCCTCCGGCGATGACCAGGTGCGAGCGCTGGTAGGTCCTGAGGTCCGCCGGAGCCGGCGGCACGGCAGTACTCATCACAGGTGGCTGAAGCCGCCCGACTCCTCTTTGGTCATGGCCACCGAGATGGGGTGCTTGTCGAAGTGGCCGATGGCCTGCTTGATGTCCTCCAGAAGCAGGAAGGCCAGGTCGCGGCTCACACCCTGGCGGACCAGGATCCGCTGAACCGAGATGTGGGCCACCGAACCGGTGAGCGGGTAGGCCGGCACCTGCCACCCCTGCACCCGGAGGCGGTCGGCGATGTCGTAGAGGGTGTAGCCCGGGTCCGCTCCCTCGGTGATCCGCCAGGCCACCGAGGGGATGCCTGTCATCGGGTCGCCGTCGCACAGGATGTCGAACGGTCCGAGCTTCACGATCTCCTCGGCCAGGAACTTGGCCGTGGCGTAACAGGCGTCGTGAACGTTCTGGTAGCCACGTCGGCCCAGCCGGACGAAGTTGTAGTACTGGGCCACGATCTGGCCGGCCGGGCGCGAGAAGTTGATCTGGAAGACCGGCATGTCGCCACCCAGGTAGGTGACGTGGAAGATGAGGTCGTCGGGCAGATCCTCCTTGTCCCGCCACAGGACCCAGCCCACGCCCAGGGGGGCCAGCCCGAACTTGTGGCCCGAGGTGCTGATCGACTTCACCCGGGGGATCCGGAAGTCCCACACCACGCTGGGCGCACAGAAGGGAGCCAGAAAGGCCCCGCTGGCCCCGTCCACATGGATGTCGATATCCAACCCGGTGTCCTCGGCCAGGGCGTCGAGGGCCTGGCTGAGCTCGAGGACCGGCTCGTAGGAACCGGTGTAGGTCACCCCGAAGGTGGGCACCACCATGATGGTGTTCTCATCCACCTGGGCCAGCATCTGCTCCACGTCCATGCAGTACTTGCCCGGGGACATGGGGATCTCCCGCATCTCGACGTCCCAGTACTTGGCGAATTTGTGCCACACCACCTGCACGGGACCGCACACCATGTTGGGCTTGTCGGTCGGTTTGCCCTCGGCCTGGCGCTTGGCCCGCCACCGCCACTTGGCGGCCATCCCACCGAGCATGCACGCCTCGGACGAGCCGATGGCTGAGCAGCCGACGGCCTCTCCGCTGTCGGGGGCGTTCCACAGGTCGCCCAGCATCTGGACGCACCGGCGCTCGATCTCCGCCGTCTGGGGGTACTCGTCCTTGTCGATCATGTTCTTGTTCATGGCCAGGTCCATCAGCTTGTGGACCTCCTCCTCCTCCCAGGTCTGACAGAAGGTGGCCAGGTTCTGGCGGGCATTGCCGTCTAACAGCAGCTCGTCGGAGATGCACTGGTAGGCGTCGTCGGGCCGCATCTCCTCATGGGGAAAGGCGTTGGAGGGCAGGCGGGTGAGCAGGTCCTTGCCGCCGTAGACGGAGTCGAGGACCTCATGGCGGATGGGCACGTGCTTGTGGAGGGGCATGAGAGTGGTTTCCTCGTCTCGGGGTCGGGATGCGGGCGGGAAGGCGGGCAGGGGCCTGTGGCCCCTCCCGGTGGAGCACGAAGCCATCTTCGCAGCTGGTCCCTGGGGCTGCATCACCCTTCGGGGATGAGGACCGCCCGGGAGGCTCGACCGGACCGCCTCCCGTCACCAACTAGCGCCCGATTTCACGCGCCCGGTAGGGTGCCCCCGGTAGCCGGAGTGCGAGAAACGGGAAGTAGGGGGACATGGCCGAGCAGATTCCACTGGTGGACTACCTGGTGCTGGGGGATCAACCGCACCTGACCGCCCACGAGTGCACCAACTGTGCCGCCCGATTCTTCGACCGGCGAAACGCCTGTGCCCACTGCGGCCAGACCGAGTTCAAGTCGGTGGACGTGGCCACCGAAGGTGAAGTCAGGACCTTCACCATCGTGAGCTTCGCCGCTCCCGGGGTGCCGGTCCCCTACGTCGCTGCGTTGGTCGACTGCGACGGCACCAGCGTGCGGGCCAACCTGATCAACGTGGCGCCCGACCCCGAGCACGTCAGCCTGGGCATGCGGGTCCGGCTGGCCACCGAGGTCATCGGCACCGACGAGGCCGGCACTGAGGCCGTCGGGTTCGGTTTCGAACCTGCGTCGGCGTAGAGCGACACGAGTACCGAGAGAGAGGTTGCACCATGGCAGCTGACGACCTGTGGGTCCTGGGGATCCACATGACGAAGTTCGGCAAGCACCCCGACCAGGACCTGGTCGACCTGGCCTCCGAGGCGGTCCAGGGCGCCCTGGCCGATGGCGGAGTCGAGATGAAGGACATGGGGGTCATCGGGGCCGGGAGCCTCATGCAGGCCAATGCCGGGATGGGTCAGCAGCTCCAGAAGCAGCTGGGCCAGACCGGGATCCCCGTCTTCAATGTGGCCAACGCCTGTGCCACCGGCGCCACCGCCCTGCGGGTGGCCATCATGGCCATCAAGGCCGGTGAGGCCGACATGGGTCTGGCCTTCGGTGTCGAGAAGCTCTCCGGTGCCGGACTCCTGTCCGGCGGGAGCCGCAAGGAGGACGGGAACACCTGGACACCGTCGGGCCGGTACGGGGCCGTGGCCCCGGTGGACGGCCGTATCGGCACGGAGATCATGCCCGGCGTCTTCGCCCAGATCGGCATGGAGTACGGCCACAAGTACGGGGGCACCAGCTTCGAGCTGTTCGCCAAGATCTCGGAGAAGAACCACTCGCACTCCACCCTCAACCCGCTGGCCGCCTACACGAAGAAGATGTCCCTCGAGCAGATCATGGGGGACATCATGATCGCCTACCCCAACACCCGGCCCATGTGCTCGGCCAACTGCGACGGTGCGGCGGCCGCCGTGGTGGTCAGCGGCAAGAAGCTGAAGACCCTCTCCCTCGAGCAGCAGAGGCGGGCCGTGAAGATCACGGCGTCGGTGCTGACCACCGACCCGTGGGAGGAGTCCTGCCAGATCCTTCCCGACGTCAACACCCTCACCCGTAACGCGGCCACCCAGGCCTACGAACAGGCCGGCGTGGGTCCGGCCGACCTCGATCTGGTCGAGCTGCACGACTGCTTCGCCACCGCTGAACTGGTCCACTACGACAACCTCATGCTCTGCGAGCAGGGCGGCGCGGTGGACTTCTTCAACTCCGGGGCCACCTGGCGGGACGGGACCACCCCGGTCAACGTGTCGGGCGGCCTCGAGTCCAAGGGACATCCCATCGCCGCCACCGGCATCGCCAACGTCTGGGAGGTGGCCACCCACCTGCGGGGCGAGGCCGGCAGCCGGCAGATCGAGGGCGCCAAGGTGGGCCTGACCCACGTCATCGGACTCGGCTCGGCCTGTGGGGTGCACATCCTGGAGAAGTCGGCGGCCTAGCCGGCGGCCCGGCACCCGTCGACAGCCGGGGGTGGGGGTTGGTACGGTCCGGGGATGTCCTCCTGGTCGACCACCCTCCCCTACGAGGAGTGGCACGAGACCTGCGACACCCTCCACGCCCTCACCCAGCTGCTGGGCAAGCTGGCGGTGGCGCTGGCCCCACCCGAGCCCCAACTCCAGCACGCCGCCCTCCGACTGACGGCACGGGGGTGGGAGACCGCACCGCTGCCCACACCCGACGGCGTCGGCAGCCTGGTCGTGGCCCTCGATCTTCGGAGCCACGAGGTCATCGTGGAGACCAGTGCCGGCGGCACCCGGCAGATCCCCCTCCGACCCGAGCAGCCGGTCGGCGCCGTCACCCGCGATGTCCTCGCCGCCGTCAAGCGCTTGGCCGGTCCGGTGGCCATCAACCTGATGCCGCAGGAGGTCCCCTGGACCACCCCTCTCGACCAGGACGACGAGCACGCCCGCTACCACCCCGACCAGGTGGCCACCTACTTCGCCGCCGCCACCCAGGCTTCGCTGGTGCTGTCGGCCTTCCGAGCACCGTTCCGGGGTCGATCGACCCCAGTCAACGCGTGGTGGGGCTCGTTCGACCTGGCCGTGAGCCTGTTCTCCGGCCAGTCGGCCGACCCCCCATCGGCCGACTTCATCATGCGCAACGCCATGGACGCCCAGGAGGTGGCCGTTGGTTGGTGGCCCGGCGGCCCCAGCTACGGCCGGGCGGCCTTCTACGCCTACGCCCATCCCACCCCGGAGCAGTTCGCAGACGCGGTCCTGGCCCCGTCGGCGGCTCGCTGGGAGTCGGCGCTCGGTGAGTTCGTCCTGGATTGGGACGATGTCTGCTCCGCCCCGGACCCCTTGGCCACCGGTCTCGACTTCACCCGCTCTGCCTTCCGGCACGCCTGTGCGGTCTGCAATTGGGATCCGGCCCTGGCGGCCAGTGCCGAGGGGACGCCACCGCCGGTCATCTAGTCCTGGGGGATCCCATCTCGGCCCGGAGGGCCGGCCGGCCACTCACCCCACGGGATCGATGGCGTCGTAGCGGACGCCGGTGAGCTCTTCGGAGACCATCCACAGCCGTCTCGCCGCCACCGGGTCCTGCGCCTGCTTCACGAACGACACCCGCTTCGGCGCACCCCGCAGGGCCATGAACCCGTCGGGCCCGAAGTACTGGGCCCCGGACACGCCCGGGGCGGTCGCCGCGTAGAGGCTGGGCAGGGCCCCACCGGCCGGCGACTGACCGATGAGCGAGTTGCCGAGGTCGGTGAACCGCTCCATGAGGCTCGAGCCGCTCATCTGGGGGCCGACGGACTGAAGGTTGGTGGCGGCGTAGCCCGGATGGGCGGCCACGCTGAACAGGTCGGCGTTGCGCCGGGAGGCCCGACGGTCGAGCTCCAGGGTGAACAGCTGGTTGGCCAGCTTGGCCTGGGCGTAGGCCGTCCACTTGCCGTACTTCTTCGTACCCTGGAGGTCGTCGAAGTGCATCCGGCCCATCTGGGCTGCCGAGCTGCTGACCGTGACCACCCGCGCCCCCGGTCGGGCCAGCAGGGCGTCGAGCAACAGCCCGGTCAGGGCGAAGTGCCCGAGGTGGTTGGTCCCGAACTGCATCTCGAACCCGTCGGCCGTCTCGCGACGGGGTATGGCCATGACCCCGGCGTTGTTGAGCAGGAGATCGAGGCCGGGATGGCGGTCGGCGAAGCCGGTGGCGAACGCCCGGATCGAGGAGAGATCGGCCAGGTCGAGAGACGCCAGCTCCACCGTGGCCGAGGGGACCGAACCGGTGATGCGGTCGAGGGCGTCGGCCCCCTTGGTCTGGTCACGGCAGGCCAGGACCACCTCGGCGCCCGCCCGGGCCAGGGCCAGGGCCGACTCGAAGCCCAGCCCGCTGTTGGCCCCGGTGACCACGGCGGTGCGGCCAGAGAGATCGGGGATGTCGTCGGTCGTCCACGCGGTCATCTCCGCACCCTACGCCGACCGCCGGCTCCACCGGGTCCCACCACTCCACGGTGATCCGGCGGACCTCAGTCCCGGGGGTGCCGGGCCCGACGGAGCCGGTAGCGCCACAGGGGGAACAGCCGGGTGCGCAGCCAGTACCGCCCTCCGCTGTAGGGCAGCTGGGTCACCACCTTGCCCGAGGGAGCGCGGAAATAGTTGGTGCATCCGGCCAGCCACACCGTGCCGGCCATGGCCTTTTGGATGCGACGGTTGTACCGGCCCATGACCCGGCGTCGCACGTCGGCGGCGCCGATCCCGAACCGGTGCATGGCCGAGAGCGCACTCATCACGTAGTGGGCCTGGGCCTCGTGGAAGAAGAGGATGGAGTTGACCCCGTTGGTGTTGGGTCCGTACAGCATGAAGAAGTTTGGGAAGCCGGCCACCGACAGCCCCAGGTAGGCCTCAGCCCCGTCCCGCCACTGGTCGTGCAGGCGACGCCCCTCGGCGCCGATGATCTCCACCGTGGACAGGAACTCGTGGGCCCGGAAGCCGGTGCCGTAGATGATGGTGTCCACGGGGTGGAGCTCACCGTCGGCCGTGACCACCCCGGACTCGGTGATCTCGGTGATGGGCTCGGTGACCAGCCGCACGTTCTCCCGCTGCAGGGTGGGGAACCAGTGCCGCGAGGTGAGGGGCCGCTTGCAGCCCACCGGATAGTCGGGGGTCAGGGCCTCCCGCAGGTCCGGGTCCGCCACCTTGCGGGCCAGATAGGAGCGGGCCAGTTCCGTGAGCATCATCGTCTGCTCGGAGTCGGCCCGGGAGTTGGCCCGCTGGTAGGTCAGCCAGATCTGCCCGCGGTGCCGTCGGGCGGCCAGGGGCACCCGGTGAAACCGCCGCTGCTGTTCGGGTGTGAACGGCTCGTCGAACCGGGGCGTGACCCAGATGGGGGTGCGTTGGAACACGGTCAGGTGGGCGCACTCGGGGGCGATGGCCGGCACGTACTGGACGGCGCTGGCCCCGGTGCCGACCGAGGCCACCCGCTCCCCGGCTACCGGGCGGGAGTGGTCCCACCGGGAGGAGTGGAACGCCCGCCCGGCGAAGTGCTCGGCACCGGGGATGTCGGGGATGTTGGGCACGTTCAGCATGCCGAGTCCACTGACCACCACGTCGGCGGTGAACCGCTCCCCGGTGGCGGCCGTGAGGGCCCACTGTTGCGTGTCCTCGTCCCACCGGGCCTCGTCGATCCGGGTGCCGGTCCGTACGTGGGGTCGCACCCCGTGCCGGTCGGTACACCGTTCCAGATAGGCCAGAATCTCCGGCTGGGTGGCGTAAGTGCGGCTCCACCACGGGTTGGGCTCGAACGAGAACGAGTACAGGTGGGACGGGACGTCGCAGGCCGCTCCGGGGTAGGTGTTGTCCCGCCAGGTCCCGCCGACCCCATCGGACTGCTCGTAGATGGTGAAGCGGTAGCCGGACCGCCGGAGGCGGACCCCCATGGCGATGCCCCCGGCACCCGCGCCCAGGATGGCGACGGTGGGCCTGGGCCTCATCGAGGGGCGAGGCGCTCGAGGTTGGCCGAGGCCCCCGAGTCCACCAACTCCACCAGCACCCCGTCGGGATCGCGCACCACGGCCATGGCCACGCCGGATACCTCCACCCGCCTCGGCGTCCCGCCCAGGTCCAGTGCGGCCAGCCGGTCGAGGGCGGCGGACACATCGGTGAAGATGGACAACAACAGGAACCCCGACCGGGGTGGACCGTCCTCACCCGGACCGGGCAACGGGCCCAGATCCACCAGCTCCACGACGCCCGAGTCGGGGACGGACGGTTGGCCCAGGAAGACGGCCCGCAACGAGTCCGAGGGACCGCCCAACAGGGTGGGCCAGTCGCCCCGGAAGCGCTCGTCCATCAGCACGGCGAAGCCCAGTCCGTCCCGCCAGAACCGGAGGCTCTCCTCCACGTCCCGGACACAGATCGCCGAATGGTGCACCACGGTCACTCCCCCACCCCCTCAGTCGGCTGGCCCCGGGCCGGCACTGGTTGATGAGAGAGTTTATACTTTCAGTACAACCTCGGCGCACGGGACCACTCCGGCCCTGCCGGCGTCGGCGACCATGAGGAGACCCCGAGGTGCGAACACTGCCCCCCGCCATGCGTCTGAAGGTGCTGGCCGCCGCCGACCTCTTCGCCGAGCACGGCCTCGACGCCACCAAGATGGAGGACATCGCCGCCGCCACCGGCGTGCCCAAGGCCACGCTGTACTACTACTTCGAAGGCAAGGAGGACATCCTGACCTTCCTCTTCGCCGAGATCCTCGACGAGGTGGCCGAGGCCATCGCCGGTGCCCGGGCCACGTCGGGGTCGGCCTCCGACCGCCTGGCCGCCGCCATCCTGGCCCACCTTCGGATCTTCGAACGCTTCCCCATGGCCAGCCGGGCCCTCCAGTTCGACCTGGGCCGAGCCGCCCGTGTCCCGGTCATCGCCCAGCGGGTCGATGCCGCCTTCGTCGAGCCGGTGCATGCCCTGCTGCTGGAGGGGGCGTCGGACGGCAGCCTGCGCCCCACCCGTCATCCCCGCCTGGTTGCGCTCGGGATCTTGGGGGCGGTGACCACCACCGGCATCAACGCCCTGACCATCCAACCCGGCCACCGGGCCGAGGGGGTGGCCACCGAGCTGGTGGCCCTGGTGCTGTCGGGGGTGGCGGCGTGACCGGGGCCGGGCCGGCCGTCGTCATCGGTGGCGGTTCGGGCATCGGGGCCGCGGTGGTCGACCGCTACCGTTCGGCCGGGGTCGACGTGGTGGTGTGGGACCAGGCCCCGGGTAGCGACATCCGATGCGACATCTCCGATCCCGAGGAGGTCGACGCCGCCGCCCGGGCCACCGTCGACCGAATCGGCCCGCCGGCCGAGGTCACCGTCACCGCCGGCGTGGGCCACAGCGGGCTGCTCATGGACGCCGACCCGTCCGAGTGGGACCGGGTCATGGGCAGCAACGCCAAAGGGGTGTGGCTGGCCCTGCGGTCGCTGGCCGGGGAGATGACGGCGGCCGGTGGCGGATCGATGGTGGCGACCAGCAGCGTGAGCGCCACGCTGGTCGACCGGACCATGGGCCTCTACTGCGCCTCCAAAGCCGCCCTCGACATGGTGGTCAGGGTGGCTGCCCGCGAGTGGTCGCCGGCCATCCGGGTGAACGCCGTGGCCCCCGGAGTCACCGACACCCCCATGTTGGGCCGGGCCCCGATCGACGGCCCCTGGCTGACCGGCGTGGCCGATCGGACCGCCCTCGGACGGCTGGGCCGGCCCGAGGACATCGCCGAGGCCGTGCATGCCGTGCACGGCATGCACTGGGTCACCGGCCAGATCCTCGAGTGCGACGGAGGCCTGGCCCTGCACAGTCCCATCGACCCCACCGGGGGCCGTCGGAGCTGAACGGCCCCCGTTCCTCTCCTCGGCTACTCCGGGGAGGGGGCGACCAGTTCGTCGAGGAGGGCACGGACCCGTCGGTCGATCTCGTCGACGATGGGCCGCACCCGGTCCACGGCCAGTCCGGCCGGGTCCTCCAGCTGCCAGTCCAGATACCGTTTGCCCGGATAGTACGGGCAGGTGTCCCCACAGCCCATGGTCACGATGACATCGGCGGCCCGGGCGGTGGCGTCGGTGAGCGGCTTGGGGAACTCGTGGCCAGGGTCGAGGCCCCGCTCAAGGAGGACGGCCACCACCGACGGGTTGAGTTGGTCCCCGGGCTCCGATCCCGCCGACAGCACCTCGATGCGGCCATCGGCGTAGTGGTCGAGGAGGACGCGGGCGGCCAGGCTCCGTCCGGCGTTATGCACGCAGAGGAAGAGGACGGTGGGGCGAGGGGTCACGGGACCTCCGTGGCCAGGGCTCCGGAGTCGTCACCGGGGTGATGGTGGGGCACGATGATGTCGGAGGCCTCGGCCCGGGTCAGGCCCGGGTAGAGCACCACGATCAGCCCAAGGGCCGCCACTCCGCCGACTATCTGGGCGATCACGAAGCTCGGGACCGAGGTCGGGGCGATGCCGGCGAAGGTGTCGGAGAACATCCGGCCCACGGTGATGGCCGGGTTGGCGAAGCTGGTGGAGCTGGTGAAGAAGTAGGCGGCCCCGATGTAGGCGGCCACCGCCGCCGGCGTGGAGCGCGACCGACCGCTCCGGGCCAGAGCGAAGATGACCAGGATCAGGCCGAGGGTGGCTACCACCTCGGACAGGAAGTGGGCCGGCGATGCCCGGTGATGGGTGGAGATGCTCACGGCGGCCTTCGAGAACATGAGGTTGGCCACCACGGCCCCGCCGATGCACCCAACCGCCTGGGCCGGGAGGTACGCGCCGGCCGTCCGCCATCCGACCCCGCCGAAGGCGGCGTCGACCAAGGACACCTCCGGGTTGAAGTGGCCGCCGGACACCGGGCCGAACATCAAGATGATGGCGTAGAGCCCGGCGGCCGTGGCCGCGGCGTTCTCCAACAGCTGCAGGCCGGTGTCGCCCGGCGAGAGCTGTTGGGCGGCGATGCCCGAGCCGACCACCACCGTGGCCAGCAGGGCGCTGCCCAACAGCTCGGCCAGCACCCGGCGCCACAGGGCGGCCTCGGCCATCGCTCCTTGGCCGGGAGGGAGGGCCGACGCCTGGGTCAGCAGCACGTGGCCGCGGTCACCGGTGACCCCGCCGACTCCACCGTTCCACTGCCGACGGTCACGGCCGACCCGGCCGCCGGGCCGCAGGTCTCCGTCGAACAGCCCAGGTCGGTGGCGTCAGTGGCGTCGGCCAGCACCGTGTAGACCTCCCAGGGGGCGCCGTCTGGGTCGGTCACCCACGCCTTGTCCTGCACGGCGTAGCAGCAGGTGGTGGCCTCCTGGATCCGGGGGAGCAGGCCGGTGTCGGCCAGTCGGCGGGAAGCGGCCTCGACCTCAGCGGGGGTGTCGACCTCCACGCCCAGATGGTTGAGGGCCCCGGCCACCCCGTCCGACCGGCCGGACGGGTCCTCGATGAGCACCAGCTTGAGGGGCGGCTCGGCGATGGCGAAGTTGGCGTAGCCGGGGCGGCGCTTGGCTGGTTCGGCCCTGAACAGCTTGGAGTAGAACTCCACTGCTTCGTCGATGTCGGTGACGTTGAGGGCCAGCTGCACTCGGGACATGGGAAACCTCCGTAGACATTCATGAGTATCAATACATCGACTATGATTGATACATTCACGTTTGTCAATGGGAGAACTCCATGACCACCCGAACCACCACCGAGGCCACGGCGCCCGCAGTCTGCTGCCCTTCGGTGCTGGCCGCCCCACTCGACCCGGCCGAGGCCGCCGCCCTGGCCCGGGGCTTCACCGCCCTGTCCGACCCGGTCCGACTACGGGTGCTCAGCATGCTGGCCGACTCGGAGGCCGGTGAGGTCTGCGTTTGCGATTTCGTCGATCCCCTGGGCAAGAGCCAGCCCACCATCTCTCACCACCTCAAGATCCTCAGTGAGGCCGGGCTGGTGCGTGGGGACCGACGGGGCAAGTGGGTGTGGTACTCCCTGGACCGGGCCCGGCTGGCCGAGCTGCGGTCCGCCATCGACGGGTAGGCGGGATCGGGCGCTGCCTCACCCGCGGCCTCTACCGGCCCAGAGCCCCCTGCAGGTCCCGCACATGCTCCTGGGTCTGCTCGAGAATCGGCCGCAGGGCCTCGGCCACGTCGGCGAGGCCGAGATCGTCAGCCTGCTCGAACCGCTGGCGGTAGCGGCTCAGCTGACCCTCTTCCAAGTGCAGGTCGGCTTCGAGGGCGGCGGTGGACCCAGTCCACTCGGGCACCTCGGGCACCACCGTGGCCGGCTCCCCTCCGAGAAAGGCGATCTGCTCGGCCAGGATCTGGGCGTGTCGCAGCTCTTGGCCGAGGTGGATCTTCAGTTCGTCGACAGTGCTCAGGTACTCGGGGCCGGTGATGAGGGCGACGTGCTGCACGTACTGAACGATCGACTGCAACTCTGTGCGCAGGTCGCCGTTGAGTTCGTCGATGAAGGCTTCGGTGTCCATGGGTTCGTCTCCTCGGTGACTCGTTCGCTTACCGAGGACCTGTACCCGGATCCGTGGGCGGCGAAACCTCCGCCGGGCTCGGCGAGCAACGTGTCCGGGTCTATGTCCGTGCCCGTGCCCGTGTCCGTCCAGTTGTCGTCGCCACAACCGGAACCGTGACCCCCCAGCCGGCGTAGCCCGGCCGGGCCGATCAGTGCGGCACCGTCACTCCGACCCGGCCGAGTACGAGTGGGCCCCGGTGCCGGCCAGATGACCACCGTCGACGATCAGGTACTCATCGCGGATGGGTCGTCCGTCGAGGAAGCACTCGAGGATCTCCCGGGTGCCGGCGGCGTAGCGGGCCTGGGCCGACAGCGACGTACCCGAGATGTGGGGGGTCATGCCTTCGTGGGGCATGGTCCGCCACGGGTGGTCGGCCGGCGCCGGCTGGGGGTACCAGACATCCCCGGCGTAGCCGGCCAGCTGCCCACTCTCGAGGGCGCGCACCACCGCGTCACGATCGCAGATCTTCCCCCTCGCCGTGTTGACCAGGTACGTCCCCCGCTTCATGAGGGCGAACATGGCATCGTCGAAGAGATGCTCGGTCTCGGGATGGAGGGGGGCGTTGATGGTGACCACGTCGCACACCGGGACCAGGGAAGCCGCATCGGGATGGAAGGTCAAGTGGTACTCCTCCTCCGCCTCGGCCGAGAGCCGGTGCCGGTCGGTGTAGTGGAGGTCCACGTCGAAGGGGGCCAGGCGCTTGAGCACGGCCAGCCCGATGCGTCCGGCCGCCACCGAGCCCACCACCATGCCCTCGAGGTCATAGGACCGCTCCACGCAGTCGGCGATGTTCCAGCCGCCCTCGACCACCCACTGGTGGGCGGGGAGGTAATTTCGCACCAGCCCCAGGATCATCATGACCACGTGCTCGGAGACACTGATGCTGTTGGAGTAGGTCACTTCGGCCACGGTGATGCCGGCGGCGATGGCGGCGTCGAGGTCGACGTGGTCCGAGCCGATGCCGGCGGTGAGGGCCAGTCTGAGCTTCGGGGCCCGGGCGATGCGCTCGGCGGTGAGGTAGGCCGGCCAGACGGCTGGGAGATGACCACGTCGGCGTCGGCCAGCTCCCGGTCGAAAACGGAGTCCGGCCCCTCCTTGTCCGACGTCACCACCAGGGTGTGTCCGGCGGCCTCGAGATACTGGCGCAGCCCGAGGGCACCGGACACCGAGCCGAGCAGGTGGCCGGGGGTGAAGTCGATGGCGGTCGGGCTGGGCACGGTCTGGCCACCCGGATAGTGGTCGATGGCCGGCAGGTCGTCCCGGGCGTAGGTGGTGGGATACCCCCCGACCGGGTCCTCGTAGAGCACACACAGAATCTTGGCCATCACCGATCTCCTTGTCGTCGTGGAACTGCGTCGCTTCCGTTCACCGCCACGCCGAGGCCACGTGCTTGATGCGGGTGTAGTCCTCCAGGCCGAAGGCGGAAAGGTCCTTGCCGTAGCCGGAGGTCCCGAAGCCGCCGTGGGGCATCTCGGCGGTCATGGGGGCGTGGGTGTTGACCGACACCGCGCCGAAGTCGAGTGAGCGGCACAGGCGCTCGGCCCGGCCGTGGTCGCTGGTCCACACGCTGGCGGTCAGGCCCTGGTCCACCCCGTTGGCCAGGGCCAGCGCCTCCGCCTCGGAGCGGAAGGGCTGCACGGTGACGACCGGGCCGAAGATCTCCTGTTGGACCAGTTCGTCGCCCTGGTCCACGCCCATCACCACGGTGGCCCGGTGGAAGTAGCCGGGCCGGTCGGGTCGGTCACCGCCCACCACCACCTTGGCCCCGGACGACCGCCGGGCCAGCAGGCCCTCCACCCTCTCGCGGTGGTGGCGGCTGATGAGGGGACCGAACACGGTGTCGGCGTCGAAGGGGTCCCCGCACACGGCCCCCTCGGCCTCAGCGGCCAACGCCTCGACCAGGTCGTCGTGCGTCCCGGCCTCCACCAGCACCCGGGTGGCCGCAGTGCAGTCCTGGCCGGCATTGAAGTAGGCCGCACCGGCCACCGCCTCGGCCGTGGTGGCCACGTCCGAGTCGGCGAACACCAGCACCGGGGCGTTGCCCCCCAGCTCCAGATGGACCCGACACAGTCGCTCGGCAGCCATGGTCGCCACCTGGCGCCCGGCCCGGGGACTCCCGGTGAGGCTGACCATGGCCACGGACCGGTTGCGGACCAGGGCTTGGCCGGTGGCTGCGCCGCCGCACACCACGTTGAGCACTCCGGGCGGGAACACCTCGCTCAACAGCTCGGCCATCCGCACCGTTGACGCCGGCGTCAGCTCGGAGGGCTTGAGCACCACAGTGTTTCCGGCGGCCAGCGCCGGAGCCCACTTCCACACGGCCATCATCAGCGGGTAGTTCCACGGGGTGATCTGGCCGCACACCCCCACCGGCTCGCGGCGGATGCCCGAGGTGACCCCGTCCAGGTACTCCCCTGAGGACAGTCCGCCGAGCAGCCGGGCCGCTCCGGCGAAGAAGCGGACCTGGTCGATGGTGGGAGGAAGCTCGTCCTCCAGCGTGGCGGCGTACGGCTTGCCCGTGTCGGTGACCTCGAGCCCGGTGAGCTCCTCGGCGTGGTCCTCCAGCACCTGGGCGGCCTCTAGCCTCGATCATTCGTCCGACCTCTGGCTGACGACGCAGTAGTGGCCGAGTCGGTGGACAGACCGGCACGGTCGTTTGGACCGCATCTTGGACGTGAAGCGTCGAGGTGTTGTCATTCGCTTTCGGATGTCACGCCCTGCAGATCTGCTTTCGGGTCGAGCGTCGGGACCCGAAGGGTCAGGGGATGGCGGCCCGGAGTTTGACGAAGGCGTTGGAGAGATCGTTGGCCCACGGCCAGGTCCGGTCGAGCCGCAGCACGAGTCCACGTCCCCGGTGCACGAGGAGTGCGGCCACGTGGAGGACCCGGTAGCGCACGGTCTTCGGCTCAGCCTTGGCCAGTGTGCCTTCGAAGCAGACCATCTGACTCCAGGCCAGGAGCGCTCCGGCGATGAGGGAGGTTGCCACCCAGGCCTCGTTGCGGACGAAGGAGTCGAAGGGCAGGTTGGCCAGCCCACAGTCCTTCCAGTTCCTGATCCTGTCTTCCACCCGGGCGTGTCCCCGGTGGCGGAGCTCGAGGGCGGCGATGTCGTTGCCCTCGGTGTTGGTGATGAAGCAGGTGTGGCGGAAGCCCTCTGCACTGTCGAACAGGGTCAGCTGGGCCCCGGGGTGGGGACGCTCCCGGCGCATGAGCAGCCGGGTGTCCTCCGGCCACCTGTCCAGCGGGATGAGATCGGTCAGTTCGACCACCCAGGCACCGTCACGGACCGAGCCGTCGGTTTCTATGGCCTGGATCCAGTCCTCTTCTTGGACGAGGACCAGGGCATCACGTACTCCCTGGTCGATGGAGAATCCGATGGAGAAGTCACAGTTGGCCGAAACGATGCTGTCCACGAACCCGTGGGTGGCCCCGGCCGAGTCGACCCGCACCAGGATGGGATGGGTGACGAGAGCCGGGTGGTCGCCGGTGAAGTGACCGGTCTGGTACTCCTCGGGAAGTCCCGACAGGGCCCGTTCGAGCAGTTCGACGTGGTCGTCGGTGTCGTTGGCCCCGGCGTTCCCCCGACGCAGCATGGCGGCTAACGGTTCATTGGTCGTGTCGCACCACACCCCGAGGGGGAAGAAGCCGAAGCCTTTCTTATACGTGGGAGTGGCGTCCTCCTTCTCCGAATAGGAGTTGACCAGGGTGGCGTCGAAGTCCAACACCAGCGAGTCCCCGGGAGGACAAGCGGCCCACACCTTGGCTCGGGCGGCGGCGATCGCTTCGGGGATGGCCCGGAGCTCGAAGGCGCTGGTCGCCTCAACGGCCCGCCATGCCGTGGCGATCGAGGCCACCGGCCCGAAGAGTTCGGACTGCTCACGCAAGGTCGCCAGGTCGGCCAGGCAGTCGGCACCGTCGGCGATGGCCACGGCCAGGTGGGTGAGCACGACGCCGGGATCGTGGGTATGCCAGTTGATCCCGCAGCCCGCCATGGCGCCAGACATGGCCTCGGTCAGGCCACTGCGATCGGCCAGTTCCGACAACAACGCGGTGCCCGCGTGCGACACCAGATTCTTCCCGTCGGTGGTCACCCTCATCGACCGGGTGGCGCGACTATCGTGCACCTTCAAGGAGCCCTCCTGGTTCTTGGAAATGTGTTGAGTAGACGCTCACATTCTCCCAGAACAAGGAGGGTTTTCCGCGGACGCGAACACCACCGAATCAGGGGCGGGACGAATTTTCGAGGCTAGCAACTGACGACTGCGGTCGGCCGGGGTGGTCAGCCGCCACGAGGCGAACGCCGCCCCCGCCGCGGCACAGGCCCGGGCCACCTCGGCGGAGTCGGAGTCGGTGGCCGTGGCGTACGCCTCACCTCGGACCGGATCGACGATGGACCTGACCTCGCCGCCGGCCGCCGACGCCGTGACTCCGCCGATCACGTTGCCCCAGTGACGTCCCACTTCCCTTGCCATCGTGGGCAGCGTTTCATAGACTGAACATTCAGTCAATACCCCTCGCCGCAGGACGGAGCCCCCCCATGGTCGTCGAAACATCCGCAGTGGAGGACGTCTCCTCCCACCTCGACGGGATCATCGCCGACGAGGAGCGGGCCTTCGTCACCCGGCAGCCACGCTCGCGCCAGCTGCGGGAGCGGGCCCACCACTCCCTGGCCGGCGGGGTGACCTCCAGCTGGCAGATCACGACGCCCCAGGCCGTCTGGCTCAGCCACGGTGAGGGCTCGAAGATCTACGACGTCGACGGCAACGAGTACGTCGACCTCCACGGGGGCTATGGCGCCGGACTGGCCGGCCACGGCCACCCGGCCATCGTGGAGGCGGTGCGGGGCCAGGTGGGCCGGGGTACCCACTTCGCCCAACCCACCGATACCGCCATCGAGGTGGCCGAAGCGCTGGGCTCCCGGTTCGGGCTCCCCCTGTGGCGGTTCGTCAACTCGGGCACCGAGGCCACCATGGACGCCGTCCACCTGATGCGGGCCTTCACCGGCCGGGACCTGATCATCAAGGTCGAGGGCTGCTACCACGGCCATCACGACTCCGTCCAGGTGTCGGTGGCCCCCGAGTTGGGCGACGCCGGGCCGGCCGAGCACCCACGCAGTGTGCCGGCCAGCAGCGGCATCCCCTCGGCCATCACCGACCTCACCCTGATCGTCGGGTACAACGACCTCGACGCCGTCCGCCGCACCCTCGAGGCCCACCCGGGCCAGGTGGCGGGCATGATCCTCGAGCCCATCATGATGAACGCCGGCATCATCACTCCGGACCCGGGCTATCTGGCCGGACTGGCCGACCTGCTCCATGCCCACGGGGCCCTGCTCACCTTCGACGAGGTGAAGACCAGCCTGACCGCCGGGCCCTCAGGGGCCACCGGCCTGGTCGGCGTGACCCCCGATCTGATCTGTCTGGCCAAGGCCATCGGCGGTGGGATCGCCTCGGGCGCCGTGGGAGGCTCGGCCGAGGTGATGGCGTTCGTGGCCGACGGCGGGTACGAGATGGTAGGGACGTTCAACGGCAATCCGCTGGCCATGGCGGCCACCCGGGCCATGCTCAACGGGGTGGCCACGCCCGACGCCTACCAGCGGCTGGACCGCCTGCGCGACCGGGCCGTGGCCGGCCTGGAGCGGAGCATCGCCCTCCACGGCCTCTCCGCCCATGTGGTGGCGGTGGGGGCCAAGGGGTGCGTCGTCTTCCAGAACGAGCCGGTACGCGACTACCGGAGCTTCGACGGTCTCGACGACCGCTACAACCACGCCCACTGGCTGATCCAGCACAACGGTGGGGTCTTCCTCCCCCCCTGGGGCAAGATGGAGCAGTGGCTCATCTCCACGCAGCACGACGAAGCGGACATCGACCAGTTCCTCGACAACTTCAACCGGCTGGCCGGCACCCTGGCTCCCTGAACCGCCCCGGGCGCCCGAGGCCTCGACCCCCGGCCCGGCCCGGCCACGGGGCCGCCATCGGTGCCATTGTTAACGGGAGCGTAAATGTGGCCGGTCGCCTTGCCACCGCCCGGACTGGGTGCTTGAATAACTGAACATTCAGTCAGGGCACGGGGTCGACACCGCACGGCGGGCCGGCCGACGGGCCAGACAACGGAGGTGACCGGGTTGACGTTCCACCCACGTGAAGGTTGGTCGGCGGACGGCACCCGGCGCCCCTCGGGACTGTCCCGGCGGGCCTTCCTGGCCGGGGCCACCACCACCGGACTGGCTGCGGCCCTGGCCGCCTGCGGCTCGGACAGTTCCAGTACCGGTACCACCGCCGGGTCCACCACCACCACCCAACCCCTGGCCCTGCCCCGCCCCGACGATCCGGTGACCTGGCCGGTGTACGCCTCCAATCCGGCCATCGCCGACGGCCTGCTGCCGGAGAAGGGGGCCACCCTGAAGATCTACAACTGGGTGGCGTACGTCAACCAGAAGGTCCTCAACAACTTCGCCAAGAAGTACAACTGCAAGGTCGAGCTCACCACCTTCAACACCATGAGCGAGGCCATCGCCAAACTGCGCAGCGGCCAGTTCGAGTTCGACGTCTTCGTCCCCACGGTCGACGTCCTGGGCCAGCTGGTGGCGGGCAAGCTGGCCCGGCCCCTCAACCACTCCTACATCCCCAACATCACCCAGGCGTGGTCGCAGTACCAGAACCCCTTCTACGACCAGGCCTGGCAGTACACCGTGCCGTACACCATCTACACCACCGGCATCGCCTGGCGGAAGGACAAGGTGGATGAGGATCCCTACACCATGGCCAACCCCTGGGCCATGCCGTGGAACGCCAAGTACAAGGGGAAGGTCGCCATCCTCGACGACTACCGCGAGAGCCTGGCCCTCGGGATGATGAAGAACGGGATCTTCGACCCCAACACCACTGACACCGCCCAGCTTACGGCGGCCACCAACTCCCTCCTCGACCTCGACAAGCTGGTCAACCTGCGCATCGACAACAACGACTACACCTCCATCCCCACCGGACAGACCTGGATCCACCATGCGTGGTCCGGCGACATGGCCGCCGCCCAGAGCTACATGCCCAAGGGGACGCCGGTCGATGTAGTCGGGTACTGGTTCCCGACCAGCGGAGTAGGCCCGGTGGCCAACGACACCATGACCGTCCTGGCCAGCGGCAAGAACCCGGTGCTGGCCCACCTGTTCCTCAACTACCTGCAGGACCTACCCAACGTGCTGGAGAACATCAGCTTCAACGGGTATATGCAACCCATCACCGGGGTCACCCCGCAGGTCCTCGAGCAGGAGGGCATCCTGCCCCCCAGCCTGGCCTCGACGGTGGTACTGCCGTCGAACTTCGACACCGGCACCAAGCAGTTGGAGCTGGCCCCCGCCGTCGGCGCCCAGTACCAACAGGACTGGCTGCGAGTCAGCAGCGGCGTTTGAGCGGCGCCTGCTGATGGCCCGGGGGGACCGGAGGAAGGCCTGGACCCGAGGGGCCCAGAACCGGTGGGTGTGGGCCGGGTTCGCCATGCCCGGCATCATCTGGTTGGCCCTGCTGTTCCTGGTCCCCTTCTACACCGTCCTGGCCATCGCCGGCGGCCAGCTCAACGCCATCTTCCAGTCGCCGGAGCCGGTGTGGAACCCCTTCGCCTGGACCGGGGCCAACTACACCGCCGTCTTCCACGAGTTGGTGGGCCAGGGGTCCTTTGTGGGTCCCATCTTCCTGCGCACCCTGGTCTACGTGGCCATCGCCTCGGTGATCTCCCTTCTCATCGCCTACCCCGCCGCCTACTTCGTGACCCGGTTCGCCGGGCGGCGCAAGATTCTCTTTCTGGCTTTGCTCATCGCGCCGTTCTGGATCAGCTACATGATGCGCATGCTGGCCTGGATCGACCTCCTCCAATCCAACGGCTACGTGAACCGAGCCCTGATCGACCTCCACCTGATCAGCCAGCCCGTGAACTGGCTGGGCGGGCGGTCGTTCACCGTCATCCTCGGCCTGGTCTACGGGTACATCCCCTATCTCATCCTGGTGCTGTACGCGGGTCTGGACCGGATCGACCAACGCCTGCTCGAGGCCGGTCGCGACCTCGGCCTCAACCGGACCCAGACCTTCGTGCGGATCACCCTTCCCCTCAGCCGGCAGGCCATCCTGACCGGCATGCTGATCACCGTCCTACCCATGGTGGGCGACTACTTCACCAACCAGCTGCTGTCGGGAGCCTCGTCGACGGCCATGATCGGCAACGTCATCGACAGCCAGCTCTACACGGCCAGCCAGCAGGCCCAGGGGGCGGCCCTCTCCCTGCTCCTGCTGGTCTTCCTGCTGGTCCCGATGGTGTACTACGTGGTCAAGACCCGGCGGGTCACGGGGGAGGCCTTCTGATGACCCTCACCACCGATGCCCCGACGTCACCCGGGACCGATCCGGGCTCGGATACCACCCGGGCCGGGGGATCGCCTCCTACCTCCCCTCCCCCGGCCCCGGCCCGTCGGCGGTGGCAGCCGCCGTGGCGCAATCCGTGGCGGCGGCCGTGGATCCTCGAGGGCTTCACCTGGCTCTACCTGATCTGGTCGATCGTCCCCATCGGCATCGCCGTGCTGTTCTCGTTCAACAACGGCAGGTCCCAGAGCGTGTGGCAGGGCTTCTCCACCCGGTGGTACTGGGGTGACCCCATCAACTCCGTGTTCCACAACCCGGCGTTGCGGGCCGCCGTCTTCCAGACCATCCGACTGTCCATCATCACCACCCTGGTGGCCGTGCCCCTGGGGGTGGCCTTCGCCATCGGCATCAACCGGTGGCGCACCCGCACGGCGACCACCTTCAACTTCGTGATGGTCTTCTCCTACGTGATCCCCGAACTGATCTTCGGGGTGGCCCTGTTCTTCCTCTTCACCCAGCTGTTCAAATCCATCCACCTGGGCACCGCGGCGGAAGTGCTGGGCCTGGTCACGTGGAACTTCAGCTGGCCGGCCATCATCGTGCTGGCCCGTCTGGTGTCCATCGGGAGCTCCTACGAGGAGGCGGCCGCCGACCTCGGCGCCTCCCGTCTGGAATCCATCCGTCGGGTGCTGATCCCCTTGTTGATGCCGGCCATCTTCGCCAGCGCCGTGTTGGTGTTCGCCAGCGTGGTGGACGACTTCGTCATCGTCGACCTGCTGTCGTCCACGGCCAACACCCAACCCATGTCCGTGATCATCTACTCCACCAGCCACGGCGGCAACGGAGGCCCGGCTCTCAACGCTCTGGCCACCATCATGCTGGTGCTGTCCTTCGTGGTGGCCACCATCGGGCTGCTGGCCTACCGGTGGATGACCCGGGGCGAGCGGGGCAGCAGTGGGCAGGAAGCCATGACCAGCATCGCCGGCATGTAGCCCGCAGTGTTCAGCCGGTGGGGTGGACGGTAGTCCCCACCGGCTGGGTGGCCGGCACTTCGCTCACGGCCAGCGGCGGGTCCTCCACCTCGGGTAGCGGCACCGAGCGGAGCACCCGCAGCCCGCCGGCCGGCAGATAGGCCTGCACGGCGGTGCCCTGCTGGTAGGCCGGAGGGCCGCCCTGGTTCTGGATGAGGGCCTGGATGCGCTCGCCGTGGGCCAGCCGCACGATGACCTGGGTGGACGAACCCAGAAAGATCAGCCGCTCGACCATGGCCGGCACCCGGTTGGGGCCGGTCGACTCGTACGGTTCGATGGCGACCCGCTCCGGTCGGATGGCCAGCTTGACCGCGCCGCGGCAGTCGGTGGTGCCCCGCTCGGCGGCCAGGTCGAACTCCCCCAACCGTATCCGGCAGGCCCCATCCCCGTCGGCCCCGCCGGCGTTGGCGTCCATGAGGTTGGACACCCCCAGGAAGTCGGCCACGTAGGCGTCGGCTGGCTCCTCGTACACCTCGACCGGCGTACCCACCTGGGCCACCTTGCCCGACTCCATCACGGCCAGGCGGTCGGACATGGTCAGCGCCTCCTCCTGGTCGTGGGTGACGTAGAGGAAGGTGATCCCGACGGTCTCCTGGAGGGCCTTGAGCTCGACCTGGAGGGTGCGTCGCAACTTGGCGTCGAGCGCCCCGAGGGGTTCATCGAGCAGCAGGACGGCCGGGTTGAGGACCAGGGCCCGGGCCAGGGCCACCCGCTGCTGCTGCCCACCGGACAGCTGACCGGGCCGGCGCTTCTCGTACCCCAGCAGCTGGACCAGCTCGAGCGCCGCGCCCACCCGCCGGGCCGATTCGGCCTTGCCCAGCTTCTGGTAGCGAAGACCGAAGGCCACGTTGTCGGCCACCGACAGGAAGGGAAAGAGGGCGTAGCTCTGGAACACCGTGTTGACGTTGCGCTTGTGGGGTGGCCGGTGGGCCACGTCCACCCCGTCGAGCAGGATGCTGCCGCTGGTGGGCTCCTCGAAGCCGGCCACCAGGCGGAGGGTGGTGGTCTTGCCACACCCGGAGGGTCCGAGGATGGAGAAGAACTCACCCGAGGGGATGTGGAGGTCGATACCGGCCACCGCCTCGACGTCGTCGAACCGCTTGGTCAGGGCCACCAACTCAACCTGGCCGGACACCGCCTCTCCCCGGTCCGTCGGTCCCCCGCTCACTTGCGCGCCTTCTTCTTCCCCGATCCCGAGCTGGGGTCCTTCTTGGGTTTCCACGTGAAGCCCAAGGACTGGGCGGCGAACCGCATGGACGCGGCGAAGGCCCGCTTGGGGTCGACCACCGGGTCGTCGAGGGCGATCTGGATGGCGAACCCGTCGAGCAGAGCCGAGAGGGTGATGGCGAACTCGGTGGCGTCGAGGTCGCCGAACTCGCCGGACCCCTGGCCGTCCCGGACCACACCGGCGATGGTCTCGCGCCAGTGGGCGTCGAACTCCTCCCGGACCCGGGCCACCTCGGGGTGCCGCACGGACTGGGCCCACAGGTCCAGCCACAGGGCCCACGAGTCGGGAAGCTCGGCGTCAGCCTCGGGCAGGCAGGTCATGGCCACGATCTCCTCGAGTCGGGCGGCGGCGTTGTCGATGACCTCCATGCGGCGGGCCCCGAGGTCGTACCACTGGTCCTCGGCGAAGCGCATGGCCTCGGTCAGGAGGTTGTCCTTGGTCTTGAAGTAGTAGATGACCAGGGCCGGGCTGGTACCGGCCTGTTCGGCGACATCGGCGATGCGGGACTCGGGAAAGCCCCGTTCAGCGATGACCTCCAGGGCCGCCCGCAGCATGTCCTCCCGCCGCTGGTCGGCGGCGGCACCGGGTGCATCGGTGGACTCCTTGTCTTGTGCCATGGTCACCTTCCCGTTGGGCTAGCGCTCGGTGTAGGCCGACGACCGGATCCCTATCGACCGGCCGGATCGCCTTGTCCCCAACGGTAGCAGCGGTTTAGACTGAACAATCAGTCAAACCTCGTGCGGGGCCTGCCCCCGATGACCCAAAAGGGGATCCTATGACCTCGACGTACGACGCCATCGTGGTGGGCGGAGGGCACAACGGACTGGTGTCCGGCGCCTATCTGGCCCGCTCCGGCGCCCGGACGGTAGTGCTGGAGGGCCGCTACAAGACCGGCGGGGCCGCCACCACCGAGGCCCCGTGGCCCGAGGCGCCCGACCTCAACGTGACCCGGCTGTCCTACGTGATGAGCCTGCTGCCCCCGACCATCATGGCTGACCTCGAGCTCGAGCGGTGGGGCTACAAGGTCTTCCCTATGGGTCCCTACTACCAGGCCTTTCCGGAGGGTGGCTCCATCAAGATCTTCGCCGACGACGCCAAGCGGAACTACGAGGAGATCGCCAAGTGGTCGAAGAAGGACGCCGAGGCCATGCCCAAGTGGGACGCCTGGATCGCCGGCCTGGCTGACGTCCTGGGCCCCCTGCTGCTCACCGTCCCGCCGGCCATCGGCTCGCGCCAGCCTCACGACCTCTACGAGACCCTGCGCCTGGCCTGGCGGCACAGGGGCCTCGACGTCAGGACCATCGCCGACGTGACCCGGCTGATGACCATGAGCATCGCCGACCTCCTCGACGACTGGTTCGAGTCATGGCAGGTCAAGGCGCCCATCGCCGTGAACGGGGTCATCGGCACCTGGGCCGGGCCGTGTGAGCCGGGCACCGCCTACGTCATGGCCCACCACTCCATCGGCGACATCGGGGACGGCCACCTGGGCAACTGGGGATTCCCCGAAGGGGGCATGGGGGCGGTGGCCGACGCCATCGAGCGGTCGGCCCGCCACCGCGGGGCGGAGATCCGCACCGACGCCAAGGTGGCCCGCACCCTGGTGACCAACGGCCGGGTGCGCGGTGTGGTGTTGGAGAGCGGTGAGGAGATCCTGGCCCCGGTGGTGGTCACCACCCTCCATCCCCAGACGGCGTTCCTCGATCACATCAGCGCCACCGAGTTACCCGCCGACTTCGTCTCGGACATCGAGCACTGGAAGACCCGGAGCGGTGTGGTCAAGATCAACCTGGCCCTCTCCGAGCTGCCTAACTTCACCGCCGACCCCGGCACCGAGCTAGCTGAGCACCACACCGGTTCGGTGGAGATGGCCCCGTCCATCGAGTACATGGAGCGGGCGTTTCAGGATGCCCGGGAGGGCCGAGGGGCCGAGCGGCCCTTCAGCGACGGGGTGATCCCCACCGCCTTCGACAAGACCCTGGCCCCCGACGGCACCCACATCATGTCGCTGTTCACCCAATGGGTGCCGAAGGAGTGGAGCGACACCCCCCACACCGAGGATCTCGAGGCCTACGCCGACCGGATGATCGACTGCTACGACGAGGTGGCCCCCAACTTCCGGGCGTCCATCCTCCACCGCGACGTGGTGGGGCCCTACGAGATGGAGCACGAGTACGGGCTCATCGGCGGCAACATCTTCCACGGGGAGCTCTCCCTCGAACAGCTCTTCCACATGCGACCGGCCCCGGGCTACGCCGACTACCGCACCCCCATCAAGGGCCTCTACAACGGGGGGTCCGGCACCCACGCCGGCGGCGGCGTGTGCGGCATCCCCGGCTGGCAGGCGGCCAAGGCCGTGCTGGCCGACCAGAAGGCCGAGCGGGGCCTGGCCGGCCGCGTCCGCCGTCGCGCCACCAAGGGGTGACCGACGGGGTGACCGCCCCGGCGTCGGGCAGACTCGGCACCATGGGATCGTCGGTGCGGGCCATGCTCGAGCCGCGTCGCGTGGCCGTGGTGGGGGCCAGCGGCACACCGGGCAGCTTCGGCCACCGCCTGGCCAGCGAGGTGGCGGCCAGTCCGAAGGCGCTCGACCTCCACCTGGTCAATCCCCGCTACGACTCGCTGTTGGGCCGACCGTGCCTGGCCTCGCTGGACGAGATCGACGGACCGGTGGACCTGGTGCTCCTGGGCGTGCCCGACCGGGCCGTCGAGGAGCAGATCACTGTGGCCGCCGGCCGGGGTGACCGTTCGGCGGTCATCTACGGAAGCCTGTTCGAGCCCGACGGCGGCTCGGCTCTGCGGGACCGGGTGGCCGGCCGGGCCCGAGCCGCCGGTATGGCCCTGTGCGGGGGCGGCTGCATGGGCTTCGTCAACGTCGCCGACGGGGTGCGGGCCATCGGGTACGTGGAGCGGCCGTCCCTGCCCCACGGGCCGGTGGCCTTCATCACCCACTCCGGCTCGGTGTTCTCCGCGGTGCTCCGGACCCGCCGTCAGCTCGGCTTCACCGTGGTGGTCTCGGCCGGCCAGGAGCTGGTGACCACGGCCGGCGACTACCTCGACTACGCCCTCGGGCTCCCCGGGACCCGTGTGGTGGGGTTGGTGCTCGAGACGTTGCGGGAGCCCGAGGGGTTACAGGCCGCCCTGGCCCGGGCGGCCGAGCAGCAGGTGGCCGTGGTGGCCCTCACCGTGGGTTCCTCGACGGCCGGGCGGGCCATGGTGGCCGCCCACTCCGGCGCCCTGGCCGGGGCCGACGGGGCGTGGGAGGCCCTGTTCGATGCCTACGGAGTCCTCCGGGTGGGCGACCTGGACGAGATGGGCGACACCCTGGAGCTGTTCGCCGCCGGACGGCGGGCCTCCTCCACCCACGGGCGCGGCCACGGCATCGCCACCGTGCACGACTCCGGAGCCGAGCGGGCCCTGGTGGTGGACGTGGCCCAGTCGACCGGGGTGCCGTTCGCCGCCATCGGCCCCGAGACCGTGACCCGCCTGGCCGGCCTCCTCGATCCCGGCCTGGTGGCGGACAACCCCCTCGACGTGTGGGGCACCGGCTCGGACACCGAGGGGCTGTTCGGTGGCTGCCTCGCCGCCATGGCCGTCGACCCGCGGGTGGAGGCGGTGGCCCTCGCCGTCGACCTGGTCGAGGAGTATGACGGCGACGACTCGTACCCCAATGCAGTGCTGGCCGCGGCCAGTGCCACCGACAAGCCGACGGTGGTACTGGCCAACCTGGGCTCGGC
>JBBQWW010000047.1:0-28407 GCA_038210245.1 Acidimicrobiales bacterium
CTGTACACCGACGCCCGCCACGACATGGCCGGCTACGCCGCCGGGTTCCCACTGGTCGGCGAGCCCGGGGCGGCGTCGTCGTACACCTACTCCAGCGGCACCAGCAACATCATCTCGGGCATCGTGGCCCGCACCGTGGGACCCGGGGAGCCGTACCGGCGCTTCCTCGACGAGCGGCTGTTCGGAGCGCTCGGGATGACCTCGGCCACCGCCACCTTCGACGACGCCGGGACGTGGGCGGCCGCCTCCTACGTCTACGCCACCGCCCGTGACTACGCCCGGTTCGGACTCTGGTACCTGCGCGACGGTAGGTGGGGCGGCCCGCGCCTGCTTCCCGAAGGCTGGGTCGACCACGGCCGTCGGCCCCGGTCGGTCGATCCCGACGACGGTGACCTCTACGGATCCCACTGGTGGAGCCGGGCCGACCCCTACGGCACGTTCTGGGCCGCCGGCCACGAGGGGCAGTTCATCGACGTCTGTCCCGACCACGACGTGGTGCTGGTGCGCCTGGGCCGGACCGATTCGGACCGGTCCGAGGAGCTGAAGGCGTGGCGAACGTCGGTCCTGGACATCTTCGCCGGCCACTGAGGCCGGCCCGGCGCTACCAGCGCTGGGTGCCCGGGTCGCCCTTGAACGGACCCACCAGGTCGGCGGTGATCCAGCCCCCGTAGAAGCCGCCCGGCTGAGCCTCCACCACCTCTTCGTCGACCAGGCAGGCGTCCATCCGCCCCGCGTAGAAGGCCACGTAGCCAGCGATGGCGGCGTAGGTCCGGGTGGGTCGGTCGTAGCCCCAGGCCGCTTCGGCGGCTACGGCGTCGCCTATCACGACGTCGTAGTAGTGGGCGGTGCCCTTCCACTCGCAGAAGGACGACCCCCTCGCCCGAGTCAGGCAGCCGTCGACGATGTCCCCGGCGGGGAGGTAGTAGTTGGGGGGATGGCTGGTTTCGAGGACCCGGAAGGCCGCCGTGGTGTCGGCGATGGTCTCCCCGGCGAACACCACCCGGATCCGTCGGTCGACGGCCTCCAGACGGGGTGGCCGGGGATAGTCCCACACCGACTCCATGCCGACTACACGCCCTCCCAGAGGCCAACCGGAGCCTGCCCCACCCGGTAGTGACCCGGCTGGCGCTTGCCCGATGCCGACTTCTCCAGCCGCTGCTGCATGCCCGGGGTCAACACCCCGGCGTTGATCATCTCGATGAAGGTAGCGGTGGCGTTGCCCACATCGAAGAAGTCCCGTTGCCAGCTCCACTGGAAGTTGCCGGCGTAACGGAACCAACTCCCGCCCAGCCCGGCGATCTCGTAGTGGCTGCCGTCGGGCCGGCTGACGTCAGCGATCTGCTTCCACAGACCGAGGATCTCGCCCTGGACGTCGTCGATCAGTACCCGCTGATACGGATACGTCCACCCGCCCAAGCCCTCCATCTCGAGACCGAGCGCGTACTTGCGGATCTCGTCCTTGCCCACGGCCATGAATTCGTCGGTGGGCCCCACGTTCCATCCGTAGGTGGCGTCGTCGGTGTACATCTCAGCCATGGGCAGCCAGTCCAGCTTTTCCTCACACTGCTGGTTGATGTCCAACCACTTCTGCATCATCTCTTCGAGCTCACTGCGGGGGAATGAAGGCATGGGTTACTCCTGTTCGACAATGGATAGTGCGGAAGTAGGGCAGTAGCGTACGGCGGCCTCGACCTCGGGCCGGGTCTCCTCGGCGGGAGTCGGGTCGAGGATGGCCACCTTTTCACGTTTGGCCAGCTCGAACACGGTGGGTGCCTCGGACTCGCACACGCCGTGGCCCTGGCACAGGTCGAAGTCGACGGTGACCCGCATCAGGCACCGGTCCCGCCGGACCGGCGGCCCGCCTTGCGACGGTACCGGACCACGCAGGGCTGCTGGAGTTGGACGACCATCTTGCTGTGGTCGTTGCGGTAGGTGTCCGACGGCTGGTCCAGTTCGAACTCCCAGTCCAACAGCAGCACCGAGAAGATGGCCTTGAGCTGCATCATGGCGAAGGCCGCCCCCACGCACCGGTGCCGACCCGCCCCGAAGGGGATCCACGTCCACGGGTTGGTGCGGTCCTCCTCGCGGGGCTCGAGGTAGCGCGAGGGTTGGAACTGATCGGCGTCGGGAAAGTCCTCGGGGATCCGGTTGGACACCGAGGGGCTGGCCCCCACCATCTGGCCGGCGGTGACGGTGAATCCCTCCACCTCGAGGTCCTCTTTGGCCACGCGGAGCAGCAGGATGAGGGGCGGATGGAGGCGGAGGGCCTCCTTGACCGCTGACTCGAGGTGGGGCATGGCCCGGAGGGCCTGGTAGCTGACCTCGGCCCCGCCGGCGTAGAGCTGGTCCAACTCGGTGTCCACTGCGGCCAGTTCGTCGGGATGCCGGAGCAGCTCGATCAACGTCCAGGCTGCCGTGCCCGACGTGGTGTGGTGTCCGGCGAACATCATGGAGATGAACATGCCGGTGACCTCGTCGGCCAGGAAGCGAGGCGAGCCGTCCTCGTTGGCGATGGACATCAACACGTCGAGGAGGTCGCGCTCGTCGTCGTCCGATGAGGGACCCTCGGCCCGTCGTTGCATGATCCCCTCGACCAGCTGGACCAGTCCCACCCGGGCGGCGTCCCGCCGCCGGAAGCTCTCGATGGGAGCGTAGGGATCCACGTAGGCGATGGCGTCGGTGCCCTGCTCGAGGTCGTGATAGAGCTCGGCGAACCGCTTGTCCAGCTCGTTGCGGAAGCGCTTCCCGATGAGGCAGGCCGACGAGGTGTAGATGGTCAGCTCGGCGAACCAGTCGAGCAGGTCGATCTGTCCCTCGTCGTCCCAACCGGCCACCATGTGCTCCACCTCGTCGGCGATGGTGGCGGCATGGCCCCGCATGAACTTGTCCCGGAGGGCCTGGTTGTGGAGCATCTCGCGTCGGCGCTCAGGGGGTGCGTCGAACACCACGCCCTCGCCGAAGACCGGGGTCATGAACGGATAGGCCTCGGCCTGATCCAGGAGCTCCTCGGGAGCCCGGAAGAAGAACTCGTTGGCCCCGGCTCCGGTCATCAGCACCACGTCGCGGTCGGCCAATCGGAACACGCCCACGTCACCGCACTCGGAACGCACCCGGTTCATGAGGGCGATGGGATCGGCCCGGAGCTCCTCCAGGTGGCCGTTCTCCGCGTCGCCCCCGGATACCCGGGGCGGCTGCTTGTGGTCCAGTGCGATGGTCATGGCTCTCCCTGGTCGTCCGGTTCGGTGGTGAGGGGTGCTTCCGGTTGTAGTTCGATGACGGTGGCGTGGGTGCCGCGGGGTAGCGCCACCACCGAGGTGATGGCCTGGGCCACGCCGGCCGGTCGCATGAAGTTGGAGTGGCGGGCGAAGCCCCAGGCCGCCCACTGCTCGATGACCTCGCCGGTCACCTCGGGGTCCCAGTCCATGCCCATGCCGGTCAGGGTCGGCCCGGGGCGCACGATGGTGGCGCGGACCCCGGTGCCCTCCAGCTCCATCTGCAGGGAGTGCACGTACCCTTCGAGGCCCCACTTGGAGGTGACGTAGGCGGCCATGGACGGCCGGGGCCGCTCGGCCACGTCGGAGGTGACGAAGACGATGTCGCCCCGTCGGCGCTCGACCATGGACGGGGCCAGGGCCCGCACCAGTCGGTGGGTACCGCTCAGGTTGACGGCCAGCACGCCGTCGAATGCCTCGGGATCGGTGTCCAGCACGGCGCCGGCGATGTTCAGGGCGGCGTTGGACACCAGGATCTCGACCGAGCCGAGGGTGTCCACCGCCGCGGCGGCGAATCGCTCGATCGAGGTGCCATCGGCCAGGTCGAGGTGGATGGCCACCGCCTCCCCGCCGTCGGCCCGGATGGCCGACGCCGTGTCCTCGCACTCGGCCACCCGTCGGGCCCCGAGGACCACGGGATGGCCGTCGGCGGCCAGAGCCTTGGCCGTGGCCTGGCCGATGCCCGACGAGGCGCCGGTGACCACGGCCGGACGGACGGCCGGATTCGGGTCGAAGCGGGGCATCAGCGGAGGGTCACCGTGGTGGGGAGGGCGGCCAGCCCCCGCACGTTGATGGAGTGGACCCGCTCCATGCCCGTGGGGTCCACCTCGTAGGAGGCCACCCGTCGGACCAGTTCGGAGAGACCGATGCGGGCCTCCATGCGGGCCATAGGGGCACCCATGCAGAAGTGGCGCCCGCTGCCGAAGCTGACCAGGCGACCCGTGTCGCGGGCCAGGTCGTAGCGGTCGGCCTCAGGGAAGACCGATTCGTCACGGTTGGCCGAACCCACCAACAGCAGGACCCGGCTGCCCTCGGGGATCTCGACGCCGTGCAGCTCCATCGGGATCCGGGTGACCCGCAAGAGCATCTGGCTGGAGGTGTCGTAGCGGAGGGTCTCCTCGATCCACGGGACCACCTGGCTGGGATCGGCGAAGGGCTTGGCCCCCTCGGCCGGATAGCGCCACCCCCAGTACCAGGCGTTCCCCAGCAGTTTGGTGGTGGTCTCGTTACCGGCCACCACCATCAGGAACAGGAAGGCGATGATCTCATCGTCGGACAGCTTGTCCCCGTCGATCTCGGCGTCGAGGAGGGCTGAGGTCAGATCGTCCCGGCGCGCCCGGCGCCGCTCGTCGACCATCTGCTGGTAGTAGCCCACCAGGGTGAAGGCCGCCTCCATGCCGGCCGGAGGGACGTCGAGCACGCCGTCTTCGCGGTGCACGACCACGTCGGCCAGCCGGCGGATCTCGGCCCGGTCCACGCGCGGTACGCCTATCAGCTCGGAGATCACGTCCATGGGCAGCTTGCCGGCGAAGTCGGCGATGTAGTCGAAGGTCCCCTGCTCGAGGGCGGGCTCCAGGTGCTCGACGGCGATGGCCCGGATGTGCTCCTCCATCTGGGCCACCTTGGACGGCGTGAACCCCTTGCCCACCAGCGAGCGCATCCGGGTGTGCCGGGGCGGGTCGAGGGCCAGGAAGGACATGAACTTGTGAGCCTCCGGCCCGAAGGCACTGGGCTCGAGAGACACCCCCTGGGCGTTCGAGAAGCCGTCGAGGTTCCGGAAGGCGGCCAGGACGTCCTCGTGGCGGGAGAGGGCGTAGAAGTCCAGTTCCTCGTTGCGGTAGACCGGGGCCTCGGCCCGCATCCGGGCGTAGACCGGGTAGGGGTCCTCGTGGATCTCGTAGGCGTAGGGGCTGTACACCACCGGCCGGCTGACCGTAGTCATCGGCGAGGCCGGGCCCGGCCGGCGGCCCGGACAATCATCAGGTCGGCGGCGTCGGCCACGAACTCGGGGATGTCCGGCGAGGCCATGTGCCCCATGCCGGCGGCGAGGAGCGCCCCGGAGAACGAGGTCTCGAGCACCCGCACCACCATGGGGTCGACGTCGGGCCCCACGGCGGCGGCCAACCGGCGGTGGATGTCGGCGCCGATCCGGTCCCGCAGGTGCTTGACGTCAGGGGTCGAGCTCAACAGGGCCACGGTGCAGGCGTCGACCAGGGCCGGACTTTCGGTGGTGAACAGCACCATGTCCCGCACCGTGTCGGCCACCCGCTGGTGCACCGGCTGGTCGAGATCGGTGTCGGCCGGGGCCAGACCCTGCATGCGCCGCCACAGCACCTCGGCCAGCAGGTGGTCCTTGGAACTGAAGTAGTTGTAGGCGGTGGCCGGAGCCAGGCCGGCGCGACGGGCCACACTCCGCACGGTCAGCCCCTCGTAGCCGACGGTGTCGATCTCCTCCTCGGTCGACCGCACCAGTTGGGCGACGACTTCGGCCTGGCGCGGGGAGAGCCGACGGCGGGTGGCTTCGAAGACCGGCGGGCCTTCGGGGGGGCCGAGCACGGCGGCCTCGGTCATCGGGCCCCGGCGCCCGGCGGTGGCGTCGGACCGTTGGTGTCGCTCATGGAGTTGGACTATAGTCTGGACAGCTGTCCAAGTAAACCTGCTGTCCGGACGGGTCCAGCACCAGTGCGTAGCACCGGCCCCGTCGACGTGGGCGGCCGTGGGGACCCGACGGCCGCGTGCCATCATCACCGGACCGCCACCGAAGACGGCGAGCGACCGCCGCCACCCACAGGGGGATGCCTAGTGCCGAACGACCGACCAACTGACCGGGCCCGCACCGACGTACCCACCGTGGGGGTCATCGGCCTCGGCGACATCGGGAACGGCGTGGCCACCAGCGTGCTCCGGGCCGGACTGCCCCTGGTGGTGTGCGACGTGCGGGCCGAGGCCACCGCCGGCTACGCCGACCGGGCCGCGGTGGCCCACTCGCCGGCGGCCCTGGGCGCCCGCTCCGATGTCGTGGTGGTGGCGGTGGTCAACGACCAACAGGTCCATGCCGTGCTGTCGGGCCCCGACGGCGGCCTGGCTGCGGCCGGCCCCGACACCGTCTTCATCGTGGTGAGCACCATCTCGGCCCCGTGCGTGCAGGCCATCGGCGCCGAGGCCGCCGCCCTCGGCGTGGCCGTGCTCGACTGTGGGGTCACCGGGGGGCCGGCCGCGGCGGCCAGCGGCGACCTGGTGTGCATGGTGGGGGGCGAACCGGCCGTCATCGAGCGGGCTGGCCCGGTGTTCGACGCCATCAGTTCCTTGGCCGTGACCATGGGACCCTTCGGCACCGGACTGGCCGCCAAGCTGGCCCGCAACCTGATCACCTACGGCTCATGGCTCGCCGCTCTCGAGGGCCAGCAGTTGGCCGAGGCCGCCGGTATCTCGCTGGCCCAGCTGGCTGAGGTGGTCAAGGCCAGCGACGTCCACATCGGCGGCGCCTCCCGGCTCATGTTCCGGTCGACGGTGGCCCCGTTCACCGAGGCGGACGACAAGGGCCTGGTGGGGGCCATGCAGGCAGGGGCCTCCCTGGCCCACAAGGACCTGGCCGCCGCCCTCGAGCTGGCCGAGGCGCTCGACATCGAGCTCCCTCTGGCGGCCATGACCGAATGTCGCACGGACGAGATCTTCGGAGTGGGAGGGGTGTCCGCATGACCACGAGCACGAACCCGGTGACCGGCGAGGAGCGCATGCTCGTGGACGGTGCCCTGCGACCGGCCCGGTCGGGGAAGACCTTCGAGGTGGTCAATCCGGCCACCGAGGAGACCATCGGAGTGGTGGCCGACGGCGGGCCCGAGGATCTCGATGACGCCCTCACCGCGGCCCGCCGGGCCTTCGACGAGACGGGATGGTCCACTGACGTGGCCCTGCGGGTGCGGGGACTGCGCCAGCTGCAGGCGGCGTTCGGTGCCCACGCTGAGGAGATCCGGGCCATGACGGTGGCCGAGACGGGTTCGCCGGTCTCCTTCACGCACTCGGCCCAGCTCGACGCCCCGGTGGAGGGACTGGGATGGGTGGCCGACCTGGCCGAGGGCTACCCATGGGAGACCGACCTGGGGGACGCCTCGCCCATGGGCATCCCTTCCCACCGGTGGGTCCGCCGTGAAGCCACCGGGGTGGTGGGGGCCATCACCCCGTGGAACGTGCCCCATCAGATCAACCTGGCCAAGCTCGGCCCGGCCCTGGCCGCCGGCAACACCGTGGTCCTCAAGCCGGCGCCGGACACACCGTGGTGCGCCACCGTGCTCGGCCGGCTCATCGCCGAGGAGACGGACATCCCCGCCGGCGTGGTCAACATCGTCCCGTCCTCGGAGACCACCGTGGGCGCGCTCTTGTCCGCCGACCAGCGGGTGGACCAGATCAGCTTCACCGGGTCCACGGCCACCGGCCGCCGGGTCATGGTGTCGGCGGCCGAGTCGCTGAAGAAGGTCTTCCTCGAGCTGGGGGGGAAGTCGGCCTTCGTGATCCTGGACGATGCCGATCTGCGGGGAGCGTGCGCCACGGCGGCCTTCACCGTCTGCACCCACGCCGGCCAGGGCTGTGCCATCACCACCCGACTCCTCGTGCCCCGGCATCAGTTCGACGAGGCGGTGGAGTCGACGGCCAAGGTGCTCAGCAAGCTCCCGGCCGGCGACCCGCTCGACCCCGGCACCATCTGCGGACCCCTGATCAGCGCCCGACAGCGGGACCGGGTGGAGGGCTACCTGTCGCTGGCTCTGGAGGAGGGCGGGACGGTCGTCACCGGGGGTGGACGTCCCGGGGGGATGGACCGTGGCTACTTCGTCGAGCCCACCCTCATCGTCGGGGTACAAAACTCGGCCCGCGTGGCCCAGGAGGAGATCTTCGGGCCGGTGCTGGTGGTCATTCCCCACGACGGGGATGACGACGCCGTGGCCCTGGCCAACGACTCCGCCTACGGTCTGTCCGGATCGGTGTGGTCGGCCGACCGGGACCGGGCCATAGGGGTGGCCAACCGCATCCGTACCGGCACCGTGGGGATCAACGGCGGGCTCTGGTTCAGCCCGGACATGCCGTTCGGTGGCTACAAGCAGTCCGGTGTCGGGCGGGAGTCCGGCGTCGCCGGCTTCGAGGAGTACCTCGAGACCAAGTCGATCGCCGAGCCGGCGTGATCCGAACCAGGAGAGGATGGCAGTCGTGAGCATCAAGAAGCCGGAGAGCCATGCCGGGCAGGGAGGACGGGATCCGGACTCGGCCCGGGCACGGGGCATCGCCAAGATGGAGGAGGTCTACGGGTTCTCCGTCGATCCTGACGACCTGCCCGGGCCGTACGCCGCCTTCACCGTGGACCACCTGTTCGGCTCGGTGTGGACTCGGGAGGCGTTGGGCAACCGCGACCGTCGCCTGATGACCATCGGCGTGCTGGCCGCCCTGGGCCAGGCGTCCCTCATCGAGATCCAGTTCCAGTCGGCCCTCGAGCGGGCCGAGCTCAGCGAGGAGCAGGTCCGTGAGATCGTCCTCCACCTGACCCACTACATCGGCTGGCCCTTGTCGACCGAAGTCAATGCGGTGGCTGAGAAGGTCATCGCCCGGCGCGCCAAGGCGGCGTCGGACGGTGCCGAGCAGGCCGGGTCGTGACCGCGGCCGAAGCCGCCGACGAGGCGACCCCGACCATGGTGCACTTCGACTTCTCGGGCAAGGTGGCCATCGTCACCGGCTCGGGAGGCGGGATCGGCCAGACCTACGCCGAGGCCCTCGCCGCGGCCGGCGCCTCGGTGATGGTGGCCGACATCGCCGGGGAGAAGGCGGCCGAGGTGGCCGAGGGCATCCGCCAGGCGGGCGGCGTGGCCCGGTCGGTGCGGGTGGACGTGGCCGACCCCGACTCGGCCCGGGCCATGGCCGAGGCCACCGTGGAGGCGTTCGGGGGCCTCGACTACCTGGTCAACAACGCCGCCATCTTCGGGGGTATGCAGCTCGACCTGCTGCTCACCGTGGACTGGGAGTACCTCAACCGCTTCTTGTCGGTGAACCTGCTGGGCGCGCTCAACTGCGTCCGGGCCTGCTATCCGGCCATGAAGGCCAGAGGCGGTGGCGCCATCGTCAACCAGTCGTCCACGGCGGCCTACCTGTACGCCGGGTTCTACGGGCTGGCCAAGGCGGGGGTCAACTCCTTGACCCAGCAGATGGCCCACGAACTCGGTGGCCAGCACATCCGCATCAACGCCGTGGCGCCGGGACCCATCGACACCGAAGCGTCCCGTACGGTGGTGCCCGACGCCTTCATGCAGCCGATCCTGGCCGGACTGGCCCTGAAGCGTCAGGGCGTGACCACCGACCTGGTGGGGATGTGCCTCTTCCTGCTGTCCGACGAGGCCTCGTGGGTGACCGGTCACGTGTTCAATGTCGACGGCGGCCAGGTGGTCCGCCCGTGACCGACGGGCCGGGTGGTGCGGCCGACGGGTCCCACCGAATCGAGGTCGAGGACGCCGACGGTGTCCGTCTGGTCGCCCTCGACCGCCCCGCCGTCCGCAACGCCTTCGACACGCCGATGTACCGGGCGGTCGACGGGGCCCTGGCCGGGGCCCTGGCCGACGACGGCATCCACGCCGTGGTGCTCACCGGGCGGGGCCCGTCCTTCACCTCCGGCCAGGACCTCCGGGAGATGGCGGCCATCGCCACTGGCGCAGCCGGCCCTGAGGCCGGCTCGGGCTTTCGGGACCTGCTGGATACGTTGGTGGGCTTCGACAAGCCGTTGCTGGCCGCCGTGCACGGGGTGGGCATGGGCCTCGGGTGCACCCTGCTCGGCCACGTGGACCTGGTGCTGATGGAGCGGGGGGCGCGGCTGCGGGCCCCCTTCGCCGAGATGGGGGTGCCCCCCGAGGCGGCCAGCAGCTGGCTGCTGCCCGAGCGCATGGGCTGGCAGCGGGCGGCCGCCGTACTGCTGGCTTCGGAGTGGGTCGACGCCGACCAGGCCGTGGCCTGTGGGCTCGCCCTGCGGGTGTGCGACGAGGGCACGGTCGTGGCGGAGACCCTGGCCCTGGCCCGCACCATCGCCTCCTTCTCTCCTCAGGCCACCCGTCAGATCAAGCGGCTGATGATGGCCGACCGGCGCCCGCCCATCGAGGCGGCTCGGGGCCGGGAGGAGGCGGCGTTCGCCGCCCTCTTCGCCGACCCCGCCACCAACCCCGGGGAGCGACTCACCGCCGGCCTGGAGCGCTGACTCGGCGTGCGCCTCGGGATCACCGCGTTCCTGACCGACCGGGACATGGCCCCGGCCGACCTGGCCCGGGCGGCCGAAGAGCGGGGCTTCCACTCCCTGTACGTCCCCGAGCACACCCACCTGCCGGTGCGGGACGACTCTCCTCCCGCTCTGGTCGAGGGCGTGCACCTGGACGACTATCGACGCAGCCTCGACCCGTTCGTGGCCCTGGCCACTGCGGCGTCGGTGACGGAGCGGATCCGCCTGGGTACGGGCGTGGTGCTGGCCGCTCAGCACGACCCCATCGTGCTGGCCAAGCAGATCGCCACCCTCGATCACCTGAGCGGCGGCCGGGTGGTGTTCGGCACCGGCTTCGGATGGAACCGTTCGGAGGCGGCGGACCACGGGGTGCCGTTCGGCGTCCGACGGGAGGTGGCCCGTGAGCACGTCCTGTGCATGCAGGCCCTGTGGAGCCAGGAGCAGGCCGAGTTCCACGGCGAGTACGTCTCCCTGGACGCCTGCTGGAGCTGGCCCAAGCCGGTGCAGCAGCCCCGGGTGACCACCCTCGTGGGTGGCGGGGCCACCCCCAAGGTCTTCGCCGCCATTGCCGAGTACGCCGACGGGTGGATGCCCATCGGCGGATCGGGACTGGCCGCGGCCCTGCCCCGACTCCGCCGGGCCGTGGAGGAGCGGAACCGGGACCCCGACCAGATCCGCGTGGTCCCGTTCGGCACCGTGCCCACCGAGGAGAAGTTGGCCTACTTCCAGGGCCTGGGCATCGACGAGGTGGTGCTGCGGGTGCCGTCGGGCCCCGCCGGGCAGATGCTGGCCACCCTGGACGCCCACGCCGCGTACCTCGAGCGGTTCGACGGTGCCGGTGAGTGAACCGTCCCCGCCCCTGGGAGTGCCGTCGGGCAAGCCGTGGAGTGGTGGAGGCCGCGAGGAGCTGGCCGACGCCGTCCGCCGGCTGATGGCCCTCACCGTGACGGCGGCGGCTCCTCCCGAGCTCCTGGCCCAGGTGGCCGGTGAGGCCGCCACCCTGGCCGACCGGCTGGAGAGCCACGTCCCGGTGACCGGTTCTGAGCCGACCGAGCGGTTCGCCGAGCACTCGGTGGTGGCTGACGAGGCCCACACCTTGGCCGCGGCCATGCCCTTCGATGTGGTCATCGGCACGTGCAACCCGGTGGCGCTGCCCCTCACCGTCGAGTTCGCCCCGCCCCGGTCCCTCGGCCTGGCCACCTTCACCGCCCCCTATGAAGGGGCCCCGGGGTGCGTGCACGGGGCCGTGTTGGCCGGGGCCTTCGACATCATGCTCACGGCGGCCAACGTCATCGCCGACGGGGCCGGACCCACGGTCAATCTGGCCATCCGCTACCGCAAGCCGACCCTCATCGGGGAACCGTGTCACTTCGAGGCCTGGGTGACTGAGCGTACCGACCGGAGGACGTTCAGTGAGGGCCGCCTGACCCAGGGGGGTGTGGTCACGGTGGAGGCCCACGGCGAGTTCGCCACCCTGGACCGGTCGCGCATCAAGGCCATGCACCGGCGGGACGACGGCCGGCCGGCCGGTGGCGACCCCGGTACCGGGGCTCCGATGACGAGCGACCCGGCACCGGGGCCGGCGATTCTCTAGAGTCGGGGCCACAGCGCCTTGGGGGCGGGTCCGGGATCGGCCGGCCGTCTGTGAGCGGGGGGAGTGACGACCAATGAGATCCACGTCTGCACGAAGGGTTGCGTCGCGGCCACGGCTGGGATGGTGGGCGGTGCCGGGCACATTGGTGGTGACCACCTCGCTCATCCTCTGCTCTTCGACGGCCGGTGAGGCCGCAGCGGGGACCACCAAGTCGACCATCCCGGCATCGGCGTTCAGCGACCACACCGGCATTACGGCCAAGACCGTGACGGTGGGCAACGTGTCCACCCTGGTGGCGGGGCTGTTCAAGGGGTCCGCCGTGGGTGTGCAGGCCTACGCCGACTACGTCAACACCGTCGGGGGCATCTACGGGCGCAAGATCCTGGTGGACAGCAGTGACGATGGCTACTCGGGTGGGCCCAACAAGCAGCAGACCCAGGCCGACGTGCAGAAGGATGTAGCCCTGGTGGGAGGGTTCTCGTTGGAGGACAACTTCGGGGGTGCGGTGCTGAAGGCCAACCCCCAGGTGCCCAACGTGACCGTCTCGCTCGACCTGGCCACCAACAACCTGCCCAACTCGTTCAGTCCGGCCCCGGCCGCCAACGGGTGGCAGCTTGGTCCGCTGACCTACTTCAAGAAGAAGTTCCCCCAGGCCATCACCCACACCGCGGCCATGGTGGCCGGTGTGCCGTCGGCCATCGCCAAGTGGGACGCCGAGAAGGCGGCCATGCAGTCCGTCGGGTACAAGGTGGTCTACGCCCCCACCTTCCAGATCACCCAGTCCGACTTCAACCAGAACGTCATCACCATGAAGAACAAGGGTGTGAAGATCCTCTTCTTGGAGCAGATGCCGCAGAACTACGCCGCCGCCGTCATCCAGGCCCTCAACCAGCAGGACTTCCATCCGGTGCTGGTCCTCGGCGGCTCGACCTACAGTGAGCAGCTCGTCCCCAACGCCGGCGGGGCGGCGGCCATCAACGGCTCCTACCTCGAGCAGAACACCTCGCTGTACCTGGGTGAGGACAAGACCGCCATCCCGTCCATCGTGGCCTTCCAGACCTGGATCCAGAAGGCATCACCCGGGTTCAAAGCCGACCTCTACACGTTGTTCGGGTGGCTCTCGGCCGAGCTGTTCGTCCAGGCCCTGAAGGCGGCCGGACCCCACCCCAGCCGAGGGTCGATCCTCCAACAGCTCCGGAAGATCACCTCGTTCTCCGGTGGCAACCTGGTGGGGACATCCAACCCGGCGGCCAAGATCCCCACCAACTGCTACATCATCGCCAAGGTCACCAACGGCACCTTCACCCGGTTCGACGATCCTCCGGCCAACGGCCCCACCCACGGCTACCGGTGCGGCCAGCCCTACTTCTACGCCAAGTCCTGAGCGGCGCACCCTGACCGACACGGGGCCGGCCCTGTCCCGGGGGCAGGCGCGTCGGCCGGGGTCGGGAACGGCCGGCGGTCAGTCACCCGACCACCCGGGTCCGGGTGAGGCGGGTCGAGCCGGTGGGCTCAGGCGTCGGCGCCCTGGGCCGCGGCCCGCTTCATCAGGCGCGACTTGCGGTTGGCGGCCTGGTTCTTGTGGATGACGCCCTTGGCCGCCGCCTTGTCGATCCGCTTGATGGCCAGGCGCAGCGCCTCGTCGGCGTTCTCCGTACCCTCATCGATGGCGGCGTGGGCCGTCTTGGTGCGGGTCCGGAGCTCGGACCGCACCGCCTTGTTGCGGGCCGTGCGCTTGATGGTCTGGCGGTTGCGCTTGATCTGGCTCTTGATGTTGGCCACTGGGATTCCTCTGCGTACTGGTCGGTGGTGACTGCCGGTGGTACCGGGCCGGTGGGGCGGGCCGCCACCGTCAGTCGGGAAGATCTGACGCCGGAGGGCCCCGGGGGGCCATGTCCGGAGACAGAACACAGTAGCAGCCCGGTCGGTCCTGTTCCCAACGGCCAAATTACCGGGGGCCCCGGACCGTCGGGCCCCGTTCGCCTGCGTCGGCAGCACCCGGGGACGGGGTACTGATGGGCTTGGGTACGCTGGCCTCCCCGTGCTCCCCGTCGACCGCATCCGAAACTTCTCCATCATCAGCCACGTCGACCACGGCAAGTCGACCCTGTCCGACCGCATCCTCGAACTGACCGGAGCCGTCGACCCCCGACTGATGCGGGAGCAGTACCTCGACTCCATGGACATCGAGCGCGAGCGAGGCATCACCATCAAGGCCCAGAACGTCCGGGTGCCCTGGAGCGGCCACACCCTCCATCTCCTCGACACCCCCGGCCACGTCGACTTCGGCTATGAGGTCAGCCGCTCCCTGGCCGCCTGCGAGGGGGCGGTGCTGCTGGTCGACGCCTCCCAGGGAATACAGGCCCAGACCCTGGCCAACTGCTACCAGGCCCTCGAGAACGACCTCGAGATCGTGGCCGTGCTCAACAAGATCGACCTCCCCGCCGCCGACCCCGAGCGGTGCGCCGCCGAGATCGAACAGGTACTGGGGCTGGCGGCCGCCGACATCCTCCACATCTCGGCTAAGACCGGTGAGGGCGTACCCGAGCTCCTTGACGCCATCGTGGCCCGGATCCCCCCACCCGAGGGCGACCCGTCGGCACCGCTGCAGGCGCTGATCTTCGACTCGGCCTACGACCAGTACCGGGGGGTGGTGAGCTCCATCCGGGTGATGGCCGGCACCCTGGTGGGCACGGACAAGCTCCGGTTCATGCAGGCGGCCGCCAACCACGAGATCGAGGAGATCGGGATCCGCACCCCGGTCACCGTGCCGGTGGCCGAGCTCGGCCCGGGGGAGGTGGGCTACCTGATCGCCGGCATCAAAGACGTGGGTGGGGCCCGCTCCGGCGAGACGGTGACCACGGCCAGCCGTCCGGCCGCGGCCGCCCTGGACGGCTACCGCGACCCCAACCCCATGGTGTTCTGCGGGCTGTTCCCCATCGACGGCGACGAACTCCCCGACCTGCGGGACGCGCTGGAGAAGCTCCGGCTGAACGACGCCAGTTTCACCTACGAGCCCGAGTCGTCCCGGGCCTTGGGCTTCGGCTTCCGCTGCGGCTTCCTCGGCCTGCTGCACATGGAGATCGTGCGGGAGCGGCTCGAGCGGGAGTTCGACCTCTCCCTCATCGCCACCGCCCCGTCGGTGGCCTACCGGGCCTTCCTCAACAACGGCACCGAGGTCGATGTGGACAACCCGAGTGAGCTGCCCGAGCCCAGCCACCTCGACCACGTGGACGAGCCCATGCTCCGGGCCACCATCCTGACCCCGGCCGAGTACACCGGCACCATCATGGACCTGTGCCAGGGCCACCGGGCCGAGATGGTCAAGATGGAGTACCTCTCGCCCGAGCGGGTGGAGTTCGTCTACGTCATCCCCCTGGCCGAGGTGGTGGTGAACTTCTTCGACCAGCTGAAGAGCCGGACCAAGGGGTACGCCAGCCTGGACTACGAGCCCGAGGGGTACGCCACCGCCGACCTGGTCAAGGTGGACCTGCTCATCAACCACACCCCGGTGGACGCCTTCTCCACCATCGTCCACCGGTCCCAGGCCGACTTCTACGGGCGTCGGATGACCGAGAAGCTGCGGGAGCTCATTCCCCGCCAGATGTTCGACGTCCCCATCCAGGCCGCCATCGGCGGCCGGGTCCTCTCCCGTGAGACCGTCAAGGCCCGGCGCAAGGACGTCCTGGCCAAGTGCTACGGCGGTGACATCACCCGCAAGCGCAAGCTCCTCGAGAAGCAGAAGGAGGGGAAGAAGAAGATGAAGAACATCGGCCGGGTGGAGGTTCCCCAGGAGGCATTCGTCTCGGCGCTCAAGCTCGACGACTGAAGTGTCGATCCTCAGGGGTGGAACGTCTGCCTGCGAACGAGGATCAATTGGTACTCCAACATCTGCCCTCTGCCGTCGCCCCGGTGTCCACCGGCGCGTCCATTTCGGTGTCCAACCTGTCCAAGACCTACCGGATCCTGCGGCAGGAGGATCGGGACAGTTACGCGACCGAGGCTCTCCTCAAGCGACTCCGAGGGAAGAAGAAGCAGGTCGAGGAGTTCGACGCGCTGCATGACGTCTCCTTCGACGTCGGCTGGGGCGAGGTGGTGGGCATCATCGGCCGCAACGGGGCCGGCAAGTCCACGCTGCTCAAGATCATCAACCGGATCACCGCCCCCACCACCGGCCGCATCGAGCTGGGTGGCCGGGTCGGGAGCCTCCTCGAGGTCGGCACGGGATTCCACCCCGAACTCACCGGTCGGGAGAACATTTTCCTCAACGGCACCCTGCTCGGCATGCGGCGCAAGGAGATCGCCGACCGGTTCGACGCCATCGTGGAGTTCGCCGGCACCGAGCGGTTCCTCGACACGCAGGTCAAGCGGTACTCCACCGGAATGTACATCCGGCTGGCCTTCGCCGTGGCCGCCCACCTGGACAGCGAGATCCTGGTGGTCGACGAGGTGCTGGCCGTGGGCGACTCGGACTTTCAGGCCAAGTGCCTGCGCAAGATGCGCGAGGTGGCCCGCGACGGACGCACCGTGCTGTTGGTCAGCCACCAGCTGCAGACGGTGTCCGACCTGTGTACCTCGGCCCTCTACCTGAGCGGGGGTGAGCTGGTCCTGCACGGCACGGTGGAGGAGGCGCTGGAGGAGTACAAGCGCAGCTTCGCCCGCGCCGCTCCCCTCTTGAAGGTGGCCGACCACCGACCGGGCACCGGCGAGATCCGCTGTGTCGAGGTCGGGGTGGCCGACGACATCACCAAGCCCGGCCAGGACGTGGTGGTGGAGTTCACCGTGGGGGCCAACCCGACGTTCGGCAGCCGGTACCACGTGTCCTGCTTCGTCAACAACGAGGACGGCATGGTCATCGCCCAGTGCGACTCCCGGGTGGTCGACTTCTGGCTGGACCCGGCCACCGACACCGAGGGCCGGATGGTGCTGCGGACCCCCTGGCTCAAGCCCGGGGCCTACACCGTGGACTTCAACGTCTACGCCGGAGGGCACGCCACCGACATCTGGGAGCAGGCCTGCCACTTCCAGGTGCTGCCCGTGACCCCTTACCCCCACCCGACCACCCCCGACGGTACCGACCACGGAGTCGTCTACCCCGACTTCGACTACTCCCAAAACTGAGGAATCGTGTCCACCATCGTCATCACGCCGCCCCGCCGGTTCTCCCTCCCCAAGGTCACCGAACTGTGGGAGGCCCGCGAGGTCCTCTACCGGTTCGGCGCCCGGGACGTCACGCTGCGCTACCGCCAGACCCTGCTCGGCGTGGTGTGGGTGGTGCTGCAGCCGCTGATCACCGCCCTCGTCTTCGCCCTGGTCTTCGGCCGGGTGGCCAAGCTGTCCAGTGGCGGGGTCCCCTACCTGGTCTTCAGCTTCGTGGGCCTGTTGGCCTGGAACCTGTTCAGCGGGATCATCGGTCGGTCCCAGGGATCACTGGTGGCCAACCGGGACCTGGTGTCCAAGGTCTTCTTCCCCCGCATGCTGGTGCCGCTGGCCACCATCTACTCGTGCATCGTGGACTTCGTGGTCTCGACGCTCTTCCTCATCGTCCTGTTGGTCATCTACGGGATCAATCCCGGGGTGGCCGTCGTCCTCAGCCCCATCTGGGCCCTGATGATCATCCTGCTGGCCAGCGGTGTGGGCCTGGTGACCTCGGCCCTGACCGTGCGGTACCGGGACGTGGGCTACTTCGTTCCCTTCATGCTGCAGTTCCTGCTCTACGCCAGCCCCATCGCCTACTCGATCGCCAACGTGCCCGACAAGTACCGGGTCATCTACGACATCAACCCGCTCACCTGGCTCCTCCAGGAGTTCCAGTGGTCGTTTCTGCACCAGCCGGCCCCGCCGCTCTGGGAGATCGGCCTGTCCATCGTGGTCCCCATCCTGGCATTCATCGGCGGCGCCCTGCTGTTCGAGCAGATGGAGCGGAGCTTCGCCGACCTGATCTGACCGTACCGGCGGGCCACGTGCCCCCGTTGGAGGAGCCATGCACGAATCCCCCCGATCGACAGTGGTGCCCGACCAGACGACGACGGTCCGGCCGTGACCCTGCCCACCGCTTCGGTGGCCGTGGTCACCTACGAGCGACCCACGTACGTGGAGCGATGCCTGCGCCAGCTCCTGGCCCAGACCTGCCCACCGAAGGAGATCATCGTGGTGGACTCCTCGACCGGCCGCGACACCGAGCGCCTGGTGCGAGAGGGGTTCCCGTCGGTGGTCTACGCCATCTGTCCGGCCGGGCGGGGGGCCACCGGGACGGCCCGTAACATCAGCTACCGCCTGGCCACCGGCGAGGTCCTGGCCTTCGTGGACGACGACGCCTTCGCCGAACCGGACTGGCTGGCCAGCCTGCTGCCCCTGTTCGACGACCCGTCGGTGGGGGCGGTGGGGGGCCGCCAGATACGCCAGCAGCCCGGGGAGCTGACCGACGGGGTCGACGCCATCGGTCAGCTCCGGGCCGACGGGACGCTCACCGGCCACTTCGCCGCCGATCCCGGACGGGTGGTCGAGGTGGACCACCTGCTCGGAGCCAACATGGCCTTCCGCCGGTCGGTACTCGACCAGCTGGGCGGGATCCACGACGGCTACGCCGGGACCTGCATCCGGGAGGAGACCGATCTGTGCCTGCGGGTGCGCGGCGCCGGCTACCGGCTCCTCTACACCCCGGACGCGGTGGTGGAGCACGTGGCCGGCCCCTACGCCAAAGGCCAGCGGTTCGACCTGCGCTATTCGTACTGGACGCAGAAGAACCACCTGATCCTGCTCATCCGGAATTTCGGAGTCACCGATGCGTTGGTCCGGCGGTTCCTGGTCTCGTCGTGGCGGACCGCGCTGGCCGACGGGGGCGTGCGCCTCGAGCGGGCCCGCCTCCGGGCCCGGGGCCGCCAATGGGGCGGCGCGTCCAAGGCGACCGGAGCCGCCGGCTTGCGCACGGCGGTGACGGCGGCGGCGTCGGTGACCGGTGTGGCGGCCGGGATCCGCCTGCGTTCCGCCGACCGCAGAGCTCAGCCGGCGTAGCGGCGCCACAGCACGGCATGGGCGGCGGCGCTGGCTTCCCAGGTGAACCGCCGGGCCCGTCGTCGGCCCCGGTCCACGGCTTCGGCCACCTGGCGTCCCCCGGCCACCGCGGCCTCCAGCCCTTCGGCCAGCCCGTCGGCGTCCGGCTCCACCAGCAGGGCGGCGTCGCCGCACACTTCGGGCAGCGAACTCCGACGGGCGGCCACCACGGGCACGCCGACGGCCATCCCCTCCAGGGCCGGTAGTCCGAACCCTTCGTAGACCGAGGGGACCACCACGGCGGCGGCGGCGGCCATCACGCCGCGGGCGCAGTCGTCGTCCACCCGGCCGATCAGGCGGGTCCGGGGGAGCGGGTCGAACAGTCGGTTCCGACGGGGATCGGGTGGGCCCATCAGCACCAGCATGGCGGCGGGGAGCACCGGGTGGGCCCGGGACCAGGCCTCGGCCAGTCCGGCCAAGTTCTTGCGCTGCGTGCAGCCTCCGGCATGGAGGACGAAGGGCGCCCGAATGCCGAGCTCGGCCAGCTCGGCTTCGGGGAGGGGTGCTGCTCCGAAGAAGGCGGGATGGACGCCGTTGGGGATGGCCACGGCTGTCGCCACCCCCAGCTGGGCGCTCACCTCGTCGGCCGAGAACTGTGACGGGCAGATGACCACGGCGGCCCGCCGGGCACTGGCGGCGGCGTCCGACGGAGGCATGGCCTCGTCGGGGAAGCGCCAGGAGACGACGTCGTGCACGGTGAGGACCTCGGGTCGGGGAGCAGGGGGCAGCCGGAGGGCGAATCGGTGGACGACGTCGTGGCCCCGGTAGAGGAGCTGGCCGGCGGCTTGCCGTAGGAGCGGGGACGAGTCGGCCAGCAGCCGTGACGGGATCCTGGCCGTGCCGGGCAGTGGGGACCGCAGGGTGCGCACCGTGACCCGGTCCACCGCCCAGCGGTCACCGAGCTCGGTGGGGGCGCGGGTGGCCAACTCCTCTTCGTAGACCTGCTGGCCCATGGGCTGGTCGACGGCCAGGGTGGCCAGGGCCAGGCGCGGGCTCATGGGGAGGGAGCGCCGCGCCGGGCTCCCCGATGATGGAGGAGAGGGGCGGCGGCCGACGTCGGGCGAGCGGGGATGGGTCACGTTATCCCCTGGGCCCCGGGCCACCGGGCACCCCGCCGGCGCCCCACCGAAGCGGCGGGCCCAGGGTCAGCGGGGTCCGGGGGACCATGCCGTACCATGCTCTCCGGTGACCCCACCCAGGCCCGGCCCTCGCCACCGGTGACGCCTCGGGAGCCGACCACGAGTGGAGAGGAGGCCAGTGTTGTCCCCTGATGGTCCCTGCGATGTGGTCTGCCTTTCCCTCGAGCCCTGGGACGAGGTGTGGCGCCGGAACCAGCACATGGCCACCCAGATGCTGCGCCTCCGGCCCTCCCTGCGCCTGCTGTTCGTGGGCAATCCGGTCGACATCCCCTGGTCCCTCCGGAGCGGCCACCTTCCCGACCTGTCCCCGCTGCGCCCCATCGGGGACTCGGGCCGGCTGTGGGCCATGACCCCGCACAAGTGGCTGCCCCGCAGTATCTGGCCGCGGGGGGACGTCTCACTCTTCCGCCAGGTGTTGAAGGCCGGTCATCGGCTGGGCATGGAACGTCCCGTGCTGTGGATCAACGACAACACCTATGCCCCCCTGATGGCCCGGACCGGCTGGCCCAGCGTCTACGACGTCACTGACGACTGGCTCCTGGCCGAGGGGTCCCCCCGCGGGAAGGAGCGCCAGCAGCGCAACGACTCCCTGTTGCTCGGGGACGCCTCCGAGGTGGTGGTGTGCTCGCCGGCCCTGGTCCGGAGCCGTGGTCGCGACCGGACCGTCCACCTCATCGCCAACGGGGTCGACGTGGAGAGCCTCCGGGCCCCGACGGCACGACCGACCGACCTCCCGGCCGGTCGCGTCGCGCTCTACCAGGGCACCCTGAGCGCGGGCCGGTTGGACATCGACCTCTGTCTGGCGCTGGCCCGGGCGCTGGTCGGCCGGGCCACCCTGGTCTTCGTGGGGCCGAACAGCCTGCCCGCCGAGGTGGACCAGTCCCTGGTGGACGCCGGAGCCGTCATGCTCGGCCGGCGGCCGTACACCGAGATGCCGGCCTACCTCCAAGCGGCCGATGTCCAGGTGGTCCCGCACCAGACGTCGCCGTTCATCGAGAGCCTGGATCCGCTCAAGGCCCGAGAGTTCCTGGCCGTGGGCCGACCGGCGGTGGCCACCCCGGTGGCCGGATTCCGGGATCTGGACCCCCCCATCACCGTGGCCGACCGTGACTCCTTTGTGGATACCGTCCTGGCCGTGCTGGACCGGACCGTCCTGCCCCCCGGTCCCGGGCCGGTGCACCGTGAGTTGGAGACCTGGGCGGTGCAGGCGGCCGCTTTTCTGGCCGTGATCGATGCTGCCCGCGCTCGTCCGGCGGGGCCCAGCGGGAGCACGTGAGACCCGGGGTCGGCGCCGGCGCTAGCCGCGTCCGCTGCCCACCCGGAGGTCGGGCGAGCAGTCGGGAGACCGGTCGGCGGTGGTAGGGGCCGCCCCGTACCGGGTGACCAGGTAGGAGCTGACCACCTCGATCAAGCGTTCCCGCTGCCAGCGCACCCACGAGGCATGGTCCAGCTCGTCGAGGAGCTCGAGGTCGAAGTGGCGGGACGTCTCGAGCCGTCGGATCCGTCCCTTGGAACCCAACGAGACGGGGAGGAAGTCGCCCGGCCCGCACACCAGCAGGGTGTCCACGCCGTGGTCGACGATGCGCTCGAGGGAGCTGATGCCGGTGCGCTCCAGCAACGTGTGGTTGACCGTCCACCACACGGCGGCCGGAATGCCGGGGTGGCGTTTGGCCACGGCCACCGGCCAGGAGCCCACGTCGAGGGCCTTGGCCCATCGGCTGGTCTCCGCCGGGTTGTGGTCCCGGGTCAGCCGGCGCAGAGGGACGTCGACCAGGCGCACGAACCAGCGCCTGGTGAGCTGGCGGGCCGGGCGGTCCGCCGTCCCCGCCGGTTCGGGGGGGCGGAACGAGAACGACGGGTTGATCACGCAGATCCCCCGGGGCGGGTGGGCCAAGGCCTGTTCGATGACCTGGTACGCCCCTGAGCAGAAGCCGACCAGGACCACGTCCGTGGGGTCGTCGGGCGAGATGCCCGACATGGCCTGGTACACGTCGTCTATGGCCTCGGGGGCCCGGGCCACGTGGGTGGCCTGCCCGGGTCGGGCCCCACTGTCCCCGTTGCCGCTGAGGTCGAACCGCAGGACCCGGAGCCCGGTTGGGGCCAGCCGGCGGGCCAGGTCCACCCAGATCCGGGCCTGGCCGATGTGATGGGTGTTGCCCTCGTCGACCAGGACGATGGTCGGGCCGTCGGCCCCGCCGGTCGGTTCGGTGACGATGCCGAACAGGCCAAGGGAGCCGAGGCCCACCGTGCGGTCCACCACGGGCCGCCCGGACGGGGTGTGGCCCACCACGGTCGATGGTGTCGATGGGGGTGCGGTGATTGCGACCTCCGGCCCGTCGAGCGCGTCGGACAGCCAGTCGGCGGTCCGAGCGATGGTGTCGAGGGGTGGGGCCTGCAGGCTCGAGTCGAGCAGTCGGTCCTGACCGGTGGCCTCCTGCCAGTCCACCCGATGCCCCTCCAGCCGGCGCTGCAGCCGGCCGGGCTTCGACAGGTCGGGAGGGGTCAGCACGAGGGTCCGGTCGGCCAGCCTCCCCTCCGTGCGGGTCAGGTCGAGGTGGGTGAGGGCTTCCACCGTCTCGGGCTCGAACCGGAGACCGGGTGCCTCCACGGCGTCGTCCCCGGGCCCGTCACCGCTGCCGCTGAGGCGCCGGAGGAACCGCTGCTCGCGGAGGAAGGCGCTCCCCGACAGGCAGGAGTCCCAGAGGACCAGCGCCTCGACCCCGTGGCGACGGACGGCCTCGTGGGCGGCGAACAGGCCACCCATCCGCACCCCGACCAGGCCGAGACGGGTGACGCCGGTGGCCAGCAGCACATCGGTGGCCGCGGCCACGCTGGCCCGCCACTCCACGACCCGGTCGGGGTCGGTCTCGTGCCCGCACGAGTCGCCGGTGCCGTCGTAGTCGAACCGGAGTACGGCCAGACCGCGGTCGGCCAGCGCCTCGGCCAGCAGGCGGTACGAGTAGTAGGTGCAGATGGCCTCGATACCCAGCGGCTGGCAGAGCACGACGCCGCCGCGGGCGGTGCCGTCGGCAGGGCGGTGTAGCCACCCGAAGAGGGCGCGGTCCTCGGGGCCGAACCACATCGGCGCCGACTCGTCACGCGGACTGCGCTGGTGCTCGGTCAACGCCTCTCCTCTTCCCGTGTCCTTTGGTCTCTGCGGGCCAGCGGTGGCCCGTCCCCGGCGGGGCGGGGGAGCGGAGACCGATCCCGGCCTTCGGCACCGTGGACGCGGCACCACCCGGACGGGTCCGATCCGTCCCTCCGACCTGGCTCCATCATCGACGGGGACAGCCGATTACTTGAGGGCGCCGCCGGCCCGGGAGGCCGGCCCTATGGTCAGGGACGGGCCGAGGGTGCGGGCAGGGTGGCGTAGGCGGCCAGGGTGGCCTGGGCCACGTGCGACCAGGTGTACCGGTCGAGGATCCTCTGGCGGAGTTCGGGAGGGGGAGGCGTGTCCCAGCCGTGGCGTACGGCGGCCAGGATGGAAGACGGCTCGCCCGGATCGCAGTAGGTGGCGAAGCGGTCGAGGTACTCGCGGGCGTGGCCACGTGACGTGGACACGATGCTGCAGCCGCTGAGGGCGGCCTCCAGGGAGACCAGGCCGGTGGTCTCGAACCAGCTGGCCACCACATGGACCCGGGCGCCGGCGTAGAGGTCGGACAGCTCGGCCGAGCCGTGGGCCACGGGGCCGACGAACCGTACCCATCCCGACCCGGCCCGCCGACAGGCCTCGGCGTACTCAGTGTGGTCGGGATGGTCGTTCCCGGCGATGACCAGGGGGAGGCCGGCCCCCTGCAGGGCCTGGATCAGTCCCAGCTGGTTCTTGTGGGGCTCGATCCGTCCCACGTAGAGCACGTACTGGCGCGCCTCGAACGGCGTCGACGACGAGGTGAAGACCGTGGGGTCGACGCCGTTGGGCACGGGGAAGATGGGGGTCGTCACGCCCAGGTCCCGGCGGATGCTCTCCCCCTCGCCCTCGGCGTTGGGCAGCAGGACGTCCACGGACTCGAAGATGGCGTACAGCGTCCGCTCCCGCTGGTCCATGGCCATGCACGCCTCGATCAGGGAGTTGCGTCCCTCGAGGGCGGCCCGGGTGAAGCGGGCCGCCCGGAGCCCCCGACCGCCCAGGGAGCGGGCGGTCAGGCTGGGCCCGCCCCCCTGCACGCGGTAGGCCCGCTCCCAGTAGATGGAGGACAGGGCCACCGGGATACCGCGCCGGTGCCAGTAGCGGATGTGCCGGGTCTCCAGGGCGAAACCGTGGACCAGGTCGATCCCCGGCGCATCGGGCTCCTCGGTGAAGTCGGTGACCACCTCCACCCCGGCGTCGGCCAGGGCGGCGGCGGTCTTCTCGAGCTGCACGATGTGGCCGCCCGGGATGCGACCCTCGGTGGGCATCCACAGCAGGAGCTTCTGGGGCCGCAGGGACAGGGCCACCGAGTCCGGATCGGAGGGGTCGGGCCGGTCCTCGGGGCTCATGGCACCGCTCGGGACGGGGCACCCGAGGGGGAGTCCACCGGAGGGGCGGGCGCCGGGTAGCGCGGGGCCCGGGACCGTTCCGCGGCCAGGTGGGTGACGAAGCTGAGGTCGTACCACCGCTCGAACTCGGCGACGGTGATGGAGTCGGGGTCCCGGGAGGTCCGGGCCTGCGCCCACCGCAACCGGGCCTGCGCCCGCAGCTTCCGGAGGAGGAGCAGGTCGAGGTCGGCGTGGAGCCAGTGGTGCCAGAGGTAGGCATGGCTCGAGCCGTTGCTCTGGGCCAACTTTCGCATGGGTTCGTAGCGCAGCCGGTCGGCGGACAGGTGGTGCTCGACGGCCGGTCCGGTGCTGCCCACCAGTCGGAATCCGGCGGCCTTGAGGCGCAGGTTGAAGAGCACGTCCTCGGCCATGCCCCGGGCCGCGGGGCCCGGGCCGAGCTCCTCGTCGAAGCCGATGGCCCGGACGGCCAGGGCCGACGCGGCCATGTTGGCCCCCACCATGCCCGGGGACGGTCCGGAGACGTCGGACACCTCGGCCAGCTTCATGCGGAGGGCCGGGGTCAGCCAGGGGCGGTCCAGGTGGGGGGCCAGCTGGACCTTGCCGCAGACGGCGTCGGCCGTGCCCTGGAGGATGGGAGCGGCCATGTCGGCCACCCAGGTGACCGGGACGTGCACGTCGTCGTCGGTGAAGACCACCGCGCCCCCCCGCACCTGTCCGAGGGCGCGGTTGAGAGCCCCCGACTTCCCTGGTGCCGGGTCGTGGATGACGCGGAGTTCGGGCCGCTGGTACGCGCGTTCGGCCAGCAGCGGGCCCGTGCCGTCGTTCGAGCCGTTGTCGACCATCAGGACCTCGGTAGGGAACGGGGACGCCGCCGTCGAGGCCAGTACGGTGTCCAGGCTGGCCCCCAGATGCTCGGCCCGGTCGCGGGTGGCGATGAGCACGGTGACAGCGGGACCGGGCATCGGAAAAGCTTACTGACGGCCGTTGTCGGGACCCGGGGATGCCCGGCGCCGTAGCTCCATGGGATGCCACCGTTAGGCTGGGGACGGTGTCGCCCCACCTGCCTACGCCCGAGCGCCCCACCCGGGGTGATGCCCGTGGCGGAGTCGAAGGGAGCGTCGATGACGTCGCCCCCGGAGAGCCCACGGACGGCCACCGGTCGGACGGGACCGGCCTTCCCGAACGACGGACCGAGCTGGTCTGGGCGATCGCCCTCCTCGTCCTGACGGCGGCGGGTGGGCTGGCCGTGGCCAATGGGTCCGGTCCGTCGGGGCTCGACACGCTGGCGCCCGACGTCCTCACCTCGGGACACCACTCGGCCCTCACCGACGTGACCTCGCTCCGCTATCCCCAGGTGGTGGTGGCGGTGTCGGTGGTCCTGGCCGTGGTGGCGTTCCCGAGGGACCGGATCCGGAGCCTGGTCTGCCTGGTGGGTCCGCCTGCCGCCCTGGCCAGCACCGAGCTGGTGCTGAAGCCGCTGGTGGGCCGGACGCTCGGCGCCGGCCTGTCCTACCCGTCGGGCTCCACGGTGGGGGCGGCCGCCCTCGGCGTCGCTGCCGTGCTGGCCGTACCCGCCGCCTGGCGCCGACGCACAGCCGTGGCGGCCGCCGTCTACGCGCTGTGGATGGCCCTGGCGGTGGTCTCCCTCCAGTGGCACTATCCCACTGATGCCGCCGCCGGCCTGGCCTACGGCTGCGGGGTCGTGCTGCTGGTCGACGTGGCGGCCCGGACCGTCGCTGGTCCTCTGGCCCGGTGGGGCATCGGCCGCCGAGCCCTGGGCGGCTGAACCCGGGGCCTCAGGTCGGTTCGGTGGACCCCTCGTCGGAGGGCTCGGGTGCCGGCCGGCGGATGATGGCCACGGTGTTGGCCGGGCTGTCCGGGTCGAATCGGAGGTCGATGGGACGGTTCGGATCCTCGGGCTCCCCGGAGGCTTCGATGACGAAGGCAGGCTCCTGGCGGGGCAGTTCCAGGGCCTGCTGGAGGCCCACGGCGATACCGGTCATCACCGCTCCGGTGGCCGAGCGCTTCATCCAGCTGTTGAAGCGCAGGGGATCCTTGGTGGCCGCAGTCTCGTGGTCGGCCCCGCCGTCACCGCCGTCACCGGCTTCCGTGTCGTCACCGACATCGTCACCGGCGTCGAGGTCGGACTCCTCCCGACCGCCTTCGTCGGGCCCCACGGGAAGGTCGCCGGCGCCCGCCCCGTCCTCGTCCGCCGGCTCCGGCCCAGGTCTGTCGTCCACGGGTCCACGGTACCCCCGGGGTGGACGGAGCCATCCCGATTCCGGCGCACCCGACCCCGCCAACCGACCCGGCGAACCGACCCGGCGAACCCGCCCAGCGTGCGGTGCCCTAGGATCGTCACCGTGCTTGACCGCTTCCATCCCCCGGTCGAGGAGTACCTCGAGACGATCTTCGCCCTCGAAGAAGAGGGGATCCCGGTGATCCAGGCCCGCCTGGCCGAACGGCTGGACAAGGCCGCACCGTCAGTCTCGGAGATGCTGGACCGGCTGGAGGCCGACGACCTGATCGTCCGGACCTCGCGGCAGATCGCCATGACCAGTAAAGGCACGACCCTGGCCGAGGGCGTGGTGCGGAAGCACCGCCTGGCCGAGCGCCTGCTGGTGGACATCATCGGTCTCGACTGGGACAAGGCCCATATCGAGGCCGGCCGGTGGGAGCACGTGATCTCCGACGACGTGGAGGAACGTCTGGTGGTGCTGCTGGGCAATCCCACCACCTGCCCCCACGGCAACCCCATCCCCGGTGTCGATCCGGTCGGTCCCGAGCAGCGCCGACTGGCTGAGGCCCAGCCCGGGGACCACATCCGCCTGGAGCGGATCACCGAGAGCGTGGAGCACGAATCCGACTCGCTCTCCTACCTCGGCGACCACGGCCTGACCCCGGGGACCACCGCCGTCATCGGGGCCCGGGCCCCCGACGGCACCCTGACCCTGGTGGTCGGGGACGACACCTTCGCCCTCGGCCCGGCCATGACCGAGCGGATGTTCGTGGCCCCGGCCTGACTCGGGGGGCCGCCCCGGAGCTGCCGCCAGGCCACGTGAGGGCCGTGACCGGCCGGGACCCGTCAGCACTCACTAGAGTGGAGTGCCAACACGAAGCGAACCCGGATCTGGCCGCTTCTCCTGGCCGGCCGGTTGCGACGTGGAGGTGAGCCACCCATGCCGATGACCGACGACAGCCGTACCGACGATGTGGCCTCCGACCCCGGAGGCCTCGACGCGCGCAAGGCCGCCATCCTCAACGCCGTGGTCACCGAGTACATCGCCTCAGCCCAGCCCGTGGGCTCCCAGCACGTGGTCGACGCGCCGGGGGTCAGCGTGTCGTCGGCCACGGTGCGCTCGGACATGGCGTCCCTGGAGCGGGAGGGCTTCTTGGCCCAGCCCCACACGAGCGCCGGCCGCATCCCCACGGACAAGGGCTACCGCTTCTTCGTGGACCATCTGGCCGGTCCCGGGTCGCTCGATCCGGTGGGCCGCCAGCAGGTCCGGCAGTTCTTCGACCATGCCCACGGCGAGATCGAGCTCATGCTGGAGCAGACGTCCGGTCTGCTGGCCGACCTCACCGACTGCACGGCCATGGTGGTGGGCCCTTCGCACGAGTCGGCAGCCGTCC
>JBBQWW010000048.1:0-28203 GCA_038210245.1 Acidimicrobiales bacterium
ATCGATGAGAATCACAAACCCGTGGCCTCACACGCTCCGACGGCCGCTGAAGAAGTCAGCACCAAGCCGGCCGACCCTTGCCGATGCAGACCACCCGATTCACTGCACTGCCAGGTCGTCGGTCGGTGGATCGAGGCTAAGAACGTGCACTCTTCAATGGCCGGGAGGCCCTCCGGAGTCCCTGGAATCTTGATGAACAGGTTGGATTTCCCGCCCTTGGCATGCAGCCACTTGGCTTCCTCGATGGTGGCCCCGGCATCACGGTCCAAGAGGGGCGAGACCTCCAGCGAGACCCAGCCGTCAATGCCATCGCTCCGCTGGTGGACCGATGCGAACAGGTCGGCGGCCCGGCGCAGGTCTGTCAGAGCCAGCTCGAAGAACACTTCCTCTTCCGACATTCCGATCGCTGTGAGGGACGCTATCTCGGCGTCGTAGTCCGAGCCCGCCTCGATGGCTTTGTCGAAGATCGTGGGATTCGAAGTGAGTCCAGTCACCGCGTTTTCCGCTACGTAGTCCTCAAGGGTGCCCCGATCGAGAAGGCCTCGGGTGATGTTGTCCAACCACAGGCTCTGGCCAGCCTCATGAAGCTGCTGAGTCGGCTTCATCGCACCTCCCCGGTCGTGCTCACATGTGGTGGTCCCGCTCGATGAGATGACCCGGCCAAGAAGTGGGCTGTGTCGACGAATCCGAACCATGTATTCGAAGCAGGCATGCCTTTGTCCGCGTTGTTTAGTCTACCGCCGGCGACCATCACCCGCTCCCCTCAGCAAGGCCATGGATGTCGTCTAATGCCACATCGAGGTTGGCCAGTTTGACCGGATCGATCTGCTCGCTGGAGCGCACAAGGACCTGAATGTCCTCGGTGACGTCCCACACGTTGACGTTCATGCCGGCCAGCACCCGCCCAGCCCCCATCCAAAATGCGATGAACTCACGTTTGCCGACATCGCCCCGTAAGACCACCTCGTCATAGTGCCCGCCAGGGACGTAGCCGGAATACTCCAACCCCAAGTCGTACTGGTCGGAGAAGAAGTAAGGCACGCGGTCGTAGGGCGTTGTCTTTCCCAACATGTTGACGGCGGCCACCGGTCCCTGGTTCAGGGCGGAGGACCAGTGTTCCAGTCGGATATGTGTATCGAAGATGGGGTGGTAGGCGTTGGCCACGTCACCAGCGGCCCAGATGCCGGCAACAGAACTGGACAGATACCGATCTACGGCGATCCCGTTGTTGACCTCGGCGCCTGCCCTTTCGCCGAGCTCGGTTCGAGGAAGGACTCCGATGCCCACCACAACAAGATCTCCGGATAGGGCGGTCCCGTCGGTCAACACCACCTCTTCAGCGGAGTGTCCGCCCCTGATTTCCTGAACACCCTGCCCCATGTGCAGTTCAACGCCGCGCTCGGTGTGTAATTGCGCGAACAGGTTGCCTACTTCAGGACCGAGGACCTGCTCCATAGGAGCACTGGACAGTCCAACCATTGCCACCTCCTTCCCAAACTCCCGGGCCGACGCCGCTACTTCTGCCCCGATCCATCCTGCACCCACCACGACGACCCGGTTGGCGCTCTCGAGGCCGGCCCGCAAGTCATCGCAATCCGAGAGGCTCCGCAGATAGTGGATTCCGGCCAGATCGCCACCCGGTACCGAAAGATGTCGAGGGATGGCACCCGTGGTGAGGAGTAGTTCGTCGTAGTCAAGCTCACCTCCGGGGTCGAGCACCACTTTTTTGTCCAGTGGATCGAGACCCGTCACGGAGGTCGACGTCAGGAGGTCGATGTCGTGCTCCTGGTAGAAGCCGGCATCGTGCACGGCGGCTGCGTCGAAATCCGACTCACCGCGGAGGTAGGTCTTGGAAAGCGGCGGCCGCTCGTACGGGCGAACGGGCTCGTCTCCGACCAGGACGACTCTGCCATCGAATCCCTCGACCCGGAGCGTCTCAGCTGCCCTGGCACCGGCCAGACTTGCTCCGACAATCACGAACGTCTTCTGTCTCGGCATTTGCGCTACCTCCACTTCGATTCGGATCCAATTGCCATGGCCAATCGGCCCGCACTCGCCAGAGACGTGACTCTGATGGGTCTGGTCACCTGTGCGAACCGGTGAGAGCGAAGAACTCCTGTCGGGAGCGGGTATCCTCGCGGAGCTGTCCGTGAACGGCCGAAGTGATGGTGCGGGCTCCTGTGGCCCGTACCCCTCGCAACGACATGCAGATATGGTCGGCTTCGACTACCACTCCAACTCCCTTGGGTCGAAGATGCTCTTCGAGCCAATTCGCTATCTGCCTGGTCAGTCGCTCCTGAGTTTGGAGATCAGCGGCGAACCGGTCGACGACGCGGGCCAGTTTCGAGAGCCCAAGGATCCGCGATCCCGGCAGGTAGCCTATATGCGCGACTCCCTGAAAAGGGAGGAGGTGGTGCTCGCACAACGATCGAAATGGGATATTGCTCACCATCACCAGCTCGTCATAGCTCTCCTCGTTTGGAAACGTCGTCAGGGCGAACATTTCAGGCGTCAGCATTTCCGTCAAGGCCCCCACAACGCGGCGAGGGGTCGCGCTCAGGTGCTCGGAGCTGGGATCGCGCCCCAAGGCGACCAGGAGATCACGCACCGCCTGCTCGGCGGCGCCCTGGTCAATGGTCAGGTGGTCGGCCACCGGTTGAACCACATGGTCGAGCTCTTGTTCGTCTGCATATTCGGTGTGAGTCGGTGCGATGACCATCATTGGTGCCGCTCCATGAATCTGTGCTTCAGCGATCCACCGCTCACTTGGCTCCCCCGGCGTCTGACAGCGCCAGAACTCAGGTCATGCATGCGCTCGGTGGACTCGGGAGACGGGAGGCCGGGGTGAAGCCGTTGGTCAATCGCCATTCCCAACCGGTCGACCGCGCCTATGCCCGTTCGGCTTGTGGCCTCAAGTTCCGCGGAGTGACCGGCCATGCCAGCCCGCCCATCAACGGGACGGGCGCTCCTAAATCGATCACCATTGCGAGCCATTACCGACCCTTATCGTCTGAGCGGACAGATGCAGCGTGAAATGCGCTGGCGAGCCGTCCCAGTGCCACTGCAGCGAGGAGGAGGCCAAAGTCGCGGAGAGCGATGTCCCAGTAGACGACAGTATGACCAGGCGCTGCACTGATGATCACCAAGTTTGTGATGATTCCCGCCAGCCAGGCACCAACCACGTAGGGGGCAAAGCGAGGAAGCAGCAGAACCATCACGCCTGCTGCTATTTCCACCACGCCCACCCCGTACATGAAGTGCTGCGGGGAGACTCCCAGCGCATGCGGGAGACCAACCCAGAGGTACTTCGGCCAGAACGTCATCCCGTTGAAGAACTTGTCGATACCAAAGGCCACCGGCGCGGCGACAAAAGCGACACGCAGCAGCCAGAACGCCTGATACGCCGGTTCGTGCAGGATGCGCTGAAAGAAGACAGTTGATTTGGAAGCCGAGGGTGAGGCAACGGACGGGGCAGTTAGGGTGATTGCCATCGTAGGCCTTTCTCTATAGTCGCTTCTGATACACTTTAGAACGTTAGACACTTTTAGTCAAGTTCCGTATCCTTTAGAAGGGATGTCCATGCAGGAGGGTTCAGCAACAGACCGGATGTCCCACAGTCCCGAGGACTTCGACACCGGGGTGGCCTCCATCGCGGCGCTGGCGGAGCCACTCCGGCGCGCTCTCTATCGGTTTGTCGTGGCTCAGGCCGATCCGGTAAGCCGTGATCAGGCAGCGGCGGGAACCGGCCTGGCCCGCCATGCGGCCAAGTTCCATCTCGACAAGTTGGTGGAGGACGGACTTCTCGACTTCGAATTCCGCCGCCCACCTGGACGGCGGGGGCCTGGAGCGGGGCGGCCGGCAAAGGTCTATCGCCGCTCGCAAGGCGAGGTCTCGGTTAGCCTTCCCCCGCGGCGCTACGACGTGGTGGGACGACTCCTCGCCGCAGCGGTCACCCAAATGGAGCACGATGGGGTATCGCCTTCCGAGGCCGTGCACCGCGCGGTCGACGACGAAGGTCGTTCGCTCGGAGAGAAAGCTCTCGAGTGGGCCGGTCCGCGGGGCGGACGCGCAGCGCAACGAGACGCGGCCATCCGATTGTTGGAGAACTGCGGCTACGAGCCGAGGGGCGGACCAGACGGAGTCACGCTGGCCAACTGTCCGTTCCACGCACTCGCCCAGGAGTACCGGGAACTGGTCTGCGGCATGAACCTTGATCTCATCGGAAGAATGTTCGGGGCTCTCGGAAAAGCCAGACTCGAGGCCCGGCTCGATCCCGCCCCCGGGCAGTGCTGCGTCAAGATCCAGGACTCGTAGATCGTTCCCGGGAGTCGCAGTCCTACGCACCTCTGGCGCAGCACCTGGCACGTCGGCGCCGCGACTGGCGCGGCAGCCGAGGATCTCGGTCGGCGCTCTCACTCGTTGGGGCATCAGGTCTGTGGGGGTTGACCCTCCAGCTCCTCGAGACGACGCTGCATGTCCCTCTGCCGCACCCATGCCGTCGTCACGTCTCGGATGATGGCGCCGACGTGCTGCACGTGGCCGTCGACGTCCTTCAACATCACCATGCTGAATTCGATCGAGATGGTTGTCCCGTCGGCGGTAATGGCGGGGACGGCCAGCAGGTCCCCATCTTCGTACTTGCTGGACCCGCTGACCATGGAGGTGTCGAAGGCATCCCAGTGGCGCTGCCTGAGCCTCTCGGGAATGATCACATCCAGAGTCGAGCCGATGATTCCAGATGCCTCGTGCCCGAAGATGCGGCGCGCCCCTCGATTCCAGTAGGCGATCACGCCCTCCCGATCGACGATCACGATGGCGTCGGCCGAATCCGACACCGCTTGAAGGACTACGTCACGACCCAGCGTCTCCACTGCACCTCCCTATGATGTCGACCTCGCCCAGTGGACGTACGGACCTTCTGACCCTTTTGCGGCGAAAGCCGGCTGGCGCTGATCATCCGCTAGCCGACCGCTGTTCGAGCAGTGTTGCGGCACCTTCGACGAGCTCTCGCACGACGTCCCCGGCAGGCTCCGACGTTTGAACCAACCCTAACTCCCTGCCCCGCATAAAGGGGCATAGCACCGATGTGACTCGATGTGGCTCTCGTGGGCGGCGACGGGGTGATTGCCTCGACCGGCACAGTTACTCCATCGATTGTCACTTCGCCAGACATTTCGCCTGTGAGCGCCGAGACAGCGCCGACGCAGGACCGGAGCACCCGGTGAGGGGCGCCGGGCCACATGACCCCGAACGCCTCAGTGAGCACGGTTTCGCTACCGCCCGCATCAAGGATCGCCTAGACGTAGTCGGTGTGCGTCGAACTCGGGACACGCCACGAAACGGGTCCTCACCCTGGCGCCGGCCGCTCCGGCAGCCAGCAACGCAGCAACGCCCCTGGCCGTGGCGATACCTCCCGCCGCAACCACCGGCACGCGAACCACATCGAGTACTGCATCAAGCAGCGCGAACAATGCCACGACACCTCGCACGTGGCGGCCGGCCTCGCTCCCCTGAGCGACGATGAGATCGCAACCGGCCTCCGTTGCCGACACAGCCTCACCGACCGACCCCACCTGCCAGCTGGCCAGCGACCCGCCCTGGTGGACCCGATCGACGATAGTCGGGACGGGATCTCCGTAGCCGACTTTGTCTGATCGAGCCGAACTGCCGGACGATCTTGTACCCATCGGATCAACACCGGAATGGGACGAGCGGAGCATGCCTTCTGGCTTGCGCCGAGCACACCGACTGGCGGCGGGGCGGTGGGGCTTCATCGTTCTGATACGCGGTCGGATGCGCTTTCGCGCGGAGACCGATCCACCGATGGACCGCTTGCTTTCGGATCCAGCGAACCAACCGGTACCACCAGCGGTCGAGCATGGGGTAGAGCCTTTCGAAGCAGTCCGGTTCGGCCTTTCCTGGTTCGAAAGGAGGCGCGAGGCTGAACCCGCAACCGCCCGCGGCCGTTGCTGCCGAAAGCTCGGGAGGCGAACCCGCTTGTTGGGCCCGTCTCGTCTGCCCGGAATGCGGCGCTGTACTTGACGGCCCCCACCGACCTGGCTGCACCCTTGTCCCTCGACGCACCTGACGATGGCGAAGCCGGGGGGTAGGACCAAGGGCACTGTTGCTTTGCGCGCGAACGGTGCCGAGCGTGCTTCCGTCGGTGCACCGAATGGACGTATGCATCCGGAATCTCAGATCTTCACGGAGCATCTCAGTGCAAGGCTCTGAGCGCCTTCGGTGCCGAGAATTGCCCGGACCGGCTCAATGCAACAGTGCCGATCACCGCACGAGGGCGCGGGTCCGATCGTTGAGCTCCTCCACCAACGCTCGGACGTTGATCGCCTCACCAGCGGCGCCTACGCTCGGGGCGTCATGAGGACTTCGCCCGTAAAGCCGGACCCGGAAAAGCGAGCGGCACTCGCCCTCCGGGTGTGGAAGTACAAAGAGGGAGAGGTGGTGTCTCTAATGATCCATCTCGGCGACCGCCTGGGCCTGTACCGGGCCATGGTGGGCCAGGGTCCCATGCGGGCCGAGAAACTGGCGGCACAGACCGGCACACACCCCCGCTGGATCCTCGAGTGGGTACGCAGCCAGGCGGCCGCGGGGCTGGTCGACACTGCCGACGGGGAGTCATTCGAGTTGAGCCCCGAAGCGGCAGAGGTCCTGGCGGACGAAACCGACAGCCCATGGTTCGCCGCCGGTGCCTTCCCCGGCGGCGTGGCGCCACCCGACGTGGTGGACCGGCTGGCTGACGCCTTCCGGAGCGGGATCGGCCTGAGTTACGACGACCTCGGTCCTTCGGTCGCTCACTCGACCGAACGGATGCTTGGCCCCTGGTCGCGTTTGGCACTGGTTCCTCGGGTCCTGCCCGCCCTCGACGGCGTGGTCGAACGCCTCAAAGTTGGTGCCCGGGTCGCCGACGTGGGTTGCGGATCGGGTGTGGCCGCGCTTGCCGTCGCCACAGCCTTCCCACTGGCACAGGTCGAAGGCTACGACCCATCCCGTCATGCCATCGCCGCCGCGCGCCTGCGAGCGGCCGAGGCCTCGGTGAGCAACGCTGAATTCCATCTCGCAGCCGCGGTCGATCTCCCCGACCAGCCCACCTACGACCTAGTTATGGCCCTGGATTGCGTCCACGATATGCCTCAGCCAGGGGAGGCGCTGGCCGCCATCCGACGGGCCATCCGGGTCGACGGCGCGCTGCTGATCAAGGACATCCGAGGCGGGGCCACGTGGCAAGACAACCAGCGCAATCCGCTGCTCGCCATGATGTACGGCACTTCCGTGGCGCACTGTATGTCCTCTGCGCTATCGGAGCCCGGAGGTGCTGGCCTCGGGACGCTCGGGTTCCACCGACAGCTTGCTGAGCGGATGTGCCGAGAAGCCGGGTTCGCCCACTTCGCGGTGCACGACTTCGACGACCCAGCCAATCTCTACTACGAAGTCCGCCCTTGAACAGGGGACTTCCGACGATCCAGCACTCATCGGCACTCAGTTCGCTTCCCAACTGTGGTCCGTCCATCAGCTCCTCCCCGGAAGGGTTGACTGCCAGGTGACCTGGTCCGCCCAGCTCCTTGGCTCCAGCCCCCTTACCTCTCGCAGTCGCTCCCGCTGTGGAATGTGAATTCGACCGATTCGTCTAGGTCTTCCCTAGGCCCCCAGCGAGCGAGGGCTCAGGGCAGCCTGCGGTGACCATTTGTGCCAGCACTCGGCACACGTGGCGAACCACTTCGATTCGGTTGCGCCGTCCGTGCCTGCCTCGTTGAATGAGAGGCGGACATCCAGGCTTCCGCAACGAGGGCAGACATCACCCATGGCTGACGAGATCACTTCTCGATCACGCACAGTTCGCCCATTTAGTCGTCAGAATTCTGACAGCTTCCGCATCTGAGCGGACCATCGGAGCAGCGTGTCGGTGGACTTGGGCAAGTTCGAAGTTCGGAACGCTGGCTCCACAAGTGGCACACACGTAGGTCAGCTCCTCAAAGATCCTGTCATTGACGACGTCGGGGAACTTGCCCGATCCGGCGCACACGGGTGGTTCCGCGGGTTTGGTAGTCACGATTTCGACCATAGGACTCTCCTCAGCACCGATTGCCTAGGGAGGGATCGGGTGCGCTTCCCCCACCCGAGGTCGGCCCAGTGCGAGCCCGACAGTCTTGCCGCTAACCCGACGACACCGTCAGGTCTACACCCGTTTTGCTACCTCATTCGACCGGACGCTCCCACGCCACACCTTTGGTCCTGGTGAGTAGCGGGAGGGAACCTCCCCCTCCCGCTCTCGCAGAACCGGACGTGAAAGTCTCCCGTCATCCGGCTCCCACAGTCCGGCATTGGCGTGAAACGAGGAGATGCCAGAGGGCAATGCGGGTGGGCTGCCGCTGTCGAGCAGCGTGCAGCCTCTGGGTGCCAAGAACCTCATCCACGTCACGCAATCAGAACGGACTGAGCCCGCCGCCTGGATGTTCGTAGCGCTCCTGCATCCAGCCGAAGCCGATCATTGAGGCGTTGACCCCGACTAGAGCGATGAGGGCGGCGACGTCGCTGATGCCGGTGAGCATAGCGATGAGCACGATCATGATCGACGCGCTCAGCGAATACTCGAGCCACCGGTAGGGGTTCCGCTCCCGGCCGAGTTCGTATAGGTACGAGTCCCAGCGGGGTCCGGCCACCGAGCAATGGGGCGAGGGCTGAGAGCATGAAGAAGGCAAAGATGGCCCAGGCAAAGTTGACGCAGAACAAAGTCACGCCCTGCAGCCTGACATTGGGGCTGGGGGGGCCGGTCATATAGGTCGCCCGGACCGGTAGTGCAAAGCTGTTCGCCAGGACCACGATCACGACAGCCTGGATCAGGTGGAGGCTCCCGGCCGTGAAGTTGTACGGGCGCAGCGAGGAGCGTTCGTCGGGTGAGGTGGCCACAGAGCGTAGCCACGTCCAAACACAGACATGGCGCCGCGTCCGTTGCAATGGGGGCGAGGGGCCTCAACTATGGAGCGACGTGAACTGGTGACACCGTGTCTGCAGGGCCCGGCTGCACCGGCCAGGATCGGCGGGAACCTCTGGACCCAGCGGACCAGGGTGACGTGGTCGACCCCGATACCCATTCAGTCAGGAGCTCCTCGAGATCCCGGTAGGACAATCTGTAGCACAGGTACCAGTGGACGGCGAGCAGGATGACCTCTGGTGGGAACCGGAATCCGGAGTACACTCAGCTGGGTTGCTGGATCGGGAGGATGTGCTGGCGGCGCTTCATCCTGACAGCATCGTCCACTCAGATTCCGGGCACGGATCCAGACTTGGCTGCCGCTGTCGCGGCTAACGCAACAGTGTTTGTTAGGTCGTTCACTGAACCAGTGGGCTGTAGAAGACCAGCCCGTTGCCTTTGTGGTCGTAGACCACGGCCCGGCGCTCATGGGCGTCGTTGTACGGTCCCTTTACGATGCCACCGCCGTTGGCTTCTACGGCCTGGGCGGCCGCGTCGACATCGGCCGTCTTGATACCGAGGACAACCTGCCCAGGAATAGGGTGGTCCACCGCTGTCGCCAGCGCGACCGTCACCGACCCTCCGTCCAGAGCCGCGAAGTGGGCTCCGTCCCGAAACTTCAGCGGCATCCCGAGAGTTTCGGTGTAGAAGCGGATCGAATCATCAAGGTCGTCGGTTGACAGAACGACCATCCGAACTTCGTATTCGCTCACTGGAACTCCTTGGAACGGGCCGATTTTAAGAATGTGGCGCCCCCACCTCCAATGCTCAGCGTAGCGGTGACCATCGGTCATGACCTTCAGCGCTCTTGACGGGCACTGTCTGCATTTATGAGAGCGGCGCCGATTAGCGGGACCGAAAGCACTCAGATCCTCGTACTGAAATCTACCATATTTTGGTATTCACCCAGGGCGCTGCCGGACGCCAGGATCGACGTCGATCGGGCTTTAATGCAACAAGTGCCGCGCCGGACGATCACCGAAAGCGCCCAGGTTCTTGAAGCAATGAGATGCCAGCTTCAGGCATCCTTCCGGGGAGCCGCCGGATTGCCGTCGATCGCGCTTAATGCAACAATACGCATGCCCTTGTTCGTCCACCGCTCGGTAGATGAACCGCCTGGAACCGGACACCTTCGGGGAGGTCTCTCGACGAACCAGCGGCTGCTGACTGCGTGCCGACAGGGCAATGCCGCAGCGGCCAGATTTGGGGTGACCGCTGGACCCACCGGTAGAGCGTGACGTGGTCGACCACGCTGCCCCGTTCAGCGAAGGGGTTCCTCGGGGACCCTCAGGAGCCCGTAGTGTAGGTACCAGCGAACGGCGAGAAGAATCACCTCCGATGGAAATCGGAATCTGGCGAATGCAACGGTGGGCTGGTCGATGGACGTTTGAACACGGCGACGCTTCATCCGGGGAGCCTCGTCCAGCCTGGGCGTGATCGACTCATCCAGTACCGGCTTCTCCGGGTCGGGCTCGCTGCAACAGTGCCGACATGGGGGGGCTCACTCAACTCCACAGTGCCATCTCGGGTCCTACGGCCCTACCTATGTGGGGTGGAGGGCGCGATGGTGTCTCCGAGCGCAGGAGTAACAATCATGGCAGTGGCATCTCAGGCAAGTGAGTTGCCCGAGCCTCCCGGGGGAGCGGAGGCCGTCGGTCCTCGCGCCGTGTCGGATGGCGGGGCGACCAGTAGCTCGGCTGAGGAGGCACTTCGCCAGCGCGATCCGGCGTTCATCTCCCGTCAATTATCGGCGATGACGCGCTACGTCAACTACTTCTCGCCAGAGGTCCGTGGCACGGAGCACCTGCCGGTCAGCGGCCCGGTACTGGTTGTTGGCAATCACTCCATGCTCTTTTACATGCCTGATGCTTGGATCGTCGGTCTCGAGCTCATCCGTCGACGGGGCCTCGAACATCCGGCCTACGCACTCGGCTACGACCTCCTGTTCAACATTCCGGTAGTCGGTGGGTTCCTGCGTCGCATCGGGGCCATTCCCGCCGACGGCCACGTCGCGCAGTTGGCACTCGCCGAGGAAGCGGCCCTCGTGGTCTACCCGGGAGGCGACCGGGAGGCCAGCCGTCCGTGGACCGAGCGGGACAAGGTCGACCTGGGTGGCCACCGCGGGTTCGTGCACCTGGCGCTGCTCACCGGCGTCCCCGTGGTGCCGGTCGTGACCCACGGCTCCCACGATGCCATCGTCATCGTGACGAGAGGCGAGCGGATGGCAAAGATGCTCGGTCTCGACCGCCTGAGGATCAAAGTGTTCCCGATCTTCCTCACACCCCTTGGGCTGTCCACCGTCCTCACGCCGCCGCTCCCCATGCCCTCGGCCATCACGATGGAGTTCTTGCCGGCACTCGATTGGAGCGCACATGGGCCGGAGGCCGTCCACGACGAGACGGTGGTGACCGCTTGTTACGAAGAGATCACTTCGGCCATGCAGGACGCACTCGATCGTCTGCATGCAGCAGAGCCACACCCGGTGGTGAAGGGCTTGTCCCACCTGATCCGACCTCGACAGCGTCGCTTGGGGGTACCCACGGGCTGAGCCGGCATGGGCAATCATGCACATGGACCTGCTGGGACACGGTTTTGCTCTGTTGCATTGGCCGACGCTCGGGCGCCGATTCATCCCTTCGCTATGGGATTCGCTGATCAGAGGACCACTGCCAGTTCTTCAAAGACCGCAACGACAGTCAGGCCTGGACGCGCGTCGACACCCAGTTTGCAGTGGCCCCGCCTAAGGTTCTGGACGGACGCGGGACCTCGGATAACGACGCTGGCAGTCCGGCCATGTTTCAACGCGCGCATCAGTCAGATCCGGGAGTTCAGCCGCCTATGGTCAGCTTCCACTCGGTTGTACTTGTGCTGATCAGCGGACCTGGCCGAAACCGGCTGACTCGCGTTCGACGATCAGGTAACGCGACAGAGCCTGCAGACCACGTCGGATCCGGCGGTTCTACGTTGGTGGAAACGGAACCGACGGTCCGTGCATTACCAGGACCGGGCAGCGCGCATGGGAGACGCAGTACTCGCTGACCGAACCGATGATCGCCCCGACCAGCCCCCCGTGGCCGCGACTGCCGACGACCAGGAGGTCGGCGTCGGACGAACGCTCGACCAGCAGCTGGGCCGCGGGACCCTCCACCAGATTACTCTCGATGACCACAGCGGGGTGAGCGGCCCGCGCCGGTGCCAGCTCGTGCTCGAGCGTGCGGGCACTGTCGGCTCGTGGGTCGAGGTCCGGGGGGATGACGAACCCCCATCCGTACGTTGTCATCCAGTCCCATGCCATCACTGCCTCGACTGTGGCTCCGGTCCCCTCCGCCTGCCGTGCTGCCCAGGCCACGGCGGTGGCCGAGGAGGCCGAGCCGTCCGTCCCCACTACGATCCGGTGACTTCGAGCGGCCCCGGCCTCTGTCGAGTCTGCGGGTTCGCCGTCCGCTGCCCGCACTACCGCCACCGGACACGCCGATCGATGGGCACACTGTCTGCTGACCGATCCGAGCAGCAGGCCGGCGAACCCGCCCCGTCCGCGGGATCCCACGACGAGCAGGTCGGCCTCGGCACTCTCGTCGCAGAGGGCGGTGCCGGGGGATCCGAAGTGCTCCACCCTGGTCACAGTGAGGTTGGGAGCGTAGGCCAGGGCATTGCCCACCGCCTGCTCGATGACGCCGTCCATGTGCTCCTTGGCCCGGTCATGGCCGCTGAAGTCATGGTCCGGACCGAATGCGGTCACTACGCGGAGCTCAGCTCCGATCCACCGGGCCTGATCGGAGGCCCACCGGACGGCAGCACTCCCGTCCGCTGAGCCGTCGACACCGACCACGATGCGTGGCTTGGCAGGCGAGCCGGCTCCATTGCTGTCTGCCGCTGCGTGCATGAGGTCAGCCTCCTCGGATCGTCTGTCGGTACTCGTGGCACGGTCGCCGGTCCGGTCGACCCTCTGCCGTCATCAGGATTAGACGATCGTCCCACAGGATCGCCCGAGCGGCCTCGTCGGACGGAGCATTGAGCGCGACGTTGCCTCCGCCAAATGAGATTCGTACCCATGCCCAGGCTGAACGAGGCTTCCGGCATGAAGCGCCACGACGCCGTTCAACCGATTTAGCTGCCCAGCACGGCGAGAAGGATGACCTCCGGCGGGAACCGGAATCTGGCGAATGCAGAACTGGGCCGCTGGATGGGAAGGTGGGGACTGCGACGCTTCATGTCAGTAGCCTCGTTCGGCCTGAGTCCGGGCACAAATCCGGTCTTGGCTGGATCCGGCCGCGCTCCATGCAACAGTGCCATTCCGCGACCAGTCGGAGCCGGCTCCCGCCAGCTAGGCAGTTGGGCTCACCGCAAGATCACGCGCGGCTGACATATTCGGTTTGCGGTCGACAGTGGGTGCGGCATCCGCAGAGTCATCCGCCCGGTCTAGCCACTTCATCGTGTTGATTCTTCCCGCAGGCCGAACAGCACTGACGGCGGCGAGTACAGCGATCGACGGCTCGGCCACCGACCGATAGCGGGTACTGCCGAACGTAATCGCGGCGCTGATGGCCGCGGTGTTCGGGTGACCCAGCAGGTCATTGACCGATTGCCACCTGCCCGCCGGCCTGGGTGCATAGTTGGAGAGTGACCGAGGACGCCGACCGGCCCCACCCACCGGTCGGATCAGCGCGGGACGTGGCCTTCCTCCGTGCAGTTCGACCGGTACTCGAGCGCTTCGCTTCCTACTTCAGATCCGAAGTGAGAGGGTTCGCCCGTATACCCGAGCGGGGCCCGTTCCTCGTGGTCGGGAACCATTCGGGCGGCCAGATGCCACCGGACCTTCCCGTGCTGATGACCGCATGGTGGCGGGAGCGAGGTCAGGACGAGCCCGTCTACGCGTTGTTCCACTCCTTCCTCTTGGCCATCCCTGGGGTTGGTCCGACGATGAGGCGGGCCGGCGCCGTCGACGCCACCCCGGCCGGTGCCGAAGGAGTCCTCCGGGGCGGCGGGATCCTCATCGACTACCCCGGCGGAGACTATGAGGTGTTCCGGCCCTGGAGGGATCGCAACCGCATCGACTTCGGCGAGCGGATGGGATTCGTCCGCCTGGCCCTCCGGCTTCAGGTACCCGTGGTGCCGGTCGTCTCCGTCGGGGCCCACGAGACGGTCGTCGTGGTGGCCCGGGGACAGCGGGTGGCGAGGCTGCTGGGCCTCGACCGGATCTTCCGGATCAAGGTCATGCCGATCGTGTTCGGCCCGCCCTTCGGGTTCGTGCCCGGGGGGATACCCACCTTGCCGCTCCCCGCCAAGATCACCGTGGAGCTGTGCGAACCCATCAACTGGTCGAAGCGGTACGGTCCAGAGGCAGCCGAGGACGACGCTGTGGTCCGTCGTTGCTACGACGAGTTGACCTCCACGATGCAGACGGTGCTCGACCGACTGGCGGGCGAACGTCGCTTTCCGGTGCTCGGGTAAGTCGGCCGTCGGACGCTCAGGAGACCTGGCGAGCCGCAGTCACCGAGGCCTGCATCAGCCGATAGCTGCGCTTGTCTCCCGTCGTACCGATCTCCATCTGATTCATCACGTAGCCCATGCCCAGCTCAAGGTCCGGATCCGCCCAACCCATCGAGCCCCCCATGCCGAAGTGGCCGAACGAGCGGGGCCCACCAAGGCCGGCCGAGCCCACGATGCCGCGATTGAGCATGAAGCCGAGGCCCCACTGGAGGTCCAGCCCCATGAGCACGGTGTCGGGCCCTTCGGTCTGGGGAACCAAGGCACGGTCCAGCTGCTCCGGGGTGAGGATGCGGAACGTCCCCCCGGCCGGACGGGCCACCTCACCGACGCAGGCCGCGTAGAGGCACGCCAATGACCGGGCGTCACCGATCCCGTTGGCCGCCGGGATCTCGGCGGCATGGAGCCGATGGTCATCCCACACGCCGGGGTCGGACAGTCCGCCACCGGGTGCACTCAGGGCCCGGGTGAGCGGCCCGTCGGGGGCCAGGTAGGTCGCCGCGGCCGGCCTCTCGGTTCCGTCGGCGGGTCCCGCCTGGGCCGGCACCAGGTCATCCAACGACTGAAGGGTCCGGCCCGTCGTCAGTGATTCGAGGAACGAGACGAGCCGGGCGACCCGGTGCTCCTCGGTCGCCGGAAGCCCCACGAAGAACTCCGCACCGAGCGGTGCGGCGATCTCCTCGTGCAGATAGGTCCCAAGGCTGCGGCCGCTGACACGACGCACCACTTCGCCGACCAACCAGCCGTAGGTCGTGGCGTGGTAGCCGTGGGCGGACCCGGGTGGCCACGACGGGGCCTGACGCTCGAGCGCCTCGACGACCGGGTCCCAGCCGAGGACATCCTCGAAGGAGAGGGTCCCGTCGACCCAGGCCAGCCCGGCCCGGTGGGACAGGAGGTCGGCCACCGTCACGTTCTCCTTCCCGGCCTGCGCGAACTCGGGCCAGTACGACGCCACCGGCGCCTCCACGTCGATGGCGCCCTCCTGGGCCAGCCGGTTGGCACACATGGCGGTGATCCCCTTGGTGGTCGAGTAGACCAGCACCAGAGCGTCCTCATCCCACACCCGACCGGTCTTCGTATCGGCCACACCCCCCCAGAGGTCGACGACCTTCTGTCCCCGGTGGTAGGCACCGAAGGCCGCACCGGCCTCCATCTGGTCGTCGAAGTTGGCCTGGAACGCGTCGAGCACCCCCTCGAAGCCAGGTGCGGTCCATCCGTTGATCGTCGTCACGGCCCTCGTCCCTCTCGGATTGGCTGCCCGAGGCGGCCTTCGGCGAACTCCTTCGCCCATGGATAGTCAGGTTTTCCACTCGGGGACCGGCGGATCTCCTCGACGACGATGATCTCCCGGGGCACCTTGAAGCGGCTCAGCAGCCGCCGGACATGCCGGGTCAGCTGATCAGCATCGATATGGCACCGGGACCTCGCCTGAACCAGGGCGATGACCCGCTCGCCGAAGTCGGGATCGGGAAGGCCGACCACGATGGCGTCGGCCACGTGCGGGTGGTCCTTCAGGACGGCTTCGACCTCGTCGGGGAAGACCTTCTCCCCACCGGTGTTGATGCACAGGGACCCACGGCCCAGTACGGAGATGGAGCCGCCGACGTCCACCGTGGCCAGGTCCCCGGGGAGCGCCCACCGCCGACCGTGGCGTTCGACGAAGGCCTTCGATGTGCCGGTCGGGTCCCCGAGGTAGCCGAGGGGAACGTGCCCACTCCGCCCAAGATGCCCGACGACACCCGACCCCGGAGTGACCGGAAGCAGATCGTCGTCGAACACGTCGGTCACCTCGTCCACCTGCAGGCGAGGCGGTCCGTAGGGATCTCCGGGGGCCTGCTCGCCACCGACCTGGCCGGTCTCCGACGAACCGAAGCGGTCGGCCACCATTCGACCGGGTAGCAACTCCGCCAGCTGCGCCTTGGTGGAGGGCGACAGGATCGCCCCACCGGACCCGACGGCCATCAGGGACGACAGATCGTGGCCATCGGGCGCCGCGGCCAACACGTCGAGGAGCGGCCGGGCCATAGCGTCGCCCACAACCACCAGAACGTTGACCTGCTCGGCCTCCACCAGGCGCCACACCACCACCGGGTCGAACACCCCGCCGTCGAGGGTCACCACCTTCCCGCCTCCGAACAGGGTGGAGAACGCCAGCCAGTGCCCAGCCGCATGCATGAACGGGGGGATGGCCAGGGCGGTGATCCCGGGGTGGAGCACCCGATCGGCGACCTCCTCGGGCAGTGAGACATGGTTGCCGAGGGAAAGGGGATCGCCGCCGCCCATAGCGGCGAAGAAGATGTCGTCGTGTCGCCAGAGCACGCCCTTGGGCCTCCCCGTGGTGCCCCCGGTGTAGACGCAGTAGAGGTCGTCGGCGCGCCGGTGGCCGAATCCCCGGGCCTCGGACTGGGATGCGAGGATCACTTCATACTTGTCCCATGAGCCGGACCAAGATGATGCGTCAGCTACCTCGATCGCGGCACGGAGCGGGTACCGCCCGTCGAGGGCGGCGGTGACCGCGGCCCCGAATCGGCTGTGAAAGGCGATCCCGACCAGTCCGGCGTCCTGATAGAGGTATTCCAGTTCCGCCGCAACATAGCGGTAGTTGACATTGATGGGAACAGCCCGGATCTTGAAGCAGGCCAGCATGACCTCGAGATACTCGCTGCCGTTGGCCAGCTGGACGCCGAACCGATCGCCGGGACCGATGCCGGCGGCCGCGAGGTAGTGGGCCAACCGGTTGGCCCGCTGGTCCAGTTGGGCGTAGCTGAGCCGACGGGCCCCCGACACCACGGCCGTCTGCTCCGGCACTCGGTCGGCGATGCTCTCAAACAGATCGGCAAGATTGAATTCCATGGCCGTCCCGGATCACGAATGAGTCTTCTGGCCCTGACGTCGACCCTAACCCGGCTCCTAGCATTCCTGGTGACAGACCTGTCCCGTTACTGGCAGGGTCCGATTCGGGGAAGGGGACCGATGGGCGAAATCGAGCGAGACGAACTCAGCTGGCCTCGCGACGGTCCGGGTCGGGCGGAGGCCGAGGGTTGGGTCCCCGCCGCTCCACCGGGGACCTTGGACCCCTTCACCAGGTCGTTCCGGGCCTTGGCGGGGTTCCTCCATCGCCGCTCGGTGGTACGCGCCACCCGCTCCATCCCTCGGACCCTCCACTTCCTCGGATCCGCGCTGCTCCGGGGCGAGGTCTCGGACTCGCTGCCCGCTCCCCATCTCTCGGTAGGTCTCGCCGCCCAGGTGGCCATGGACGAGGCGCTCTTGGCGGTGGCCATGACGCCTCGCCGGTTTCCGCTTCCCGGGGACTACGCCCGGGTAGCGGCCGAGCTGGCCGAAGCCGACGCCATGTTCACCAGGAACGGGTGGATCGACAACCCCCTCTCCTACCACCGGGTCCCCCCACCACTCCGCGGCCCGGACGTCTCCCTGAGTCGGGGCTGGGCCACGGGCCTCGACTACGAGCGGATGAGTTGGGACAGCGAGTTCGAACCTCACGGAGGAGAGCCGGGCATCGACCGCTGGATGGCGTTCGAACCCAACCGGACCGCCTCGGCCGTCATCCTCCGCCACGCCGGTGGTCCCCGGCCCTGGGTGATCGCCGTCCACGGGTTCTGCATGGGCTTCCCGTTCATGGACTTCCAGGGTCTGCAGGCATCCCGGCTCCACCGCGAGCTCGGCATGAATGTGGCGATGCCGGTCCTGCCGCTACACGGCCCCCGTCGAGTCACCCTGGTCAGCGGTGAGCCATTGCTCTCGTTCGAGTTGATGAACGCGGTCCACGGCCTGTCCCAGGCAGTCTGGGACATCCGCCGACTTATCCAACTGGTCCGTGAGCAGGGTGCCACCTCGATCAGCCTGTACGGCGTCTCCCTCGGCGCGTACGCCGCGGCCCTCCTGGCCGGCATCGAGGATGACGTCGATGCCGTGGTGGCCGGCATCCCGGTTTCCGACTTCCCCGCCCTCTTCCACCGACACAGCCCTCGCAACATTCAGGCCCGGTCGATCGAGCACAAGATCATGGGAGGTGCTGCCGAGCTCGTCTATCGGGTGGTGTCCCCGCTGGCGTTCACCCCCAAGGTGCCCTTCGACCAACGGTTCATCTTCGCCGGCTACGGCGACCGGCTGGCCACCCCCGAACAGGCCCAACGGCTCTGGGAGCACTGGGGCCAACCTCGTATCTCGTGGTACTCGGGCAACCACGTCGGATACCTCTGGTCGAAGCAGGTGTCGGACTTCCTCATGGCCTCCCTCGGGGCCGCGGCGTCGGGCGACCCCCAGAAAGTCGGGGGTGAACCGTGGAAGCCATGACCGGTCTGGACGCCAAGTTCCTCTACTCCGAGACCCCGACCACCCACATGCACACGGTCAAAGTGGTGGTGTCCGATGTGTCGGCCGTCGAGGGGGGATTCTCCTACGAGGCGTTCACCGGGGTCGTCCAACAGCTCCTGGTCCGCCTGCCACCTTTCCGTCGCCGGGTTGTCCCCGTGCCGTGGGGTCTCGGTCACCCGGTCTGGGTGGAGGATCCGAAGTTCGAGCTGAGCCGGCATCTGAGCCGTTGCCGGCTCAGCGCGCCCGGAAGCGACGGCCAACTCGCGGCTGCGGTCGCCGGGTTCGCCTCGACCCCGCTCCCTCGTGACCGGCCCCTCTGGGAACTGCTGGTGGTCGAGGGCCTGGCCGGCGAGCGGATCGCCGTCGTGGTCAAGATCCACCATGCGGTAGCCGATGGGTCGGCGGCCGTGGCACTGCTGCGAAACGTGCTCGAGGTGGCAACCGTCGAGCCCGCCCCTGAGCCCGTCAACGACCCCTGGAGCCCAGAGCCCATTCCCACCCGACGCGACCTTCTGGCCCTGGCCGGCAGTCAGCAGGTCGAACGCTGGAAGGGACTTCCCCACCTGGTTCGACAGTGGGTGACCCAGACTCGGGCCTCCGAACGCCGCCGCCGGGGCTTCGCACCCAAGCCTCCGCTTCCCCTGCACCACATTCCGAAAACGTCCTTCAACGTCTCCATCACGTCGGAGCGCGTGTTCGCCATGACCACGCTGCCGCTCGAAGAGCTGAAGGCCATCCGACGTTCGACCGGTACGACGCTCAATGACGTCTACCTGGCCCTGTGTAGCGGAGCCCTCCGTCGTTACCTCGACGACCGCGGGGAGCTACCCGACCGTCCGCTGCTGGCCAGCGTCCCCGTCTCCACCGATCCGGACGCCGTTCGCCTGTCGGGGAACCAGGTGGACAACCTCTACGTCTCGATCGCCACCGACATCGCCGATCCCCTCCAACGTCTGCATCAGATCCACGAGGGGGCGATGGCGTCCAAGGAGGTCCGCAAGCTACTCGGTCACGACCTGCTGGCCCAGCGGGCCGATATCGTCCCCCCTCAGATCTACCACTCCATCGTGGGATTCTGGGGCCGATCCCACATCGCCAACCACGTGCACCCCCCGCTCAACGTGGTGCTGTCCAACGTGGCCGGGCCACCGGACCGGATCTTCTTCGGCCCCATCGAGGTCGAAGCCCTCTACTCCGTCGGACCGATCCTCGAGGGCATCGGCCTCAACCTCACCGCGTGGAGCTACAGCGGTGCCCTCGGCATCTCACTGCTCGCCTGCCCGGCCAGCGTTCGTCTCCCGTGGTTGATCATCGACGCCCTCCACGACGCGCTGGACGAGCTCCGGACCGCAGTGGCACAAAGTGTGCCCGTCGACTCGTGAACGCTTTCGACTGGCCCGGTACCCATACCGCTGCGGCCGCGGTTTCGGAGCACGACCGTCGAGCTGGGGGCAGCCCTCAGGACCCGTTCCTCCCGAAATTGGGCCTCACCCAGGTGGGTGGCGGCACAAACCCACCGTCTTACGACGTCACGCTTCCATCGCCGTGGCGATGCTTGAGCGCGGGCAACCGGCAGGCTTTGCTCTGAGCATTCGGGACTTTCGGCCCTGATGGGTGGGGCGACGTCAGCAGATCATTGAAGCACTAGGAGATGGAGGCAACCATGATGGGTGCATACGTCGATCAACGGATGTTAGTCCAGGTCAGCGAGAAGGACCGACTCGCTCGGATCCGTCGGGTTCTTGAGGTTTTGGAGGCTGGCGACGAACCTCGGTTCAACTTCTACGATTACGAGCACCGCGTTTCAGCAGCGGTAAACACTCGCTGATTGCTCCGATAATCGGGTCGCCCGCCGTGGTGCACCCAGCCTGGTTACCGGGAGGTTCCCAAAAGAAGGCCACGTCCTTGATTCCGGAGTTGCAATTGAGACGCCAATTCGTGACGGCGAGTAGTGCCGCTGGACCTCTGCGATCCGACGACGTGCACCTTGACTATGTCGCTCAAAAGGGAAATTGAGATGCGACGTTTGCCGGCTCTTCGGATTTCAGCGGGGTCTGGCGGTTTGACGACGTCCGTAGCTACCTCGCCCGGTACTGTTGCATTGGGCACGACCTTGTTCAGCGAGCGTGGGATTCGTACGCATGCCCAGGTGGGACGAGGCTGCCAAAATGAAGCGCCGCAGGTTCGCCCGCCCGATCCTGCAGCCCAGTTCGGCTTTCGCTGGGTTCCGATTCTACCGGAGGTGATCCTTCTCGCTGTCCGGTGGTACCCACGGTACGGATTGTCCTACCGGATCTTGAGGAACTCCTCGCAGAGCGAGGCATCGAGGTCAACCACATCACGCTGTTCTGCTGGGTCCAGAGGTTCACGCCGATCCTGGCCGACGCCGCCGGGCCCTGTCGGCACGCCGTCACCAGCCGTTGGTTCGCGGACGAGACCTACGTGGGGTGTCTGGATCGTGGCGCTATGTGTACCGGGCAGTGGACGAGCAAGGCCAGGTCATCGACGTGTTCGTGTCGAAGAAGCGCGATACCAAGGCCGCCAGGGGTTCTTCGCCAGCGCCATCGGCGTCCACGGCATGCCGACCGAGGTCACGACCGACCGGTTGCCTGCCTTGGCTCGAGCAATCACCGAACTCCTGCCGCTCACGCTCCATGACACCACCCAGTACGCCAATAACAGAGTGGAGGCCGATCCCGGTCGCCTGAAAGCCAGGCTCCACCCGATGCGCGGTCTCAAACGGGACCGGACCGCCAGTGTTGTCATGCGAGGCCATGCGTTCATACAGAACCTGCACCGAGGGCACTACGAACTCCGCATGGTGCCCTGCCCGGAATGACCCTGGCTGCGGCCTTCGATGAGCTGGCATTGGCGATCTGAGCGGTGAATCCCCCGAGTCTGTCCGGTCCGCGTTTTGCGATCGACTAACGCAACAGCCCCCCACAGGGCTATTGAGGTTGCCGTATTCACTATGGGACGTCTGGCCCTACTGCTCCCCAGTTGGGTTCTTCATGGTTTGAAACATGACATCCAGAACCCCAAGACCGACTCCTCTCGAAGACATGGCCTCTACCGAATGCCTTGATCGCTTGAGTACTGTCCACGTTGGCAGGATTGGCATCTCAATTGATGCTTTGCCAATCATCCTACCGGTCAACTTCGCCTTCTTGGACGATGGAGTTTTCTTTCGCACCGGCGGCGGGACCAAAATGGATGCTGCCACGTCCGGGGCAATTGTGGCGTTCCAGGCAGATGCCTATGCCCCTGACGGATCGGCCGGGTGGAGTGTCTTGATCATCGGTAAGTGCAACCAGGTTACAGACGAAGTGGCCCTGGACCGTGCAGATTCGGTACTCGCCGCCAAGTGGTCGCTGGTCGGCGAAGTAGGAAATGTGGTTCGAGTGAATTTGACACAGGTGACTGGCCGACGATTCGGTGATACGTCCAACCCCTGGTTGCTTCTTCATTGATCGGCGAGACCAAATTCCATCGCGTCCCGGAACGGCGCTGTTGCATTGAAGCAATCTTCCAGGCCCGGCGGGAACAGTTGCGCTAAACGCCATCGTCGCCGAATGCCAGATTGCCTGCAACAGTGCCGCAGGAGATGATGGGGGGCCTGCAGGCGACTCGCCCTCTGCAATGCCCGGCGGTCCGCACAGCCTCCCTAAACCCATTCAGGTTCCGCTCCAGGGCTTTTGACCCTGTGTGGACGAGCGGACTCACCTGCGGGTGCCTTTACGGCACCGAGCACCCGTCCGCCTCATTCAGTTCTCCGCCGGTCTCTGAGGTCGGAGAGGGTACGGGTGTCGGCCACCAGAACCGGGCGCCGACATCGACGATGAGCGTGGGAAGCAGAATCGTCCTGACGATAAATGCATCGATCAAAACACCAATGGCGACGACAATCCCTATCTCTCTTGACGCGGCGATGGGAAGAATCGCCAGCATCGAGAAAGTCCCGGCCAAAATGATTCCTGCGGACGTGAGCACACCGCCGGTGCTGGCAACTCCGACCCTCACTCCGGCGGTGACGCCGCGTCGCATCACCTCCTCTCGAATGCGGGTCAGCAAGAAAATGTTGTAGTCGATACCGAGAGCAATCAGAAAGACGAAAGTGAGAAGCGGCACAGTTGGGTCAATCCCTGGGAGGTGGAGCAACGGGACAAAAATGACCGACGCGATAGCCAATGCCGCTAGGAAGGTCATAATCACGGTAGCGACGACGAGCACCGGACCGAGCAGCGCTCGGAGCAGAGCCCACATCACGATGAGGACCACGGCGAGGACGCTGGGGACGATCACCAAGGTGTCACGGTGCGACGCCAAAGCGGTGTCATAGTCCTCAGCAGATTGCCCACCGATAATGACGTGGGTGCTCGCCACCGCACTCCCCGTCGCGCGTAGCTCTCGGATGGCTGCAAAGCCTGTTCTGCCCGTCGGCTTCACGGCTAACACCAAATCGAAGCGTGTCAGACTGCCGGCGCGCTCGACAGGGCCAAGGGCAGCAGTGATGGGGAGCCTGGCGAAGGCCCGCCGGACAACAGAGACGTCCTTTTTGTCGGTCACGACCACATCGACTGGTGAAACCTCGCCCGGTGGAAACGTACGCCCTAATAGGGTGTAGCCCTGAACAGACGGTGCAGACGGAGAGAGCTCGCTCAGTGTGGAGACATTAGTGTTCACCGTGAGAAGGCCCACACTGGCACAGCCCAGAAGCGCGAGACCCGATATCCACACCGGTCGACGACCCTGGCTCACGACCCGGGCCATTTTTGCCCACGGGCCCCGCTGGACAAACTCCGGCGCGTGACGCGGCACTGCCGGCCAGAAGACACCCCGTCCCGCGACCAGCAACAGGGCCGGGTAGGCGCCGAGGACAACCAAGGCCGCCGAAAGCACGCCGACAATGCCCACGACACCGAAGTCCGTAACGATTTTGAGTTGCGCCATTAACAGGCAGGCGAGTGTTGCCACCACCGCGAGAGCAGACGCAATAATGGCGGGAGCGGCGCGCCTCCATGCCACCATCATGGCGATGCGATAGCTGGCGTGGTGGCGCAACTCCTCTCGGTAGCGGGAGGTGAGCAACAGTGCGTAATCGGTGCCGGCACCGAAGACGATCACGGTGACGAGCGAGGCGCTCTCCGCGTTCACCGTGAGGCCGGTGTGGCCTAGTCCGTAGATCACGGCCTGGGCGATCGCCTCTGCAACCCCAACACAAGCAAGAGGGACGAGCCACAGGACGGGGCTCCGGTATGTGGCGGCCAACAGGACGGCCACCAATGCTGCGGTGGCGATCAAGAGGAACGTGTCGGTGCCTGAGAAGGCACCAAGTAGATCCGCCTGAATAGCGGCATCGCCCGTGACCCGAACTTCGAGGCCACCAGTGCCGTTTCCGAGAACACCTCGCATTTGGTCAACTGTGTGCTGCAATGCATTTTCGTTGCCGAGCACCGGAACGCTCATCACGGCTGCCGCACGATCCGGTGCATAGAGGAGGTGGGAGGGGGTTCCGATGGCACGGGGCATCCGTGCCTTGAGGCGCCGCGCTGCGTTCTCGGCGAGTGCCATATCCCTAGCCGACAGTCCAGAACTCCGGTAGAAGACGATCTCTGCTTGGGGTGCACGACCCGAGGGAAACTCCCGATCGAGCTGCATCGCCGTGGTCGATGGGGCGCCAGAAGGAAGGAACTCAGTCAGGCCACTAGTCTCGACGGATCCGATCTTGCTAGCAAATGGAATGGCAACAGCCACAACGGCGAGCCAGAACACAACTCCCACCCAGCTTGCAAATCGACCCGTAACGAATCCAGCCAGGCGATCAAACCGAGATTCGCCCCTACTGAGGGAATCGTCCACCACAGAACGAGCTTGTCATGAAATACCTTGTGAGAGCTAACCGTCGTTGGTCCAAGTCCTCATCGACGCGAAAATCGTCAGGCCGTGGTATCGCGCGACCTAAAGGAACTCCCGCTCGGCCCCGAGAGCGCGGCTCATGCGCGACCTCCTTGGGTTCCCATCGTCGGACTGCCTGTGAGAGGTACCCAAACGGACGTCGAATGCACGAAACATCAGAGAGCTTCTACGCCAAGCTTTCGAGGGTACAGCTCATGATCAGGACGCCGCCAGAGCCCCGCGCTTCATCCCAGCAGCCTGGTTCAGCCTGGGCCCGAGAACGAATCCGGCCAAGTGACAGCAGGCCAACTCGCCCGCTGGCCAACGAGCTCAGTCAACCGTCGCCTTCGGGCCCCGCCGAGATGCGATTCGCACAATGAACGCCCCGGCCACGAACAGCCACGCCGTCACGGCAACCCAGAACGCTCCCCGGGCGATCGGCTCCATGAAGGAGAGGTGCGCGACTTTCCCAAACGTCAGCGTGGCCAGGCTGTACATCCCCAGGGGGAACACCACGCTCCACAAGGCCGTGTCGTAGGCAAGTGGCCAGTGGTGGCCGAGGTGCCGCCACAGCCCGAGGATCACCAGCAGCGGAATCCACCACGTGCCGAACGACCACAGGACGAAGGAAAACCCTTCGACGAACGGGCCGGTGGCCACCCGGATGGGGACCTTCGGTGTCATGGTGAGAATCTGGGCCCCGGCCCGCACCGTGATGGCCGTGGCCCCCATGAGGATCCAGTACGGCGGGCCGAGGGCGGCCGGACTCATCGGCACGGTGAGCCAGCGCAACAGGATGAGCGTGACCAGTATGAGGTAGAGCACGAGCCCGATGCCCCACATGGCCACGGCGACCGGCGCGAGCAACCTCACCTGGCCGGGCCACGGCTTCACCAGCGTGGCGGCTGCAATGGCCAACGACTGCGTGCCGACCACCCAAAGGAGCCACGTGCCGTTGATGCCCCCGAGGACCGAGTCGCTGCTCCGGGTCAGGAGGAGGCTCGCTGGGACGGCGTAGGTGAGCCCAACCCAGATCAGTGCGGCGATGGCCGCAAACCAGGCGGTGAGGGCCATGAACCCGCTCGCTCCCAACCGCACGCCAAGAACTTCGATGCCGGCTACGACAGTGAAGAAGCCGAAGACCCGTTCTGGGGCGCGTGCGTCGACCATGACGTTGGCCGGGAAACGAACCAGTCGGACGAGCAGCGCCACTGTGAGCACCGCCAGGCCGACGCAGGCCACGACGAGCAGCAGCGTGGACAGCCACTTGGGCCCAAGGGTCAGGCCCGCCGTCGAGACGATTCCTGTCGCCATCACAAATGAGAACGAGCCAGGGGCGAGGTTGGCTACGGCGCTCGCCGCCCGTCCGCCGTGATCCCCGACCTCCGTCGACCTTGTCGTTCCAGTCACGCTGCCTCCCAGTCTCGCCATGCCTGAGTAGTTTTGCTGTACAAAGTTGTATTTATCATCGCCATGAGCAAATATCGAACTGTGGCCGACACTTCCCAGTTGGAGATCAACTCACCGGGCGGGTCCACTGAGCCCGCCGGCCCCGGGTCTGCGGCCGTCGACCACACGCGCATCACAGCTCATCGGGTGCTGGCCGGCGAGAGCCGCCAGGCCATCCTCGCCCTCCTCGAGAGCGAGGATGGCCCCCTAGATGCCACCGAGGTAGGGCAGTCCGTCGGACTGCACCGCAACACCGCCCGGGTCCACCTCGAGTTGCTCCACTCCATCGGACTCGTTCGCCGCACCCGCGAACACCGTTCCCGACCGGGACGTCCCCGCGTGCACTACGAGTTCGTCAAAGCCTGGTCGGCGTCGGGCTCACAGGAGCGGAGCCCGACGTCAATGGGCTATGAAGAGCTCACCCGGGTCCTCCTTGCATGCCTCGAAGCTGGTGACGACGCGGCCGACATCGCTCGTCGGGCCGGACGGCGCTGGGCCGAGTCGACCCCGATCGGCCTGCGGCACGAAGGTGCCCTCTCAGCGGACGAGGCGATCCGCGCACTGGCCGACGTCCTGGGGCGGCTCGGCTTCGATGCGCGGCCCGATCCCGCCGGTGACCGCATCGTGATGTACCGGTGCCCCTTCGAGGACGTGGCCCGAGAGCACCGGTCCGTGGTCTGTGCCATGCACCTGGGGATCCTCCAGGCGGAGGCCGATCGGCTCGCCTCGCCGGTGTGCGTGGCCGGACTCGACTCCTTTGTCACCGAGGACCCACTGAGGTGCGTCGTCCGTCTGACATCAGACCCGTCCGCGTACAGCGTGGATGGGACGACGGGGCAAGCTAGGCCAAAGGGTCCGACGAAGGCAATCGACAAGGAGGCGACGTGACGAGAAGGCGACAGGTCGGAACCGACGGCGAGCTCGTGACATCGGTGTTGCGGGGACGACGGCTGCTGGAGCCGGCACGGATCAGTCCTGATCTCCGCACGATCACCCACGAGGGTGGGCGCGACGCCGACGTCTTCTACCGCGACCGCTGGTCCCACGACAAGATCGTCCGCTCCACCCACGGGGTTAATTGCACCGGGTCGTGTTCGTGGAAGGTCTACGTGAAGGACGGGATCATCACCTGGGAGACCCAGGAGACCGACTACCCGTCAGTCGGCGCCGATTCGCCCGAGTACGAGCCGCGCGGTTGCCCGAGAGGTGCCTCCTTCTCGTGGTACACGTATTCGCCGACCCGCGTCCGCTACCCCTACGTGCGCGGCGTGCTCCTCGAGATGTACCGGGAGGCGCGCCAGCGCCTGGGCGACCCCGTCCTGGCCTGGGCCGACATCGTCGGCGACCCCGAGCGCCGCCGTCGCTACCAGGCGGCTCGAGGCAAAGGAGGCCTGGTCCGGGCCGGTTGGGACGAGGCTGTCGAGATCGTCGCCGCCGCCCAGGTGCACACCATTAAGACCTGGGGGCCAGACCGAATCGCTGGGTTCTCCCCTATCCCCGCAATGTCCATGGCGTCCCACGCGGTTGGTGCTCGATACACCAGCCTGTTGGGCGGCACCATGGTCTCGTTCTACGACTGGTACGCCGATCTGCCCATCGCATCTCCTCAGGTGTTCGGCGACCAGACCGACGTCCCCGAGTCCGCAGACTGGTGGAACGCGTCCTATCTGATCATGTGGGGCTCCAACATCCCCGTCACTCGCACGCCAGACGCACACTTTATGACCGAGGCCCGCTACAGGGGCCAGAAGGTGGTCGCGGTCAGCCCCGACTACGCCGTCAACACCAAGTTTGCCGATGAATGGCTCCCGGCCCAGCCCGGGACTGACGGCGCTCTGGCCATGGCCATGGGTCATGTCATTTTGAAGGAGTTCTTCGTCGAACGGACAGTTCCCCGGTTCGAGTCATATATCAAGCAGTACACCGACCTGCCGTTCCTGATCACCCTGCGCCAACGCGAGGACACGACGGCGTATGTGCCCGACCGATTCCTCACCGCCGCCGATCTGGGCGACGAGGGCGAGGGGGCGGCGTGGAAGACCGTGCTGCTC
>JBBQWW010000049.1:0-27436 GCA_038210245.1 Acidimicrobiales bacterium
GCGGTCGAGGGCCTCGAGCTCGGACCCGGCCACGTACAGGCGCACGGCCCGCAACTCGTCGGCCAGGCCGGTGTAGGACCGGGCGGCGGCGGCCTGGCGCTCGAGGGGGCGGATCTGGCGCTTCACCTCGCGGACCAGGTCGAACAAGCGCTCGAGGTTCTCCTCGGTGGAGGACAGCCGCCGCTCTGACCGCTCTCGGCGACGACGGTACTTGAGCACCCCGGCGGCTTCCTCGATGACGGCCCGACGGTCCTCGGGGCGGGCCTCCAGGATGGCGTCGAGGTGGCCCTGGCTGATGATCACGTGCTGCTGGCGTCCGACGCCCGTATCGGAGAGCAGCTCTTGGATGTCGAGCAGCCGACAGGGGGCCCCGTTGATGGAGTACTCGCTGTCACCCGAACGGAACAGCGTGCGGGTAATGGTGATCTCGGCCAGGTCGGTGGCCAGCTTGCCGGCACTGTTGTCGATGGTCAGGGTGACCTCGGCCCGACCGAGGGCCGGTCGGTTGGCCGTCCCCATGAAGATGACGTCCTCCATCTTCGCCGAGCGCAGGGTGCGGGGGCCCTGGGCTCCCAGCACCCAGGCCACGGCGTCCACCACGTTCGACTTCCCACTCCCGTTGGGACCGACCACCACGGTGATCCCGGGCTCGAATTCGAGCACCGCCGGGTCGGCGAAGGACTTGAATCCTTTGAGGGCGAGTGACTTCAGGAACACGGCGCGCTCACCCTATCGGTCGTCGCCCTACCCCGGGGGAGACCCTGGTCACGCTGGGAGGTGCCGGCCTCGAGCCGGCTCAGACCTGGCAGTGGTCGCAGAAGAAGGTGGACCGTCCGCCGGACTTGACCCGGACGATGGTGGCCCGGCAGCGTCGGCAGGCCTGGCCCTCACGGTCGTAGGCCTGGTGCTGGTCCTGGTAGTCCCCGATCTCACCGAACAGGTCGCGGTACTGCTCGTCGGCCAGCGACGAGCCTCGGCGCTTGACCGCCTCGGCCAGGGTCTCGACCATGGAGCGGTAGAGACGGCGCACCTCCTGGGAGGAGAGCGAGTTGGACAGGCGGTCGTAGCGGAGGCCGGCGGCGAACAGGATCTCGTCGGCGTACATGTTGCCGATCCCGGCGACGAACTCTTGATCCATCAGGAGGGCCTTCAGGCCGCTCTTGTGCTGGGACAGCAGGACCCAGAACTTCTCCCAGCTCATGATGTCCTCGAGCGGGTCGAAGCCCAGATGGGCGAGCTCGGGCAGGGCCCGCTCCCCCTCCGCCGGGGGGGCGGAGACGAACAGCTCCCCGAAGGTCCGGGGATCCACGAAGCGCAGCTGGCCGCCCTGGGTGAAGGTGAGCACGGCGTGGGTGTGGGGAGCCTTGGTCTCCTTGGCGCTCTTGGCCCGCTGCAGCTGACCGCTCATGCCGAGGTGGATCACCAGCGTGGCCCCGTCGTCCAGTCCGAGGAGCAGGTACTTCCCCGAGCGGCCGATGTCCTTGATGGTGTGGCCCTCCAAGCGGGCGCGGAACTGTTTGGCGCTTGGGTGGCGCCGGACGGTCCGACCGTTGCGGACCTCCACCGACTTGATCTTCCGGCCCACGACCTCGCCTTGGAGATCGCGCCGGATGGTCTCGACTTCGGGAAGCTCAGGCATTCCCCCCGCCTCTCTCGACGTCCAACGATCCGCAGGCGACCTGGGCGGCCATCTGCTCGGCGTCCTTCTTGGAGCGCCCCTCCCCGGTGCCGAGGCGCTGGCCAGCAACGTACACCGTGGCCAGGTACCTACGAGCATGATCGGGCCCGAAACCTTCCACCTCGTACTGGGGGACCCCCCGGCCCAGGCGCACGGTGAGCTCCTGGAGCCGGCTCTTGTGGTCGGACTCCCCCGGCTCCCCCACGGCCAGGGCGATACGCCCCTTGAGCAGGGAGAGGATGACCCGCTGGGCATCGGCCAGGCCGCCGTCGAGGTAGACGGCACCGAACAGGGCCTCGGTGGCGTCGGCCAGGATCGACTCTTTGGCCCGTCCCCCCGACAGGTCCTCTCCACGGCCCAACCGGAGATGCTCGGCCACGCCCAGCTCCAGCCCGACCTCGGCCAGCACCCGGGTGTTGACCACCGAGGCCCTCACCTTGGACATGGTCCCGTCGGACAGGCCGGGGTGATAGCGGTAGGTGTACTCGGCCACGACCAGGCCCAGGACCGCGTCACCGAGAAACTCCAGCCGTTCGTTGGATATCCGCTCCGGCCGCTCGGCGCACCACGAACGGTGGGCCATGGCCTGGTCCAGCAGGCCGGGATCGTCGAACCGGTGGTCGATGCGGCCGTCGGGCCATCCGCCCCCGGAGCGATCCGTGGGGGTGGCGAGGTCCGGCTGGGCTGGGTTGGCCGGCGGCTGATCCTCTTCGGGTACCACCGGGACGGCGGAGGGCGCCATGGGGCGCCTCAGGCCCCTCCGAGCTTGGCGTAGACGTAGTCCACCGCGTCCCGCACGGTCCGCAGCTCCTCGAGATCCTCGTCGTCGATGCGGAAGCCGACCGACCGCTCGCCCAGCTCCTCTTCCAATCCCTCCACCAGCTCGATCAGGGCCAGGGAGTCGGCATCCAGGTCCTCGGCAAAGGAGGAGGACTCGGTGATGACCGAGGGCTCGATCTCGAGGATGTCGGCGAGCAGGTCCCGGATGAGGTCCAGCACCTTGCTTCGGTCGAGCGGACCCTCTTCTACGTGGGTCTCAGCGGGCACGGCATCTCCTGTGGGTAGTGGTCTCGTCGATCCGGGGCCCCTCGGTGAGCAGCGGTCGTCCACGGGACAGCGCCGCGGTATCTCCTTCACCGGGCCCCACCTCCGGTCCGCATCAGGCACGGACCGGGAGGCCAGCTCGGCGCCGAGACACCCTGCGCCCACCCAGGCCGGCACCTCTCACCTGGGCACGAGCATATCCGACCGGGACATTCACGGAGTCGAAACACTCTGGCAACCCGTCTGACCCATCTTCGACGTATCACTTGGGTGTGGACGAACACGACTCTCCCCTCGCGCCCGTGCGGGGCCAGTTCCAGACGTCCGGGCCGGGGGGCGAGCGGGGAGCAGGCAAGAGTCCCGGCGATGAGGCCGGAGCACCAGGTCAGACACCAGGTCAGACACCAGGTCAGACACCAGGTCAGATGGCCTGGCCGTCCTACGATCCCGGTCAGTTCTACGACGAGATGGTGGCGGTCTCGGGACGGCCCCGGTCCGAGGCCGAGGCCCTCTGGCGCCACTTCTCCGAACTCGGCCCGGAGGCCCTGGCCGAACGCCAGGACGCCGCCGACCGGGAGATGCGGGCCATCGGCGTGACCTTCACCGTCTACGAGGGCTCCACCGGGGTGGACCGTCCCTGGCCCTTCGACATCATCCCCCGCATGATGACCTCGGACGAGTGGCACACGGTGGAATCGGGCCTGGTCCAGCGCCTGAACGCCCTCAACCTGTTCATCGACGACGTCTATCACGACCAACGGTCGGTCAGCGCCGGGATCGTCCCCTCCGAACTGGTGTCCGGCTCACCCAACTTCCGGCGCGAATGCGTCGGGGTCGACCCACCTGGCGGGATCTGGGCCCACATCTGCGGCAGCGACCTCATCCGGGACGCCGACGGCACCGTGTACGTGCTCGAGGACAACCTGAGGGTGCCGTCGGGGGTCTCGTACCTCCTGGAGAACCGCATGGTGGCCAAGCACGTCTTTCCCGAGATGTTCCGCCACTACAGCATCGAGCCGGTCGACCCCTACATCGGCCGGCTGGCCAATATGCTGGCCTCCGTGTCCCCGTCCACGGGCGACCCGACCATCGTGGTCCTGACCCCCGGTATCTACAACTCGGCCTACTTCGAGCACGCCTTCTTGGCCCAGCAGCTGGGCGTGGAGCTGGTGGAAGGCAGCGACCTGGTGGTACTGGACGACGACTGCGTCTACGCCCGCACCATCGACGGCCTCCAGCGGGTGGATGTGATCTACCGCCGCATCGACGACCTGTACCTCGATCCCGAGGTCTTCGTGCCCGACTCCATGCTGGGGGTCCCCGGTCTCGTCCGGGCCTGGCGCTCCGGCCGGGTGGCCCTCGTCAACGCCCCGGGGGCCGGCATCGCCGACGACAAGAAGGTCTACTCCTACGTTCCCGACATCATCCGCTACTTCCTCGACGAAGAACCGATCCTGGCCACCGTGCCCACGTTGCGGTGCAGTGACGACGACTCCCGCCACTACGTACTGAGCAACCTCGAGCGCCTGGTGGTCAAGCCGGCCAACGAGTCCGGTGGCTACGGGGTCCTGGTGGGCACCCAGGCCAGTGCGGACGAGCTCGAACAGGCGGCCAAGCAGATCGAGGGCGAGCCCAAGAAGTGGGTGGCCCAGCCCATCATCCCGCTCTCCACCGCGCCCACCCTGTGCGACGGCGAGATCGCCCCGAGGCACGTCGACCTCCGCCCCTTCACCCTGCTGGGGCCCGACGGGGCGTACGTGACCCGGGGTGGGCTGACCCGGGTGGCCCGGGTGGCCGGGTCGCTGGTGGTGAACTCGTCCCAGGGGGGCGGAAGCAAGGACACCTGGGTGGTGGACACCCGCCGGGCCAACCCGCCGCCGGCATCCCCCGAACCCCCGACGGAGGCCAACGCGGTCAACGCGGCCGACACCGGGCCTCTCGATCCATGACCGAATCCGCACCGACGAACCACCGCACGGACCGGGCGGACCGGGCGGACCTGCCCACCCGGACCGAGCGGAACCCCGTCCCCACCCCCGCCGGGGACCACGACCCCTCGCTCGAACCGAAGGAGCCCACCATGTTGCTGGCACGAATGGCCGAAGCCGTCTACTGGGCCGGGAGGTACCTCGAGCGCGCTGAAGGCACCGCCCGTATTGTCCAGGTCCACACCGACACCCACGTGGACATGCCGGTGGGCGAGGATGTGGGCTGGGAGCCGCTGCTCGCCATCGTCGGGGTGGACAGCGAGTTCGCGGAGCGGTACTCGGCCGCCGTCGAGGTGGACGACGAGGGGGCGGCCGAGCACGACGTCATCGAGTTCCTCCTGCACGGGGAGGAAAATCCGTCTTCCATCCTGGGGTCCATCGCCTCGGCCCGGAAGAACCTCCGGACAGCCCGGCCGGTAGTGCCCCGTGAAGCCTGGGAGGCCTGCAACAACCTGTGGCTGGCCAGCTCCGACAACCTGGCCGAGGCGGCCACCCGGGAGGGTCGGGTGCTGTGGCTTCGCCGGGTCATCGCCGGGTGCCAGCGGATCAACGGTATCTTGCTCGGGACCATGAGCCGCGATGAAGCCATGTCGTTCCTGACCATCGGGCAGAACCTGGAGCGGGCCGACCTCACCACCCGGGTGCTCGACGTCCGGGCGGAGAACCTCCGGCCCAACCAAGGTGACTCCTACGACGAGGTGCACTGGATGGCCGTCCTCCGGTCGCTGGCCGCCTACCAGCCGTTCCGTCGGGCCATGCCGGCCCGGCCCCAGGGCGGATCCACCCTGCGCTTCCTGCTCCAGGACGACCGGTTCCCCCGGGCGGTCAACGCCTGTCTCACCGAGTCCCGCTCCCAGCTCAAGGGTCTGGCCCGCTCCGAGGACGCCCTCGACGCCTGTGCCATCGCCTCCCTCATCGTGGCCTCGGCGGCTGTGCCCCATCTGACCCTCGGCGGGTTGAGCGAGTTCCTCGACGAGGTGCAGGTGGCCCTGGACGACATCCACCGGATGGTCGACGAGACGTACTTCCGCCCGACGTTCGTCGGTTGGCAGCCCGAATCCGTGGCGTCCTAGTACTCCTGTGACCCACCGATGACCCACCGATGACGGCCTCATGACCACGGCGACCACCGTCGGGCCACTGGAGGGTGGGGACCTGCCCGAAACGGGTGGCGTGCCCATCCCCGAGTACCGGTCCGTCCCGGGACGGACCGACGAGTACCTCGGGCCGGACGGCACCGTGCGTACCCGCTGGAAACAGGTGGCGGCCGAGATGGCCGGACTGGGTCCCAGTGGGCTGATCGCCCGACGCTCGGAGGTGGCCCGGCTCCTCCGCAACGAAGGGGCCACCTACAACGTCACCCGGGACAACCAGAGCCGACGCCAGGCCTGGTCGCTCGACCCCTGGCCCCTGGTGGTGGAGGAGGCCGAGTGGACCGCGCTCGAGTCGGCCGTGGCCCAGCGGGTCCGGATCCTCGACCTCATCTTCGCCGACCTCTACGGCGAGCGCCGGTTGGTGGCCGGAGGGCACATCCCAGCCGAACTGGTCCTCGGCCATCCGGCCTTCCTGCGGGCCTGCGTGGGCATGGCCACCCCTGAGCCCCGGCGCATGTTCCTCACCGCAGTGGACGTGGTCCGGGATGGGACGGGTGCGTTCCGGGCCATCGGCGACCGGGCCCAGGCTCCCTCGGGCCTCGGGTACGCGCTGGTCAACCGGACCATCCTGTCCAGAGTCCTCCCCAACCTGCACCGTGAGTCGGGGGTCGAGCGGCTGGCCGGGTTCTTCCGGTCCATCCGGTCCGGGGTGGCCTCGGTGGCCCCGGACGGTGTGGACGAGCCCCGGGTGGTCATCCTCACCCCCGGTCCCCTGAGCGAGACCTACTTCGAGCACGCCTACCTGGCCTCCTACCTGGGCTACGCCCTGGTCGAGGGCCGGGACCTGGTGGTCAACAACAACCGGGTCTGGCTTCGCACCCTGGCCGGCTTCGACCCGGTGGACGTGGTCATCCGGAGAGTCGACGACCAGTGGTGCGACCCGGTCGAGCTGCGGGCCGACTCCCTACTGGGGGTGCCCGGCCTGTTGGAGGTGGCCCGCCGGGGCCGGGTGACGGTTCTCAACCCCATCGGTACGGGGGTCATCGAAGACCCGGCCCTGACCGGCCTGCTCGGCGCCCTAGCCCCGCTGCTGCTCGGCGAGGAACTGGCGCTACGGGGACCGGAGACCTGGTGGTGCGGCCGGGACGACGGGTTGAGCCATGTGCTGGCCAACCTGGAGCACCTCATCCTGCTGCCCGTCCGACCGTCGCCCTCCCAGCCGCTCGTGGTGGCCTCGACCCTCTCCGCCGAAGGCCTGGCCGACCTGCGCGACCGGATTCGGGCCCGCCCCGGGAGCTGGGTGGGCCAGGAGATCATCGAGCCGTCCACCGCCCCAACCGTCACCGACACCGGCACCCTCGAGGCGCGGCCGGCCATCATTCGCACGTTCACCGTGGCCGACGAGCACTCCAGCACCGGCGACCACCACGGCTACCGGGTCCTGCCCGGAGGGCTCACCCGGGTCGGGGCCGCCCCCGACTCCCCCATCATCTCGAGCCGGAGCGACGGCACCAGCAAGGACACCTGGGTGGCCTCGGCCCAGCCGGCCTTCCAACAGAGCACCTGGCTCCGTTCGGCCCGCACCACCGTGCGCCCCCCGGTGGTGGCCGACACCTCCACGCTCCTTCCGGGCCGGGTGGCCGCCCAGCTGTTCGTGCTGGGACGGACGGCCGAGCACTCCGAACTGGTCATCCGGTTGATCCGGACGGTCCTGGCCCGGCTGGACCAACCGCTGGCTGTGGGCATGGACGGCGGGGCGGAGTCCCTGCAGGTGCTGCTCCTGGCCCTGGGCACGGTGTCGGGGTTCGACCCAGTGTCCGAGCCCGACGAGGAAGAGGTCCCGTCCCGGGGGTCCGACCCCACGGTGGCCGCGTCGTCCGACCAGCCGTCGCCATCCGAGGTGAGCCCGAACCCGATGGACCCGCGGCCGCCCGTGTCGGTGCCCGAGACCGTGGTCGGATCCGGGTCGACGGCCGGGGCCGCTCCTGACCCCGAGGTCCCAACGGACCGGCGGGCCTTGGCCCTCCTGCTCGACGCCGGCGTGGACGGCAGCCTGGTGTCGTCCCTCGGGCTGCTGGTGGATGCGGCCTACTCGGTCCGGGAGCAGCTCTCGAGCGACTCATGGCAGCTGGTGGGCGACGTCGAGGAGGAGCTGGCCAGGCTGCGCAACCGCCCACCCACCCAGCTGGTCGGTGTCCAGTCCAGCCTCCAGCGGCTGCTCCAGTCCCTGCTGGCGCTGGCCGGGCTGTCGGCCGAGAACATGGAGCGGGATTCGGCCTGGCTGTTCCTCGACGCCGGACGCCGCCTCGAGCGGGCCCAGTCCCTGGTGCGCCTGCTGCGCTCCGTGCTGGTGCGCCAGCGGGCCGGCGTGGTCGAGGACCTGCTCCTCGAGTCGCTGCTCAAGACGTCCGAGAGCCTGATCATCTTCCGCCGACGATCCGGGTCCATCATGCACGTGGCTGGGGCCGTGGATCTGCTGGTCTACGACGCCGCCAACCCCCGAAGCGTCATGTACCAGCTGGACCAGCTCATCAACCACCTGGCTGACCTGCCCAAGCAGTCACCCGGCCAACCCCTGGGCGACGGGGAGCAGTTGGTCCTCCGGACCACCACCATGCTGCGCCTGACCGACGCCACCCATCTGGCTGAGGTGGACCCCGAGACCCAACGGCGCACCGAGCTGGACGCCGTGCTCGGCCGGGTCGACCACCTGCTGGCCGAGCTGCTGGACAGCCTGCGGTCGACGTTCTTCTCCCACGAACGGCTGTCGGTGCTGGCCGGTCTCCAACACAACCTGGGACGGAGCCCGTGATGTACCAAATCGTCCACCGCACCGACTACCGCTACAGCGCACCGGTCTCCCGGTGCCGGAACGAGGCCCACCTCCGGCCCCGGGACACCGAGCGGCAGCACTGCCTGACCAGTGAGCTGGTGGTGGAGCCCACCCCCACCAGCTGGACGGAGCGGACGGATTTCTTCGGCAACCCGGTCGTGGCCTTCGCCGTGGACGGTCCCTTCGACGAGCTGACCGTGGTGTCCACCAGCTCGGTGTCGGTCTCGGGACGGGAGCCGCTGCCCGCCACCGGCCCGGCGTGGGAACTGGCTCGGGACCGTTTGGCCGACGACCTCAGTCCGGACATGCTGGCTGCCCGTGAGTTCTGCTTCGAGTCGCCGCTGGTGCCCACCTCCCTCGGCGTTCGCACCTACGCCGAACCTTCGTTCGCTCCGGGAAGGCCCCTGGTGGAGGGGATCTCCGAACTGACCGAACGCATCTTCCAGGACTTCGTCTACGACCCCGGGTTCACCACGGTGACCACTCCGCTGGAGGAGGTCCTGCAGTTCCGACGGGGGGTGTGCCAGGACTTCGCCCACCTGGCCATCGGCTGCCTGCGGTCCATGGGACTGGCCGCCCGCTACGTCAGCGGCTACCTCGAGACCGCCCCACCACCCGGCGAGGAACGGCTCATCGGGGCCGACGCCTCCCACGCCTGGCCGTCCGTGTTCGTGCCCGGCTGGGGTTGGCTCGACGTCGACCCCACCAACGACCAGATCGTGGGTTCGACCTACGTGACCACGGCGTGGGGGCGCGACTACTCCGACGTGTCGCCGCTCAAGGGGATCGTGTTCGGCGGTGGGGACTCCCACTCGCTGAAGGTCTCGGTGGACGTCACCCGCTCGGCCGTGGTGGGCGGCTGATCGGGCGACCGAGTCACCCCGTCGGCTACCCCGGTTGCCGCTCCGGTCACCACCGCCGGGCGGCCCGTGCCGTACGCTCACGCCCGTGCGGATCCTCATCACCGGCGCCGCCCGCGCCATCGGAAGGGCTTCGGCCGAGGAGCTCTCCCGGGCCGGTCACGCGGTGGTGGCCACGGCCCGGGACGTCTCCTTGCTGGCCGGGTTGGACGTAGCGCTGCGACTCCCCCTCGACGTCACCGACGACGGGTCGGTGCGTCGGGCGTTGGACCAGGCCGGGGAGATCGACGCCGTGGTCAACAACGCCGCCCTCTCGGGTAAAGGCCCGCTCGAGAGCTTCCCCCTCGACCGGCTGCGCACCATGATCGACACCAACACCCTCGGCCCACTCCGCCTCCTCCAGCACCTGGCGCCGGCCTGGCGGGATCGGGGCCACGGCGTGGTGGTCAACATCAGCTCGGTCCAGGGCCGGGTGGCCACTCCCCTGGAGGGCCCGTACTCGATGTCCAAGTTCGGCCTGGAGGCCCTGTCGGAGACCCTCCACCACGAGCTCGGCCACTTCGGCATCCGGGTCGTCATCATCGAGCCCGGCTACATCGCCCCCGGGATGAAGCCGGTCGACAAAGTGCCGGGCGACGGGGCCTACCAGCAGCTGTGGGACGAGTGGACCGGCACCGACCTGAAGGTGACCGGCCCGGAGGGCCGGCCGGGACCCGAACTGGTGGCCAGGGCCATCCGCTCGGCCATCGAGGACCCCGACACGCCCTTTCGGGTGCCGGTGGGAGACGACGCCATGATGGTGCTGGCCGCCCGATCCACCATGGATGACGCCGCCTTCGAGGCCGCCATGCGCACCACCCTCGGCCTCACCTGGTGAGGGTCCCGTGAGACCGGCCATGGCCCGGGCCCCGACCGTCACCCGGGTTGGTTGATCAGACTCCGTGCCGCCATGGCCAGATACTCCATGAGCTCGTCGCGATCGGCCGGCTCCATGCCCGCCGAGTCGACGGCGCTGCCCATGTGCCGGAGCCACGCATCGGCCGCTGCGCTCCCGACGGGGAACGGGGCGTGCCGCATCCGGAGCCGGGGGTGCCCCCTCACCTCGCTGTAGTCCCGAGGGCCGCCCCAGTACTGCATGAGGAACAGGGCCAGGTGGGCCTTGGACTCGGTCAGGTCGTCCGGATACATGGGGCGCAGGAGGGGATCGGTGGCCACACCCTCGTAGAACCGCTCGATCAGGGCGGTGAAGAACGGCGCTCCCCCCCATCGGTCGTAGGCGGTCTGCTCCGGATGACGCTTCAGTCGCACGTACCGACTGTAGGCGGACCTCGGTTAGCCTCGGGAGCACCAGAACAGAGGTGTCGAGGACTCCGGAGGTCGATCGTGTTCGAGTGGTCCGAAGAGCAGCAGATGGTGCGGGAAGCGGTCCGGCGGTTCGTAGAGGCCGAGGTGGTACCCAACATCGAGGCCCTGGAGCACGGGGACCTGCCCCCCTACGCCATCATCCGCAAGCTGTACGCCACCTTCGGGATGGACCAGATGGCTCGGGACCGATTCAAGAAGCAGTTGGAGCGCAAGGTGTCGGAAGCGGGCGCCGAGTCCGAGCAGGAGCGGGCCGAGCGGCAGGGGGACGGCGGGGCGGCGGCCATGACCCTCATCCCCATCATCGAGCTGTGCCACTACTGCCCCGGCATCGTCACGGCCATGGGGGTCAGCCTGGGCCTGGCCGGCGGCACCATCATGAAGCAGGGCACTCCGGCCCAGATGGAGCGATGGGGCCTCGACCTCCTCACGACGGAAACGGTGGGGGCCTGGGCCATCACCGAGCCCAACTCGGGCTCCGATGCGCTGGGCGGGATGCAGTCCACGGCCCGGCGGGATGGGGAGGAGTACATCCTCAACGGCAACAAGACCTTCATCACCAACGGGCCCTACGCCGACACCATCGTGTTCTACGCCAAGCTCGACGACGGCTCCGGCACCCCGATGCGGGACCGTCAGGTCCTCACCTTCGTGCTGGAAAAAGGGATGCCCGGACTCGAGCAGTCCAAGCCGTTCCGCAAGATGGGCCTGCACTCCTCGCCGACCGGTGAGCTGTTCCTGACCGATGTCCGGGTGGGTCGGGAGTACCTGCTGGGCGAGACCGAGGACGAGAGCGGCGGCAGCGGTCGGGACTCGGCCAAGGGGAACTTCGTCACCGAGCGGGCCGGCCTGGCCGCCATGTCCCTCGGCCTCATCGAGGAGTGCCTCAAACTCTCGGTGGAGTACGCCAAGAACCGCATGCTGTGGGGCCAGCCCATCGGTGACCGTCAGCTCATCCAGCTCAAGCTGGCCAAGATGGAGGTGGCCCGGCTCAACGTCCAGAACCTGGTCTTCCGCCACATCGAGCTGTCCGCGGCCGGAAAGAGCCTCACGCTGGCCGAGGCCTCAGCCATGAAGCTGTACTCGGCCCAGGCCGCCTCCGAGGTGGCCATGGAAGCGGTCCAGCTGTTCGGGGGCAACGGCTATATGGCCGAGTTCCGGGTCGAACAGCTGGCCCGAGACGCCAAGGTGTTCCAGATCTACGCCGGCACCGACGAGATCCAGATCACCCACATCGCGAAGGACCTGCTCCGGGGCTGACACGGGCGGCCCGGTGCGGCCTGGCACCGTTGGGCCCGGTCACGGGGACGAGCCGATGGCCCGGCGGATGGCCTCCTCGTCGCCCCACAGCCGCTCGACCTCTTCGAGGGACTTCCCCTTCGTCTCGGGGACGAACCGCAGCACGAAGAAGTAGGTCACCGCGCAGAACCCGGCGAACAGCCAGAAGGTGCCGGCCTCGGTGATGAGGTTGACCAGAGACAGGAAGAACTGGCTGACCAGCCAGGCGGCGAACCAGTTGGCCGCGGTGGCCACCGCCACGGCCCGTCCCCGGATGTGGGAGGGGTAGATCTCGTTGATGATGGTCCACACCACGGGCCCCAGCGAGAAGGCGAACGAGGCGATGAAGGTGACCAGGAAGATCAGGGTCACCGTGCCGGTGACCGAGCTCCCGCCCCCCTTCCCCGACCCGTTCCCCAGCACCTCGAACATGGCCCCCACCACCACCAGGCTGACCCCCATGCCCACCGAGCCGATGAGAAGCAGCGGCCGGCGTCCGAAGCGGTCCACCCAGGCCACGGCCACGAAGGTGGCCACCACATTGACGGCCCCGATGGCCCACAGGGTGGCCAGACTCTGGCTGGCCGGCGTGGCGAAGCCGGCGGCGGCGAAGATCTTGTCGGCGTAGTAAATGATGGCGTTGATGCCGGTCAGCTGCTGGAGGAAGGCCAGCGAGACCCCGATGACCAGGGGGCGGCGCCATCGGCGGGCGAAGACCTCGATCCACGAGCCCACGTCCTCTTTCTCGTTGAGCGCCTCGATGTCGGCCAGATCGGCGTCGATGTCGGCCCCTGGCTCCACTTTCTGGAGAGCCTGGCGGGCCGCATCGTGGCGACCCATCTTCACGTACCAGCGGGGTGAGTCGGGCAGCGGTAGGACGGCCAGGACCAACAGGACGGCAGGGATGGCCGAGATCCCCAGCATCACCCGCCACTGGTTGCCGTTGATCAGCAGGTAGTCGGCGAAGTAGGCCACGAAGATACCCATGGTGATGGCCAGTTGATAGAGCGAGACCATGCGACCCCGCAGGCGGCTGGGCGCGAGTTCGGCGGCGTAGAGGGGGGCGGCCACCGAGGCCACGCCGACCCCGAACCCCACCAGCAGCCGACCCACCACCAGAACGCCCGAGCCAGGGGCCAGCGCTTCCACCAGCGCCCCCGCCGTGAAGAGGACGGCGGCGGCCACGATGGTCCACCGTCGGCCCTTGCGGTCGGCCAGTCCGCCGGCCACCAGGGCCCCGGCCATGGCCCCCAGGGTCACCCAGCTGGTGATGACCTCGAGCAGGAAGGTCCCGACCGAGAACTCCTTTTGGATGCCGTCGAGGGCCCCCGAGATGACCCCCTGGTCGTAGCCGAACAGCAGACCGGCCAGCATGATGACCAGGCCCACCGCCATGAGGTACCGTCCGGCCTTGGCCGGCGGACCGCCCGGGCCGGCGACACTGCCCCGTTCTCCGCCCGCCTGGCCGTCAGCCCCTTCGGTCCGTGCGGTCATCATTTCCCCCGGCTGTGGCGCACGCCACCTCGTCGCACCTGAGCACAGCTGTCCCGCACCGATCGGGCCCACCCACTCCGGTCCGAGCGCAAAAACACGCTATCGCTCCCGTCTCCACGGAGGGCGCATCGCTACTCCCGCGGCAGGGTGCCCCCACCGATCGCTCGCCGGCCGGACCCCCGGTACAGTTGGTCAATGCCCCGTCGCAACCGGTCCGCCACCGCCTCCGCTGACGCAGCTGCCTCCCTCGAACTGGCCCGACCCCGTGACTTCGGGGCCTCCTACGGGCGGGACGTCGACCGCGGGATCTGCCTGGGAGGGGGCGGCCTGTTCTTCGTGGCCTGGCAGGCGGCCTACCTGCAGACCCTGGCCAACCACGGGATCCGCTTCGACGATGCCGACCGGGTGGTTGGAACCTCGGCCGGCTCTATCGTGGCCACCGCCCTGACCGGGGGGAAGATCAAGCGCCTCCACTCCGAGGTATCGCTGCTCGCCAAGGTCCCGGCCCTGGTGTCGGCTCTGGCTCCGGCGTCCGTCCTCCGTTCGAGCCAGCAGCACGCCCTCGACCTGTTCATCAAGGCCACCGACGGGGAGCCGTCGACCGTGCAGGAGATCGGGCACGCCGCCCTGGCGGCGTCGGCACCCAAACCCGAGTTCATGCGGCGCAACATCTCGCTGGTGGTGGGCACCGGACCGTGGGCTTCCGAGTCCCTGCACATCACGTGCGTGGACGCCTACACCGGCGAACGCTGCGTGGTGACCAAGCGGTCGCGGACCAGCCTGCCCCGGGCCGTGGCCGCCAGCAGTGCTGTGCCCGGGGTGTTCGCCCCCCAGCCCATCGGGGACCGGCGGTGCATGGACGGCGGAGTGAGTGGCACCGGCACCCATCTCGACCTGTTCAGCGGGGCCCGGCGGGTCCTGATCCTGGCCCTCACCGACGGGAGCGACGTCTCCGAGGGGATGATGACCTCGCATCCGGGCGACGGCCAGCAGGAGCTGGAGGACCTGAAGGCCTCCGGGGCCGAGGTCATCCTCCGGGTGCCGTCCGAGGTCGACCTGATGACCTTGATGGAGCCCGCCTCGGTGCCCAGGGCCCTGGCCCTCGGGACCCGACAGGCCTCAGCCGACGTGGGCCTGCTGTCCACGTTCTGGGGCTGAACCCTCGACGGGACCGGTCAGTCGGGTTGGGCCACCGGTGTCACCGAGGCGGCCACCGCCTCCACCAGTCCGGCCACAGCCAGATCGTGGGCCACGGTGATGGCGCTGACCATGGCCGCCGCCGAGGAGGACCCGTGGCTGATCACGCACACGCCGTCCACGCCCAACAGCATGGCCCCCCCGGTGGTGTCGGGGTCAAGATTGCGGGCCAACGGGAGCAGGTGAGGGAAGAGGGCCTCGGAGGCCTCGGCGATCTCGGGACGGCCCAGGATCTCGGTGAGGGCCCCGATCAGAAAGCGCAGGGTCCCCTCCATGGTCTTCAGGGCCACGTTGCCGGTGAAGCCGTCGGTCACGATCACGTCAGCGGTGTCGTCGAAGAAGTCGCGGCCCTCCACGTTGCCCACGAAGTCGAAGCCGGGCCCACCGGCGCCGGCCGCCAGCTGGGCGTGGACCTCCTTCTCCAACGGCGTGCCCTTGGACTTCTCCTCGCCGATGGAGAGCAGCGCCACTCGGGGCCGATCCACGCCGTAGCGTTTGGCGGTGAAGGCCGCTCCCATCTGGGCGAACTGGAGGAGCATGGCCGGCGTGCACTCGGCGTTGGCCCCTGAGTCGAGCAACACCGTGGGCCACGCCCGCAGCAGGTTGGGGATGGGGGTGGCGATGGCCGGACGGATCACGCTGGGCAGGCGACCCATCCGCAGGAGGGCCGAGGCCATGGTGGCCCCGGTGTTGCCGGCCGAGACCATGGCCATGGCCTTGCCGTCCCGTACCGCCTCGGCCGCCCGCACCAGGGAGGAGTCCTTCTTCCGACGCACCCCCTGCCCGGGGTCGTCGTCCATCCCTATGACCTCGCTGGCGGCAAGGCAGGGCAGGTCGCCGGTATCGCCCATCTCCCCCGGCCGGCCCACCAGGGCCACCTTGATGTCGGTCTGCTCGGCCACCTGCCGGGCACCAGCCACGATTTCGTCAGGGGCCCGGTCGCCGCCCATGGCGTCGACCGCTACCGGAAGGGCGGCCAACGCGTCGCCGGTCGGCCGTGCGACGCCTCGCGCCACTAGTCGACTTCGATCGCCTGTCGGCCTTTGTACCAACCGCAGTTGGGGCACACGATGTGGGGCAGCTTGGCCGTGGTGCACTGGGGGCACACGGATCGGGCCGGCGCCTTCAGCACCCAGTTGGATGCCCGGCGGCTGCGGCTCTTCGACTTGGAGGTCTTCTTCTTCGGTACGGCCATAGGGATGGCATCCTAGGCGATGGGGGACACCGATTGGACACGCCCCGGCTCCGGTCCGCTCACCGGCTCCCCGAGGCCCGTATCCCGGGCCCTCAGTGCACCGTCACGGCAGTGCACCCTCAGGGGGGTCCCGCAGGGCATCGAGAGCGGACCACCGCCCATCGGTGACCGGTGGGCACGTGCAGGGGCCGGTGTTCCAGTTGGCGCCGCACTGGGGGCACAGGCCGAGGCACCCGTCCGAACACAGGGGGGCGAGCGGCAGGTCGAGGAGCACGGCGTCGCGGGCCAACGGCTCGAGGTCGAGCTCGTCCCCGGCCAGCAGGTAGGCATCCACGTCGGCATCGGTTCCCCCGGCTGGGGCGTAGCGCTCACGGACCCGGGCCACCACCTGGCCGGCCACCGGACCGCCGCACCGCCGGCACTCGCCCAGCCAGGGGGCCGTGACCGACCCCGAAACGGTGATGCCACCGGGGTAGGACGTCAGCTCCAGGTCGGCGCAGATCGGCGCGCCGGCGGGCACGAAGACCCCGACTGCGGCCAGACCGTCGATGACCCCCGAGCGAGTCTCCTGACGGGTGGTCCCGGCCACCTTGCGCACCGAGGCCACCTGCACGACGAACGGACGAGACGCCCGGCGGGGCGGGGCGCGGTCCACGTCGAGGGCCTCATCCGGGACGCCAGGGCCGGCTGGACCAGTGGGCGTGGGGTCGCTCCTCACCGGATCGGTCGGTTCAGGAGAGGTCCTGATCGAAGAACCCCTCGGGCTCCTCGATCCGGGCCCCGGTCCCATTGGTGGTCGGGGTCGGCGCCAGGGACGTCAGACCACCCTCCCCGATGTCCACGTTGGGGATGGGTGTGACCTGGAGCTTCTCGCGGCCGGCCTGGACCGTCTTCATGGTGCGGTCGAGGACGATCTCGAAGCTGGCCAGCTTCTGGTCGGCATAGTCCTCGGCCTCGTGGCGCATGCGCCTGGCCTCCTCGTTGGCGTCGTCGAGGATGCGCTGGGCCACATGGTTGGCCTGCCGGACGATCTCGGTGCGCTGGATCATCCGCTCGGCCTGGACCCGCACCTCCTCGAGCAGGGCGTCGGCCTCGCGGCCCTTCTCGGCCAGGAACTCGTCCCGCTCCTTCAGCAGCCACCTCGCCTGGCGCAGCTCGTCGGGCATCCGATCGAGGGCCGCCTGCAGCAGCTCGGCCAGCTCCTCACGCGACACCAGCACCGATGCGGAGAGGGGCATGGCCTTGGCCGTCTGGACCAGATCGAGCGCGCTCCGGATCAGCGTCTCGGCGTCGAACTCCTCGCCGGCCGCCCGCTCGTCCTCGAGATCTTCGAAGAGATCACTCATTGGCAAACTTCTCCTTGAGGCGCTGGGCCACCAGAGCGGGAACGAAAGAGGTCACGTCGCCGCCGAACCGGGCTACCTCGCGCAACAGCTTGGAAGCGATGAAGGAGTGCGTCGAGCTGGTGGGGATGAACAGGGTCTCCACGCCGGACAGCTGCTTGTTCATCTGGGCCATCTGCATCTCGTTCTCGAAATCGGACACGGCCCGGAGGCCTTTCACGATCACACTGGCCCCCACATCGTGGGCCACGGTCACCACCAGCTTGGTCAGAGAGACGATGCGGACGTTGGCCAAATGGTCGAGCGACTCCTCGAGCATCTCCTGGCGCTCTTCGAGCTCGAAGAGCGCGCCGTTCTTCTGCGGATTGCGCAAGGTGGCCACCACCACCTCGTCGAAGAGGCGGGCGGCCCGCTCGATGACCTCAAGGTGGCCGTTGTGCACCGGGTCGAAGGACCCAGGGATGAGCGCAATCCTCACGAGGCACCTTTCTCTGCAGCCAGTTCCGGATGGGTCTCCGTGACCAGTTCCGGACGGGCCACGGTCACGATCGTACCCCCATACCGCCGCGATTTGATGACCACCCACCCGTCGGGGGCGGGGATCTCGGCGTCGGATTCGAGAACGGCGAGGTCGACGGGCAGGCCCGCCACCAACTCCTGCCAACCCTGGTAGCGGTAGGGCGGGTCGACCAGGGCCAGATCGTAACGCGCCGCCGTCGTGGCCAGCCACCGCTCAGCGTCGGCCCGGGCCACGGTGACGTCACCGTCCCGCTCGGCCCCGGCCAACCCCACTGAGGCCAGATTGGCCCGGATGGCGGCCAGCGCCACCGGATCCCGCTCCACGAAGGTCACCGACTTCGCACCCCGGGACAGGGCCTCGATACCCAACGCACCGGAGCCGGCGAACAGATCGACCACCTGGGCCCCGTCCACCCCCCCCAGGCTGAACAGGATGTCGAAGATGGCCTCACGAACCCGGTCGGAGGTGGGGCGGACGGTGGTGCCCGACGGCGCCGTCAGACGGCGGCCACGGAGGTCTCCACCGATCACACGCACCCGCGCAGCCTACCGCCGGCCCTCTCGGATCCCGCTTCGGATCGGGTCGTCAACAGCTCCGCCGAGCCGGCCTCAGCTCTTGAACAGGAACTCGGCCTCGTCGTCGTCGATGAAGATCCGGAGCTCCTCGACCAGGAGTTCGTGGGCGGCGAGGAGGGGATCCTCACCCACCAGGGCCACGGCCATCTCCCGAGCCCGGACCACCAGGTCCTGATCGCCGATGAGCCGGGCCAGGCGCAGGTCGCTGCGGCCCTTCTGGCGCGCCCCCAAAATGGTGCCTTCACCCCGCAGTTGCAGATCCACCTCGGCCAGGGCGAACCCGTCGGTCGTGGCCTCCATGGCCGACAGGCGGGCCTCAGGCTCGGGCGCCTCGTTCTCCGACAGCAGGAAGCACCAGGCCGGCTCCTGCCCCCGGCCCACCCGCCCCCGCAGCTGGTGGAGCTGGGCGATGCCAAACCGGTCGGCGTCCTCGATGACCATGACCGAGGCCTCGGGGATGTCCACCCCCACCTCGATCACTGTGGTGGCCACCAGTACCTGCAGGGTGCCCGAGCGGAACGCGGCCATGACCCGCTCCTTCTCGGCCGAGGGCAGTTGGCCGTGGAGCAGTCCCACCTTGAGGCCGGCCAGCTCCGCCCCGGCCAGGCGCTCGGCCTCGGCCACCACCGAGGTGGCCTGCACCCGGTCCGAGCCCTCCACCAGGGGGCACACTACGAAGGCCCGGTGGCCGGTCGCCACCTCGTGCCGCACCCGAGACCAGGCCTCCTCGGCCTCCAGGGGGGTCCGTAGCCACCGGGTGACCACGGGCTGGCGACCCGGGGGCAGCTCGTCGATGATGGTCATGTCCAGATCACCGAAGACGACCATGGCCGCCGTGCGGGGGATGGGGGTGGCCGTCATGACCAGCAGGTCGGGATCCCGACCGGTGCCGTCCACCCCGCGGCCCTTGGACCTCAGGGCGGCCCGCTGCTCCACCCCGAAGCGGTGCTGTTCGTCGATGACCACCACTCCGAGGGACGAGAAGCTCACCTGGTCGGTGAGGAGGGCGTGGGTGCCGATGAGGATGTCGACGGTGCCGTCGGCCAGGCCGGCGTGGATGACCGCCCGCTCCGCCGCGCTGCTCCGGTGGGTCAGGAGGGCCACGCCGAGCGGCCGATGACCTTCGAGGGTGGCCGGGTCGGGCACGGTCAGTCCGTCCAGCAGGCGGCGGACCTCCTCGGCATGCTGCTCGGCCAGGACCTCGGTGGGGGCCATGAGGGCGGCCTGGTGTCCCCCCTGGGTGGCGGTGAGCATGGCGGCCACGGCCACCACCGTCTTGCCCGACCCCACGTCCCCCTGCAGCAGGCGGTGCATGGGCAGGGATCCGGCCAGGTCGGAGCGGATGGCGTCCATGGCTTCCCGCTGGGCGGCCGTCAGCTGGAAGGGCAGGCGCTCGAGGAACTGCGGCACCAGCCCGGACCCGGTGCCACCCGATCCCGCCCCCTTTGCCCCCGGGGCGTCGACCACGTGGGTGATCCCCCGGGCGTCACGCTGCAGGCGGGCCTGTCGCAGGACCAGGGCCAACTGCAGCCGGAACAGCTCGTCGAAGGCCAATCGGCGGCGTGCCGGCTCGGTCTCATCCGGCGTGGCCGGCCGGTGGATGTGGTTGAGGGCCGTGGTCCGGTCCACCAGCCCGAACCGGTCCCGCCACAAGCGGTCCACCGGGTCGGCGAAGTCCTTGGCCCGGTCGAGGGCCTCGCCGACGATGCGGCTGATCCGCACCGAGGTCAGCTTGGCCTTGTCGGTCAGCGAGTACACGGGATACACCCGGCCCCGGCGCGCTCCTCCCTCCGACTCACCCTCGCTCCCGTCCTCGCCCCCGTTCTCGCCGCCGTCGCCGGCCAGTTCGACCACCTCGGCCATGGGGCTGTTCAGCTGGGGGGCGTCACGGTAGGTACCGAGGGAACCGAAGAACAGCGCCACGGTGCCGACCGGCAGCTGCTTGGCCCGCCACGACTGGTTGAAGAAGACCACCCGGAGGCGGCCACTCTCGTCGGCGATCTCCATCTCGACCCTCGACGGCCCACGGCGGCGGCCACGGCCGTAGCCGGAGGACGACTGGCTCACCCGGGTCACCCGCGCCAGCACCGACACCTTCCCGCCCGCCACCAGATCGGCGATCGGCTCCAGTCGGGTGCCGTCGATGTAGCGGCGGGGATAGTGGGTCAGCAGGTCCAGTATCGACTCGATCCCGAGTTCGGCCAGATCCTGCTCGGTCTTGGGTCCCACCTGGTGCAGCTGCGCCACCGGGAGCTCGGCCAGCTGACGGAACTTGCGCTGGATCCCCCCGTGGCCCTCGGCGGGGGCGGAGTCGCTCACTCGATGGAGAACAGGTACGGGTAGAGGGGCTGGCCCCCGTGATGCACCTCGGTCTCCACGTCGGGTCGCTGATCGCGGAGCCACTCGGTGATCCGGCGGGTATCGGCTGCTCCGGACCCCTCCCCTTCGATGATGGTGACCAGGGCGTGGCTCTCCTCCACCAGGGCCTCGAGCAGGGAGCAGGACGCTCCGGCCAACGAGTCCCCCACCACCTCGATGCCCCGGCGGGACAGGCCCAACCAGTCGCCGGTGCTGATCGGGCCCACCCGGCTCTCCGAGTCCCTCACCGCCCGGGTGACCTCCCCGGCGACCACGCTGCGGGCCGAGGCCTCCATGGTTTCGGCGTTGACCGATCCATCGGCTTCGGGGTCGTAGGCCAGCAGGGCGGCGAACCCTTCGGCGATGGTGTCCGTCGGTACCACCCACACCGACTTGGCCGTGAGGTCGTTGACCCGCTCGGCCACCGGTCGGATATTGCCGTTGTTGGGCAGGATGATGACCGACTGGGACCGGACCGCTTCCACGGCGTCGACCAACTCGGCCGTCGACGGGTTCATGGACTGACCCCCGGCGATCAGGCCCTGCACGCCGAGAGACCGGAAGATCCGGCCGATACCGTCACCGGTGGCCACGGCCACCACCCCGGTGGTCGGGGCTGGCCCAGGGGGCGTGGCCGACGGGCCGGAGCCCACGGTGCCCGCCCCCTCGCGCACCCAGCGCTCCTCCTCCACCTGCTCCAGAAGGTCCGTGACCCGCACGTTGCGCGGCCGACCGGCGTCGAGGGAGGCCTCGATGGCGGCCCCGATGTCATCGGTGTGGATGTGGCAGTTCCACAGGCCGTCACCACCCACGACGACGATGGAGTCACCCAGACCGGCCCATACCTCCTTGAAGGACGGGATGGTGTCGTCGGGGGCCTCGAGGAGGTACATGACCTCGTAGCGCAGTCCGGCCAGGATCTGCTGGGCCGCGTCGGCCTCGCTGCCGTGCGGTGATGACGCCGTCCCGGGAGCCTCGGGGTTGAGGGGGCCGAACACGGTGTCGGGTGGATCGGCCGGCCGCGGCATGGCCCGGCCGTCCACCACCGTCAACAGGGCGTCGAGCAGGAGCAGGAAGCCGGGGCCCCCGGCATCGACCACACCCGCCTGCTCGAGCACGGGGAGGAGCGACGGGGTGCGGGCCAGGGCGTCGGCCGCCGCCGCCCGGGAAGATTCCACCACCTCGAGCAGGGGCCGTCCCGCATCGGCGGCCGAGCGGGCCCCGTCCGCCGCGCCCCGGGCCACGGTCAGGATGGTGCCCTCCACCGGGCGCATGACCGCCTCGCGGGCCAGCTTGTCGGCGATGGTCAGGGCCTCGGACAGCTCGCGGGGTCCTGGGCGGGAGGATGCGCAGTTCAGGCCCTCGGACAGGCCCCGGAGGAGCTGCGAGAGAATGACCCCCGAATTGCCCCTGGCCCCCATCAGGGATCCGTGGGCGATGGCCCGACAGGTGGCGTCGAGATCGGGCGAGCCGAGCTCGTCGAGCTCATTGGTCACCGACTCCATGGTGAGGGCCATATTGGTGCCGGTGTCACCGTCGGGCACTGGATAGACGTTGAGGCGATTGATCAGCTCACGGTGGGTGCGGAGGCCGTCACGGAACTCGGTGATGACATCACAGAGCTGCGCGGCACCGAGCGCGTCGAGGACCACCATGGCCAGGATGCTAACCTTTGTGACTTACCCAGAGGATCCTACGAGGAAGTCGGAGTGTCATGGCAGCGGTGTGCGAGGTCTGCGGCAAGAAGCCGTCGTTCGGTATGAACATCAGTCACTCCCACCGTCGGACCAAGCGACGCTGGGATCCCAACATCCAGCGGGTGCGGGCCCTCGTGGACGGCTCGCCCAAGCGTCTCAACGTCTGCACCTCGTGCATCCGCTCGGGCAAGGTCACCAAGCCGCCGGTTCGGAACATCCCGGCCTAGCCCCCTTTTTGATCGCCGGTCCGCCGACCGGCACGGACGCCCGCCCGACCGTCCCGCTACTCCCGCTCCCGTCCCGCCGGCTCCGCCCACGGACATCGTGGCGCCGGTGCTGCCGATCGGCGGCTCCGTCAGCCGTGAAGAACCTCCTTCCGGTGTCGTCGCGATGACAGACAAGGCCTTCGGCAGCCATGGGAGCAGAGACGCAGGACGACCCACCACTCCGGGCATCGAATCCAGAACCTCCGATCCGGACCACTCGGTCGGGGTGAGCGAGTCGTCCGGGGCGGCGATCACTCGCCTCCCCACTCCGGCCCCGAGGTGGCGGGCGACTGTGGCCCGGCGGCCGTCTGACCGGCGGCCGTCTGACCGGCGGCCGTCGAGGGACTGAGCGCCGGCACCACCCGGGTCGAGGGCAGCCGCACCTCGAAGGTGGCCCCAGGCCCCGGCAGAAGGGCCACCGTGCCCCCGTGGGCCTGCACGATGGCGGCCACGATGGCCAGCCCCAGACCGGCCCCTCCCGAGGAACGGGAACGTGACGGGTCCGACCGGTAGAAGGGCTCGAAGATACGAGGGGCGTCGGCCGGGTCGATTCCCGGTCCGTCGTCGTGGACGGTGACCACCGCCCACGGGACCGAGCCGTCCCTCGATCCGGACCGGTCCCCGCTTCCCGGGGAGGCCAACTCCATGGCCACGTCGATGCCGACGCCCGTCCCCGACGGTGTGTGGCTGGCGGCGTTGCCGACCAGATTGTCCAGCACCTGGCGCAGTCGATCGGCGTCGCCTTGGATCACCACCGGCCCGTCACCCCGCACCGTCACCGGTCGGTCAGGGGCCACCACCGACAGCCCCTCGGCGGCCCGTCGGGCCAGGTCGAGGAGGTCCACGGGCTCGAGGCGCAGCGGTCGCTCGTGGTCCAGCTGGGCCAGAAGGAACAGATCGTCGACCAGGGTGGCCATCCGGCCGGCTTCGTCCCGGATGTGCCGCAGGGACACGGCCAGGTCGGCCGGCCGGTCCTGCATGCCCAGCTCGAAGAGCTCCGAGTAGCCGAGTATCGACGTCAACGGGGTGCGCAGCTCGTGGGAAGCGTCAGCCAGGAAGCGCCGCAACCGGTCCTCGGACGCCGCCCGCTCCGCGAAGGCCACCTCGATCTCGTCGATCATGGTGTTGAACGCCTCTCCCAACTGACCCACCTCGGTTCCACCGGACACCGGGGAGACCCGCTGGGTCAGGTCCCCCTGGGCGATAGCGCCGGCCGCTTTGGTCATGGACTCGAGGGGACGGAGATCGCGGCGCACCATGACCCATGAGAGCACCCCCAAACCCACCAGTACCAGCACCGACACGATGAGCTCGATCCACAGCAGATGCCGCAACGTGGACTCGAGGTCGCCCAGTGGCACCGCCACCACGATCACTCCGGTCCCGTCGGCCAGTGGTTTGGCCAGGGCCCGGTAGGTCACCGCCCCCGAACCGGTACCCGAAGTGGTGAAGTAGTAGTCCCGACCGGAGGGCAGGCCACTACCGGGCAGCTGGGCCGGGATCACCGGGGCCGAGGGGGATTTGCCGCCGTAGGCGAAGAACAGGTGGGCCTCGACGGTTCCCTTGGTGTTGCGCAGCTGCCCGTAGGTGCCCGGAGGCACCAGCACCCCTCGATCAGCCCTTGGAGACGGTCCGAACAGCCCGCCCCCGTTGCGGAAGGCACCGCCGGATGTGAATGGATTCGTCGGGGTGGGCACGGTGGCATTGGGAATCGTGGGCGGTGCCGCCGGCACCTGGGGGCCGAGGCCGGACGACGAGAGGAGGGCCCGTCCCACCGGGAACGCCGCCCCGTTCAACTGCTGGTCGACCCGGGTGGTCAGGAACGACCTCAGGGCGTTGTACGTGACCACATCGGAGATGACCAGACCGGCAGCCACGATCCCCACCAGCAAGAGCAGGAGGCGGAGGCGGAGGGTCACGGGCCGGCCGATCCTCGGTCATCCCGTCCCCCGCCGTCGGGAACGGGGCGTACGCGCATGCTGTACCCGATGCCGCGCACCGTCCGGATGAGCGGCGGACCGTGGACGTCGAGCTTCTTGCGCAGGTAGCTCACGTACACCTCCACCATGTTGACCTTGCCGTCGAAGCTGTAGTCCCAGACCCGGTCCCGGATCTGGGCCTTGGACACCACCTGTCCGGCGTTCATCATCAGGTAGTGGAGCAGCCGGAACTCGGTGGGCGTGAGCTCGATGGAGGCCTCGCCCCTCCGCACCTCGTGGCTCTCCTCGTCCAGGGTCACGTCGGCCACCACCAGCCGTGGCCCGACCTCCTCGTACCCCTCGGCACGTCGCAAGATGGCCGTCACTCGCAGCAGCATCTCCTCGACGCTGAATGGCTTGGTCATGTAGTCGTCCCCGCCCAGGGCCAGCCCGCGCAGACGGTCGTCGAGCTCCCCGCGGGCGGTGAGGAACAGGACGGGGATGTCCGCGGTCTGACGCTCCCGGCCCATCCGCTCGAGGACGGTGAAGCCGTCGAGGTCGGGCAGCATCACGTCGAGGACGATGAGGTGGGGACGGAAGGCCTGCACGGCCCGGAGGGCGTCGGTCCCGGTGTGGGCCACCTCCACGGTGGCCCCCTGGAGGTGGAGGGCCATGGTCAGGAGATCGGTGATGCTCGTCTCGTCGTCCACCACCAGGATGCGGTGGGCGCCGGTCATGGCGGTCATCGCCACCATCGACGCCCACCGGCACAGCTCCGTCGTGGCATCCGTCGTGGCAACCGTCGTAGCAACCGTGGTGGCATCCGTCGAACCCTCCCACTCATCCCACCATGGTGACGGATCGTTCTGTGAGTTTCCTTAAGGCCGGCCCCCTCCGGTGGCTCAGAACTGGTGGCGCCATCCCCCCGGGGGGAGGGACTCCCCGTCGAGCGTGTGTCGACCCGGTTGATCGGTGCACCATCCGATGGCCACGGGAGGGGCCAGGTCGGCGGAGCGGAACGCCGCCATCAGGTCGTCCGGTGCCCCGGTGGACAGCACCAGCTCGTACTCCTCTCCCCCGTCGAGGGCCTCCTGACGGGTGGCGCCCTCGGCCACGGGCACGGTCTCCAGAGCCACGCCCACACCGGACGACTCGGCCAGGTGGACCACGTCGGCGACCAGACCGTCGGAGACATCGATGGCCGCCGAGGCACCGGCCCGCCGGGCTGTCTCCCCCTGCGCCAGTCGGGCCACCGGTCGTCGGTGGGCCCGGATCAGATCACTAGCGGTCGGCGGTGACCCGTCGGCGCGGCCCGCCCCCCGCAGGAGCCGCAGACCGGCGGCCGACCGTCCGAGCGGTCCGGTCACGAAGAGCCGGTGGCCGGCCCGGGCCCCCGAGCGCAGCAGCGGGGGTGGCCCGCCGCGTTCCGCCAGACCGAACACCGCCGTCGACAGGACCAGTACCCCCGACCGGGCCAGATCGCCCCCGACGATGATGCAGTCCGTCTCCCCCGCCGCCTCGGCCACACCGGCCCCCAACCGATCGAGATCGGTTCCCGGCGGAGCAGCCACCGACACCAGGGCGTACTCCGGTCGGCCGCCCATGGCGGCCAGGTCGGAGAGGGCGACCATCAGCGATTTGTACCCGATGTCCTCGGGAGAGCAGAACTCGAGGTCGACGTGGACCCCGGCCACCACCAGGTCGGTGGCCAACAGCACCCGGTCCCCGGCCGGCAGCCCGACCACCGCGGCATCGTCCCCGATCCAGGTGTCACCCACCGGGGGCACCTGGCCACCCGGAGCGCGGAGCCGGGCCACGGCCTCGAACCGGTCCCGCAGCCTGTCGATGGCGTCGAACTCGTCCACGGGGCCCGATGAGGCGGGCCGACCGTCCGAGGCGCCCCCGGAATTGGGACTCTGCACACCTCATTGCCTAGCATTGAGGGGCAGGATCACCACTACAATCGGTGGATAACCGGTGGACACGCCCCTGGAGGCACCGTCCGCCGGTCGTAGCCCACTGGACTCCCGAGGAGGACCACCCAACCCCATGCCACCCACCACCAACAAAAAGCTGATCGCATGGGTGGACGAGATCGCGGCGTTGGCCGAGCCGGACACCGTCGAGTGGTGCGACGGGTCGGCCGAGGAGTACGACCGCCTGTGCCAGATTCTGGTGGACAACGGCACCTTCACCAAGCTGTCCGACGCCAAGCGGCCCAACAGCTACTGGGCCCACTCCGATCCGGGCGACGTGGCCCGGGTCGAGGACCGCACCTACATCTGTTCCACCCTCGAGTCGGACGCCGGGCCCACCAACAATTGGCGGGATCCCGCCGAGATGCGGGGCGTCCTCACCGACCTGTTCCAGGGCTGCATGAGGGGCCGCACCATGTACATCGTCCCCTTCTCCATGGGTCCCCTGGGCTCGAAGATCGCCCACATCGGGGTGGAGATCACCGACTCGGCCTACGTGGCCGTGTCCATGCGGATCATGACCCGGATGGGAAGGGGAGCCCTCGAGGTCCTCGGGGAGGACGGGGACTTCGTCCCCTGCCTCCACTCGGTGGGCGCACCCCTGGCGCCCGGCGAGGCCGACGTGGCCTGGCCGTGCGATGCGGAGAACAAGTACATCGTGCACTTCCCCGAGACTCGCGAGATTTGGTCCTACGGCTCCGGCTACGGCGGCAACGCCCTGCTGGGCAAGAAGTGCTTCGCCCTGCGCATCGCCTCGGT
>JBBQWW010000050.1:0-27097 GCA_038210245.1 Acidimicrobiales bacterium
TTGGCGGGCTCGATGGCCGCCTGGGCGCCTCTCTCGATCCCCGAGGGTGGGATCACAGCTCCGTGCCCCGCGAGAGCACCGAGGACTTCTGACCCAAAGCCCCTGGGTGGGCTCCACCCCGGCTACCGGGGGGCGGCTCCCCTCGGCTCGACGTCGAGGGAGCCGGCCCTCACACCCCGGTTGAGCTCCTGACCCGATACGAAACTGGCATTGTGCCCAGGGTGACGTTCCTGCACTCGGGTGCACAGGTGTGGACATGTTCCGTACCGCTTCGGCGGAGCCGATCTGCCGAGTCACCCGGGCGCCCGTGGCGGGCTCGATGCCCGCCTGGGCGCCTCTCTCGATCCCCGGGAGGACGTGAGTCCTGGATCCCAACCTGAGAAGCCGCAGGAGCGAACGTGAGCCCCGTACAGTTCCCCGCCGAACCGGGCCGGGCTACAGCACTCCCCCGGCTCGATGCCAAAGGGAGTGCTGATGTCAACTCAGAAGATTGTCACATAGCCAGTGATGCCTCCTCGGTCACACCGACAGGGCTCTGACCTGGGAGGGTGACGTTGCCGTCAGACCGCTCGAGGCCGAGGGTGACGTTGGCGCTGCGGGCGAGATATCCGAGGGTGACGTTGAGGGTGACGTTCGATCAGAGAATGTATCCATCGCTGAAAGGAACCTCGGTGGGTAGAACACGGCTTGGAGCCAAGGGGATGAGCGCGCTCTTGAGCGTCGAGGAGGCGGCGACGCTTCTAGGGATTGACCGAGCGACCTGTTACCGCGCCATCAGGAACGACACACTCCCGGTACCAGTCGTGCGCTTGGGTGGGCGGATCCGCATCCCGAAACGTGCCGTCGAACGCCTACTCGAGGGGACCGAGCCGGCAGTTGGCAGCCAGCCCAGTCAGCTGGCGCCGACGGCCGATCCCTGCCCGGTCTGTGGTGCGCCTGCACCGGAAGCCGCCTCCTCCCCCTCGAGGAGTCGGCCAATATGCTCGGCCGCCCGAAGATCTTCGCCGGCGATCACGTCGGTGTAGTGGCGAGCCATGTGCACGGTGGCCCAGCCCAGACGGGCCTGCTTCTGCCGTTCGGGAACGACCCGGTCCAGTGCTGTCGCCTGAAAGTGCCGAAGGGAGTGGAGGTGGATGTCCTTGGCCGTCTTGGCCTTGGTCCGCACTTTCGTGAACTCGTGGCTCATGGTGTCAGGGTGCGGTGGCTCGGAGGACCCCGGCTCGTAGGAGAACACGAATCCGTCGGCTTCGATCGCCACCTCACACATCGCCGCAAGACTTTCCTGGCTGACACGGAGTGCTCGCAGCATCTTCAGAGTGCCCGGGTCGAGGGCGAGTCGCCGGATGCTCGCCTTGGTCTTCGGCGCCTTCACCTCTGCTCCCCCACTGGCCGCCACGACCGACTCGTCGATCAGGACAGTCCCCGATTCCCAGTCGATATCACTCCATCGCAAGGCGCACGCCTCCCCACGGCGAACCCCCGTTGCCGCCACCAGCCGGACGAAGGCCCCGAATCGCTCATCGTGCGCCGCTGCCGCCGTCAGGATGGCCCTGACCTCAGCCAGATCGGGGGCGCGTACCGGCTCACCCCGCTCGCCGAGGGGCCAGACGGGCAGCTCCGTGTCCACCACTGGGTTCGGCAGCGTATTTGCGCTCCACTTCCGGGCCAGGCGGCAGGCCCGGTTGAGCATCGCCCGGATGTGCTTCACCGTCGTCCGACCGGTGCCTTCGTCCTTCAGCCGCCGGAAGTAACGCTCGACCTCGTACGGATTGAGCTGGGCGATCTCGCGTCGGCCGATGGACCTCTTGATGTGCTTGTCCCACATCTCCTGGTAGTGCCGGACGGTGGTCGGGCTGAGGTCCTGCCAACCGTTCTGCTTCCACGCCTCGATGGCGTCGTTCACCGTGGTCATGTCCGTCCAGAGGACCGGAGCCTCCACGGCGGGAAGGGTTCCGTCGTACTTGGCCGCCAGCCGAGTGAGCTCCCGGTCGGCCTCACGGGCTCCGCCCCGGAAGGTGACGCTCTTGTGCCGGACCCTCCCCTGCTCATCCCGGCCGAGGAAGATCCGGAGTTCCCAGACCCCGCGTTGCCCGGACTTCAATCGCTTGCTGCCAGCCACCTGCCGCCCCTCGCCCTGTTGGGATTGTTGGGTTTTTTGTTGGGATTTACCCTAGTGCGACAACAGATGGTGCCATCAAAAGGCCTCTAAGCTGGACTTTTATAGTGGGCGCTATCGGACTCGAACCGATGACCTGCTGGTTGTAAGCCAGCTGCTCTAACCAACTGAGCTAAACGCCCGAGCGCAACACGCTACTGCGCAGCCGCCTGGGACAGAGCCTTCATCAGGTCCGAAGTCGAGGCCGCCACCGGCGTCCGCCGGGCCGTGTGGTCCAGGGTGACCAACTCCCGACCCTGCAACTCGCCCACCACGGCTCCGGCCTCGGTACAGACCAGCATGCCTCCGAGATAGTCCCAGCTCCCCAGACGCGAGCCGCCTACCACGGCGTAGGCGTCGAGCACCCCCTCGGCCACTGCACAGAGGTCGAGGGCGGCCGCCCCCAGCATTCGGCACTGGGACCATCCGAAGTACTGCTGCGGGTAGCCCGAGAACCCCACGATGGCCTCACCGAGCGACCGGCACCGGGTTGGGCGGATGGGCATCCCGTCCTTGCGGGCCCCGCCGCCCCGCACCGCCTCGAAGCGAATCCCCGAGGCCTGGTTGACGACCACGGCCACCCGGGGGCCGTCGGCGTCCACGGCACACAGGCTGGTGGCGTACCACGGGATACCGCGAGCGGCATTGGTGGAGCCGTCCACCGGGTCTATGACCACCACCACCGGCTCCCCGGAGCGGTGCGTGCCCGACTCCTCGGACATCACCCCTAGCCCGGCCTCTTCCAGTACGGCCAGGGCCGCCGCGTCGGCGGCCAGGTCCGACCGGTACTGTCCGTCCCGAGTTCCGGCCAGACCCCAGTCGTCTAACGCTCCGATGGCGCCGGCCACGGCCGTGGCGGTGGCGTGGAGCACCTCGAGCAGTCCATCGTCGTCCATGGGGCGACGATACCGTGACCGCCTGGGTCCCGGTAGGCTGAGCCACCTGTGGCTGTCATCGATGTGGCCGGATATGTGGCCGACCTCAAGGATCATTCGGTGGACCATGGTTTCCACGTGCACGACGAGCGTCACTTCGTGGAGACCTACTCCCTCCGCCAGGTCTGGGAGGTCGAGCTCCACCCCGAGGACGGCTGCGGTGGACCACTCGACCTCCACTTGGCCCTCGAGGTCGACCCCCGGACTCTGCTCTCCTTCGAGGACGCCGTGTTCGGGCTGGCCGAGGACGATGAACCGCCCGACGAGTTCCACTTCCCCCTGACCTTCACCTGGGCCCTGCCCCCGCTCCCCCACGGCCCGGACCTCCTGCGGCTGGCCATCGACCTCGCCGGCGTGGGCGGCATCGAGCTCCCCCTCGAGGTCTCGGCCATCGACTCCTACGCCTCGGCCACCGACGCCGCGGAACGTCGGCTCAACATCGTGGCCCGCTCCCCGGTCTCCCTGACCCGGATCCTGGCCGGCGAGGAGATGATGTGCGAGGTGTTCGACCGGTGCCTGGCCGTCAGCCGCTACCTCCTCGACTCCTCTAGCAGCTGGTTGGAGTGAGATACCTCCCGTTTCCCACCGGCTTCCGCCGCCTGGCTGTCGGGACGGTGGTGGTGATGGGACTCGGCGCCACCCTCAGCGCCTGCGGCAACAACGGGACGGTGCTGGCCAAACAGGCCTGCAGCCACGTGAACCGGTCGCTCAGCCTGCTGAGCGAGGCGTCCCATCAGACCGACGTCACCGCGGCCGGCCAGCTCCAGCAACGGGCCTACATCCAGCTGCGCCAGGCCCTGCCCATCGCCGCCCAGGCCGCGTACCGAGACGGTCAGTGGCAGTCCCTCATGACGACGGTCTCCGAGTCCAACCGGGTGCCCGAGACCACCCTGGTGCAGGCCCTGCGGGCCCAGTGCCAGCAGGCGGACAGCTCGACATTCGGACAGTCCCCGCCGCCGTCGTCCATCCCCCCGCCAGCCCCGTTCACCTCGTCACCCTGAATCGGGTGTGACTGCTCAGGGGCCGCGATCAGCGCCACTGGCCGAGAGGGACCCAGCCGTGGACGTGGTCGATGCCGAGCCCGTGGACACCAGCGGCTGACTGGCCATCTGGAGTCGACCCACCTGGATCACCTGGGGCAGCACCCGGGCGTCGAGCCACTGACCGGCCGCCGCCGTGGGGACGATGTGCATCCCGTCCCCGTCCCGGATCTGCACGCCGTTGAGCGACTCCTGGTACTGGCCTCCGGGGCAGAGCTGGGCCCCGAAGTCGTCGAGCTGGACCGTGGTCGGGTGCTCGGCGGCCACCTGACGGACGATGGCGTTGTAGGCATCGAGCCGGGCCGGAGTGTCCTCCGGCCAGACCTGGCCGTTGTCCTGCTCGATGGGAGCGAAGCACGGTGAGGTCATCATGACCATGAGGGCTCCGGTCGAGGTGCCAACCTGTACCGCCTGCTCCAGCGACTGCTTGAGGGAGGCGTCGAAGGCGGGTTGGCCGATGTGGAGCCAGTGCCCGTCGATCAGCCGGTCGGACACCTCCCACCGGCCGGCCAGCACCACCACCACGTTGGGGTGGAACCGGTCCAGGTCGCCCTTCCACTGGGCCGGCCACTGGTCGGCGGCCGGTGCCGCCGTGTCGCACTGAGGCACCTCGGGATGGGCCAGGCCGTAGAGGAGGTACTGACTGGATCGCAGCACTCCGCACCCGATGATGGCACCGTTGTCGATGCTCACGTCGTAGCTGGTCTGGGGCTGACTGGCCAGCATGGCGAAGCCGAGGCGCCAGGCCACCGAATCCCCGAACACCAAGACCTTGACGGGAGGGCCGACGTAGGCCGCCCCCTGCACGCGCAGCGGGCTGGCCGCCTCGGCAGCCGTGCCCACGGTGGCGGCCACCGTGACCACCACCACTCCCACGAAGGCGCCGGTCGTGAGCAGCCAGGCGCGCCACTCGGTGAAGGTCCGGGTCCTCCGCCGGCGGATGGGCTCCTCCACCAGGTAGAAGGAGCCGGTGGCCACCACCAGGGTCACGGCCATCCGGACCAGGAGCAGGGGGTAGCCGTAGAGATGGAGCCGCTGGGCGCTGAACAGGGCGAAGAGGGGCACATGCCACAGATAGGTGCCGTAGGAGATCTTCCCGAGGTACCGGAAGACCGGGTTCCCGAGGGAGCGGGACAGTGAGTCGCCCTGGGTGGTGACCACGCAGAAGATGACCACGGCCACCCCGACGGCGAAGAGGAAATAGCCCCCTTCGAACAGGAACGCCCCGGGCCCTGACACCCGCCACACCAGCCCCACCCCAGCCGCCACGGCCAGCCAGCCGGCCGCCTGTAGCGCGGCCCGGGCCCGGGGAGGTGTGATCTCCCACGCCGTGATGGGCTTGATCCCGAGGCCGCGTCGGCGGCGGAGGTCCCGTCGGTGGGGCGGCGGCAGGAACTCACCGGCTGTGCCCGCGGCCGGATGGGCCCGCGTCAGGCGGCCCCGTTCTTCGTGGGGAGCCGGGGCCGGAGGGAGGGAGGCCCGGCGCTGGGCCCACATGGCCATCCCGATGGCCAAGGCCGCACCGATCAGGATGTCCTGGCTTCGGGTGTCGGTGCCCTCGTAGAGCCGCATCACCGAAGCCCCGCCTTGGAAGGACAGCCGCATGTCGACGGCCGAGGCCATGGCGCCCACGACGGCCACGGCCAGGACCGGCCACAGGCGGCGGGCCGGCCGGAGCTTCCGCCCAAGATGGAGGAGGAGGAGGACCACCGGGGGCCACACGATGTAGAACTGCTCCTCGATGGACAGGGTCCACATGTGCTGGAGCGGGGAAGGTTGGGCGGTGGCATCGAAGTAGTTGCCACCGGCGGCGATGAAGTGCCAGTTGGCCACGTAGAACAGCGTGGACAGCGAGTCGAGGCGCAGGCCGGCGAACTGGCCGGGGCCCGAGAACACCTTCACGAAGACGGCCACGCCGACCAGCATGACCAGCAGGGCAGGCAGCAGCCGGCGGGCCCGGCGGGCCCAGAACTGGCCCAGCTTCACGGTCAGGCTCCGGATCCACTCCCCCAGCAGCAGGGAGGTGATTAGGAAGCCGGAGAGGACGAAGAACACATCCACCCCGAGGAAGCCGCCGGCGGCCACCGGAGCGCCTCCGTGATAGAGCATGACTCCCAGTACGGCCACGGCCCGGAGGCCGTCGAGGGCCGGGACATAGCTGAAGACGATGGCCCGGCCGCGACCTGCACCGGTGTCCAGGGGTGACCTGCGGGCCCGCTTGGGGGCCGTGTGGACGCCTGTGCTCATCGGGTTGCCTGCCTCCACGCACGCCGGACCGGTGCGACCTGGCCCCGGGGCCCGGCACCGTCCCATACATATTCGCAGGTCCTCATGCAGTTACGCACGCGCCGCCATGGCCAGGCTGGGATCGGGCCCCGTTCACGGCGGGATCGGGCCTCCGGGGAGGGCAGCCATGGCCAGTAGGCGCCGAGTGTCCTCGTCGAGGTGGTTGCGGGCTGCGATGAGCAGACCGGCCCCTACATAGGCCAGGGGCAGCACAATGAGGAAGGCCGTGCGCAGGTCGTCCCCAAAGCGCTGGGAGAAGAACGCGGTCACCAGCGGGGCTGCCGCGGTTCCGAAGACCACCGAGGCCAGATTGAAGGTTCCGAACCCGGTTCCCCGGAGGGTGGCCGGCACTGCATCGGTGAGACCAGCCCGGAGGCCGGGGATGGCCGAGGTGGCCACGAAGAACCCCACCAGTTGGAACGGGAGGCAGACGACGTAGGGCAGGTCCAGTAGCGAGACGATGAACAGGGTGGTGGCCACGGCCAGGGCCACCCCGGGGATGACCACCCGGGCCCCTCGGACCCGGTAGGCGAACCGGTCGGCCAACCGTCCTCCGACGATGACACCGGGAATACCTCCCACCACCACCAGCACCAGGAAGGTGGCGGTGGCTGCCCCCTGGGACAGGCCCAGTTGCCGCTGGTAGAACTCGGTCATCCACGAGGCCACTGCGGTCAGGACGAAGAGCACGGCGGACACTCCGGCCAGGGCGTACCGGAGGGTCGGAATGGCCAGGATCACCCGCAGGTCGCGGCGCAGACCCTCCAGCAGTGCTCGGGCGAACGGCCTCGGACCCTCCTCGAGGAGGGGCGGGCCTGGTTCGTCCCGTCCGGCGAACTCGATCTCCCGGGCCGACCCGGCCCGGACCCGGTCGGCCGCCCCCCGCCTCGGCTCACGGAGCCGCGCCAGCAGGCCGGCCACCGCCATCCCGGGGACCGACACCACCACCAGGGCCACCCGCCAACCGAACGCCGGACCGATGAGCCCCCCGGCCAGGACACCGACGCCGGTGCCCACGAAGGCCAGGCACTGCTGGACGGAGAAGGCCCGGCCCCGCCGCTCCAGCACGTAGTAGTCGGGCACGAGGCTGGACACCGAGGGATCGGTCACGCCCTGTCCGAAGCCCAGGGCGCCCCGCAGGACCACCAGGACCCCGAAGCCGGGGGCCAGCGACCCGGCCGCCGACACCACTGACCACAGACCCATAGCCCGGGACGCCGAGCGGGTACGGACCCAGCGGTCGGCCAGGTAGCCGGCGGGTAGGGTCACCACGCCGTTGACCAGCACGAAGGCCGACATGAGGATGCCGATGGCGAAGTCGCCCACCCCGAAGGCCTGTTTCAGCTGGGGCACCATGCCCCGGATCACATTCTGATCGAGGGCATCGACGAGGAAGGTCCCACCCAGCACCCACATGGGCCAGGCCGACACCATGGGGGGCCGGCGCCCTGGGTCCGAGGAGCTGTCCCTCGGGACCGACCGGCTCACGGAGGGGCCCGAACGGGCCTCAGGGCAGCCCGGCTCAGACAGCCGGGGTGTAGCCGGCCGGCAGGTTGATGGTCTTCTTCTCGAGGAACAGCTCGAGGCCGTCCTCGCCGAACTCGCGCCCCACACCCGACGCCTTGTACCCACCGAACGGCGACGAGAAGTCGATGGGAATGCTGGAGTTGACCATGTACGTACCGGTGCGCACCTGACGGGCCACCGACAGTCCTCGGTCGTTGTCGCCGGTGAACACGCCCCCGCAGAGGCCGTACTCGGAGTCGTTGGCGATGCGGACGGCGTCGGCCTCGTCGTCGTAGGGGATGACCGAGAGCACGGGCCCGAAGATCTCCTCCTGAGCGATGCGCATGGAGTTGTCCACGTCGACGAAGACGGTGGGCTCGACGAACCAGCCCTTGTCGATCCCCTCGGGACGACCACCGCCCACGGCGACCTTGGCCCCCTCTTCTTGCCCGATGCGGATGTAGTTCTCCACTCGGTCCCGCTGCCGTTCGGCCACCAGGGGGCCGACCTCGGTGGCCGGGTCCAGGGCGTCGCCGACCTTCATGGACCGGACCTGCTCGACCAGGGCCTCGGTCACCTCGCTGTAGCGGTCCCGCGGGGCCAGGATACGGGTGAGGGAGATGCAGGCCTCGCCATTGTTCATGATGGCGTTGGGCATGAGCAGGGGAAGGGACTCGGACAGGTTCACGTCATCCAGCAGGATGGCCGCCGACTTGCCCCCCAACTCAAGGCTCACACGCTTGAGGTTCTGCCCGCAGGCTGCTCCGATAGCCCGACCGGCCGCGGTCGAACCGGTGAAGGAGACCTTGTCCACTCCGGGGTGGCTGACCAGGTGGGCGCCGACCTCGCGTCCGGCGGGCACGACGTTGAGCACCCCCTTGGGCAGGCCGGCATCAGCGAAGATCTCAGCCAGGACGTTGGCATCGAGGGGAGTCTCCGGGGCGGGCTTGAACACCACGGTGCTGCCGGACAGCAGGGCGGGAGCCAACTTGGCGCAGGCAAGGAAGAGTGGGACGTTCCACGGGGTGATGGCGGCCACCACCCCGATCGGCTCCTTAGTCACCAACACCGGACCCATCAGCCCGTCCTTCACGGTGTCAAAGGCGAAGGTCGAGCTGAGTCCGGCGTAGTAGTCGAGGATCATGGTGGGCGCGAACACCTGGGCCAACGAGCCCCATGAGATGGGTGAGCCCATCTCATTGGAGATGAGCTCGGAGATGCCCTGCATGTCGTTGCGGATGGCCTCAGCCACCTTGCTCAGGATGGCGCCGCGCTCGAGCGGGGTCATCTGGGGCCAGGGACCGTGCTCGAGGGCCTGACGGGCCGCAGCCACGGCCCGGTCCACGTCGGCCACCTGGGCCTCGGGAACCCGGCCGACCAGTTCTTCGGTGGTGGGCGACACCACATCGAACACGGCGGTCGAGGACGGCTCAACCCACTCCCCCCCGATGAACAGGCGATCGTATGACTTCATGGGTCCTCCCAGGCTCGAAGCGGAAACCAAGCGACGGCGGGCATCCCCGACTGGTGGTGCGGACCGCGCTGACGAGGGAAATCGTAGCCGGAACAGCAATCTGACGCACCGTCACCTGGAACCTGGCTACGCTCCCCTCGCACAGGGCGGAGGGGCCCGGCCCCTCACCCGAGACCACCACACGCGACCCTGAGGAATCACCCATGCTCTCCCCCCTTGACGACTACCCCGTCCACCAGATCTCCGAGCCCATGCGGTTCGTCGGGACGTCGGACCGCAACTTCTACGACCGCTACTACTTCAACATCCACGGGGCGGCCGGGGTGCACGGGACCGAGGATGAGCTGTTCGCCGTCATCGGAGTGGGGCAGTACCCCAACCTGAGCGTGGCCGACGCCTTCGTCTCGGTGCTGTGGGGTGAGGACCACCGGGTGGTGCGATCGTCGAAAACCTTGGGGGCGGACAGGATGGACGCCTCGGTGGGCCCCATCCGGGTGGAGGTGCTGAAGGGCCTCGAGCAGGTCCGGGTCATCGTGGAGCCCAACGAGTGGGGCCTCGAACTGGACGCCGTCTATGACGGCTTCTCCGAGGCCCACCTGGAGTCGCGGCACTTCGACCGCCAGTTCAGCCGGGTGACCTTCGACTCCACGCGTTTCGCCCAGGTGGGCTCGTGGACCGGCACGCTCAAGGTGGGCGACCGTGAGGTGACGCTCACCCCCGACCGGTACTGGGGCTCACGGGATCGGTCGTGGGGGGTGCGCCCGGTCGGTGAGTCCGAGCCTCCGGGCATCCGGGCCACCGACACCGAAGGCGGGTTCTTCTGGATCTACGCCCCGGTCCGCTTCGACGACCACGCCCTGGTCACCATCGTCCAGGAGCGCCCGAGCGGCGAGCGGATCATGCAGGACGCCCACCGGGTGTTCCCGATCGGATCGGGCCGGGCCGCCGAGTGGCTGGGTCGGCCCGAGCACCAACTGCGCTTCGCCCCGGGGACTCGTTCGGTGGTGGGCGCCACCCTTACCTACTACGGGGCCCACGGACAGAAGACGGCCGAAGTGGAGGTGGAGACCCAACTCCCCTTCCCGCTCCTGCTGGGTAGCGGCTACGGGCTCGAGCCGGACTGGAAGCACGGGATGTACCAGGGAGACCTGGTGGTCCAGGGGCAGAGCATCCCGCCCGACCCAACCTACTCCACCTGGGCCCTCACCGAGTATGCGGCGAAGTTCACGTACGAGGGCCAGGTGGGCTACGGGATGTTCGAGTGCGCGGTGATGGGCCCCCACCAGCAGTACGGGTTCACCGGCTGGGACTGACCGCGCCGGCGGGGCGGCCTATGCGGCCGGCGGGAGCCCGTCCCACCCGGACCGGGTGGCGCACCACGCCCACAGCTCCGAGCCGGCTCGGACGAAGTCGGCCTCGTCCAGGCGTGTCCACGGCACCTTGTGCTCCCAACGGGGGCGGCGGTCCAGCCAGAACTCCCCACTGACCAGACCGGCCTCGGGCGAGGCGGCCAGCCACACGGCGGTGTCGGCCCCCTGTTCGGGTGTCCGGAGCACCGGGCCCATGACCTTGGAGAATCCGGGCAGGCTGTCACGGATACCAGGGGTGTCAGCCCATCCGGGATGCATGGCGTGGACCATCACTCCGCTCCCGGCCAGACGTCGGGCCCACTCATGCATCAGGACCAGCTGAGCCCGTTTGACCTTGGCATAGGCCACGGTTCCGTCATACCCGTCGGCGCCCATCTCGAGCGTGCCTAGATCGAACTTCTGGGTGTACATGCCACCGGAGGAGACCTGGATGATCCGGGAGGGAACCGACTCCAGCAACGGGCCCAGCAGCAGGCCGCTCAGGAGGAACGGAGCCACCAACTGGGTGACGACGGTCACCTCCCCTCCCTCGTCGGTCACGGCATACTGCCGGGAGAGCGCCCCGGCGTTGTGCACCAAGACGTCAAGCCGGTCGTGGGCGGCTAGGAATTCGTCGGCCAAGGTCCGTACCTGGGCCAGCCGACTCATGTCGGCCAGGAGGTAGCCCACATCGCCACCAGGGGCGGCCTCGGTGATGGTGGCCTTCGCCAGTGCCGCCCGCTCGGGGCTGCGAGCCACGAAGCGGACGGTGGCCCCGAGCCGGGCCACACCGATGGCCGTGGCCAGGCCCAGGCCTGAGGTGGCCCCAGTCACCAGCACTACCTTGCCCTCCATGGACGGGGGGTCGGTCCAACCGGCCAGCCGGCTCCGCACCTCCGAACCGATCGACGAGAAGCTGCCCACCACGGTGGCCTCCAGGAGCCCGTCGACCGCTCGGGCGGTCAGCCGGCCGAGCGGTGGCGCCGGCGGAGTCACATCGGACGGTACCGACAGCACCCGTCGGAGCCCACCGAGGCCCCGGTCGCCAATCCTCTTGAACGGCAGGGTCAGCAGCGGCGTGGCCGGGGCCAGCGGGCCGAGCAGCCGGAGGTCGGCGTCGTAGGTCAGGATCGATCCACCCTCCGATCTCGGCACCACGGTGACCGTGTCCTCCGAGCGGATGGTGTCGCTTTCCCCCAGGAGCACCACCCGGTGGGGCCGTTCGTAGGCTACGACGCGGTAGTCGAGCGGGGTGACCCGGGAGCCGACCCGGACCCCGAGGCGGAAGGACGATCCGAGGCCCACGGGTCCACCGTCCAGCCGCTCGGCATCGGCCACTCCCGGATCCCACTCGGCGGCGTTGGAGAAGCAGGCCATGTAGTCGAAGGTCTCCTCGGCCGAACGCTCCGAGACGACGGTTCCGCGAAAACGGGCCATCGGTACCTCCCTTCCTCTGCGCCGACCGCCCCCTGGGCCGACGACTCCATCCCCACCTAAAATATACTGGCCGTCTGCCCATGTCAGGCCGGTGTCATCCAACCACGGCGGTCGCTCCGAAGACGGACCGTCGGATCGACGATCGAACAAGGAGCTGTTCACATCCATGAGGATCGCCATTGTGGGAACAGGCGTCTCCGGCCTGGTCTGTGCCCATCTGCTGTCCCGGAAGCATGACGTCACCGTCTTCGAGGCCGACCCCCGGCCCGGTGGCCACGCCCACACCGTCCGGGTGGATCTGGCCGACGAGACGCACGACGTCGACACCGGCTTCCTGGTCTACAACGAGCGAAACTACCCGGGCCTCATCCGCCTGTTTGACGATCTCGGAGTAGCCACCAAGCCCAGCGACATGAGCTTCTCCGTGTCCGACGACGTCAGTGGGGTGGAGTGGCGGGGGAGCTCGCTGACCACCCTGTTCGCCCAACGAAGGAACGCCCTCCGGCCGAGCTTCCTCAGGATGCTGGCCGACGTGGTCCGGTTCAATCGGACGGCCCGGGGCTTGCTGGCATCCGATCACCCCACGGATCGGTCGCTGGCCGATCTGCTGGCCGACGGCCACTGGTCCCCCCAGTTCCGTGACTGGTACCTGATCCCCATGGGCTCGTCCATCTGGTCGGCCGACCCGAGCACGTTCCTCGACATGCCCGCCGTAACCTTCGCTCGCTTCTTCGACAATCACGGGCTGCTCGACTACGGAAATCAGCCGTCGTGGCGGACGGTGGATGGGGGCTCCAAGCAGTATGTGGATGCCATACTGGCCCCCCTGGGTGACGCCGTCCGGCTCTCCTCGCCGGTGGCCAAGGTCACCCGGAGCTACGACGGGGTGGAGCTCCACACCGACATGGGTCCAGAGCGCTTCGACCACGTGGTGCTGGCCACCCACAGCGACCAGGCCCTCCGCCTGCTGTCCGACCCGACCGTTCCGGAACGGGAGGTCCTGGGGGCCATCCGGTACCAGGCCAACCGGGCCACCCTCCACACCGATGAACGCCTGCTCCCGGCCAACCGCCGGGCCTGGGCCAGCTGGAACTACCACCGTCTGGCCGATCAGCCTCAGGTGGCGACGTTGACCTACCGGCTGCGTAGCCTGCAGGGCATCGACTCCGCCCACGAGATCCTGGTCACCCTCAACCGGGACGACGCCATTCGCGACGATCGAGTGTTGGCCCGGTTCGACTACGACCACCCCGTGTTCGACATACCTGCCATCGCCGCCCAGCGCCGGCACCAGGAGCTCAACGGCGCTCGGCGCACCTGGGTCTGCGGCGCCTACTGGGGGCACGGATTCCACGAGGACGGCGTCCAGAGCGCACTGGCCGTGTGCCGTCGACTGGCCGGTGCGGAGTTGTGACCACTCCCCTCGAGACCCGGCCCCCCACCGGGGTGGTCCTGCCGTTCCCCGGGACCGGGCTGCGCAGCGGCATCTACGAGGGCACGGTGGTCCACCACCGCTTCGAGCCGATCGACCACCGGTTCTCCTTCCGGATTACCATGACCATGCTGGACCTGGCCGAGGTCGACCGCGTGTGCGGGCACCATCCCCTGTGGTCAGTGGAGCGGGCCAACGCCGTGTCGTTCCGGCGCCGTGACTACCTGGGCGATGGCGGCGTCCCCCTCGACCGGTCGGTTCGGGACCTGGTCGAGCAGCGCACGGGCCTCCGGCCGCTGGGTCCGATCTCCCTGCTGACCCAGGTTCGAACCTGGGGCTGGCTGTTCAATCCCATCAGCGTCTATTACTGCTTCGCCCCCGACGGGCAGTCAGTGGACACAGTGGTGGTCGAGGTCACCAACACCCCCTGGCACGAGCGGACGGCGTATGTGCTCCCGGGCCCGGGATCCCATGTGGTGGCCAAGGAGCTCCATGTGTCACCCTTCCTCCCCATGGACCTCCAGCACAGGTTCGTCATCGGCGATCCTGGTCAACGACTGGTGCTGGGCGTGGACGACTTCGGTGCCGACGGACGGGTGTTCTCGGCGTCAATGGTGCTCCGGAGACGGCCGGCCACCCGCCGGTCGCTGGGCCGGGTCCTGTGGCGCTACCCCCTGATGACCATGCGGGTATCCTGGGGCATCTACCGACAGGCCCTCGCTCTGCGCCGGAAGGGCGTACCCGTCCACCCCCACGCCGGCCGGGCGACGCTGGAGACATCGCCGTGATCCGGGTGGCCGAACCGTTGGCCGCCCGCTTCCTCCGGCTGATGGCCTCCCGCATCCGGACGGGCACCCTGACCGTGGTCGACCAGCAGGGCCGCCACACCTTCGGGTCAGGCCCGCCCCGGGCCACCATGATCGTCCACCATCCCTCGGTCTACCCAGCCATCTTGTCGGAGGGGTCGGTCGGCTTCGGGCAGACATATGTGGACGGACGGTGGGACTGTGACGACCTCACCTCCCTGGTGCGGATCCTGTCCGTCGGTCTCCGGCCGGTGACCGCCGTCCAGGACCGGGTGGGACAGTGGTGGGGAGCGGCCACCAACTGGGCCCGGCGCCTGCGTCCACCCGGTCCGCAGGCCGACCGGGACAACATCCACGCCCACTACGACCTGTCCAACGAGTTCTTCGAGCTCATGCTGGACGAGACCATGCTGTACTCGTCGGCCATCTTCGACCACCCCGGCATGGACCTGGCCGAGGCCCAGCGGTCCAAGCTAGACCGACTGTGCACCAAGCTCGGCGTTGGCCCCGAGGACCATGTCCTCGAGATCGGGACCGGTTGGGGTGGGTTCGCCGTCCATGCGGCATCGGTCTACGGCTGCCGGGTGACCACCACGACCATCTCCGACGCCCAGTTCCGCTACGCGTCCAAACGGGTGGCCGACGCCGGCCTGAGTGATCGGGTGACCGTCCTCGACCTCGACTACCGGGATCTCACCGGCACCTACGACAAGCTCATCTCCATCGAGATGATCGAGGCGGTGGACTGGCGTCAGCACGACACCTTCTTCCGCACCTGTGCCGCCCGACTCCGTCCGGACGGGCTGATGGCCCTACAGGCCATCACCGTGGACGACCGCAGCTACGAGCGGGCCAAGAACGGCTCCGACTTCATCCGCGAGATGATCTTCCCCGGAGGCTGCCTGCCTTCGGTGGAGGCCATCACTCGGTCCCTGCGGCGGTCCACACCGCTGACCGTGGTGGACCTCGAGGACATCGGGCGCCACTACGTGGAAACCCTGCAGCGTTGGTACGAGAATGTCGGCCGGAACCGGGAGGGGATCACCGCCCTCGGGCTCGACGACCGGTTCCAACGCCTGTGGGACCTGTACCTCTGCTACTGCGCCGGGGCCTTCGCCGAGCGGCACATCAGCGACGTGCAGATGGTCATGGCCATGCCCGACTGGGTGGCTCCCATCACCGTCCGGGGCTAAGGCACCGACCGGATGGCGTCCGGCTCCCAAAAGGCCCGGAGCGAGGCGATCTTGTCATCGGATGACCGGCGGTAGATGTAGATGCCATCCACCTCGACAGCCGAACCGCCCGGGAAGGTGATGCGGATGATCCCGACGTTGGCCGCCTCGTCGCCGCAGAGGAAGGACTGGCGGATGTCGAATCGGATGGACTCGTTGGCGGCAATGACCGAGTCGTAGAAGGCGGCGATGCCCTCAGGGCCCCGGTGACCGCTCCCCTCCGGGTCGAACGCCGAGGGGCCGATGGGATCCTCCACCACACCGTCCTCGGCGAACAGGGCCAGCCAGGCGGCGCGGTCACGTCCCTCAACGGCGGCCATCGACGCCTGCCCCAACTCGCGGGCGGTGATCACGACGGCAGCTTGCTGATCACGTCATCGGCGAATCGACGGAGATTGTCCAACTTGGTCTGCAGTACCTCGGTGTCCGGTCCCACGGCGTACGGCCATCGGAAGCCCACGATGACGTCGGTGACGCCCTGCTCCTCGAGTCGGCGGATGCCGTCGGCAGAGTAGGCGTCAAGCGAGATGACATGGATCTCGAAGGGCCGGTCGGCGGTACCTTCCTCCTGTCGCAGCCGACCGAGCTGCTCGAGCAGGCCGGGGAGGTCGGCCGGATCGCCACCGCCGTGGAGCCAGCCGTCCGATCGGGCCGCCCGGCGCAGGGCCGGAGTGGCGTGTCCGCCCACCAGGATGGGGAGCGGCTCGGTGGGAGTCGGGCTGATCTTGATCGGGGGCAGGTCGAAGACCTCGCCGTGGTACTCGAAGTACCCGCCGGCCGAAAGCCCCTGCACGATGGCCACGGCCTCGTCCATCCGCTTGCCGCGGCCCTCCCAGGGCACGTCAACCAACTCGTAGTCCTCGGGCCACGGGCTGGATCCGACACCGAGAAGGAGCCGGTTGTTGGTCATCACCGCCACCGACGTGGCCTGCTTGGCCACCAGCAGCGGGTGGCGCATGGGCAGCTTGAGGACGAAGGTAATGAACCGCAGACGCTCAGTGACGACGCCCAGGGCTGGAATGAGAGAGAAGGGCTCGATGAACGGTTTGTCCTCGAGGAACTCCCGAGTGTGGTCGGGCGAGAAAGGGTAGGTGGAGTCGGACTCCTTGGGATAGCAGAGGCTGTCGGGTATAACCATGCCGTCGTAGCCGGCGTCCTCGGCGGCCTGGGCCAACGGGACGTAGAACGCGGGGTCGACCATGGACTCGGCGTACGAGACGCGCATCGCTCAGCTCCCCCACTCGATGTGGGCCCGCAGCGAGCCGTCGTCGGACGTCCAGCCCCTGGCGGTGGCGAACGCCACCATCCCCTCGAACTCGTCCTCCCACCCCGACCCGAGAGACATTCCGTCCTCCCGAGCGGCGTCCGACGCCAGGCGGCGCACGGCAGCGGTCGGGACCAGCACGTCCCCGTCCGGTCCTACGGTGCCCACACTGTGGACACTCAGGGCGGCGGCGAGGGCGCCGAGAGCACCGTCGGCAGGCCCGTCACCCGGATGGAGAGGAAGGGCATGCACGGAGAACCGCTCCATATCTTCACGCTCACGGAGCATGACACCCCCGGTGGAAAGATCCACTACTAGTTCCAAGACACCCCTACTCCTGACTGGATCGGACGGTGTCCCGGACCCTACCTCCTCCGGTTCCCGAGGCAACACCCACCAAGGGCACCGGTGGGTCAGGACGGAGCGGCGCCCGGGACCCCGTTGGCCTTCAGGCGCTCGGCCACCCAGGAGATACCGTCGGGCTTGGCCATCTGATCGGGCCACCCGGCCAGGATGGACTCCACCTCGCCGAGCGAGGCGACGTAGCCAACCACCATTACCAGGACACGGTCGACGGGCATCTGCTCGACCTCACTGTCGCCGAAGGGGGTCCACGTGTCGACCTCGGGGATCAGCTCGAGCATCACGTAGAGCTCGCCGGTGTCCTCCACCCAGCTCAGCTCGTACCGGCTGCCCTTGGCATCGAACCAGTTGGTGCCCAACTCGACCTCGGCCGACTGTCGCCGACGCTCGTCGCTGCTGTAGAACTCCTCGATATCCATGGTTCTCCTCGGTCGGCTCGGGGCCGAAAGTCTCGGCCTCAACCCCGAACGTTCGGTCAGCCGGGCCGCAGGGGCGGCGATCGTTGATCGAGGGGGTTGGCGGCCACGCCATCACCCCTCTGTCCGTGGCAGAGTAGCGCGTCGCTGCCTCGTCCCGGTCTCCCCACCGTCGACCATCGCCGTCCGTTGAAGCCGCGCCACATCCTGACCGTCGAGTGCCTGGTTGCATTGGTTAGCCGAGGGCCAGACGTAAGAGGCCGAGCAGCCGGCCCGGGGCCGAGGCGATCCCTGCTGGTCGAACCCGGCAGCCCATAGGACGCTCACGGAGAGCACGTTGTCGGTGGCAGGATCACGAAGCCACGCCAGCAGTGAAGGGGTGGGAACACGAGACCGCTGGTCGTGACGGGCCGGGGGTCGTCACTGGCCGCGACCGTGACCTGAGCTCGGGCCCGAGTGCAACGGCTGGCGGCTGGCGGCCAAGGACGGTGGGGTGTTCGCCCTCATCGATGTCGCATTGACCAGATAGCGGGTCGGGAGCCCGCCAACGGCGGTGATGAGCATGGTCGGCAGCCACACCTCGCGTCAAGGTGGTGCCGGGGTCCTCGCCACCCCCACTGTCGCAGTAGTCCCGGGTCCCCGGCCGTGCACTCCACCTCCGTGCCGGAGGCCCTCCATGAGGCCCCACTTTCTGTCCGCGTGCCTCGTCCAAACCGAATCAGAGGCCGCCGATGCCCTGGCCGATCAGGACGACACCGAAGACCGTGAACAGCACGGACATCACGGTGGCATTGTTCTGCCGCAGCCACTCGCTCCAGCTGTTGAGGACGCCAGGGGCCCGATCGCCCAAGACCAGTGTGACCAGGATGGGGGCGGCCACACCCAGTGCGGCGATGATCACGTAGACGGCCATCGCTGCAATCGCCTGGCCGGTCGGCAGACCTCCCGAAGCGATGGTGGCGGCGGCGGCCACCGCCATGACGATGTTCTTCGGATTGACGGCACCAAGGGCCACCCCGGCTCCGAAGGCCTTGGCCGGGGTGGCGTCGGCCAAGCCATCCATCCATGTGGGCATCGACGCCTGCTCGCCGAACCGAGGACGACCGCGGAACTTTCGCACCGCCGCCATCAAAAGGTAGGCGCCCAGGACGAGCTTGAGTACCCCGCCCCATCGCCCGTGCCCGGACCCGGCCGACAGATCTGCCGCCCCCGCTAAGACCACCAGCGCCCCCAGCACCCCTCCAACGCCGAGCACGAATCCGACCAGGAATCTGGTGGCACCGGCCAGAGGCCTGGCCGAAAACAGCAGGAGAATGGCCGGAAGGATGTTGAGCGGCGAGATGGTCACGACGAGGGCCAATGGAAGCAGCGCCCCGATCACTACCTTCATCTCACCCTCCTCTTCGCCGGCCACAGCCTCATCGACGTCGAAACCACCCGGCCGCACCGGTTGCCCGGGAACGGCACCATCACACCGCAGAGGTCCTTGGTGCAGCAACTACCGTGGGCTGTGCCGACGACGAGCACGCATGCACCGAGAACACTCACGGCGGCCCCTCCGGCACAGGACAGGGCTCGGCTCGCTGCGACCGGCAAGATCCGCGGAGGGGCGGGCACCAGTTGGGATGGAGGAACGTCCACACTCACCAGTATCGATCGGGTGCTCAAGGTGTGCTGACTGCCGCAGCCTCACAACGCAGCCAACGTTGGGGCCCTTGCGCTCTATTGTAGCGATCACTACACTTCGTCGATGTAGCGATCGCTACACTTGCAAAGGAAGCATGGGCGTGACCACCCGCACCGCAGGAATTGACGTGATTCGGTCCTTTCTCAAAGCCATGGAGCCAGGCGACTACGACAAAGCCATGGCCCTGGTTGGACCGGACTGCGTGTACGTGAACGTTCCGATCTCCGAGATCACCGTGGTCGGACCAGAGGCGATGCGAGGCCTGCTCGAGCCATTCTTTGCCCCCGTCTTGGAGAACGAGTTCGTGGTCCGGACGATGGTGTGTGACGGATCGGTCGTAGTGGTCGAGCGGACAGATAGACATCGCTTGGAGGGTGGATGGATCGAGCTGCCCGTCGTTGGGGTATTCGAGGTGGTCAACGGACTCATTGTCTCGTGGCGCGACTACTTCGATCCTGCGGTGCTCTCACCGTTGTTCGACGCCTTGGCGTCCTAACTGCATAGGGCATTGCCGGTCGATCGGTATGTAGGAGCGGGGCTGTGCAACTACCGGAACTGAGTACAGGATCACCCGAACCTTCACATTGAATGCGTGGGGCAGGCAGGGATCGAACCTGCGACCGAGGGATTATGAGTCCCCTGCTCTGACCACTGAGCTACTGCCCCACGGGTGAACGCACACTACCTACTCCCGTACATCGGCTGAGGGAGACGCCTGCCGGGCTACCAGCCTCGTCGTTACCGCCGGAGTGACGCCCAGCTGTTCTAGCCTCACTCGCTTACCTGATGAACTACTGCCGCCACGAACCGATCGGCGGCTCCGGCGGCCACGGGGAGGAAGAAGGAGGGCTCGTTCAACTCCACCTCGAGCACCAGATCCTGGCCGTCGGCCGCTCTCACCACATCGATTCGGGCATAGAGGAGGGCCTCCGCTGCCCCGAACCGCTCACTGGCGATTCGGGCAACCACCCGGTAGGCGGCGGTCACCACCCGCTCCTGTTCCACGGTCAGCGCCACTGCCTCCACCCGCTCCTGGTAGCCGTCGCTCTGGAAGCCCCCACCGAGGGCCAATATGGGACCCTTACGGAAGGCATGGGAGATCTCCCCTCCGAACAGAACGGCGCTCACTTCGCCGTCAGTAGCCACCGACGGCACTGCCGGTTGGATCATGACCGGTATGCCCCCGGCGAGAATCGTCCGGGCCAGCCTCGTCGCTTCGGGGTCACCGGCTCGGAATCGTCCGGTATCGACGCTTCCGGCCGAGATCGCCGGCTTGACCACCATCTGCCCGGTCATCGACTTGAGAGCAGCCACCAGCTCATCGTCGGACATGGCGATTCGGGTGGAGATGACTGGCACCCCGGCGATTCCCAGTTCGAGTAGATATCGCTTGTCGATGTTCCACTCCACTACGGCTGCCGGATTTCGGAGCGTGCCGAGCTGGTCCATGGCCTCGAGCCATTGGCAGTACTCACCCAGTCGGGGTACGTAGTCCCATGCGGATCGAATGACCACCAGGTCGTACCGACGCCACTCGACGGAAGGATCCCACCAGACACAGTGGTCGAGGGCGATCCCAGCCGTGGCGAAGGCTGCCACATGCAGTGCACGGTCTGCGTCCGCGTTGCCAAGCACCTCAGGGGTCGTGGTGGCGAAGGCGATATGCACGACCGGTCACTGTACCGGGCTGGGTCAATAGGTTCTGCTCCGCCACTCACCTCAGCGGTGACCCGGGCCAGACCGGATGGAGGGACAACCTTGCGCTCAGGCGTGGTGCGGTGGCCGCTCATGTCGCTGCTGTTCCATCCAGCAACGATCGCAGTCCTCGCAGGAGGGAGCACCTCCTGAACGGTGACGATCGGTGCGGACATGAACTCCCAGATGTCCGCAGACGGCGCAGTTCGAAGTCGAGTCGTCGCTGCTCATAGCCCCGAGGAAAGGACTCGAACGCTCCACCTGGGCAAAACACCAGGCCACCATGCTCGGACTTCGGCCATTCAATCACACGCCCACCAGCGCGGCCGAGCACACTTGGGGAAGGGGAAGACCGATGATCGCCCGCCGACATCAGTGGGCCACCAGCTGTTCATGATGATGGGCTGCGGTCCTGGCGACATGACGTTCTTCAAACTGCGCATCATCGAGTCAGCACCGAGAAGACCTCATCGGGCCAGCGATTACCATTCGCCCATGGCGACGTGGATCCTCATTGGCGGAACCGTCGCCCTGGTCCTGATTTTGTGCGGCGCGATGCTGCTGGTTCTCTGGTTCACCCGGGACGGAGCCGAGGACAGCATCCGGATGCCCCGCTTCAGAAGATTGGGTGTCAGCGGCGATGACGAGCCGGAGACTCCCCTCACCGACGACTGACGGCCACCACGGACCGAGTGGTCCACTCACGGCCGCGGATGACTCTCTGCCACCCACTGCGGTGCGAAACGTGGTGAAGGCGAGCGGAACGAGATCGTGTCCGCGGCTTACGCCAGTCGCTTGGCCTCAGCCAGTCCGCTGGCGCTGTAGACACCTTCGGGAAACACCGCATCCCATGCGTCCCGTACGCCACGGAAGTCCTCACTGGGTCCGTAGGCGGCTCGAGCCGCGGCCACCACCTCGTCCCGACGGGCGGCGACGGCGGCGCCCGAGGCGAACTCGAGCTCAGTGTCGATCTGGTCGACGGACTCGGCGAAGCGGCGTTGGTGGCCGATCAAACGAATGGCGCTGGCTGGGGGCGTCATGGAGAGGTTCCTTCTCGTTGGCGGGGAATGCTGAGAGTCCAGGGCCATGGACCATTGTGCGGTGCCGACTCCGGGCAGTCCCTACCGTAGCGTTGGACCAGAGCGACCAACGCCGGACTGCCTGCCGGGGCTGACTCTCCTCGCCCTCAGAGGCATGGGAGTAGTGCATCGGTCGTGATGTCCAGTGGCGACCACGCGGCTGTCAATTGGGTCTACAGCGGACCCAGACTTCCTCAGGATTTCCATAGAAGTCCATTACGCCCCAACCCTCGTCTGGCCTGAAGAACCTCACCCGACCCCGGACCGTCGACTCGCTCGCAGCGATCGTACGGTCAAACGGTCACCACCGGGCTCGGGTGCCGGTCGGGAAGCACTCCGGGCCCGGTTGCGCCGCTCGAACCCGATCGCCCGGTGAATCCGGGATCTGATGATGGTACTTTGATCCGCAACGCCACCCGGGAGGACTATTTCGCCATGACTGTGCCTGGGATGTACCAGACCGAAACCTCGGACATGTTCGCCGTTCATGAAGCGCTGACTGAAGCTCTGGACGCGGCTCCCGCCCTCATCGGCAGTGCGGTCGACAGCCCTGATCGGGTGGAGCTGATCGGGTCGTACTACGAGAACGTCCTCGAATTCCTCCACGTGCACCATGCCGGGGAGGACGAATTGATCTACCCCATCCTCGAAGAGCGATGTGCTGACGACCTAGCGATGCTCGAACGGGTTGATGCCCAACATCGACTCCTGGATGAGCCGATGGATAAGGCTCGAATCGCCATCACCTCATGGCGGGCGGCACCTTCGGCAGAAGGTGGGAAGAAAGTGGTGGGCCTGATCGGAGAGATCGACGAGACCCTCCGACCCCATCTGGGCGAGGAGGAGACCATGGTGCTACCTATCGCCAGTGCCTGGATCAGCCCGGAGGAGTGGCAACAGCTGCCGGGGCATGCCCTCCAGTCCTTCAGCACCGACAAGCCATGGTTGGCTCTGGGATTGGTTCGCGAGCGCCTCACGCCGGAGCAGAGCGATCAGATGCTTGCAGGGATGCCGCCTCCGCTGCAGGCCCTCTGGACCGAACAGTGGGAACCGGCTTTTACCTCGTTCATCACCGAGGTCCGCTCGTAACCACCTACCGGACTCTGGCGCGTTAGCCGAACCGGACCGCCGTTTCCCTTGATCTTCGGTGTGAACCGCTTCCGTCCCGCAGGAAAGCCGGACACGGTTGCTCCGCCCGCCCACGGCGACAACCCCCAGGACGTACGGACGGCGACGGTCGCTACAACGCCCAATCGTCGACGACGGTCAGGTCCGTGAACTCCGGTGGTCCGTCGAAGATCTCCATCATCGTCGTTCTGGCCGCCTGCAGTCCCTCCTGACGACGAACGTCGTTCTCTCGCTGGCGGGCCTTCTCCTCACTTTCGAAGACCACGAACATGATGACTCGACTGGGGTCACTCGTATCCCGGGTGGCCGTGGAGTGCACGAGACCTGACCCCGGTTGTTCGGCCGCCCGCAGTTGCGAGACCAGCATCTGCAGTTCGTCCTCCCGGCCCGGCTTCAGCCGAGACGTGATCATCTGTGCCCACATGTTGAAGGCCTCCTCTGGTCGGTGGTCGAACCCTAGTGGCCGGTGTTTCGTGGTGCTCAGAACGGTGGGACCTCAAGCGTCCATGCGTCACGTGCGCGAGGCTGACAAGGTGCCGGACGTGCCGCAAGATCGTCCGGTCCTCGCCCCGGGTCCAATAGTCAGGGTGGATGACCCGGACGATCGGCGACTCGAGCCCTACCGGGGACTCAACAACCCGACCTCCCGGATCCGACTGGACCAGAAGCACTCGGTCTTCGTGGTCGAAGGGAGGCTCGCGGTCGAACGACTCCTGACGTCCGGGTACTCGGTGCAGTCACTCCTGGTTGATGATCACCAGGTGACGGCGGTGGAGGCCCTGGTGGCGGCCACTCGGGCCACCGGCGCGCCGGTGTTCGTGGGGTCCCGATCCCTGGTGGCCAGCACCGTGGGATTCGCCCTGCACCGCGGCGTGGTGGCGGTGGCGAGACGTCCACCACTCCCTAGCGCCGAACGGCTCCTGGCTGACGCGGCCGGACAGTCGAGGCCGGACGGTACTCCCCCGCTGGTCGCCGTCCTCGAGGGGCTCAATGACCACGAGAACATCGGGGCCCTGTTCCGTAACGCCGCCGCATTCGGGGTGGCCGGCCTCCTGCTCGACCCGACCTGTGCCGACCCGCTCTACCGTCGGTCGATCCGGGTGTCCGTCGGACACGTCCTCCACCTGCCGTTCACCCGACTGGTCCCTTGGCCGACGGGACTCGACCTGGTGCGGGCGGCCGGCTTCGTCATTGCCGCCTTGGCCCCGCGCCCCCCTGCGCACATCGACGTTCCCGTAGTCAGGCTCGCCGAGCTGAAAGCCCGGCTATCCGGCCCGGTGCCTCCCGGCGGTGTGGCCCTGCTCCTCGGTGCCGAAGGGCTGGGTCTGACGGATTCGGCCTTGGCCCGCTCCGACGTGATGGTCCCGATTGCCATGGCGGACGGGGTCGACTCACTGAACGTTGCCACGGCAGCCGCCGTGGCGCTCCACACTCTTGCTGGCTGGTGACATCGGAGTGCCGTTGGTCGGAGCCAGGCGGGCTCGGACACCGCGTGCCCCCGTACTCCCTGTCCTGGACGTAGTCCCGGCCGGCCCTGGCCCAGTCGGCCGGGCAGACAGGCGAGGGCGTTCGAACCGAGTCAGGACTGGCGGGCGCTACGGCGTCCTCCTCCGAGCACTGCCCGATCGCCGGACGCGCCCCGTCGGGGCCGGATGCGCGCGCTCCCGCTACGGGCTAGCCGACGATGCTGCGCTCAAGGCCACGACGGCCCCCATGAAGGCGGCGAACTCCTGAGGGTGGGTGCGGGGGGCGAAGTGACCAGCCCCGGAGGCGACGTGCAGGCGGGCGTCCGGGAGATGGTCAACCAGCCAGTGGGCTCCCTCAGCGTGCTCGGTGACGGTAGCCGTTCCGAAGGCCACGAGGGTGGGTGCGGGCACGTCCCCAAAGTCAAATGGCGCCTCCAGTTCGGACTCCATGTCCACCCGGAAGGCGTCTCCTTCGGCTCGGAGCTCGAGCTGCGCCTCGGGATCGAGGCGCTCCCATCCGTCGTTGCCCAGCAGCATGCGATACATGCCCTCGATTGCCCGGGCGGAATCGTTGGCGGCCGCCACTTTGGCGTTGTACCGCTTCGTCCCCTCCGGCCACCATTCGACCCACGGCAGCGGCGGCTCCCACAGTCCGAGGGCGGCCAGGGCGCCAGGGCGCAGGGTGGCGGCGAGCATGGCCACATTCGATCCGAAACTGTGGGCGACGACGACAGGGGGTACCGGGAAGTTATCGAGGATGGCCAGCAGATCGTGGGCGTGATCGAACATGGTCCGAGCAGGAGGCATATCGAGTGACCGGCCGTAGCCCCTTCGGTCGTAGAGGACGATCCTACGGTCGGCATGCATCGGAAGCACGGCTCGAAAGCTGCTGGATCGGTCCGGGGCGCCGTGGACGAGCACCAGTGCTGGCGTCGTGGGCGGTCCGTGAGCCTCCACGTAGATGCCCGACCGGTCCATCCAGCCATCGTAGCGATGGCCGGTCCACGGTGACCGGGTGCCATCCAGATCGAGATCCCCGCAGCGCGCTGGTGGGTGGGGGCGTACGTCCATTCGGTTGACGGTGACACCAGTGGGAGCGAGCATGGCCCATGAACACGCAACAGCGGATCGACCGACTCGAGGATGCTCTGGCCAATCTGGGCACCATCATGGAAGCCGAAGGACGGTGGTCGGCGAGCGAGAGTGTCATCGTCCGCACATTCGGAGAGCAGTTCAACCGATTCGTACTGTCCGTGGCTCAGGAGAGGGCGGCCCGGTCCTCGTGACTCCTCGGGCTCGAGAGCAGCGCAGGGAGTCACGGCCAGACCAGGCTTCGATCCGACTCCGGCCCTCGTCGGTCCAGTCCGGAACCGGCCCCGAGCCGAGACCCAATGGTCAAGACTCGGGCGATGTGCGTCGATGAGAGAGGTGGAGGGGCGCTGGACACATGAAGGAGCCGACATGGACCACGACCCCACCACCTGCACTATCTGCCTACGGAGTGATCGACTGAAGTTCGATGAAACCACTGGCTTCCACTTCGTGCCCCACGACTCGGAGGCCGCCTTCCCGCTGTTCAGGCTGTATCCGATCGTGGCGGAGCGATAGGCGCGCGACGCTGGCCGCGCGGTACCGGATCGTTGGTTGGGAGCGCTGATGACGTCGAACTCGGCGGTCCATGACCATGGAGCCGACCTGGGCCAGTCAGGCGGTACCGCCCGAGTGGGGTGATGCCATCACCAGTGCATCCAGTCGGGCCAGGGTCAACTCCATGTCCCGTCGGGTCTTGCCCGACCAGATGTCTCCCAGCTTGAGCAGTGACCGTTGGTGATCGGTGGTGATGTCCCAACTCTCCTTGACCACGGTCCCGTCCCGGTACGGTTCGAGTTGGTACCGCCAGATGCGGCCGGCGACGTAGCGCTCAAGCTTGCCCTTCGGTCCCGTCTGCCAGGCGATGAGGCGGTTCTCCTCGAACTCCACCACCGTGCTGACCGTCGAGTACCGGACTCCCAACTTCATGGACATGCCGAAGGTCGTCCCCAGGGCCAGTCGTGTGGTCGCCTCCGTCGTGGCCCCCTGAAGCATCTCCGAGCCGTCAATGATGGAGTGCTTCGACGGATCCACCAGTACCTCGAAGATCACTTCGGGAGCCGCACGAATCGTTCGCTCGACGGTCAGTACCCATCCATCCATCGTCTGGTCCCCACTCTTGGTCGTCGGCGGTGCCATCGAACCCCCCAGACGGTCCGCCCGACGACCGGACCAACTCGAGCTGGACGACCAGGAACTCCACTCTGACCTGGGGCGCTCCGGGGGAGAGACTCGAACTCTCAACCTAGCGGTTGTC
>JBBQWW010000051.1:0-26916 GCA_038210245.1 Acidimicrobiales bacterium
ACCGAGGAGCTCGGTGGTGGTGGGAGCCGAGTTGTTGGTGGCGAAGACGACGCGGATCCCCTGGGCACGGAGTGCGGCCACCGCCCGGTCGACGGGGCCAATGGGCTCACCGGTGAGCCACACCACCCCGTCGAGGTCGACGATCCAGAGCGTGGCCGAGGCGAAGGCCTTCGTGGTGGTCGCCGACGCGCGGTCGGTCATTCGGGGGTGTGGTCGGTGGTCCCCGGCTCGGCCGCGGTCACACGGTCCCCCTGATCGGATCGGCGGGTGCGCCGGGTGGAGTCGGCCAACTGGTCGGCAGACTCCAGGGCCCGGGAGATCAGTACGGTGAGGTGGGAGAGGGGCTCGTCGGGATCGGCGCCCGCGTCGGGCCCACCGGTCGGCGAGGGGCCTGGTCGGCTCTCGTCTTCCTCGTCGAAGGACTCGGCCGACGGGGATAGGGGACGGGCGCTGAGATCGGCGATGCGCTCGCCGGTGACCCGGGCCGCTCGCTCCCAATAGGAGCGGAACATGCCGATGTCGAAGGCCCCATCCCGCACCCGGGCCTGGTCCAACAGGCGCGCCGGCGGGTCCTTCAGGTCCCGGACCACGTGCAGGGCGGCCAGGAGCTTCAGCCCGTACCAGGTGGGGTCGATCTCCCACCAGGTGAAGCCCTGGCGGGACGAGGCCGGCAGGTAGTGGTGATTGTTGTGCCAACCCTCGCCCCCGGTGATCAGGGCGATGACCAGGGAGTTGCGACTGGTGTCGGGGGTGGCGTACCGGCGCCGTCCGACCAGGTGGGCCATGGAGTTGACCAGGAACGTCCCGTGCCACAGGAGCACGGTGGACAGGAAGAAACCGACGAGGAGGGCTCCCCACCCCCCGATCAGGAAGCAGGACACGGCGACCGCCCACGGACCGATCCACGAGTGGCGCTCGAGCCACCGCAGCTCGGGATAGGCGGCGAAGTCCTTGATGGTGGTGAGGTCGGTGGACTTGTACTTGGTGGACAGGATCCATCCGACGTGACTCCACCAGAATCCGTCGCGCGGCGAGTGCACGTCGTCGTCGAGGTCGGTGTAGCGGTGGTGGAGCCGGTGGTGCCCGGCCCACCACAGAGGCCCCTTCTGCACCGCTGTGGTGCCACCGAAGGCCATGGCGAACTGGGCCACCCGTCCCATGCGGTAGCTGCGATGGGAGAAGTAGCGGTGGTATCCGGCAGTGATGCAGAACATGCGGGTGACGTAGAGCAGGGCGCACAGGGCCCAGTCCTGCCAGGTCACCTCCACGAAGAAGGCGGCCAGCGGAGCCAGGTGCACCGCGAAGAAGGGAATGGCCGCCAACCAGTCGGTCCGATCGGCGGACTGGTGCGCCGGTGCGGGGGACGGGGTGTCGCCTGGAGCGGTGGAGGCTGCAGTCATGAGTGGTGGCTGCCGCCGGCGGGCGACGACCAACGGATCGTACCCGATGGCGGCCTCCTGCCCCAGGCCGTCCGTGGGGGCGGGGGCCGCCGGTGGGTGCTCCCGTGGACTTTCATTTGGGCACGTACAGGTCGCCGTTGGCACCCTTGATGATCTTGATGGGGGTCAGTCCGCTGGTGGCCGGGCCGGTCACGACGGCACCGGTCCGTGGGTTGAACTCGGAGCCGTGGCAGGGGCAGGCGATGATCCTGGCCGACGTCTGGTAGGCCACGGTGCAGCCGGCGTGGGGACAGATGGCGTCGAAGGCCACGAAGTTGTCGGCGGTCTGCTGGATGACCAGGGCCGGATCCCCGCTGGCCGGATCGGTGAAGGCGGCCGATCCCCCGACCGGCACACTCGTGGCCGGTCCCACCGCCGTGCCGGACGGAGGAGCGGCGGTGGTAGTGCTGGTGGGGCCGGAGCCACCGGCGGCGGTGGTGGTTGTGGTGGTCGTGGCGGCACCGCCCGGGTGCAGGGCGTCGGTGGCCTGGGTGATGGTGGTACCGCCGCCGGCCCAGCGTCCGATGCCGGCCGCCAACCCGCTCACCACCACGAAGCCGGCGGCCACCATGCCGGTGATCGCCCCCTTGGACAGGACGTCCCGGCGGGCCACCGCTCCGGGCCGGTCCACGGCGGTACCAGTGGGCCGGGCCCACCAGGTGTCGAGAGCCGGCGCCCCGGCCGCCCCGGCCAGGGCCAGCGGGGTCCAGGCGAAGAAGAAGACGATGTCGGAGCCGGTGTAGTAGGGCGAGGAGTGGAAGCTGGCCGTCAGGAACAGTCCGAAGGACAGAACCATGCCGGCCACCGCCGCCACCCGCATCCACAAGCCGACCAGGACGCCGAGGCCGATGGCCACCTCACCCAGGGCGATGACCAGCCCTACGGCGGGAGCGATGGACACCAGGTGGGAGAGGAGCCCGTGGATGGGGCTGGCCCGGTCGGCGCCGATGAGCTGGGCATGGATGGAGGTGGGGCTGGAGGAGCGGAAGAAGTCCGGGTTGGCCAGCTTCTGGAGGCCGGCGAAGAGGAAGGTGACGCCGAGGAAGAGCCGGAGTGGGAGCAGGTACCAGCCGGTGGCGATGCTGCCCTCCGGCCCCCGGAGGCTCCACATCGAGGCGCCGTCCGGGCCTTCGGCTTCCGCTCCGGGGCGGGCCGCCGCCGCCCGCACCCGCCGCGCCGAGTTCGAGGTCAACGGATCGCTCCCATGACCGGGCACGATACTGGCTGCTCCCACTCCGGACGTGTCGCCGGCCCACGGCCCAGGGGTTGGGGGCTCCGGGTGGTCGCATCCACCGTGACCGCCAGTGACCGGGTGGGGGCAGACGTCGTCCTCGCACCGGGTGGGAGCGGTGGTGGCAGGCCGCCATCAGCACGTAGCATGCCCTCATGGATCAGTTGGCCGTGGCCCCGACCGGAGGCATCGCCTTACCGGAGCGTTCGAAGGCCGACCAGGGCATGCGGCGTCTGTTGCGGGTGCCCGACGACCGGGCCCCCATCGACGAGTCCGAAACCCACCGCATCTTCAGCGCATCCATCTTCCTCTCGGCGCTCCGGTGTCTCCTCAGCTACATTGTCCTCCCGGTGGTGCTGCCGGCCATCGGCCTGGCCCGCGGCGTGGGGCCGGCCATCGGCATCCCCATCGGCATCCTGGCGCTGACCTTCGACTACCTCGGGATCCGCCGCTTCTGGCTGGCCGACCACCGGCAGCGATGGGCATTCACGGCGATCTACGCCGTGGTCGGAGCCATGGTGCTGACCCTGCTCATCATCGACATCATCGACGTCATCGGATGAGCGACGGCGCTGCCGGTCGCCGGCGGACGGCGGGGGGCTCGGCATGCTGACCGTCGGGCTCAACCACGTGGCCACCTTGACCAACGACGCCGGTCGCCTGCACGCCTTCTACGAGGAGGTCTTCGAGGCCGAGGTGGTGCGGGACGCCCCCGAGGTCGAGGGCCAGGACTCCGTGCGGCTCTCCATCATCCGGGTGGGCCCCTACTCGGAGCTCAACGTGTTCCAGATCGAGGGGAACACCGAGGCCGACCGGCAGGTCCCCATGTTCGGACGGGGCCGGCTAGACCACTTCGCCCTGCAGGCCGGGTCGCTGTCGGACTTCGAGACCATCCGGGAACGACTGATGGCCCGGGGATCGTGCGACTCGTTCGTCACCGACTTCGGCCCGGTCCTCAGCCTCTTCTTCACCGATCCAGACGGCCTGGAGGGTGAGGTCTGCGTCGACAATCCCGATGCCGTGCCCGGGGTCACCCACCCACCGGGCACACCGGCCGCACGCTACGTCTCCGGCGTCTGACCCGGACGCCCAGTCAGTCGCCGTGACGGCGCGCTGAGGACGGGCTGAGGTCGAGGATGGCGGTCAGGGACCACCGGACCACCCCTCGGACCCTGTCGCCGGACGGGCCACCGTGGCGGCCCTGGCCATTCAAGGCCGAGCCACGGCCTGTCGATACTTCAGGCGATGCCTACTCCCGCCCGTGCGCCCCGTCCGAGCTATCAAGGTCGTGACCGACTCCTGCGCCTGCTCGCCGCCGTGGCTCTGGTGTGGGGAGTGGTGTACCTGGTGTGGCGGCTGCTGGACACCGGAAAGGGCGCCGAGCCCGTCATGTTCTGGGTGCTCTACGCCTCGGAGGTCTTCGGCCTGGTCATGCTGGCCTCCTTCGCCTTCCTGGCCTGGCGGATCCCAGTGCCCCACCGTCCGGCCGTCGGCTGGCAGCCGACGGTGGACGTCTTCGTCTGCACCTATGACGAAGGCCTGGACGTGCTCGGGGCCACCCTGGTCGGGTGCGACCGGATCAACTATCCCCACACCACCTGGGTGCTCGACGACGGCCACCGCCACGAGGTGCGTCAGCTGGCCGAGCGCTTCGGGGCCCGGTACCTGAGCCGACCCTCCAACGAACACGCCAAGGCGGGAAACATCAACCACGCCCTGAGCCGGACCAACGGGCAGCTGCTTTTGATCCTCGACGCCGACCACGTGCCCCAGCCCGACATCCTGGACGCCACGGTGGGCTACTTCGACGATCCCTCGGTGGCCCTGGTCCAGACCCCGCACGACTTCGGCAACCACGACTCGTTCCAGCACTTCGAGACCGGCCGTCACGACCAGAGCATGTTCTTCGAGGTGCTGATGCCGGGCAAGGACCGTCACGACGGGGCCTTCTGGTGCGGATCGGCCGCGGTGATCCTCCGTCACGCCCTGGAAGGGATCGGGGGCATCGCCACCGAGACGGTGGCCGAGGACTTCCACACCACCATCCGGCTCCACGGCCAGGGCTGGCACTCGCGCTACCACGACGAGACCCTGGTACAGGGGCTGGCTCCCCACGACTTGGCCTCCTATCTCCTGCAGCGGGACCGGTGGGCGCGCGGCAACCTGGCCGTGCTCCGCACCCGCGAGAACCCGGTGGTGGCCACGGGGCTCACCCTGAAGCAGCGGGCCAGCTACCTGTCCTCCCTGCTGGCCTACTTCGTGCCCATGCAGCGGTTGGCCATGTTGGCCGTGCTGGTGGCCATGTTGATCACCGGGCAGCTGCCCCTTCACGCCACGCTCTGGCAGTTCGGGGTGTTCTGGCTGCCGTGGATGGTGCTGAACCTGGTGGCCTCGGCCGTGCTCTGCCGGGGACAGGCCAGCCTGTGGGACGGTGCGTACTCCACCCACCTGACCAGTGAGATCTTCATTCGGGCGGCGTTCGTGCTCGTCCATCCGTTCCGGGCCTCCTTCAAGGTGACCCCGAAGGACGGGATCGACGACGGAGGGTGGTCGGCCATCCGACAGCTGCGGTTGGTCCTGGCCACCGGGGTGGTCTTGGTCGGGGCCTTGGTCGCCCGGGCGCTGGCGCTGGCCGGCCTCATCCACCTGCCCCCCCTGCGGGGCCTAGCGGTGGTGGCCGGCCTGGTCTTCGGGGTGTGGGAGCTCACCCTGATCGGCGCGTCGCTCTGGAAGGTGAGCCGTCGGCACCAGTTCCGGCACCACTACCGGGTGCCGGTGGAGATCGCCGGGGTGGTCAATCGGACGCTGGTCCGGGTGGTGGACCTCACGCCCGGCGGCGCCGGCATCATCGCCCCGGGCCCTTTCGAGGTGGGTTCCGAAGTCAAGCTCCACCTGGACCTCACCGATGTGCGCGGGGACGTCCACGGCGTCGACCTACGGTTCACCGTGCGCTCCTGCCGCCCGGCCCCCGACCTCGGGTGGCGCATGGGCGGGACCCTCACCCCGGTGCGAGAGCTCGACGGTGAGCGGCTCATCGAGCACTGCCACGTCGTTACCACCCGGGCCCGCCTCCTCGAGTCGGGCCGCCTCTCCCGGGAGGACGCCGGCCGCGCCATCCTGGTGCCCGTGGCCGTCCCGGAGCCGGAGGAGCGCTCGGCCCACGGCTGAGGAAGCGGTGGGTGTCCACCGCTTCCCTTGAACGCCCCGAGCAGCCTGGCCTACGGTCGCCCGGTGGACGCCGCCGCCGTCGCTGAGGTCACCGACGGTGCCGAATGGACGCGGTGACCCCGCCCGAGCCCGGCAGCGCCGACGCCACCCCTCCCCCGGCGCCCGTCGGACCGGCCACCATCGCTCGACAGTGGGGACGGATCGGCCTCCTCGGCTTCGGCGGCCCGCCCACCCACGTGGCCATGCTCCGACAGTTGTGTGTGACCGATCGCCGGTGGCTGTCGGCGACCGAATTCGAGGACGGGATCGCCGCCACCAACCTCCTCCCCGGGCCGGCCTCCACCCAGCTGGCCATCTTCTGCGCCTGGCGGTTGGGGGGCACCGTGGGGGCCTTGGTTGGGGGGGCGTGCTTCATCGTTCCGGGCCTGGTGGCCATTCTGGCCCTCTCGGTCCTGTTCTTCGCCGCCCATCCCCCGCTGTGGGTCCTGGGGGCGGCGGCCGGCGCCGGGGCCGCCGTGCCCGCGGTGGCCGTCCACGCCTCGGCCGGGCTCATGCCGGCCAGCTGGCATCGGTCCGGTCCGGCCTGCCGGGCCCGGATCCGGTGGGTGGCCTACGCCACGGCCGGCGCCGTGGCCGCCGCCACGGTGGGCCCGTGGCTGGTACTGGTGCTGTTGGTGGGCGGCGTCGTCGAAATCGTCGCCCGCACCCCCGGCGCACCGTCTGCTCCCCGACGGTCCGGCCTGCTCGGACCGGTGCTCAGCACCGCCACCGCCGTGGGCGGGATCGGAGCCCTGGCCTGGCTGGCGCTCAAGGTGGGAGCCCTGTCCTACGGCGGTGGGTTCGTGATCATCCCCATGATGCAGCACGACGCCGTCCACACGTACCACTGGATGACGGCCAGCCAGTTCCTCGACGCCGTGGCGCTCGGCCAGATCACCCCGGGCCCAGTGGTCCAGACGGTTGCCGTGGTGGGGTACGCCGCCGCCGGGATCGGTGGGGGCCTGCTGGCCGCCGCCGTGGCCTTTGCCCCTTCGTTCGTCTTCGTGCTGGCCGGCGGTCCGCGCTTCGACCAGCTCCGGGCCAGCCGGCGGGTCCAGGCCTTTCTGGCCGGGGCCGGACCGGCGTCGCTCGGTGCCATCGCCGGCTCGGCCCTCCCGCTGGCCTTGGCCCTGTCGGAGTGGTGGCAGCTGGGGGTGACCGGTCTGGCGGCGGCGGGGCTGTTCGTGCTGCGGCGCGGGGTGGTGGAGGTGCTGGTGGGGTCCGGGATCGTGGGAGTGGTGGCCGCGGTGGCCGGGGCCCCGGTCCCGCACTGACGACCCGCGACCCGGGCCCGCCACGTCTGGTACCCCTTGGCGTGTCACACCTCTAGGCTTGAGTGGACCCGTGGCCACCACCCTGCCGACCCACCGGGCCGACGCCCCACCTCCGGGGCCCGAGGCCCCACCACCACCGTTGGACTTCGCCGCGCCCGGTCCAACCACCGCCACCGCCGAGCCCCCGCTGCCCGATCTCGACCAGCTGGCTCCCGACTCCATCCTCCGGTCCTTCCACCCGGCAGTGGCCGGCTGGTTCCTCCGGCGGTTCCCCGACGGCCCCACCCAACCCCAGCAGGCCGCCTGGCCGCTGATCGCCGACGGGGGGGACGTGCTGGTGGCCTCCCCCACCGGAACCGGCAAGACCCTCACCGGATTTCTGGTGGCCATCGACGCCGCCTACCGGTCGGCCTCGTTGGGCCCCGGTGCCCGGACCCAGGGCCCCGGGCCCGAGGTCGTGTACGTCTCCCCCCTCCGGGCCCTGGCCACCGACGTCCACGAGAACCTGCAGGTGCCACTGGCCGGCATCGCCGAGGAGGCGGTTCGCCGCGGGATGGCCGCCCCCGAGCTGTCGGTGGCCGTCCGCACCGGCGACACCCCCGCCTCCGAGCGGGCGGCCATGCGTCGCTCGCCCCCCGATCTGCTGGTCACCACCCCGGAGTCCCTCTACCTGCTCCTTACCGCCCCTTCGTCCCGGGCCCTCCTCGCTCAGGTGCACACGGTCATCGTGGACGAGGTGCACACCCTGGCACGCGACAAGCGGGGCTCCCACCTCTCCCTGTCCCTCGAGCGGCTCGACCATCTGGTGACATCGCACGGCGGGCGGCTGCAGCGGATCGGCCTCTCGGCCACGCAGCGCCCGCTCGAGGTGGTGTCCCGCCTGCTGTCGGGCGTGGATCCGGGACGGCGGCCCACCGCCATCGTGGACTGCGGCCACCGTCGGGACCTCGATGTGGCCATCGAGCTACCCGACAGCGAGCTCGAGGCGGTCACCAGCGCAGGTCAGCTGTCCGACGTGCTCGACCGCATCGCCGGCCACGTGCTCGAGCACCGGACCACGCTGATCTTCGTCAACACCCGCAAGATGGCTGAACGGGTGGCCCACCAGCTGGCCCAGCGCCTCGGTCCCGACCCCGACGCCGACTCCGAGGCGGCGATCGATGCCGACGGTCCCGATGCGCCGGAAGGACCCGGTCGGCGTGGATCACGGCCCGACCCCATCGATGCCGCTCTGCAGGTGGCGGCCCATCACGGCAGCCTGTCGGCGGCGCGTCGACGGATCGTGGAGCAGCGGTTGCGAGCCGGCGACCTCCGGGCCCTGGTGGCCACGGCCTCGCTCGAACTGGGTATCGACGTGGGTCCGGTGGAGCTGGTCTGCCAGATCGGGTCCCCCCGAGCTATCGGGACGTTCCTGCAACGGATTGGTCGGGCCAACCACCAGCTCGACGGCACCCCGGCCGGGCGCCTCTACCCGCTCACGCGTGACGAGCTGGTCGAGTGCACCGCCCTGTTGGCCGGCGTCAGGGCCGGCCACCTCGACCTGCTCCACCCCCCGGAGGCCCCGGTCGATGTGCTGGCCCAGCAGCTGGTGGCCGAAGTGGCGGCCACCGAGGAGTGGGAGGTGGCGGCACTCTACGATCTGGTCCGGCGGGCCGGGCCCTATGCCGGTCTGACGCGGGAGACCTTCGATGAGGTGGTCGATCTGGTGTCGTGGGGCATCCAGACCGGCCGGGGCCGGCGCGGTGCCCACCTCCACCACGATGCGGTCAACGGCCGGCTGCGGGCCCGTCGGGGGGCGCGGCTGGCCGCCCTGACCAGTGGGGGCGCCATTCCCGAGACCGGGGACTACCGGGTGGTGCTCGATCCCGACGGACTCACCGTGGGCTCCGTCCACGAAGACTTCGCCGTCGAGGCCACGGCGGGCGACATCTTCCTGTTGGGCACCCACTCGTGGCGGGTCGTCAAGGTGGAGACGGGAACGGTCCGGGTCATCGATGCTGGTGACCTCCCTCCCACCATCCCGTTTTGGCTGGGCGAGGCTCCCGCCCGCTCGGCCGAGCTGTCCGAAGAGGTCGGTGCCCTGCGGGCGGCGGTGGAGCCGCTGCTGACCCGAGGCGATGGCACCGGGGCCCGGTCCCTGGTGCGGAGCCGGGCCGGGGTGTCGGCCGAGGTGGCCGACCAGGTGGTGGCGTACCTGGCCGCAGGTCTGGTCGCCCTCGGTGCGCTGCCCACCCGGGACCGCCTCGTGGTCGAGCGGGTCTTCGACGACAGCGAGGGGACCCAGCTGATCGTCCACTCCCCGTACGGGGGCCGTATCAACCGAGCCCTCGGATTGGCCCTGCGCAAGCGGTTCTGCGTGTCGTTCGACTTCGAGCTGCAGGCGGCGGCCGACGACGACACGGTGGTGCTGTCCCTCGGGCCCCAGCACAGCTTCCCGCTCTCACAGGTACCCACCATGCTCCAGAGTGGCACGGCCACCGATGTACTCGTCCAGGCCGTCCTCCCCCATCCGATGCTGGCCGCCCGGTGGCGGTGGAATCTCAACCGGGCCCTGGTGGTGCCGCGGGCCCGGGGCGGGCAGCGCCGCCCCATCCACCTCCAACGCATGGAAGCCGAGGACCTGTTGGCGGCCAGCTGGCCGGCCCTGGCTGCCTGTCAGGAGAACGCCGCTCCCGGCCCGGTGCCGGTGCCCGACCACGTGCTGGTCCGCCAGACGGTCACCGACTGCCTGACCGAACCCCTCGATGCCGAAGGGCTGGTGGCCCTGCTGGAGTCCATGGAGGACGGGCGGGTCGCCGTCCACCTGGTGGAGTCGGTGGAGCCGTCACCCCTGGCCCACGGGATCCTCACCGGTCGCCCGTTCACCTTCCTCGACGGTGCGCCGCTCGAGGAACGCCGGACCCGGGCCGTCCCGGTGCCCCGCGGCCTGGGCCCACTGGGGGCGGACGGGCTTCCTCCCGGGCTCCCGGTGGCGGCCTCGGACCTCGGTCCGCTCGACCCGGTGGCCGCCGCCGAGGTGCTGGATCAGGTGCGACCCCGGCCCCGCACCGCTGACGAGCTCCACGACCTGCTCCTCTCGTTGGTGGTGTGTCGGCCGGTGCCGGCCTGGCAGCACTGGTTCGACGCCCTCTGCCTCGACGGGCGGACGGGCCTGGTGGCCGGCCACTGGGCGCCCACCGAACGGCGGACCATGGCCGAGGGTGTGCAGTCTTCGCTCAGCGATCCGATGGCCGGGGACGATGCCTGGCTGGCCGAGTGCGTGGGCGGCCACCTCGACGTGGCCGGACCGGTGACCGTCGAGGAGCTGGTGGGCGAAGGGGCCCTGCCCACCGGGTCGCTGCACGGGGCTCCACTGACCGTGGCCCGGGCCCGGACCGGTCTGGCCCGGCTGGAGGCCGCCGGATCCGCCATCGCCCTGCCCGATGGCCGTTGGTGCGCCCGTCACCTGTTGGTCCGCCTGCACGCCGCCAGTCGCAGCCGCCGCCGGCGGCACGTGGAGCCGGCCGCCCTGGCCGAGTTCGTCCGGTTCGCCGCCTGCTGGCAGCACGTGGCCGCCGGCACCCGAGCCGAGGGTCGCTCGGGACTGCTGGCCGTCATCGAGCAGCTCCAGGGCCTTGAGGTGGCGGCGGGCGAGTGGGAGCGGACGGTACTGCCGGCCCGCGTCGTCGACTACGACCCCCGGTGGTTGGATGAGCTGTGCCTGGCCGGCGAGGTGGCCTGGGGTCGGCTGTCCCCTCGTCCTGACGGTCCTCCCGAGGGAACCGGCGCACCGGGCGACGGCGGGCCCGGGGGCACGCCGACACCGGGTGGACGGAGGGGATCGGCCACTCCCTCCTCGGCCACTCCCCTGGCCCTGGTCACCCGGCCGGACCTCACCTGGATGTTGTCCGCCGTGCGGACCGATCGTGCCGTCGTCGAACCGACGGCCGGTGCCTCGGCCGACGTACTGAACGCCCTCCGTTCGGAGGGGGCCCGGTTCCGATCCGAGCTGGCCACCGTGGCCGGACGGCTGGACACCGAGATCGACGAGGGGCTCTGGGACCTGGTGGCCCGCGGGATCGTGACCGCCGACGCCTTCTCGGCGGTGCGTTCGCTGCTGTCGGCCCGCCGCCGCCGCCCGTCGGCCCGGTCCGGGTCCGCCCGTCGGTCGACTCTCGGTCGTCAACGGGCCCTGGTCGGCACGGGGGTGGGTGAGGGCCGCTGGTCCCTGCTGCCCGAACCGGACGCCGGCGGTACCGGCCCCCACCGCGGCCCGGAGTCCGAGGAGCTGGCCGAGGCGGTGGCGTGGCAGCTCCTGATCCGCTGGGGCGTGGTGGCCTGGGAGCTGTGGGCCCGTGAGTCCTACCGGATCCCGTGGCGCGATGTGGTGCGGGCCCTGCGTCGGCTGGAGGCCCGGGGCGAAGCCATGGGCGGACGGTTCGTGGCCGGCATGTCCGGTGAGCAGTACGCCTCACCAGAGGCGGCTTCGCTCCTGGCTGAGGTGCGCCGGGATCCGAACCGGGGGGGCGAGGTCGAGGTGGCTGGGGCCGATCCCCTCAACTTCACCGGCACCCTGCTCGGCGGCACCCGGGTCCCGTCGCTCCGGGACCGCTCCGTCCGGTACCGGGGTGGGGTGCCGACGGACGTGCTCCCGGCTCCGGCCGGCTGACCACGCCGACCGCCGGCCGCCGACGACGGGGACGCCGAACGACCGGGTCTATCGGGCCGGGCGCCAGTCGGGGTGGAGCCGGTGGGTGAGGGCCACCTTCTGGGCCCGCACGGTCTGGCCGTTCTCCACTTCCGCCGCCCCTCCGGCCAGCCAGGTGATAGCCGCCGCCGGTACCGAGGGCGGCGCCCCGGTGTAGTGGCCGACCAGGCCCAGGGCCGCCGCGTTGACCTGCTGCCGCTCGGTCTCCACGTAGCCCGGATCGACGTTGTAGGCCCGGATGCCCCGGTCACCCAGCTCCACAGCCACCAGGGGGGCGATGCGGTGGAAGGCAGCTTTGGACGCGGCGTAGCCCAACCCCCAGCCACCCTTCCCGACCGGTCCGGGGGGATCGGCCGTGGCCGTGTGCGAGGTGACGTTGATGATCATGCCTCCGCCCCGCTGCAGCATGCCCCGCAGCACCGCCTGTACCAGGATGAGGGGGGCCACCACATTGGCTTCGAGCTTGGCCTCCAACTGGGCCACCGTGAGCTCGAGGACCGTCACCATGCTCCCCGGCCCGGTGTCCACAGCGTTGTTGACCAGCAGGTCGACGCCGCCCCAGGAGCGGTCGACCGCCGCCACCGCCTCCACCAGCGCGGTGTGGTCATGCAGGTCGGCGACGAGCTCGAGGCACTCCGCCCCACGGCCGCGCACCAGGGCTGCCGTCTCCTCGAGGCTGCCCGGGAGTGGTCGACCTTCCCCGGTGTCCGAGTCGTCCCGGCCCTCGCCGGCCCGGAGGGTGCGACCGGTGATGGCCACGCGCCAACCGCTCTCGGCCAGAGCCACGGCTGTGGCCTTGCCGATACCCCGGGTGGCCCCGGTGACGAGGGCCCGGCGGAGGTCGGCGGGTGGCAGCACGCCCGATTTCTACCAGACGGGTCGTCACTGCTGACCGAAATTCCTCCGTCCGCGGGGGTAGCACGTGGGCCCCCGAGCGTGGCGGGCGTCTCGCTCGCTGGGCGCCGCGGGGCACCCACACGCTGGCGGACGGGCCGGGCATGGCCGTCCGCCAGCCGTATGTGGCTCGCATCCGGCCGCTTCGCCGACCACCGTCCGGTGGCCCCTTCCTCGGAAAGGTGGTCCCCTCCTCGTCACTCGCGGTGGCCCGGACTGACGCTCCCGTTGACAGGTGACCAAAAGGTCACATAAACTGGCACGGTGGTGGACGACAACCGGGTGTTCAAGGCGCTGGGCGACCCCACCCGACGTCTCCTGCTCGATGCGCTCTTCGACCGGGACGGACAGACCCTCACCGAGCTGGAGGCGGGAGTGGAGATGTCCCGGTTCGGGGTCATGAAGCACCTGCGTCTGCTGGAGGAGGCCGGCCTCGTGGCCACCCGTCGATCCGGACGGGAGAAGCTCCACTTCTTGAACCCGGTACCCATCCGGCTGATCCACGACCGGTGGATCGACAAGTACACCGAACCCTGGGTCGCCGTACTGAGCGACCTCAAACAACGACTGGAGAACACAGTGGAAAAGGTATTCGAGCTCTACATCCACACCACCCCGGAACGACTGTGGGAGGCCATCACCGATCCGGAGATCCGCAGCAAGTACAACTTCGGCGCCCGGGTCGACTCCGAGTGGGCCCCCGGGTCGAGGTTGGCCATGGGCACCCCAGAGGGCCTCCTGCTCGGGGAGGGCGAGGTGCTGGAGGCCGATCCCCCGCGACGTCTGGTCCACACCATGACGGCGCTGTGGAGCGACGACGTGAAGGCCGAAGGGGCCACCCGGGTCACGTGGACCATCGAGCCGGTAGGTGACTCCTGCCATCTGACCCTGACCCACGACCAGCTGCGCGACGGGGCCAACGACGAGCTCTTCGGCGGGTGGCCCATGATCCTGTCGGGGCTGAAGACCTGGCTCGAGACCGGGGAGCTCCTCACCACTCCGGGCTCGCTGCTGTACGGCTGAGTCGGCGTGCGGGCCCTCGGGGCCTGGCCCTCTCGGGACCGGCCTACGGGGTGAAGATCTGCTCGAAGATCCCGTCGACGCCGGAGCCGTGCAGTGTCATCCCCCCGTCGACCACCAGGTTCTGTCCGGTGATGAACCGGGCCAGGTCCGAGCAGAGGAAGACCACCACGTCGGCGATGTCCTCGGGCTGCCCGACGCGACCCATGGGTGTGGTCCGCTGGTACCGCTCCTGGGCGTCGGGCACGAACTCCAGCAGCGGGGCGGTCAGGGCGGTCTCGATCATCCCCGGCGACACCGAGTTGACCCGGATGTGCGGGGCGTACTCGAGGGCTGCCGATGCGGTGATGGCGGCGACGCCCGCCTTGGCCGCCGAGTAGGGGGCCTCCCCCGCCGCCGGACGGGTGCCGCTGATGGACGCCGTGGACACCACGCTCCCCCGACCGGAGGCCCGCAGGTGGGGAACGGCGGCCCGGAACCCGAGATACACACCGGTCAGATTGACGGTGACCAGGCGGTGCCACTCCTCGGGTTCCCACTCGGCCAGCGGTGCCATGCCTCCGATGCCGGCGTTGTTGTAGAGGATGGTGATTCCGCCCATGGCCGCCGCGGCGGCATCGACGGCGTCCCGCAAGCCGTCGGGATCGGACACGTCGGCCACATGGGCGGTACCTCCGATGTCACGGGCACACTCGCCGGCGGCGTCCCCGTTGATGTCCAACACGGCCACCGTGGCCCCCTCTTCGGCCATCCGCCGGGCGGTGGCCCGGCCGATGCCCGAGGCTCCTCCGGTGACGACGGCCCGCTGGCCCTCGAGTAGTCCCATGATGAGTCCCTCCTTGTGGTGACGAGGCCCGTCCTGCCCACTGCCGACCCCCGGTCCCGAGCGGGGTGGGGTCGGAGCGGGGGTGGGTCTGGTGCGTGGCGTCGCACGACGCTAGTGCCGCGGCGGTGGGTGGCCCATCGGCGCCCGAGGGCGGGTCAGGAGCGGGCGACCGTCGGATGTCGCCGGCCCCTCTACCATGACGCCATGTCCATGGGATGTGCACTGCTCGACCAACTCTCCCACCGTACCTACCAGGACGGGGACGCCCATGTGGTGGAGCTGGACATCACCAAGGAGATCCGGGGACCGGTGGGCGCCGTCCACGGCGGCCTCATCGCCAGCCTGGTCGACCGGGCCGGGGCCTACGCCGCCGTCCGGGCCAGTGGGCGCAGTGTGGTCACCTCCACGGTCTCGCTCAGCTATCTGGCCGCGGCCACCCGGGGACCGCTCGCCGCCGCCGCCGTCCCCCTGCGGGTGGGCCGCCGCCAGGGCGTGATCGAGGTCAGGGTGCGCGACCGAGGCCACGACGATCTGTTGGTGGCCACGGCCCTCCTGACCCTCAGCTTCGTGTCCGGCGATGCAGCCGGCCTGAGGGCCGGCTAGGCCGGGACGGCGGAGCGGTGCCCAACCCGGTGGCCTTCGTGGTGGCCATGCCCATGGAGCTGGCCCCCCTGGTCCGGACCCTCTCCCTCGAGAAGCGATCCGATGGTGGCCAGGAGCGCTGGGTCGGGCGACTCGGCCGGCGTCCGGTCGTGGCCATCGTCACCGGCATGGGCACCGCCCTGGCCACGGCCGGCGTCGAGCGGTTGCTGGACGACATCGAGGTGGAGCGGGTGGTGGTGGTCGGCATCACCGGAGCCATCCACGACGAGACCCCGATCGGCACGGTGATCCGGCCCACGGTGGTGATCGACGGGGTCACCGGCACCGGGTACCGGCCCGAACCGTTGGGAGCGGTGGAGCCGGCCGGGGCCATGTGGACCTCGGACTCGTTGCTCACCGATCCTGGCACCCTGGCCCGACTGCGGGGCGACGGGGTGGTGTCCTTGGACATGGAGACCGCCGCGGTGGCCGCCGTGTGCGTGGGTCGCGGCATCCCCTGGACGGTGATCCGGGCCATCAGCGACCGGGCCACCGACGGGAGTGTGGACGAGGAGGTGTTCCGCCTGAGTAATCAGGATGGCACGCCCAACCCCAAGGCGGTGGCCGCCTTCGTCCTTCGGCATCCGGGCCGGATACCGGCCATGGCCCGCATGGCCAAAGGGGCCCGGCTGGCCACCGAGCGGGCCGTGGAGGCGGCCGTGGCCGCCGTCTCGGGCCTGGACGACGGCCCGGACTGAGGGGCCCGGTGGGACGGCCACCGGGTACCGGTCAGTCCTCGGCGGTGACCCCGAACCGGTCGACATAGAAGGCCATGGTGCGGCGCAGTCGCCGGCGGTCGATGCCGAAATCGTCGAGGTCGTAGAGGACCCCGCCGTGCCGCCCCCGGGGATGGGCGGCGACGAAGGCGTGCATGGCCGCCTCCGACTGGTCGGTGACGGGCTGGCCGGCCAGCGCGTAGATACGGTGGACCATGCCCATGTCGTCGGCCATGAACTCGTCGAACCGCACATCGATGCTCCGGTCGACGGGGAGGAGATCACGGTCCCGTACGCAGGCCCGGAGCATCCGCTCGAGGCGGTCGGCCCAGTAGGAGCCGATGGCCGGGGCGTCCACCCGGTCCTGACCCAGCCGGGCCGAATAGCCCAGCATGGTCACCATGGAGGCGGTGACCGACACCGGGTCTCGGTGGGTGACCACGAAGACGGCATCGGGAAAGGTGGCCACCAGGGCAGGGAACTGCTCGAGATGCTGGGGGGACTTGAGCACCCAGCGCGATCCGCCCCGCAACCACTGCAGCGCCTGGAGGACCGACTTCAGATAGGCGTAGCTCGGCCGCTGGTCTCGGGCCAGGTAGTGGTCGCGCCAGGTAGGGATGGGGGCGATGGTCTCGAAGAGCATGGAGGAGATGTCCATGGCCAGGAGTTGGATCTCCTCGTGGACGTGGTCGGCGGTCATCTCGTGCATGCGCTTGAACTCGGGCATGGCCGTGTTCACAAAGGACAGGGCCTGGTCGCAGCGTGCGATCCGGGGATCGGCCTGACCCTCGGCGGGTCGTTCGGCGTCGGCCAAGACCGGCTCGAGGCTCTCCCAGTAGGGCAGCGAGCGGAGGGCCGGGTCGGCGGAGAGGAGGTTGTGCAGGTGGGTGGTACCGGTACGGGGCAGGCCACAGATGATCAGGGGGGCGGCGATGGTCTCGTCCCGGATCTCGGGGTGCCGGGCCATGAGGTCCTCGAGCAGGAGGCGGTTGCGCAGGAGGCCGGTCAGCAACAGGGACTGGGCCAGCAGCCCGGCGTCGTTGAGGTGAGCCTCGTCCCGGAGGGCACGGCACAGCACCTCGAGGCGCTCCACGAAGTCGCGCCGTCCGAAGTCGGCGAGGCCGGTCTCCTCCATGGCCACCGTCATCAGGGTTTCGGCCCGGAGGTCGACCGAGGCGCCGGCCTCGCCCATCATGTCCAGGATGGCCCGGACCTCGTCGGAGAAGCGTGGCTCGACCAGGTCGTCGAGGGCGATGGGGGCCGGCCGGCCGGAGTCGGTCACGGACGGGAGGCCAGGGCCACGACCTCGGCCGTCGGCCGCTCGGGCGTCTCCTCGGGCAGGAACCACCGGAACCAGACCCAGCCCTGGTGGTGTCCGGCGGTGGACACCCAGTTGGGGTGGCCGGGATCCCTCTGGGCGATGACGATCTCCCATGACCCGTCCGCCTCGTACTGCACCTGGGTCCCGTTGATGGTCACCCGCTCGTAGTCGTAGTTGTACGTGTGGAGGAACGGGTTCCAGAGGCACAGGTTCCAGAAGACACACTCAGGGGACCGGCCCGACAGGACCAGGGCCTGGTCGTCGCGAAGGTCGTAGGTGCCCATGGCGTAGGCGGCGTCCCCGGCCGCCCAGCCGAAGGTGGTGGTGGGCACCGGGTAGGGCGGGTCGATGGTGTTGGGCTCGCCCATGGTCAGGGGCACCATGGCCGACTGGTCCCGCAGCCAGGTCAGGGCGGCTCGGAAGCGTTGGGCCACGCTGGCGTCGTCCTCGACGAAGGAGGTCGGTGGGTCGGCGGCGGTGATGGCCCACTCCGCCCGGGTGTCACCACGGGGGTCGGCCAGGTAGTCGCGGGTGACGATGGCCACGGCATCGGGCTCGAGGGGGATCCACGGGATCCCGGGCCCCGGATCGTCGGGCGACAGGACCATCCGGATGGTGCCGTCGGCTTCGGGGGGTGCCTGGCGGCTGTTGAGGCTGCCCACGATGCGTTCGGAGTAGTGGCCGTCGTCGGGACCGCCGTAGACGGTCAGGGACAGGTAGACAGCATCGCCCGGCTTCACCTCCACCCGATAGGTGCGGGCCGGGTCGACCGGGGCGAAGCAGTAGAAGGCGTCGGCGTTGTCACCGCCCCACTTCTTGTACGGGCCGACGATCTCGACGAACCGAGGGTTCGCCGTGTCCGCCCAGACCTGGGTGTCGGTGGCCACCTGAAGGATCGACAGCAACCACCGGTGCGCCTCCAGCAGGGTCTGCTCGTCGCCGGGTCCGGACAGCTGCTCGACCAGGCGGCGGTGCTGCACTCCCAGCTCAGCTAACAGCTCGGCGAATACGCCCTCGGTCTCGGTAGCCATGGGCGGGTTCTACCACGCACCCGACGGTGCGGCGAGCGGCGTCCCCGGGACCGAGCCGGCTCGACCGACGGGAGCCCGACCCAGGGGGACGGGCTCCCGGAGGGGCGGCAGCGATACCGTCAGGGCACCACTCGACCCAGATAGGGGGCGTCCCCGAAGGCGTACAGCGCCCCGTCGTTGCCCATGAGGTAGTAGCCGTTGCCGTCGAGTGAGGCAGCCATGGTCCGGATCGGGGCGGAGACGGTGGTCCCACCCAGCGATCCGTAGAAGGAAGCCCCGAAGGAGAAGATCCCTCCATCGGCCGCCACCATCCGGTAGCCGCGTCCGGCCGGATCGGCGGTGATCCCCACCACCGGTTGGTTGAGACGGGTGCCACCCATCGACCCGAGGAACGGAGCGGAGAAGGAGAAGACCCCTCCATCGGCCGCCACCAACCAGTAGCCGGCGCCGTCAGGGGTGGCGGCCATGCCCACCACCGGTGCGTTGAGATGCAGGTTGCCGGTGGAGCCGCGGAACACCGCGTCTCCGAAGGCGAAGACGCCGCCGTCCTGGGCCACCAGGTAGTACCCCCCACCGTCGGCGGTGGCGGTCATGGCGATCACCCGGGCGTTGAGGTGCCTCCCCCCGGTCGAACCGAAGAACCGGGCGTCGCCGAAGCTGAAGACCCCTCCGTCGGCGCCGAGGAGCCAGTAGCCCTGGTGGTCGGGCGTGGCGGTGATGGCGACGATCGGCGCGTTGGGAGTGGAGGCCAACGAGCCGAAGACCGGGGCCCCTCCGAAGGACCGGACCTGTCCGGCCCCGTTGACCAGCCAGTAGCCGGCGCAACCGCCCGGGCCCGCCGTGGCGGCGATGGCGAGGTAGGTGCCGAAGGCCACCTGGTTGACGTCGGATCCGCATCCCGGCCCGGACGCACCGCTGCCGTAGGCCGAACCGGTGATCAGGTCGTGGAGGAAGCCGTACGGACCCCCGTACGCACCGCCGTAGCGCTGGAGCTCGGGCGTCACGTAGGTGCCCTCGGTGATCTCGTTCCACGAGATGAGGAGCCAACCATCGGGGTTACCGGTGGCGTTGCCGTCGAAGAGGGCCTGGAGGGTGGATCCGTTGTTCCGGGGCACGCAGGTGGTGGTTCCGTCGAGTTGCCGGTCGAATCCCGGGGAGAGGGGGGCAAAGTACTTCTTCCCCTGGGCATGAAGGGTGGCGGCCAGCCCGGCGAGCTGCTGGAAGCTCTGGCTGTTGGTCCAGGGACTCTGACTCGACCAGTAGGGGCTGTCGGCGTCGAAGTCGGCGGCCACCGAGGTAGTCCACTGGTTCCACTGGTAGCCCCCGACGAAGTACCAGGCCGACCGGAACTGGCTGCTGATGGCGTCCACCACCGGGAGGGAGTACTTGTAGGAGCCCACCCAGATGAAGGTGGGCTTGCCGCCGTTGCTCCGGTCGAACGCCGGGTCGTTGGCGTACTGGCTGGTGAGGTAGGCGAGGTCTCCACTGATGGCCGGTTGGGTCAGGCCGGTCGACGAGGCTTCGTAGGAGAGCCAGAGGTGGAAGTCGTGCCCCTCGGCCTGGGCCTGGTCGACGGCCTGGACGAGTAGGCCCAGCCGTCGGTCCTCGGCGTTGGAGGTCGGTGTCTGGGTGGCCGATCCGGTGCCGTACCAGTCCACGGCGAAGCCGGACAGCCCGGCGGCAATGGCGCTCTGTACGTCGTAGGTGACCTGGGCCGGGTCGTCCACGCTGAACAGGGCGGCGGGGGCGTCGGTCTCGATGTTCCCGTTGTAGAGGCTGACCGGGTTGCAACCGGTCCCGTCGAGTGTGGCTGGCACGGGCAACGGCGACTGCCCGAAGGGATAGTTGGGTCCGAGCGTGGTCTGCCAGTGGTGGGTGTCCCACCACAGGTAGTAGTACGCGTACATCCCCTCGGGGGAGGTGGTGGCCAGGGTGGCATGGGCCGGCGCGGCCGTGGTCGGCGCCGTCTGGGCGCGAACGGTGGATCCGATGAGGGGCGCCGTGGCCAGCACGATGACGGCCACCACGGCGAGCTGGGCGATCCGGCCGGGCCGGGTGAGTCCTTTCATGCAGCATCCCTTCCGTCGGCGCGGGCGATCGATGACCGGGTCTTAGTAGTGGTCGACCGGATCCGGCCCGACCTGTAGCGATTGCCCGGCCCGGACCACTAGCGCTCCTGGTCGGTCCAGGTGGCGCCGTCCCAGTACCGCAGGCGACCCTGTCCACCTCCGGGTGCAGGGAACCACCCGGCCGGAGGAAGGGGGGCCGCCTCCGCCCCGGTCGGGGCCAGGGTGGTGGCCGTCACCACCGGATCACCCTGCAGGAACTGACCGAATGAGGGGATGGCATCCGGTCCGGCGGTCGGGTCGCTGACCCCGGAGCCCGGGGATCCAGCGGACTCGGATTCCGACACCGGCGGCGCGTGGCCGAATCCTGGTCCGGGAGCGACCATGCGGTGGGCGTCGCCGAATCCCGCGTAGCCTCCGGCCCCGGCCATCTGGGCCCGGAGGTGCTGCACCTCGCGGGTCACCGGCCAGGTGGAGAAGGCGAAGATGAGCACGAAGACTGTGCCGACGATGGGCACGAAGGCGATCAGTACCCACCAGCCCGAGTAGCCGGCCTTCGTGACGATCTTGACGGCGGCCACGATTCCCAACACGGCCAGCGCCAGGTAGATGAAGAGGATCACCCCGAGCCCGGCCAGGAAGCCGGTGGAGGTGCCGCTACAGACGGCCTGCCCGGCTGAGGTGTTCACGCACGTGACCATGGCGTGCATGGCGGACAGGTGTGACACGGAGACCGTCACCCCACCCTGCCGTGCCGCGACGGATCATCGGGTCTTTCCCTCACAGAGAAGGTATCGGACGGTCGGGCGTGAACCTGAACCGCCACGGGGGTGAAGCGCGGAGATGGAAATGGAGGGCGTGGTGGTCTCACCTCCGCCAGCGGGTCCCCCGAGGACGTGTCGGATAACCGACACGGATGGGCAACGGATTTGGCCCGGGCGAGGGGCAGGCCTACCGGACCCGGCACCTTCGATGGTAGCGGCCGGGCCGTCAGGGTCGTGGCCGGTGGATCCCGAGGCCCGGACCAACCGTCGCAGAATCCGAACGGTGGTGGGCACTCCCCGGTCCCCTCCGCCCCGTGGGGGTCTCGTCCCGCTCTGTGGCCGCAGCGCCGCGTGTGGTGTTGGCCGCAAGGCTGGGCACCGAGACATGACCAGATCTGTTGCGCAAGAGAGGCGTCACCGTCCTATTTTGTAGGACATGGGGCGAAGGGGGCGATGGGGTGTCGGGGTCATGCTGTGTGGACTGATGCTGGTCGGTGGCTTCTCGGATTCCGGAACGGCTCCAGCACGCTCACGTCATGTATCGCTGGCGCCGGACCGGGCCGGAGTGCAGTTCTGGTCCGGTCAAGTTCGAATGGACAGCCAACTCCTCGTAGCTCGGGACCTGGAGATGCAGGACGCGGCCAATGCCCTCCCACCCTGCGCCCAAACACCCGCCATCGACCCACCGTGCACGGGGCTGGTGGCCGCGACGGCCACGGCGATGTCTGCTCAAGTGGAGACGGCCGGCCAGCTGGTGGTGGCCGCACAGCTGCAGATCTCGGACGATCAAGCCTGGCTCGAGGCCTTTGTGGAGAAGCTGGCGAACGACGAAGCGGTTAACCGAGGATTGGTGGACGCCGACCGTCCCTCCCGGCCGGGTAGATCACCGGCCGGCACAGGGCGTGTGACCCAGTAAGCCACCACGTGCAGCTCCTTCGCCGAGACATCGGGGCGTCGGACGGGCACGCCGGACCATGGGGAGCGAACAGCCGCTCACCCCACTGATCGGGCTGGGCCTCCGAGCTGTGCCGGACCGGTACGTTCGCCTCATCCGAGGTTGCGCACGCAGGTGCTTCTGTGGGCGTTGCTGTTGGTCCCGTCTGGACAGGTCGTGTCGGACCAGATGGCGCCCTGGGGCGGGAAGCCATCGAACGTCGCCCCAGCGAGGTTCGCTCCAGTGAGGTTGGCATAGACCAAGCCGGTGATGACCAGCCGGGCCCCCGCCAGGTCAGCGCCCGTGAGGTCGGCGGCGTTGAGTGTCGCTTGCGAGAGATCAGCTCCAGCCAGGTTCGCCCCCCGGAGGTCCGAGTAGCCGAGGTTGACCCTTTCGAGATCGGCACCCCGGAGGTCGGCACGCGGGAGGGTGGCGCTCTGCAGATTGCATCCGGTCCAGTTCACCCGAGGCGATGGTCGGGGTGACACGCGGAGGTCGGAGGGTTCGAGAGTGGGGCACCCCGAAAACGGAGCGGTGGTCGACGGAAGGTCGGTCGAGGTCGTGACCGGGGCGGCCAGCGAGGTCGTGACCGGCGCAGTCGCAGTTGAAGGGACCTCGGCCGGTGGGCTGACGACGGCTGGCGACGTGGCGCTACACCCAGCCGTCAACCAACCCACGGCCAGCACTCCCAGGGCGATAGTTCCGGTCCGCCGCACGGGCAGAGCTTGCCAGGCGGAGCCTGTCCATGGTGCCCGGGCACCACGAGAGGGACGCCCGTGACCCGGAGTCGAGGCGCCGAATCGGGATGACGCCCACCGGTCGAGTCCGGTGGAACGAGCCCGCCCAGACGTCGTAAGGCCGTCGTGACCGGGAATTCCCGAACTCTCGTCCCGGCCAGGGGCGGGTGTCTACGCATCGCCATCCCTCGCCCGTCTATCAGGGCTCCGGGTAGCATCGTCGGGTCGGGGTGGTCCCCGATGAGTCGACGATTCGGGACCGAGGAATGCGCGCGCATGGTAAAGAACGGATCGCAGGGTGAAGAGTCTCCCTCTCAGCTGATTGACGCCAGGATCAAGGAACTCGACGATTGGCGGGGCACGATGCTCGGCCGACTCCGTAGGTTGATTCAGGAGGCTGACCCTGAGGTTGTCGAGGAGTGGAAGTGGAGGGGAGTTCCGGTGTGGTCGCACGGGGGGATCATCTGCACCGGCGAGACCTACAAGGCCGTCGTGAAGATGACCTTCGCCAAAGGAGCCTCTCTGGCGGACCCATCTGGCCTCTTCAACTCCAGTCTCGAGGGGAACACTAGGCGGGCCATCGATTTCCGCGAGGGTGAGAAGGTGAACGAGAAGGCGTTGAAGGCTCTCGTTCGCGCGGCGGTGGCCCTCAACGAGTCCAAGGTGACGAGCAAGCGATCGCGATAGCCCTTGGGCTACCGACCTTCCTCACCGCTAGCTTCCCCAGTGACAGCTTCGTTGGGCCCAAGCCGGTCTGACCGCCCACAGGGCCCGTCCGAAGCTCCGGTCGGCAGAACGGGCACCCTCCGCCTCTCGCTCTGAGCCTCCTCGTCGCCAGCCCAGGTCGACTATCGGGCGCTGACGATAAGCGCCGCGGCGGCCAGGCTGATGACACCGTCGACGGCCCGGTCGAGGATCGCGGCGCGAACAGCGACGTCGATTCGGGCCGCCGTCTCTTCGTCCGAGATGAGCAGGGCTTCGCGGACCGGCCCGACCCGACGAGTGAGCGAGACGAGGGGTTCGATGTGGCTTTCGACGAGAACAACCGTCTCCGCCTGGGGCGTGATCTCTACGTCACCGAAGCCGGCCTCTTCCAGAAGCATGGCCACGTGATCAGGATCAGAGAGCGAAAAGGGACCTGGTTCGCCGGGTCCGGGCATCGGGGGCATAGAGCCTGTGACCGACACGACAGCTGACCCCGGTACGAACATCCACTCATTGGCGAAGATGTTCTCCCAACAGGCGAAAGCCAATCTGCCGTCAGGCCGGAGGGCCCTACGGATATTGACGAACGCAGCCGTTGGATCGGCGAAGAACATCACACCGAATTTGGAGTAGATGGCATCAAAGGAGGCGGCCTCGAACTCCTCCACCTGCGCATCCGCCACTCGGAACATAGTGTTCAAGGCCGCCGCCGCTGTGGCGGTCTTGTTGGCCTCGGCCACCATCGCTGGAGCGATGTCGATCCCGACGGCCATGCCGGATTCGCCCACTTCCCGGGAAATCTCGATCGTTGTGGATCCGTCACCACATCCGATGTCCAGGACGCGAAGGCCGTCGACAAGTGACAGGCGTTGCATGGCACTCGCTCCGAACGGAGCCGACACCACTTCGGAGTACTCAAGGGCGGCGATCCAGTCCGGAGCCAGATCCTCCCAGAAGGCTGCCTGCTGGGCATTGGCGTTGTGCATGGCCACACCCTATGACCACCTACCGAATACCGAGGACCGCGACGACATGGGCGGTCGGGCCTCCCTGCCTTGACACCCAATGCATCCGCCTGATCCACGCCGAGAACGGGACCGGACAGGCGCAGCACCGTCCGCACTTAATGGAGTTGCGTGGGCCGTTCTTAGGGAAGTGGCACACGGTCGAGTCCGGCGACGAGCACGGTGCCGATCTGGACGCCGTGCAGAAGGACTAGGAGACCGCACGGGCCGATGTTTGTTCAGATCCACCACCGGGTAAGTTCGTAGTAACAGGCGATCCACCGGGCGGCCCTCCAATGAGGTCCGAATGATGTATGCAAGTGCCTTCGATCTTCTCAGTCCGATCAAGCCGCCAGTTTGGACCGAGGGCCTGTTCGCGCTGGCGGAGGCCATCAGGACCGGGGATCTCGTCGAAGCGCCCAGCCTTTTCGCCGGCTCGGCCGCCCGAATGGGGTCTGTCCCAGATCTACGACCCAATGCCGCTGCGTAGGTGGTAGCTAGCCCCGCAGACGCTTGGGTGGGCATCAGGTGTGGGCGATTCGAGCAGCTCAGCCACGAGCACTCTCCTAGGTTCGTCTTGATCCTCCTCGAAAGCCCACCCGGAGTCAACGGCGGGTTGTTCCAACTCACCTCGTGGAACAATTCCCCGGAGTGGTGCGCAAACTCCCCAGGTCACACGAGTGTCGGAGGGGGGACTTGAACCCCCCCCACGCAATTGCGGGCACTAGCCCCTCAAGACGGCCCCGGCCATTCTCTGAGCTGCCCGTTTTCGCATATAGCCTGCTCAACGTGTGTACCACCTGACACCTGCTGCCACCGAAAGACACCCATTCCCACGTCACTAATCAACGCGGAGTCAACGGGTCTACGCGACTGCCACCCCGTGTGCCCTCATCGCCATCCGCTCCTTCGTCGATGTCCCTCCCCAGATGCCGAGGATCCCTTCGTCCGCCACCGCATAAACGAGGCACTCCGACCGGTAGGTCTCGATGGACGGAAGCTCGGGGGCCTCATGGATCATGAGCCAAGGTGTCAGCGGATCTTCTGTCAGTGCCACTGTCACTAAACTTTGCAACCGCTGCCGCTTCCTAGACGGACCCCGGAGATCAACCCGCAGGATCTTCAGCGTGTCGAAGGGATACCTCGTAGGGTCGAGATGCGGTCACCGTTGGTGGCGAACGACAGGAGGCTCAGTAGATGGCTAGTGCGTTGGTATTGCAGGTCAAGCTTGTAGGCACACCCGAGGAGGCAGACAAGATGCTTCATGAGATTGTCGTGCCCATGGCAAAGGCCCAACCGGGTTTCCAATCGGGCACCTGGTGCCACGATGGAGCTGGCCACGGGATGGGAGTGATGGTCTTCGCCACCGCCGAGGAGGCTGAAGCAGCAGAAGGCGTTGTCAAGCCTCCGCCCGGTGGTCCCGAAGTGATCTCGTCTGGAGTCTGGGAGGTATCCGTCCAAGCCTGATCCAGCCCTCCAACGGATCTAGCCTTCGAACGATGGACGATGGCCCCGAGTCCTTCTCCCCTCAGCCAGGTGGCTGTTTCCGCCTGGTGAGGATCACCGGTGCCCTGATTCGCTTTCCGGAGCCCGTTGAGTTCGACGGCCGGTTCGAGGACTAGATGGGGCCTGGCACCAGGTGGAAGCCTGTCTCGATCACGCCGAGGATCTGACCGACTGGAACCGGATCAATGCCAACATCGTGGCCATCTCCAAGGCCAGGAAGCCTCCTCCATTCCGAGGACTCCCGGTGGCCTGAGTCACTCCCCCGGCCTACCTAGGCGAAGGGCGAGACGATGGAGTCGGTGCTAGAACCACATCTCGGCGTCATCGTTCTCTCCGGCCAGCCCAGGATTGAGTCCTTGGCTCCGGGCCCACTGGTCGACCGCATCCCTTGACGCCTCCCACTTCAGCACGCGACCTTCCTGCAATGTCACGATGGCCCGACCTGCTGCATAGACGATGTCAGTCGGGGTGCCAGAGGGCGGGTCGTAACGGTCAACCATGGGACCCAAATTCTACGACCCGCCAAGGGCATAGGGCTAGTTCCGGTCCGAGCACGATCGCGAGTTATAACCAGAACTTGTGGATGCACCACCTGACCGAGGGCGCGACGTACCTTCCTCTTTGAACCAATCAGAGAAGCGCTGGCGGTGGAACGCCGGCGAGGAAGGAACGCCAATGCTGAGAGTACATGTTGATGCGACCGCGGACGCGGAGCTGTCCACCACGCTGGACGAACTGGTCGCCGAGGGGGCGAGGTGCATGCTGGCCGCCGCCCTGGAGGCCGAGGTCGACGCCTATGTGAGCTCGTTCGTTCACGAACTCGACGACCAGGGCCACCGGCTGGTGGTCCGCAACGGCCACGCCGTGGCCCGGACGCTGGTCACCGGGGCTGGACCGGTCGAGGTCCGGGCT